>JADIYN010000035.1 GCA_016705335.1 Draconibacterium sp. | reverse complement strand
CACTGTTCTGCTTCACCCGGTGCAAGTTTATCCCTGAAAGTTTCAAATTTTATGGCAATTTCCTTTTGCGAATAAGGCACCCGAATTATTTCAGAATGGTTGTAAACCCGCCCGTTTTTTACAAAAACATAGTTCAAATCAACGTTTCCGCTGTAGTTTTCTGTTATTGGAATATTTATTTTCTGAAGGCTGTTTTTAATTGTCAGCCAATTCTTTTCAAGTATTTTCCCGTTTTGTTCCAGTTCATACAAAACTGTTATTTCTTTTTCTGAAGTTCCGGCAAGGAAATGAATTGTGTCGCCGGGTTTTGCTTCGTTTTTTTCCAGGTTAAAAAAGTCGGTTTTTGCAAAAGGCATTTTGTTTTCTTTTGAAGAATAAAGCGTAAACCAGGTTTTTGACGTTACTTCAGTCCCAAATTTATCTGTCGATTTTAATTCAGCCATGTATTTTCCCGAACTCCATTTATTGGGTTTTTGAAGTTGAAAAGATTTTGAAATCCCCGTGTCAAAATCTCCGCGCTGAACAATTTTTTCCTGTTTCCATGTCATGAAATTATTTTCATCGACATACTGGTTGTGAGGTAGTTTTGCATGGAAATCCTTTTCGGAATAAATAAAAGTGTCGGGAATTTCCCAGTACCTGTCGCGGTAGGTTTTATCCGGTGATTCCAATTTATAAATCGTTATTTCGCCTTTTGCGGGTTCAAACTCACCTTCAAGATTTGTTGTTGAAATCTGCACAGAATCTAATTTTGTTTTATCCGCCAGATCAGGAAAATCTGATTTCAAAATTAAAGCTGTGTACCCAATCGCAATGGTTTTTGTTGCTGATCGTGTTTCGCCGTTAATATCAGTAATATCGGCTGTTACAGTAAAATTGTAGCTGGGTTTCAATTGAATGTCGTCGTTGTAATCAGGTACTGCATTGAATGTGAACTCAAATTCCCCTTTTTCATTTGTTGTGGTTTCTCCACTTGAAACCGGCGCTTCAATATTTCGCTGCGGCCGGCGGTACCATTCCCGAAAACGGGAGTTTCTCACAATGTTATATTTTACTTTTGCTCCGTCAATTGTAGCACCCGTAAAGGATTTGGCGATTCCAGTTACCAAAACTTCTTCTCCAATTTCTGGTGTGCCTTTGGTTTTTTCCAATTCCACTTCAAAAGTTGGCCGTTTGTATTCTTCAACACGAAAATATTTCTGGCCATTTTGTTCCCGAATCGACATCATCCCGTTTAGTCCTCCCTGTGGCAGGATAAAACTTCCGCTAAAAGTTCCAAATTCGTTGGTTTTTAACTGCAGTTCGGAGATTTTTTGGCTGTTTACATCAAAAAGCGTCACCGTGGTCAAGAAACCTGTAACAATTTCATGTTTCTTTTCGAAATCGGTTTTATATACAATTCCTTTAAAATGAACGGTTTGCCCTGGCCGGTAAATGGCACGGTCGGTAAAAAGCACGGTTTGGGTTTCCCATTCTTTTTCATTGCTGTTTTTATCAAAGTAAATACCGTTTCCAAATTGTTCATTGAAATATTTTGTTGAAAGTGAATCCTTACCGTTTTTAAATACAACAACAAGGGTTGTATTGTTTTCACGGGGTTTTATTTTTACAAAACCTTCATTATTGGTTTTCAAAGTTTCAAAGTTTTCGATGGTTGATTTTCTTTGCCGGTAATCATATTTCACAAAAAACGGTTTTACATAAACATCAATCAAAGGTTTTCCGGTTTGGCGGTGAAATAAAATATATTCCTGATCTCCCTCTTTATTTTGACGATTTATAAAACTTATGTTTGATACTGATTTGAAATCAAAGGCAACTGCATTTTCAGAATAAGTAAATGACGGGTCAGCAGAAAAAAGAAAAATATACTGTCCGGCAGAAAGTTCAGGCAGAATTATTTCTACCGAATGTACGTGATAATCTGAAGTTTTTGGCAGATTGATTGAAAGCGATTTTATGGGTTTGAATTGCTGCAACGTGTCAGCCATAAGCTTTTCATAAGTTTGATTATTGTCGAGTTTAATTTGCCGGTTCACGATTTGTTGCAGTGTGTCAAATTCTTTATATGAACTTTTTATGATCCGCACATAAATTGAATCAACGTTCCGGAAATTAACCAGTGCCGGCGATGATTCATTAGGAATTAAAACCTCTTCGGTGGTAACTGTGAGCTGTTTTTCCGTGATTGTTGAAATTAGTGCCCGGCAGTTTTCAAGGGTGAAACTGTCAACAAGGTTGCTCTTTTCGAGAATTTCGTCACATATATTTTTAGCTGTTTTATAATCCCAGCGGTTTTTTTCGTATGTTTTTATACTGAAATTATTTCCGCGGGTATAAATTGCCTGTGCCATCCGGAATTTTACTTCAGCATGAATATCAGGATAATCAGAACATTCGCTTAACAGGTTTTCAAGCGCTTTAATAAACAGTTCATCTTTTTCAGGGTTCGTTGATTTTTGAAATGCAAAATTTATGCGTTGAAGGTCTGACGCTGACAGTGCCAAAAAAACGTTCGTCAACCATGTTAAATGATGGGGTGAATTTTGCAAGATAAACCTCATCGGACCTTAAAAAATCGATGGCACGAAAAGCAAGGAAATCATAAACAGTTTTGAACTGGAAGTTTTCGGGATAACCTTTTTGGATAATTTCTTTCAGCAAAGAATCAGCTTCAATTTTGTAAAGTTTGTCTTTTTCGCTGATTGAACTTAAATAGTGTTCGCGTGATTTTTCAAAAATCTGGTCGGAGCTCCAGGTTTGAAGATCGTTTGGTGTAAAATCAACTGTTTTTGTACGGTTATAAAACCGGTAACGGTTTTGCGTAAAATAGTTCCAATACATTTCTCCCAGCATGGAATGAGCGACAGCCGAATCAGGAAAGCCCATTTTTTTTGCATCTTCTTCCAGCTTTAAAATCTGTTTTGCATAATTATCAGCTTCAAAGGCATAGCTGAATTTCATTTTAAAAATCAGCGATTTTAAAAGTTGTGCTGTATTTTTTCCGGTTTTTGCTTTTTCATAAACATCTTCAACTTCGATTAAAGCAGTTCGAGGCAGTCCGGCCATTTCAAGCGAGTCGATTTTTTTCCAGGAATATTCATAACCATTTTTCATGTTGCTGATTGATTGAGAGTAGCCTGTTAAAGAAATAAATGCAATAAAAAAGGTAAGCAGAATGGATGTTTTTGAATTCATATCATTTTTAATTAACAGGTCTGTAATTTACAAAAACAATACCAATAACTTTGTTGCCAAAATTGCCGGTAATTGAAATATAAAAGAACCGTTCTTTCTTCATTTTGAAGTAAAAACGGTTCTTTATTAAATTGCTGTCCATCACAAAAATGACTGAACAGATGACAAAATATTTTTAATAATTTACAACTAAAGTTGCAGTTCGGTTTACATTGCCGTTTAAAACAATTTTATAGACACCGGTTCCAAATTGTTTTACATTCAGTTGAATGATATCTCTTGTAACAATTTCATTGTGAACAATTTTTCCCTGCATGTCATACATGCTTAATCTTGAATTCAAACCTAATTCTGATGGAATTTCAATAGAAACCACATCGTTTGAAGGATTTGGGTAAATATTCAGAAGTTGTGTTTTTTCATCGGTAACATCAAAATAGGTTTTAATTTCCCTGTTTGCATAAATTTCATTTTCATCAAGCGTTGCGTTTTCATTCAATGCCGCTTCAAACATCGAAAGATCTGTGGTTGATCCTGATTTTAACAAACCGGCTAATGCCGTGAGACTCAATCCACATGGATTTATACCCGATGCACAATCAAACTGAATTTTAGCGAGCAATAAAACGTAAGGAGCAGTAGCAGCGTGTGTTAAACTGCTAACGGGTAAACAGGTTACTTTTCTGCTTCCTTTAAAAAGAAAAGATAAATAAGCAAGCATCGAATTTTCTTTGGCTACAAGTTCGTCGCCGGTGCTGAAATACAGGTACAAATCGGTTTTAGGTTTCCAGTTAATAAGATCATTCTTTCTTAAGTCGATATTTACCGGGTGAAAATAATTGTACTGTATATTCCAAAGGTATTTGGGTACAAACATCGATTTCCAGTTTGCAGGTAAATAACCGTCAATTTCTTCAACGTCCTTTAATCCATCGAAATATCCCGGTATTTCAGTATTATAGGGAGGAACAAAAACCTGGTTCAGATTAGAGTAAAGATTTCCATAAACATCCTGATAACCTAAAAGCAGATAAGGCAGGAATGAAGGGTTGGTATAAGTAGGATTATTAAAATAAAGTTCTTTTGAATATAAGAAAGACTGTAGGCTCCGCTACCTGCAACAGTTTTTTGCAAAGTGAGATTTGGCAGTGGTTTTGCTTCAAGTTCCATTTGGGTAGCCAATGCTGCATGCGCTCCCTGCGAATAACCACTCAGGTAAAGATTTCCGTCGGGCTTTGATTTAATTAGTGGATTTAAACAGAGCAGTGTTGCAGCTTTTAACAAATCAATACTTGCTGATGCTTCCGATTCGGAATGGGTATAAAGATGAATACCCGGCCCTTCACCCAAGCCAATATAATCGGGCAAAACCGAAATGTAGCCGTCCATTGACATGATCCAACCTATAGTTGATTCAATTCCAACCAGGTTCGAAGGTACATCAGCATCCCTTGTTAAAGTTCCGTGCAGGTATGAAAACACCGGCAAATAAGTTTCGTTTTGCACAGCCGGCAGAAAAACTACCCCGGAGGCAATGGTTGGATTACCTTTTCCGTCAATTGTGTTGTAAATTACTTTAACAGCGTTGACACTGTATTTTTTGTAGGTAAAATTATCGATTAACGCAAAGCTGGTTTCATCCATGTTTATTTGCAGGCCTTGCATTATTTGCGCAGGAGTGAGGGTTGCAACCGGAATTGCATTAACAATTGTTCCTCGCTGAGCGAATAAATTAATTTGACAAACGAGGATAGAAATAAGGAATAAGAATGTAAATTTTTTCATAATTTTTTTTTATTTCAGAAGATTAAATAAAAAGATATTTTGATTTGGGGTAAAGAGATCATTGCTCGCGGAATTGTTTAATCTATTTCAGCAATCATACCGTAAATTCCGAACCGATAGACAAATAAGCTTCATAGAAAGAATTGAATTTAAAATCCTTTTCAAAGAACAGCAAGCATTTAACGATTTGAATATGTTGCTTTTAGTGGTAGAAAAAGTTACGTAAAAAAAATAAGTAAAACAATATCTTAAAGTATTCTATTGAAATTTGAAATTAGATTTGCATGTTAAATAGAGGCTAAAATGTATATTTTGAATATTGATTTTATGTAATTTTCAAAAAATAACAAAAATTCTTGTCAACATAGATGACGTTTTAGAACCATTCCTGACATTTGTTGTTATTCTGTAAAAAATAATAAAATAGTTTTTGTTTAATTCTTAATCTTTAAATCTATCTGAAAATGAAAAAATTATTATTGCTGTTATTGTTGTTCCCTGTTTTGGTATTTGCCCAGGAACAAACAGATTCTCTTTCATACTGGAAAAAAAGTGGTTTAATTTCTGCTAACTTTTCGCAGGTCTCGCTAACCAATTGGGCAGCGGGGGGCAAAGTTCCATGTCGGGTGTGTTTATGCTGAATTATCTGGCCAATTACAAAAAGGATAGTTTGAGCTGGGATAATTATGTGGATTTACGCTATGGATTTTTAAAAGAAGATGGAAACGACATGACAAAGTCCAGCGACAGAATTGAATTCAACTCAAAACTCGGTTATAATACAGGCACAGGTTGGAATTATGCGGCACTTGTGAATTTTAAATCTCAGTTTGCTGCGGGTTATAATTATCCGCGAACTCCCAACGACACCTACATTTCAAAATTTTTGGCGCCGGCATATATTAATGTTGCTTTGGGTATGGATTATAAAAATGAATTTTTAACCTTGTTTATTTCACCTGCAACAGGAAAATTCACAATTGTTGGTGACGATGCTTTGTCGGCAGCCGGTGAATTTGGCGTTGAACCGGGTAAAAAGTTCAGGGCTGAATTTGGGGGAAGCGTTAGATTTGGAGCACAAAAGGAGATCGTAAAAAATGTAACCGCATCAACAAAACTCGATTTATTTTCGAACTATTTTCATAATCCGGCAAATATTGATGTTGACTGGACTTTTATGCTCAACATGAAAGTAAACGAGTGGCTGTCGGCCAATTTCTTAACTCAAATGATTTATGATGATGATATAAATATTGAGGATAAAGATGGGAAAAGCGCGCCAATGATTCAGTTTATGGAAATGTTTGGAGTAGGGCTTTCTATAAAATTTTAATAATATAAAGACGCACGGTTCAATTTTTATACACAAAAATAGCGACCGTGCGTTTTTTGAAATATTATCCGGTTACCAATTTTTCTATTTCATCATCAGATTCAGGTATTACTAAATCACCAGATTCTTTTCTTACATCTTCAAAATTTAATTTTTTACGAGCTGACCGTACTACAATTCCAATCACAAACTTTATAGCAAATTTTTCAGCAAATTCAGGCAGATATGGAATATCTACTTTTTCGTTGGCCATTCGTGTTAGACGGCGCACCAAACGTTTAGCTTCCTTTTCATCAATACCTTTTTCCGAACTTCGAATTAAATCATAAAATTCGTTTGGCAGATTATCGTACAAAAAATTATCGATCTTTAAAATTACTTTAATAAAGATTTTATCTTCTTTGGTTTCATCAATAATTGGAACGTTTATCCGTTCATTCAGTCGTTGAGCCAAATCGACAATTTCTTCCTCTGTCATTTTATTTCGGCGAATGGGTTCATCATAAAAGTCTTCCAACAGACCTTTAAATTCTTCTGTTGTCAATTCATTTAATTTTGCCATGACTTAGATTTTAATTGTTTAAATATTAATAATTGCAAAAATGTATGCGAATAGAATTTTGAATGTGAGATTTCAAATTCATCTGCTCACTCTTTTTTGCTTTCTCTCAAAAATTTATGCCTGTAAAAGTGATTCGAGCAGATCGCGGGTTGCTTCATTATAAATTCCGTCAATGGTGAGATTTGGTTTTCTTGTTTGCAATTCTTTTATTCCATCTTCAGTTTTTTACCATAATCGCCATCGGAAGTTCCGACATTGATTGCCAGCAATTTAAGGGCATCCTGCAAGGCAACAACCGCAGGGCCTGAATTACCGCGTTTAAGTACTGGATCAGGCGCTGCTACTTGTTTTGATTGGCCCAGACGCTGATATGACAATACATTGTCAACCCGGTAAGCAGATACAGAAACGCGGTTTCCCTGGTTGCCGCCAAGTGTATAAATCCGCTTTTTGTCAATCGAAAATCCAAGAAAGAAACCCACATGTCCTTTCCACGATTGCGGACTGTCGCGCCAGTAAACAACAACATCGCCGGGTTCAGGAACAGCGACCTTTGTACCTACTGTTAACCACGAACGGGCATTTGCTTTTCCCGACATTTGCAATCCGGCTTTCCACGCAACCCAGTTTACAAAAGTGCTGCACCAGGCAATTTCATCAGTTGTTACACCTGTTATTTTGGTGTCTTTGGCATATTTTAATACTTCCGGGTTGTGCTGATCGCCAACAATTTCTTCAGTTCCAAGTTCGCTAAAAGCAATTTTTAAGAGTTGTTCCATAATTTATTGTTTTTATGATTAATAATGAAATAGCATAAGTAATTTAAAATGAGATCGTAATTCGACAAAATTTCGATTCAAGTTAAGGATAAACTTATTGCAAGTCAAGGTTTTTATAGGGTAGGGGGAAATAAAAAGAATAAAAAGACTTTATTTATTGATAAACACACAATTGCTAAAAATGAAAAAACTGAGTTTTAACAAGACTTTTTGTGATTAAACATTTGTTGCTTTTATTTTGAATTTAAATCTCTGATAACTTCATTGATTCTCGCAACTACTTTACCGGCCAGCTCCTTATAACCTTCAGGCTTAAAATGTACATTTTTTGGCAATTGCAGTTCGTTCATGCGTGGAAGCATAAAATTGTACAAATCATTTATTGCAATACTTTGCCGATTCATGATTTTTATAGCTGCACGGTTATATTTTAACGGCATTCCCGGATCACGGAGGACTCCCTCAACATCATCAGGATAAGGGGTAGTTGTACCGTAAATTAACCGGGCTCCTGAATATTTCAGTTTTTCAACTATTATTTCCATGTTCTTTTTATACTGTTTTAAATCAGCCTGCAGCGGATCTTTCGGATTGTTACTGTTCTCGCCGGTAACAGGGTCAACATGTTTTATATCATGCAATCCAAAATTGAAATGGATAATATCCCATTGGGAGCCGGCCCCGCTGTTTGTCAACCATCTTTCAATATTCTGAATGCCTTTTGTTGTTCCTTCGCAATTTTCAGGTTCGCCATTTTCCAAGGTGGGGCGATAAACATTGGCTTTTCCGGCAAGCATTTCTTTTACAAAAGGTGTGTAGCCAATTGAAATAGAATCGCCCAGAATTAAAACATTTGGTAAATTTTGAATTGGTTTTGAGAGAAGTATTTTGGGAAACTTAATATCAAACCAATTGCGGCTGAAGTTTTAAGGAATTTTCTTCTTTCCATAAGTTTAAAATTGAAAGTTTCCCTAAAGTTAACGACTTTATTTCAATTTTCTGTTAACCTCACCATCGCAGTTGCAGCCCACAAAACTGCAGCCTGTCCGTGAAAATTACCAGTCTTTTTGGGTCGGGTTAAATAATGTTTTTTATTGTCTTTGGCGTTTGTTCCAACGCAAACATTTTCAACTTCCCCTTTTTGGTTTACATAACCTGCAAGTGCGTTCCATGCTTTTTCCACGTTTGCCGAATATTTTTCGGAAGGAAGCCAGCCATTTTCAATTCCACTTGCCAGTGCATATAAAAACATTCCTGTGCATGAAGTTTCAGGGTAACTTTCAGGGTCGTCGAGTAACTGATGCCACATTCCATCTTCACCCTGATAATCGAGCAATGTGAGCATCATTTTTTGATAGGCTTCCAGTAGGGGTTTGTAATATTCATGTGTTTCCGGCAAAACCAGCAAAGTCTCTGTCAATGCTGCTGCTGCCCAGCCATTTCCCCGCCCCCAGTAAAACGGTGCATCTTCGCGGTGGTAAAATAAGCCGTTGGGGCGTTGCAGCTTTTCGCAGTACGTTTTTAGCTGAAGAGCCGCCCTGTCGAGATATACTTTATCTTTTGTTGATTTATATGCCTGAACCTGCAATGAACCAACCATATACATATCGTCAACCCAAAAACGGGTAAGCTCAGTCAAGCCATCTACGCGTGGATTGGCAAATTCATCGTCCGCCAGTTTTTTCGGAATAGTCAAATATTTTTCATCACCGGTTTGACGAAAAATTTCAAAAGGCCAGATACCAAAAACATTGTAATCAACGTGTCCTGAATGTGGTTTCTTTTTTCCGCTCAAATATTTTGAATATCCATCGCTAACTTGTTTGGCAATGTTTTTATTTTCAGTTGCTTCGGCAAAAATTAGTGCGCCGTAATAAGTGCAAACTTTCTGATAACGCCAGCCAAACCGACGGTCAATAATGTTGTCAACAATGCGTTGTCCGGTTTTTTCCGGTTTTTCTTTTAAATCGATTTTTTTACTATCACCGCTTTGTGCATTTACCTTGACTGCTAATGTTGTAAAGAAGAATACAGTTAGTATCGATAACTTAATTTTCATAATTGGTTCATTTTATTCTTCTTTATTAATAAGCATCATATCAGTTAGTTGCATAAAATAATCAGTTGACCAGATATCCAGTTCCTGTGGGTTTATAACAAACCGGCGTACATCGGCTATTACCATTTCGATTTTAGTTGAGTTAATTTTTTCTTTTAATAATTGCTTGAATTGATAAGGCGTTAAATTTGTAAAATCAACTCCTTCACTTTGGACAGCCCTTTCCTTAAAATGATTAAAATCCAGCGCTACGTTGTTTCGTATATACCATTCAAAATCGTACCAGTCGCGGCCCTTTACCCGGTTACGCCATTTTCTGAACATCAAAGCGTGTATTTTTCCCGCAAAAAGTCCGGGCAGGGTAAAACATCTGGTCATAAACGAAAAGGCAAAAGCAGAAGTTTATGTTCGGTTTTGAATTTTAACGGAGGAACCTTATCTACTTCAATTTTAATTTTTATAGAAGGATCGGTTTGAAACCTGATATTTACAATGTCTGTATTGTCTTTTAAAAATGCAGATTCAATTTGTGTGTCCTGACTTTTTTCTTTTTTCTGAATTTGAACCTCACGCCCAAGCAAAGTAAATTCATTAGTAATGGCATCGAAATAGTTCTCTAAATTGAAATTGTCATCAATCTCCGTCAACGAAAAATCCATGTCTTCCGAAAACCGGGGCAGGTTATAAAATATTCGTAAACAGGTGCCGCCATAAAATGCAGCTTTGTCGAAAAAACCCGCCCTGTTTAAGCCTGCGAGACAAATTTGCTGCATTACTTCGTGTACTGCATTTTGTTTGTCCTCCTTTGTTTTTATGTTGTACCTCGACAACATTTGGTTAAAAATATCAGCCATTTTGCAAAGCTGTTCTTAAAAAATTAAGTTCCCTTGTTTTTCTGCTGTGTTCCGAGCATCGGGCAATTATATCGGTATCCCAGTTTTCACGTTCGTCTATGCTTATTCTCATGTCATAAATCAGGTATTCCCTAGCAGCTTTAACCGATTGAAACCTCAACCCGGATGTGGTTATAATTAAATCGCAAATAGCTTTTTCGGGCGATGCGATTAAAAATGCATACTGGTTTTCAACAATTATTTGTTCTATTCCAATATGAAAATAATCGCGGGGAACAGTAACAAATTCGAATAAACCCAATGGAGTTGTGTAGCTTTTGGCTCTTTGGATTGTTGCCGAACTTACAGCATTTACTCTTTCAGGAATAAGCCTGTGGTATGAGAGTGCACTTTGGAAAGATACATACGATGGCCCATACAAATTATTGGCAATTAATTCGCGCGAAATCTCCTGGTTGCTCAATCGTGGATCGGCTACATACAATCCTCTTCGCACGCGAATCAGGTCACCGGCACGTTCCATGTTGCTTATTCTGTTATTTTGTGCGCGGTAATCTGCAACTGCTTCTTTAAGTACCGATATTTCCATCGGAATATTGTTATATGTTCTTTGTTGTTCCTCCATTATTTACAAATATTCCTCAAATGTAGCTAAATTTGCATAGAAAAACAATTTAATGTCAATTAACTTAGCAAAAATAGCTACCTTATTTCTCTATTCATATTTTCGAAATCAAGAAAAAGAGATTTTCCGTTGAATTCAATATTAATTGTTTTATCCTTCTTTTCAGCATTTACATAAGGTGAATCAAAACGACTGTAATTTGTGTCAATCATTTTTTCGTTCACAAGAAAATCTTCTCCGAAAGTAAGTTTATATTTTTCTCCATTCGACAGGTAAGTCAAAGCAAGTTTTTCCAAATCAAAATCAATCCTGTTTTGCTTAATGCGTTTACAAAATGCTTCAAACGATCCATCTTCTGAAAGTGAGCCTGCTTCGGTAATCCAGAAAGTCTGTTTTCCGGGTTGAATCAAATCATCCGTTGTATTTTCTTTGAATGTCAATGGATTTGCAGTAATAAAGGCGCAATAAGTGTCTCCTTTTTTCCCCATTGCATAATTTTCTGAAATGATAGTTGTATCGAAAAGTTCTTTGGGAAAATATGCATGGGTAAAATCGAGCAGCGCCATTTCCATTAATCCTTTTTTCTCCGGAATGTTATAAATCGCAAGGTTTACATTTTTATCCTGGGCAACATGCGGAATGTGTCCGTATCCCACCCAATAATTGGGCGACTGATGTTTTTTCTCTGCCGGAAGAGCAGGATGCATGTGAAAAATACTGAAAGAATTTCCAATGTTCATTCCAGAAACATGTTGCTGGTCGCCATACGTTCCGGGATGGTAACTTTGAGCCGTGTACATTGTGTAATCCTTTGTTTTGTAGGTATATGTATTCCCTTTTTGAATAGCTACTCCGTTACTTTGTGGATTAATAATTCGCACCAAAACGGGTTCAAGATGCAACCATTTTAACAAAGTAAAATCAAGCATTTTAAAATCGCCGATAAATTCATTGGAGAACATATTGCAATTTCGCATGTGCGACAACGAATTACGGATAACTTCAGAATTTGTGAACGCTTCCATTCCCCACTGCATCATCATGCTGCGGTTGTCGGTGCCAAAATATCCTTCGGTTTTTAGTTCCGAAATATCGAGCCCGTTGTTTTGTTTGATGATTACTTTGGATGAATCAAGTGCAATTTCGGCCAAAACGGGCGGGAGTTTGTACCTTTTTGTTGTCATCATTCCGTACATGATTCCCGGATTGATTTGTTTTCCATCGCCCCAGTAAAAATTTGTTAATCCGCCCAAAGTTGCACCAGGGCCGCCTTTTCTGTTGCCTTCGTATGCGCGCCCGCTTGCCGTAACAAAACAGGTTTTTATATTCTGGGAAGCCACATCGTAAAAAAGCAAATCCATGATTATTTGTGTCTTTTTAACAAGTTCTTCATCGTCTGCCAAATCGATAATGTTAATCATTCCACCAATATCTTCCTTGTAATAAACGCCAGAATAGAATTCAATAAATCCATATTTCCAGCGCATTTCGAGCCAGTCTATAATTCGTTTCCGGGCTTTTTGCATGTGTTCTTTTCCGGTTAAACCGCTTTTGGGGAAGACTGAATCGGGGTATTTTTGTCCAACCAAATATTCTCCCGAGGCAAAAAGGATCTGATGATTTTCACTCCAGTAACACATTGAGTTTTCGCCGGGCTCGTCCCACCAGTAGCGGAAATTAAAAAGAACATCTTCAATTTTTGATTTGTAATCTTTAGGAATTCTGTCTTCATATTCGTACAAAATCCGAATGAGATTTACCAGTCTGAAATCAGAACAATCGTATTCATTTTTTATGTATTCGAGTGTTCCGTCCAGACGATTCCAATCTATTTTTAAAGTGTCGTTTACCAAATCAAAATACACTTTGTCTTGCTGACAATCAATGTTTTCGACGGGTTTCATTGGAATTACTTTGTATTTTGAAATCCTGATAAGGTCAATTATAACTGTTGAAACTATGAATAACAGGAAAAGAAGTAAAAGGTGTTTGATTTTGAATTTTTTATTTTTTGAAGTCATGTTTTTTTCCGTTTATTCTATTTCTGAATTACACGTAATTTTCTGTCGTAAAGTTGTTTTTCAAAATCAACTTTGTTGAAAATAATTGCAGCACTAATCTTCAGCAAAAGCAAAATTGCATTTTTCATTTTTTGTGATTGTTTGCACGAAAATAACAATCCCTGCATTTAAACAGGACAAATTGTAAATTTTGGGATACCTGTATATTATTTGGGATTAAAATTTCTGAAACATTACAAAATCAGTTTGAGTTTTGCGAAAATTTGAAAACATAGTTACATTTAGCGCAATGAAGTATTTTTTTTCAATGGAAACATCAATAAAATAAGGCAAATATTATGAATAATCTAATAGACCAGACTCCCTCGGCTTACGCATATCCGCTGTTGATTAAACAGCTTTTTTTAGCTCCGATGGTAAGTAATCCCGATCAGGAAATAGTTTACCGCGACCAGTTAAATTTAACATACAAAACATGGAAAGAAAGAGTTAACAGGTTAGCCGGGGTTTTGTCTTCAATCGGTGTGAAGCACGGAAGTACTGTTGCCGTAATGGACTGGGATTCGCACCGTTATCTTGAGGCTTATTATGCAATTCCAATGATGGGTGCAGTACTTCATACAATAAATGTGCGTTTGTCGCCCGAGCAAATGGTTTACACAATTGAACATGCTGAAGATGATGTGATTATTTGTCATGCCGATTTTCTGCCCTTACTTGAAGCCATAAGGCCGTATTTCAGAAGGACGGAAATTTATTCTGATCGATGACGGAAGTGAAGTTGTTTCGCACCATTTTCAGTTTGAAGGTGAGTATGAAAAAATGCTCGCTGCTGCATCTTCGAAATTTGATTTTCCTGAATTTGATGAGAATACCCGGGCAACCACATTTTATACAACCGGAACAACCGGATTTCCGAAAGGTGTTTATTTTTCGCACCGGCAATTGGTTTTGCATACACTTGTTACAACTGCATCTCTTGCAGCTCCTGCTGTTCAGGGGCGAATGCACAAAGACTCGGTTTATATGCCAATTACACCCATGTTTCATGTTCATGCCTGGGGAATTCCTTTTGTTGCAACATTTTTAGGCATTAAACAGGTTTATCCGGGAAGATATGTTCCTTCGGTGCTTTTAAAATTACTTGATGTGCATAAAGTAACATTTAGTCATTGTGTACCTACAATTCTGAATATGTTGTTAAAAGATCCGACATCAGCAGACTACGATCTTTCAAACTGGACCTGTGTTATTGGCGGTGCAGCCCTGCCAAAATCAATTGCAATTGAAGCTTTGAAACGCGGTATCGATGTTTTTGTGGGTTACGGAATGTCAGAAACCTGTCCGGTTGCAGCACTTTCCTTTATTTCTGAAAAAGATTTGGAACTTTCGCCGGAAGAGCAGGCTGACTTGCGTTGCAGAACCGGGAAAGCTGTTGGCATGGTGCAAATCAGGATTGTTGATGAAGAAGGAAACGATGTGCCCAACGATGATAAAACTCCGGGCGAAATTGTGATGCGCGCACCTTATTTAACACAGGGTTATTTAAAAGATCATGTACATTCTGAAAAACTATGGGCTGGTGGCTGGCTTCATACAAACGATGTTGCCTGTATCGATAAAAATGGCAGTATCAGAATTACCGACCGCACAAAAGATGTTATAAAAGTTGGGGGCGAGTGGTTGAGTTCGCTTGAAATTGAAGATGTAATTGCCAAACATGAAGGTGTTGCCGAAGTTGCAGTAATTGGCGCTCCCGATCTCAATTGGGGTGAAATTCCGTTGGCCATTGTTGTACCGAAACCCGGAGCTGAATTTGATGATAAAGAACTCATTCACATTTTAAAAGCAAGTGTTGATTCGGGTGTACTACCTCGTGAAGCCATAACTTTAAAAGTTAAACGGGCAGAAATTATCGATAAAACAAGTGTTGGGAAAGTGAATAAAGTTGCGCTTAGGGCGAAATTTTTGGTTCAAATGTAGGTTTAGTGGAGTTAAATCTTTATTCCTTTCTTCCAGAAAAAAATCAATAAAAACTCCAACGGTGGCGGTATTAAAAGTTGCCGATTGCGGGCGATTTCCTGTCAACTTAAACAGATTATAAGATAATGCTCTATTTTCCTATGACTTGACGAACCGCCGTGTACGGGACCGTGTCCCGATGTATGTCGGGAGTAGTGTGAAAGCCTCTCCCTGTCAGCGTTTGTCAGTGGGGCGGGCTACTCTATTATGGGCTGTGCTTCTTCTCTCATCTATTTGTTTTTCAGTCATTACCTTTCTTAAATATTAAAGGTCCACCGCAGTCTGCCGAAATGATTTTAAATTCTTCTGATTTAAATTCTTTTTCCAATTGTCCTTTAAAGGTAGTCCAAAATCGTTTTTATGCTCACAATTTATTTTACAAAAAATAATCTGTCTTTCTGTCTTTAGGTAAATAAATGGCGTCGTTTTCAAACCTATTTTTCGTCTCCCCAATCTATTTTTTGGCAATCAGTCCCAAACAATCCATTACTTTCTCAAATGCTTGATCACATTTTTCATTAGTCTCAAATTCGTGAAAACCCAAATAAAATCTTTGTTTTACTGTCTGGTCGTAATGATTTTTAAACGTCTTTTTACTTTTTAAGGTCAATGTTTTATTCCAAGTTGAATTGGTCTTTGTCTCCAAAGTCAGGTCATTATGTTTGGAATTTATAAATCTTTCAGAGCTTTCTTCATAGTCATTTTTAAGTCCTTGTATAAGTGACTCAACTTTATTTTCAAAATCAGTCTTTCCGGTCTGCTTGTCCACCGTGAAAGAAGTCAGAATGACTGTTAATATTGTCAATATGTAGTATCGTCTTTTTAGCATAGGCTATAACGTCTGTATCCCCGCCAAATGTGTGTTTTCGGCATTACCGGATTGTATTAATGGCTTGAATAATAACGATTTTCGTGATATGGGTTTTTTGTATCGGAAATTTTTGTGCATAATGTTTGGTTTAAAATGATTGTTGTTTCAAATGTAAAAATTATTCGTGCTTCACATTGTTAATCATTAAAATATTTCTGGAAATAGAATGGTTTTGGTGCTTCAACCTGTTTTTCCGGCAAACCCGAGAACCCTCACTGCGGGTGTGGGGTGGTTCCCTGCTGCAAAATATCGATTCCCTGCTGCGAGTTTTCACGTCCTGCTTTAGGATGAGGCTTCCCTGCCTGTGGTTTTCCCTTTCCTGCTAATGGGTGAGGCTTCCCTGCGGGTGGAAATCACTTCCCTGCCAGGCAGGGAGCCAATATTTTTAGCAGGGCGGCCTTATCTTTAGCAGGACAGGGACAGGAGTAGCAGGACGCCAAAACCCCCGGCAGGACGGGAGAACTTTCAGCAGGACGGAGGAAAATGTCAAAGGAGAACAAGTTACTGATTACCCAAAATCTATTCACTTCTGTTAAAAGTATTACCCAATCCATCAAAACTGGCAGTTACCTGAATTTTTGCATTTGGATTTTCAATTGTTAATGGATTTTCAGAGGCATGATTTCGCATCCGGCACCCAATGATACTAACCGTGCAATTTTCATTTCCACGAATGGTCATAAAATCCCACGATCCTTTCAAATTGTTTAATGCTGCGTTGTCACCTGAAAATGCCTCAACATTTGTTAACGAAGTATGCCCCATCCCTTCAATAATTACCGGATGAATATTTTCGATTTTATCGCCTGTATTTGCAATAATTGAACCCTGTGCAATCATCCAGTTTCTGTTTCTGCTGTTATCTCCCAGTTTGTGAATTCCTACAGTAACACAATCAAAATTAAAATTGGTGAGTTGCCCGTAGGTAGCTGGTCCGAGATAAATTCCACCGTAAGTTCCAAACGTAAAAAGGTCAATAAGTTGGGCGTTGTCGGTGTGGTTGATTGAATAACAAAAACTATTTTTTGCAACAACAGCATCAACAATCTGTCGCCGAAACTGCCCGCCCAACTGCCGCTGAACAGCCGGATTTACATGGCAATGCAGTATCCTGGGAATATCGTAACAATAGTCTATTCTGATAAATTCTCCACTTAACGGATAGCCATAACAATTTTCAATCAGAATTAATTCGCAGGGATTTTTTGCTGAAGCATTAAAATCCATTGCCATATATTCACCATAGAAAGTTAAGTTCGATAACGTAACGCCTTCGGTATTGCTGTTTTTTGAAACCTGAATGGTAGGAGGGTAGGGAATAATTTTTTCAGGATTATCCAAAGTTTGATCGGGATACCAAAATTGTATTCCTTTTATTTGAGTCGTACTTTCAACAGTAATAAAAGGTTTTTCGGTGTCGCGGATGGCAAATACACTGCCCACCGGAATTTTTGAATCAGGATGCCTTGTTCCTCTTGGCACCGGCCCGTGCACTCCAATCAGCGAAACATTTTTCTTTAAAATAATTCCGGCTTCAATTTCATAGGGTTTTTCAACAGGTTCTACAAACAAAGCGGCACCGCTTTTACTTGCCCAGTCGATTGCTTTTTGCAGATTTTCAGTATTGATACCGGCACTGTTTTCAGGTAAAACACCAAAAGTTTGAATACTTTTAGAATTGCTTTCCACAAAACTTTGTGCTTTTACACCGATGGTTGAAAAGAACAGTAAAATTGCCAATAAAAGGCTGCTTATTTTATATTTCATTTGACTGTAATTTTTGTTTTAAATTATGAAATCTTTATTATCGAAGGTAAAAAAATGCCATCGGTCAATTGACAGATGGCATCTTTTATTTTATTGGATTCAGATATTTCTACTTCAGATCTCTAACTCCGAACTTCCGTCTTCAGTCTTCGGACTTACTTCTACTTCCCCATTTGTGCCAGCGCAAATTCCGCCATCTCACCACAATTTTTATCCGACTTTAGTTTTTCAAGTGCAGGAACACATTTTTCAGTTCCCCACAAACCAAGTTCCCGACAAATGTAAATCTTGGCGTCATCGGTGGCATTTGATTCAAGGATTTCAATCATGACATTTTCATATTTATCAAGCGTTTCGGGTTTTTGGTCCGATTTTTTAATGCGCAGTGACAAAGCGGTTAAGTTTTCTTCACTTTCGCCAAGCTTGTATTTCTTTATTTCTGAAACCAGTTCATCCAACGAAAGTGGCTGATAGATTTTCCAGATTGTGTAACCTGTGAAATTGGGGAACTCAACCGGAACTTCCTGCAATACTTCTCCTGTTGCAGCCCATTCAGCGCCGCGTTGCAGGGTTGTAATAAATCCGGCGCACTGCATTTGTTCGTGTGGTCCGTTTCCGTTGATATGACCTAAAACAGTGTGAAAAATCCGGCCTTCACCATAGCTGATGGTCATCAAAACCGGTTCGTTTTTGCCTGTTCCACCTGTTTTTGTGTCAGAAAAAGCTGTTGCCAGAATATCCATATTTTTTCCCGGTCCCCTTAAATTTCCGTATAATTCATCAGTGGCGTGCATCCAGCTTGTAGGTAAACCTTTCATAACCGGGTGTTCAAGGCGCGGGTTTCAACCACAACAGGAACCTGCTCACCGTGATGACCGGCATTACCGACTGTGTCATTTCTAACTATCTCGCCTTTTTCCCAATACACATAAGGACCGGCATTTTCATTTCTTCCGTTCCAGCCGCCCAAACCAATCATTTCGTTATACTCCGGCCAATTGGGGAATGCGTTGTCTGATGAATGAACAATAACAACACCTCCACCTTTTTGCACATAATCAACAAAACCTGTTTTGGTTTCATCCGACCATTCATCGCCATCGTAATCGATAACTACAACATCATAATCCGAAAATTGTGGTTTGAAAGTTGTCATGTCGCCACCTTTTGCAGGTGTTGTTGCAACTTCAACATTAAAAATTCCGGTAACTTCGAGTATGTTTTTGAGAATTGGTGTTGATTCCTTGTCATCATGCGAGGCATTCATTTGACCGTTTACGATCAATGCTTTTATTCTTGCATTTTTATTGCCTGAATCGGTTCCTGAATTACAGGAGGCAAATGACAGGATAACCAATAATGACAGGGCTAATCCAACAAATTTAGACATATTATTTTGTTTCATTTTTTACTTATTTAATAGGGTAATTGTAAATTAAACTTGCTCAATTTTCCAGGGTTGTCTGTATGGTCTTTTTAATAAACGGGCTGCATGTTCGTCGTTTAAAATTTCCATTTTTTCAGGATCCCACTGGATTTTTCTTTCCGTTAACATGGCAATTTCACCAAGCAATGCAACACTGATGGCACGCAAACCTGTATTCGCCGGAACAATAGTTTTTTCCCTTGTTTTTGTACAATCAATATAGTTTTGATAATGGTTTTTGCTTAGATAAGGTTTGTACCCGCTTTCAGGAATTTCAGCTGAAAGTAGTTTTTCATCGCTGGCAATCAGTTTACCACGATCAACATTTATCCATCCTTCAGAACCAATAAAAGTTGCGCCACCGCCGGTTTTTATTTTCCGGTTGTTGGCAACACGCATTTTCAGTCCATTTGCGAATGTGCACATAAAATCATATTCTGATGGGGTGTTGTAAATCCCTTTTCTCGGGTAATCAGCTTTTCCTTCAATTTCAACCGGGCCGGTATGTTCAAGGTCGGTTCCCAAAGTGCAATGTCAATGTGGTGGCCTGCCCAGTCAGTTAATTGTCCGCCCGAGTAATCCATAATCCATCTCCAGTTCCAGTGATAAACACCACGGAACGGTACTTTTGGTGCTGGTCCCAACCAAAACTCCCAATCCAGACCTTCGGGTATATCAGCTAAAGCAGGCGCAGGTTTTTCCTGTCCTCCGGTTGGCAACCCAACTTCAACATATTTCACATCTCCAATTACACCGTTTCGTACCAATTGAACCGCCCTGAAAAATTCGCCTGATGACCTTTGCATACTTCCGGTTTGCCAAACAATATTGTTTTTCTCAACAGCTTTTACTATTTCAATTCCGTCATCGATAGTGCGGCACAACGGTTTTTCTGCATAAGCATCCAACCCCGCTTTTGCAACTGCCGAGTAAATTATTCCGTGCCAGTGATCGGGTAGAGCAATTCCAACACCATCAATTTTTTCCTTTGCCAGAAATTCCCTGAAATCGTTATAATCTCTGCAATCTTTATTCCTGTATTTTTCATTTACCATGTTTGCAGCTTTGTCGCGATTGGTTTTGTCAACATCGCACACCGAAACAACCTGAACCTCCGGTATTTTCATGAAATTGTTCATGTTTCCGGTTCCCTGCGAACCTACTCCGATAAACCCCATTACATGGCGGTTACTTGGAGCCACAAACCCATTTTTACCCAGCGCAGAAGCCGGAATGATGGTCGGAATGATTATCATTCCTGCACTTGTGGCCAATGTTTTTTTCAGAAAATCTCTTCTGTTTGACTTGTTTTGCATAATAACTGAATTTTAAATATTTCTTTAAACCGATAGGATTGAAAAATCCGGTTCGGTTTTAGTTGGTTTATATTCTGCTAATCTAATAATTCATTTAATGAATTTCAGCATTATGAACTGAAAATATATATTTTTAGGAATAACAAAGTTTTTATAAAATGAAACGAGCTTATTCAAATCTTATTTTAATTCTTTTACTGACGATGTCGGGCCTTTTTTGTGCTGCCCAGGAACCAAACTGGCCTGAACCAACACAGGAGTCAAAACCGTGGACACGCTGGTGGTGGATGGAAAATGCAGTTGACAAGGAGAACATCAAACGCGAATTAAAAGAAATGGCGGATGCCGGAATTGGCGGTGTTGAAATTACTTCAATTTACGGAGTGAAAGGAGAGGAGGATCGTTTTATTGAGTACTTGTCTCCCGGGTTTTCAGAAATTTTGAAATATACAATTGAAGCAAGCTTATAAACTGGGAATGGGAGTTGACTTGCCTCCCGGAAGCGGCTGGCGTTGCGGTGGCCCGTTTGTTCCCGAGGAAAAAGGTTTGTGGTCACTGAAAATGCAAAAAATCGCCGTAAAAAGGGGAAAACCTGGCAATTACCAAACGATTTGAAAATATAGCAGCGGCTTCTTATGTCGTTGAAAATGGAAAAACAACGATTATAAATATTAACGGAAAATTTGAGGCTCCGGCAAATGGAACCATTTATCTGGCACAGAGAATAAAAAACAGCGACAAAGTAAAACGTCCTTCAAATGGCGGTCAAGGCTGGGCAGTTGATACTTTTAATGAAATTATAACCGATTGGTATCTTTCTGAATTCTGGAAAAGGTTGGGAATTGATGAGGGAAAATTGCGCTGCTTTTTTCACGATTCTTTTGAATACACTGGCGATTTTACGACCGATTTCACAACTGAATTTAAAAAACGTCGCGGTTACGATTTGTCCGAAATACTATTTGAATTATCAGGCGATTGTACAGATGCTGAAAAAGTAGCACGTGCCAAATCCGATTATCGCGAAACACTTTCCGATTTGGTGCTTGAATCATTTATTCAACCCATGACAAAATGGGCACATGAACATGGAAGTTTGAACCGCAACCAGGCACATGGTTCGCCGGGGAATATTCTCGATTTGTATGCAGCCTGCGATATTCCCGAAACCGAAATTTTCAGGACTGTGGAGCCCGGAACAGTTGACGTTTTTGTAAACAAATTTGCTTCTTCAGCAGCACATGTTACAGGTAAAAAGCTGATTTCCTCTGAAAGTTTTACCTGGCTTGATGAACATTGGACAGTTACAACTTCGGATATGGTGCGGGCAACAAACCGTTTTTTTCTGGCAGGAATCAACCACATGTTTTTTCACGGAACCTGCTACTCACCGGAAGATGCAAAGTGGCCGGGCTGGCTGTTTTATGCTTCAACACAAATAAATAACCGAAACCCGCTTTGGCCCGAAATGCCGGCTTTATTCAAATATATCGAACGGTCACAAACCATTTTACAGCAGGCAACTCCGCAAAACGATCTGTTGGTTTACTGGCCTTATAATGATGTTGCTGCCAGCGATGGGCGATTGTTTAACCATTTGGGTGTGAATAAAGATGCCGGTTGGTTTAAAGAACATCCCATTTCAGGTTTGTCAGAAGAACTTACAAAAGCCTGTTACACTTTCGACTATATTTCCGACAGACAACTTCTAAATTGTAAAATGGTAAATGGTGAAATTTTAACTGAAGGAAATGCGAAATACAAGGCAATTGTTGTTCCGAAAACCAATTATATTCCACTTGAAACTATAAATCAAATGGCTCAATTTATTGAGGCAGGTGGAAAAGTTTATTTTGATGAGGTGTTGCCTAAAAGTGTTCCCGGAATGTTTGATTTGGAAAAACGGGATGTAAAACTAAAACAAATAAAAGCAGGAATTTCTGCGGAAAAATGGGTTGGAAATGTACCTGAAAAAATGGTGAAAAACAACATTCACGGCGAAAAATCACTTGCTGAAAAAGGATTTCATTTCCTGAAAATGGAGCTGAACGGTGAAACCCTGTACATGGTTTTTAATACCGACACAATTGCTAAAAATGAATGGGTGGAACTTGGCACCAACTCAAAATCATATCTTTTTTATAATCCGATGAACGGTGAAATTTCGGTAGCGGAATCAGTCGAAAATAAAATTCATCTTCAATTGCAACCCGAACAATGTTTGTTTGTGAAATGTGCTGAAAATTCAATGAATTTGAAGTCTCATCAATATGAAAATACTGCTTCAAAACCAATAGAAATTGGCAGTTTGTGGCAGATCTCATTTGTAAAAGGCGGTCCGGTTATTCCCGGAAATCTACAAACCGATGAATTGATTTCGTGGACAAAAATGGGAGATATGGAAACACGCCGTTTTGCTGGAACTACCAAATACACCACAGAATTTAACTGGGAAAGTGATGCAAAAACTGCAGTTCTCGATTTAGGGAATGTAAAAGATTGTGCTCACATAAAACTGAATGGAAAGGACTTTGGCGTTTTGCCGGGGCCAACATTCAAAACAAAAGTCGATAATCTTGAAAAAGGGAAAAATATCCTGCAAATTGAAGTTACAAATGTTGCCGCCAACCGTATCCGTGATATGGATATCAACGGCATTGAATGGCGCAAATTCTACGACATCAACTTTGTCAATATTGATTATAAACCTTTTGACGCTTCGGATTGGGAAATCACGGATGCTGGGTTGTTGGGACCGGTTACGCTGAGGGGTTTTTAGTTTTTTTCGATCATATTATAACAAACAGAATAAATTTTATAAAATGAAGAAATCATTTTTTGTTTTCTATGCAATACTCATGAATTTCATTATTTATGGACAGGTGCAGAATCCACAAATTGCAAAAGGTGTAACCGAATATCATAATTTGTTCAATACCTCAATGAACCCCGAAGTTTCGTGTTACCGTATCCCGTCAATTGTAACCGTGCCAAATGGCGATTTGGTTGTAGCTATTGATGAACGTGTTCCTTCGTGCGGCGATTTAAAATGGAGCAGGGATATAAATATTGTAATCCGCCGCAGTTCCGACAACGGAAAAACCTGGTCGGCCATTGAAAAAATAGTTGATCTCCCTCTGGGAAAATCGGCTTCCGATCCTTCGATGATTGTGGATGAAGTAACAAAAGATATTTTCCTATTTTACAATTTTATGGATTTGGACAATGAAAAAGATATTTATTATCTGCATGTTATAAAAAGTTCTGACAACGGATTAACATGGAGTAAACCTGATGATATCACTTCACAAATATCCAAGCCCGAATGGCAAAAAGAATTTAAGTTTATCACTTCGGGTCGCGGAATTCAAACAAAATCGGGCAAATTGTTGCATTGTATGGTAAATTTAAACAGCGGTTTGCATGTGTTCGGTAGTAACGACCATGGAAAATCATGGTATTTTATTGACACTCCAATTTTGCCTGCCGATGAATCGAAAATCGTTGAATTAACCGATGGAAGCTGGATGATTAACAGCCGGGTAAATGAAAGTGGAATCCGTTTTGTTCACACTTCAACGAACGAAGGAAAAACCTGGAAAACAAAGGCAGACTCTTCACTCATCGATCCCGGGTGTAATGCAAGTATAATCAGATATACTTCGAAAAATGATGGATTTGACAAAAACCGGTTGCTGTTTTCAAATGCTAAAATGGAAAAAGAGCGTGAAAATATGACTGTTCGGATAAGTTACGATGAGGGCATGACCTGGAGCGAAGGAAAAACAATTTACACGGGAGGTTCAGCCTATTCTTCATTAACAGTTTTAAAAAATGGCGATATAGGCCTGTTTTTCGAAAAAGATGAATACACCGAAAATGCATTTGTAAGTTTTTCATTAGATTGGCTCTCTGATGGCAACGATAAATATTCAGAACAAAAAAAATAAATTAACATGAATAAAATTGAAGGATTAATAGCTGCGCCGTTTGCACCATTTGATAATAAAGGCGAAGTTGTGTACGATAAAATACCTGCATATTTTGATTTACTCAGTAAAAATAAAATTGCAGGCGCATTTATAAATGGTTCAACCGGCGAAGGAGTATCGCTTTCGCAAAAAGAGAAAGCAAAAATTACAGAAATGTGGGCTGCACAAAAACCTAAAAACAATGAGTTGAAAATCATTAATTTAGTTGGAGGAACCTCTTTTGTTGAATGTATTGAAACAGCGAAACATTCTGAGGAAGCAGGTGTTGACGCTATCGCCATTTTAGCGCCCTATTATTTCAAACCCGGAAATGCAGTTCAGTTGGCAGAATTCTGTGCAAAAATTGCTGAAGCTGTTCCTCAAATGCCGGTCTATTTTTACCATATTCCCGTACTAACAGGTTGTTATGTTCCAATGTTTGATTTCTTAAAAGCAGCGGCACCAACGATTCCAAACCTGGCCGGGATTAAATTCACCCATGAAGATTTTATGGATTTTCAAACCTGTTTAAATTTTGAAAACGGAAAATTTGATATGCTTTGGGGGCGCGATGAAAACCTGCTCTCAGCACTTGTTTTAGGTGTGCGTGGTGGTGTTGGAAGTACGTATAATTATGCGGCACCGCTTTATTATCGGCTAATTGAAGCATTTGATAAAGGCAATTTACCTCAGACCAGAAATTTGCAGCAGCAATCAATTGATATGATCCGCCTTTTGGGAAAATATGGCGGAATTGCCACAGGAAAAGCATTTATGAAATACATTGATTTCGATTGTGGAGAATTCAGGCTACCCATTAAAAATATGACTGCGGAAAGTTTTGAAGAATTTAAAAAGGATGTAAAAGCGCTGGATATGGAAAATTTGTTTTCAGTGCTTTGAAAATGTTGGTACGAAATAATTATAAATGAAATGATTTATGTTACCTGAATTTAATTTACTCGCTCAAAAATACAAATCAGAACTGTTCGACAAGGTTATCCCGTTTTGGCTCAACCACTCAAAAGATGAAGAATTTGGCGGTTATTTTACCTGTCTCGACCGCGAAGGAAAAGTTTTCGATACCGATAAATTTATATGGTTACAGGCACGTGAAGTTTGGATGTTTTCATCGCTTTACAATAATGTGGAACAGAAACCGGAATGGCTTGAAATGGCACTTCATGGAGCAGAATTCCTGAAAAAACATGCAAAAGATGCCGATGGGAACTGGTATTTTTCACTCACCCGACAAGGCAAACCATTGATTCAACCCTACAATATTTTTTCCGATTGCTTTGCCTGCATGGCTTTTGGACAATTGTACAAAGCCACCGGAAACAAGGAACACGCTGAAATTGCCAAACAAACTTTTCAAAATATTCTGAATAAAAGCGATAATCCCAAAGGAAAATACAACAAGGCATTTCCCGGTACACGTCCGTTAAAAGGCTTTTCGTTACCTATGATTTTGTGCAATTTGTCGCTTGAGATCGAGCATTTACTTGAACCTGAATTGGTTAAACAAACAATCGAAACTGTCATTCATGAAGTAATGGAAGTTTTTTATGATGAAAATTCAGGGCTGATTTTTGAAAACGTTAATCCCGACGGCAGTTTTTCCGATTCGTTTGAAGGACGACTTTTAAATCCGGGTCATGCCATTGAAGCAATGTGGTTTATCATGGATTTGGCCGACCGCTTGAAAAACAAGGATTTGATGGAAAAAGCCGTTCAAATTTTGCTAAAAACCTTAAAGTATGGATGGGACGAAAAGTACGGCGGCATTTTCTATTTTCTTGATATAAAAGGCTTTCCTCCGCAGCAGTTGGAGTGGGACCAAAAACTTTGGTGGGTTCATATTGAAACCCTGATCAGCTTGATAAAAGCCTACCATCTTACAGGAAACAGGGAGTGTTTGCAGTGGTTCGAAAAAGTGCACAATTATACATGGTCGCATTTTGCCGACCCGGAATATGCCGAATGGTTTGGCTATTTAAACCGACAGGGCGAAGTTTTGCTACCCTTAAAAGGTGGAAAATGGAAAGGATGTTTTCATGTTCCGCGGGGGTTGTATCAGGTGTGGAAAACATTGGAGAAATTAGATTAATGTTATTTTGACGTTGTCAGGTTTTCGACGCTGACAAGTCTGCTGATCGAAAAACCTGACAGCGTCCATAGACCTGTCAGCGTTTAAACAACAATAAAATATCAAGATGACACAAACCAAATCAAAATCATTTTATCCCTGGGTAGTTGTTGGCTTATTGTGGGTAGTTGCACTGCTTAATTACATGGACAGGCAAATGCTTTCGACAATGAAAGTATCGATGATGGTTGATATTTACGAACTGGAAACCGCTGAAAATTTTGGACGGTTAATGGCAATTTTCCTTTGGATTTACGGTTTAATGAGCCCTGTTGCCGGATTAATTGCCGACCGAATTAACAGAAAATGGCTGATTGTTGGCAGTTTGGCGGTTTGGTCGGGAGTAACATTAACAATGGGATATGCTACAAATTTTCAAGTTTTGTATATTTTGCGCGCAATAATGGGCGTAAGCGAAGCATTTTACATCCCGGCAGCACTAGCTTTAATTGCCGATTATCACAAGGAAGGCACACGTTCGCTGGCAATCGGAATCCATATGACCGGGTTATATTTTGGCCAGGCAATTGGCGGTTTTGGTGCAACTGTGGCCAGTAATTTTTCGTGGCAAACTGCTTTTCATTCTTTTGGGTTGATTGGGATTGTGTATAGTTTAATTTTAATCGTATTTCTGCGTGAAAGTACTGACCGTGAGATTTCAAAAAAGGCAGTAGTAAATGTACAAAACAAACTCAGTGGTTTTCATTCCATAAAAAATAGTTTGGGGATGTTGCTTGGGACGATTAGTTTCTGGGTAATCCTGTTTTATTTTGCCGCACCGAGTTTTCCGGGCTGGGCAACTAAAAACTGGCTACCTACTTTGTTCTCTGAAAGCCTTGGAATTGAGATGGCACAAGCAGGTCCAATGGCAACAATCACAATTGCAGTTTCATCTTTTATCGGTGTAATTTTTGGAGGAATTCTGGCCGATCGCTGGATTCAAAAAAAATTACGTGGACGTATTTTTACAGGTGCAATCGGTTTGGGTTTACTGATTCCTGCACTTATTCTTTTTGGTTTTGGTACCGGAATCATTGGAATTATTGGCGGTGGTGTTTTGTTCGGAGTTGGTTTTGGAATGTTCGATGCCAATAACATGCCCATTTTATGTCAGTTTGTTTCGCCACGACATCGTGCTGCCGGTTATGGACTGATGAATTTAACAGGTGTTTTTGCAGGTGCAGCTGTAACAGAATTTCTTGGTAAATCAACCGATTCGGGGAATCTGGGACATGATATGGCTTTGCTGGCAATTCCGGTTGCAGCAGCTGTTTTGTTGCAGTTAACCATGTTAAAACCTAAATTTGCCGATAAAAAAGAAGATTGTTATTCAATCAAAAAATCTTATGAAACATAAAGCGAACTTACTTTTACTGGCCATTTTTATTGGAATTTCGGCATTCGCACAAAGCGAAAAATTTGGAACATATTACAACCAGCGTCGCACGTTGTTTGAACTTCTTCCCGATACAAAAAAAGAAATCGTTTTCCTTGGAAACATTATTACCGATGGAAGCGAGTGGATTGAATTGTTCAGCAACAAACATTGTAAAAACCGTGGAATCAGCGGCGATGTTACTGAAGGTGTACTTTTCAGACTTGATGAAGTTACCCGTTCGAAACCTATAAAGGTGTTTTTGCTGATTGGAATAAACGATCTTGCACGCGGTATTTCAAAGGATTCAGTTTTTGCCGGCATTTGTAAAATCGCTGAAAATATCCGTTCAGCTTCGCCAAAAACCAAGGTTTATGTTCAGAGTATTTTTCCTGTAAATGCTTCATTCGGGAAATTTGAAAATCACGTAAACAAGGGAGCAGAGGTGCTTTTTATCAATTCCGAACTTCAAAAATGGTGCAGTGAAAATGGCTTTTACTTTGTTGATTTATACAGCCAACTGGTAACACCCGGAACAGATTTACTAAATCCCTGAATTTACCAACGATGGTTTGCATTTATTGGGTGACGGCTATTTGAAATGGGCAGAAACAGTTAAACCATTGTTGAAATAAATTTTCCTGATTTTCCTCACATATATAAAAAATCCCAGTAAAGCTGCCAGTGAAATAAACGCGCCAACAGAATACGAAATCTCTTTTGAAAGTGAAAACCCTTCAGGTGCAAAAAGTAAATATGTGGATGTAACTGCTGTCATGAAAACAGCAGGTATTAAAGTCACCCAGTAAAATTTCCGTTCCTGAGCCAGGTAAACCGTGATTGTCCAAAGTACAATCATTGCAAGTGTTTGATTCGACCATGCAAAATACCGCCAGATAATACTGAAGTCAATTTGGGTCAGAAAAAAACCAATGACAAATAATGGAATACTAACAAAAAGTCGGTTTTTTATTGGCCCCTGTTTGTAATTCAGAAAATCGGCAACAATCAAACGGGCGCTTCTAAACGCAGTATCTCCCGAAGTTATTGGCGCTGCAACAACACCAAGCAATGCCAGAAATCCGCCAAATTTACCCAGCAGCGAATTGGAAATTTCATTTACTATAAAAGCAGCATTTCCATCGTGGGCATTCATAACTTCATTGAGTTGCAGAACACCCCCGTAAAAACTCATCCCAATTGCTGCCCAAATCAGTGCAACAACACCTTCAGTAATCATAGCACCATAAAAAACACGGCGTCCGTATTTCTCATTTGTTAAACAGCGCGCCATCAAAGGTGATTGTGTAGCATGAAATCCTGAAATGGCTCCACACGCAATGGTGATAAACAACATGGGAAATATTGGAAATTTCTCGGTATCGACATGATAGTTATGAATACTTGCAAAATTCAATTCAGGAATATGATACCCTTTTGCAAACAAAGCGATAATTAATCCTAAAGCCATAAATACCAGGGCAGCTCCAAATACCGGATAAATTCGTCCGATGAGTTTGTCTATAGGCAACATGGTAGCCAATATATAATAAATAAAAACAACCCACACCCAAAATGTCATTGTTGCAAGATCAGGAGTTAATCCCGACAATATTTTTGCAGGTCCCATTATAAAAACGGCACCAACAATTACCATCAGCAAAACAGTAAAACCCCGCATAAATTGTTTGGTTCCAACACCCATATAAATACCCACAATTTCGGTAATGCTTAATCCTTTGTGTTTAATCGAAAGCATTCCTGAGAAATAATCGTGAACGGCACCGGCAAACACCGAACCCAAAACTATCCACAGAAATGCAACCGGACCCCACATTGCGCCTGCCACCGCACCAAAAATAGGTCCCAACCCGGCAATGTTCAGAAACTGGATCAGAAAAATTCTCCACCAGGGCATCGGCATATAATCCACACCGTCTTTCATACTGATGGCAGGAGTTTCACGGGTTTCATCAATACCCTGAATCCGTTCAATAATTTTGGAATAGAAAAAATATCCCAGTAATAAAACGATTATTGATATTATAAAAGTGATCATAAAATCTACAAATTTTAACCGGAAATAATTTGTTTTATTTCAACTGTTCTAAAGTAAGTATTTGATTTTTATTCAACAATTCCTTTTGTAATTCATCATAGGAAATCTCCTGTACCGAAATATTTTTATCGATTGACATACAAGCTGCTGTAGCTGCAGATTGTCCGAGTATCATAAAAACCGGTTCCATACGAATTGAACCAAAGGCAATGTGGCTTGATGATACACAAACAGGAACAAGTAAATTTGTGCATTCCTCTTTCTTCGGAACAATAGATCCGTATGAAATGGAGTAGGGTGCAGGAGGCGCAATTCCAATATCGCCTTCGTTTTGTACATATCCTTCGGGTGTAATATACCGTTGTACATTGTGTGAATCCATTGCATACGAACCCATTCCAACAGGATTTGGAACTTCACGCTTCAGCAAAACGTCGTTTTCAGTGGTTACATATTCGCCAATCATACGCCGGGCTTCGCGCACATAGATCTGGTGCGGCCAGTTACCATTGTCTGTAAATTCGTCTTTTGCCAATCCCCATGTAGCCTTTTTTTTTCTTATATCTTCCGGAACCCGCGGATCGTTTGCAACAAACCATAAAAGTCCTTTCTGATAATTTTCGTGTTCTTTTATAATTTCCTGCCGGCGTTCGTAACTGGCTTCCGGATAATCGTAATTCTTCCCGATATTATCGCTGCTAAACGGGCCATGATTATTTGTATCTGTTTTTTTATTGGGAATATCATCGAATTTGTCAAACCAATCTTTTCTACCTGTTTCGAAAACACGAACAAGCAATTCATACTGGGTTGAATCGTAATTTGCAGGTTTTGGGAATGGTAAGCGGTTTTCATCGTGGTTGGTCATGCAGGTGCGGAAACAGAACGCCTGAATTTTATTATCGCCTGCACCGTAATCGCCTGGATATTCTGTTGAAATAAGCGGCAAAACTCCGCTGGTTGAGTCGCCGGGAATTTTATAGGGTGATATTTTTGATTTAAACCAGTGTCCGTGGTGCAAAACTCCGGTTTGAACGCCGTTCCATTGTTCGTTGTACTGGGTAGTGCTTTCGCGGCCAACATGGTAACTCACACCTGCTTCTGCCATTAAATCGCCTTCATAAGTGGCATCAATAAACATTTTACCTGAAAATATTTTACCTGAAATTGTTTTGAATGACTCAATTTTGCCATCGGTTTTAACAACTCCATTTTCACGATCCAGCCATTCATCGCGGTAAATTGTAATGTTGTTTTCGCTTACAAAATCTTCAAAAACCTGTTCTGCAACGTGAGGTTCAAAAATCCACATAGTGCGGTTTTCGCCATCCATGGCAACTGTACCCTGGCCTTTGTTTCCATATTCGCTGTGTTTTTGCCACACCCAGGCAGCCGAATCGTTGTAATGTAACCATACCCGGTGGTAAAATTCGCGGGAAAGACCGCCAATTACCGATTTATTTCCTGTATCGGTGTAACCCAATCCGCCTGCTGATAATCCACCCAAATGTTTATCGGGCGAAACTACAATGACTGACTTTCCCGATTGGATAACTTCTACCGCTGCTGTTATTGCTCCTGAAGTTCCTCCGTAAATTATAACATCGGCGCTAAAAGAGTTTTCATTTTTTTGTGGTGAATTACATCCGTAGAAGATTGATGTTAAAAAGAAAATTGCAAGAATTTGTTTCATAATATTTAAGTTTTATTCACTGGTTCAAAATTAAAGGAAGGTTCTGTAAATAAAGAATATTTTCATCTCATTATAATTGTTAATTTTTAAAAGAATTCGATGGAACTTGCTCTATAATGATCCATCTCCCGATTAAAAGCGGACAAGTGTGTGGAAAATTTGCCTGTCGTTTCATGTATTTGTACTATTTAAGGCTGATGTATTAAAACCTGTTTATTTTTTAACAGGAGATTTTTAAGTTCCGAATAATTAACATTTTGAATATCAACCTGATTATCGATTGCGAGGGATGCTGCAGTTGCTGCTGATTGTCCGAGTACCATAAAAACGGGTTCCATACGAATTGAGCCAAAAGCAATATGCGTGGAACTAACACAAACAGGAACTACAAGATTTGTACATTCTTCTTTTTTAGGAACAATTGAACGGTAACTAATCGGGTAGGGACCTGGAACAGAAGCTTCCACATTTCCTTCGTTTTGTACAAAACCATTGGCATCGACATACCGCTGTACCTGGTGCGAATCCATTCCGTACGCGCCAAGACCAACCGGATCTTCAGCTATTAGGAATCCCTCACAATTTTTCTGCGTCATCACATAACTGCTAATCATCCGGCGTGCTTCACGTACATATAATTGCTGCTGCCATCCGTCTTCTCTTTCATATTCATCTTTACAGGTTCCCCATTTTGAAACTGCATCCCTCACTTTTTCAGGAATACGCGGATGATATGCCAGTGTCCACATCAGTCCTTTTTGATAAGATCTGTGGCGTTCCAAAATCTTTTCACGTTCTTTATACGAAGCTTCCGGATAATCCCAGTTCTGACCAATAAAATCAGTTGAAAATCCTTTTTGATTATTTGTGTCGGTTTTCCGGTTGGGCATGGCTGAATTTATCCATGGAACCAGCGGGTCGCCATATGAATACATTTTTTCAACCGGGCCTACTGCTGCTTCATAATTTCTGAAAAGAAGTTCAAAATCCTGTTCATTATAATTCTCCGGTTTTTCAAACGGAATTCTGTTTTCAGGATGGTTGGTAAGTGTCATCCTGAAACAATAAGCCTGAATACCTTTGTCTCCCCGTCCATCTATTCCGGGACCACCTTTTGTAATAAAAGGCAATAATCCGCTTGAAGGGTCTCCTTTAACAATGTACGGATCAACACCGTCAATAAAATTATGATTTGCACTGTTTCTCGAAACCGTTCCGCGTAAAGTAATGCTAAAATCGTTGGCCTGAACGCCGTTTAAGGTTTCGCCGTAATCGCTGTTTGATTCACGTCCAACGGTATAACTCACTCCCGCTGTGGCCAATAAATCACCTTCGTAAGTTGCATCGATAAACATTTTGCCCTTGTATGAATTACCATTTTCCATTTCTATTTCAATGATTTTTGCACCCTGTTTTTTTACTCCGTTTTTGCGGTTGAGTTGTTCACCATAAACCAGTTTAATGTTTTCAGCGTCAATCATTTTTTGATAAATCTTCAGTGCTGCTGAAGGTTCAAATGTCCACATGGCATCTTCACCTACTGATGTTTTGGTCTGACCACCATCGCTGTATTCCTCTTTTGTCTGCCATTTCCAGTTGATTGGATCATCATAATATTTTTTGATGTTCTGATAGAATTCACGCGAAATTCCCCCAATGGCCTGCTTGTTTCCTATGTCGGTCTGGCCTAAACCACCTGTAGTTAATCCTCCAATTCGTTGTGTCGGTTCAATCAATACTACCGATTTTCCCATTCGGGAACTTTGTATTGCCGCTGAAATACCCGCAGAAGTTCCTCCATAAATTACTATGTCGTAGCTGGTTTGGCTTTTTAATCCGGTATTAAAAATAAACAATGTAAGAATTGTCAAAATGACTTTGTAAATAGTTTTTACAAACGCCAATTCTAATTTATTTTTCAGATAATTTGTTCCTCTCTTTTGCATTACCATTTATTTAAAATTTATGTTTAAATCACATTTTCCAATATCACTTCAATTTATCCTCTTCCGGCCATTCCGTTTCAATGCCCTGCGAACGAATAAAATCCTGGAATTCTTTTAACAAATCGGTTTTAGCCCGTATTTCATGTGGAGTAACTTTATTTTGAAGAGCAAATTGAATAACGGAACCAACAGATTCTCCAATACTCCATTCAACAGGATGCAGGCGGTAACAGCCATTTGTAATATGCGTGGTTCCGATATTTTTGTTTGCAGGCAGAAGATTTTTTAATCGAACCGGTAACAGTGCCCCAAGTGGAATTTGAAAGCGGAGTGACGGGAAATCGACATAATTCACGCCACCACAAGTAGGGTGCAAATCGATATGGTAGTAACCAATCCCAACACTATCATAAAAAGGTGCGGCAATTTTGTTGGTTTTGCCCGAAACCTTATCATAATTTTCCTGCCCAACATGTTCTTCCAATATGGTAAACATTGCTTTTATCCGGCGTGATTCGCGCACATACGGGTATTTTGCCAGACCATCATCTGTGCCCATAATATCGTTCCTAAGTCGCAATTCCGGCCAGCCGTTTCCTCCATCCGGCCGGGGCGCTTCGGTTTGAAGCCAGTATAAAAGCGAAAGACTCAATTGTTTGGAGGCTTTAAAATGTTTTGAAAAATCCTGTTCCGAACCAATCAGGTTTCCAGGCATATAATCATTTTGTGGCCAGTTTACAATTGTAATATCTCCGGAATATGTACCGGTTTTAAAGTTGTTTTTGTTGATTATTTTCCGGTAGTTCCAAAGGTTTAGCGTTTCTCCGGTAGAAGCACCGGTTGGGTTGAAACCAAGCAATTTAGGTTTTAAGGTGCTGGGATGCGTATATTCCAGCGACAGAAGTTTTCCAGGCCAGGGAGGATTTAAATCTGGGACATGGTTTTTCCAGAAATCATAATCTGCAGGTTTTTGAATGGTGTGGGTTTCTCCCGGGACGTAATCCATTGCGAAGCAAGCGGTAAATGCCTGAACGTTGTTTGGGCCGGCAATTTCAGGGGCATGGATTTCGCCGGTTTCGCTTTTTGATTCTGTCCCGGTCACAAATTCAGCACCGGTTAATGGCAGCAAATCTCCCAACTCACTTGCATCAACAAAATAAGTTGCAGATAATTTCCTTGTTTTTTTGTTTTGAAGATCTTTTACGGTTAGCGACTTTATAAAATCGCCATTTATCTCAGCAGAAGAAACCTTGTGATTTAAAAGTAAAATGAGTTTTCCTGAACTAATGTAAGGTGAAAGCAAATTATTCAATATAGCCAAAGCAACTTTTGGTTCGTGGCATAATCTCGAAACCGCACCATCTCCTGGATTTAAGAATGGATTCTTGCTTGCTTCTTCGGTAAGCGGATAATACTGGCGATAATAGTCACGGATTGCATTTCTGAAATCGCGGTAGGATTGCGTTGAACCGGTGTTTTCTATCCAGGGATGCTCATCTGGCGGTACTCCCTGTTGTGTTAACTGACCGCCAATCCAGTCGGTTTCTTCGGTTAAGATTACTGTTTTGTTGTTTCGCAGCAATGCTAAAGTTGCTGCAAATCCACCCAGTCCGCCACCAATTACGATTGCATCAGCATGTAATGACTGATCGAAATCCTGTTCCTGATTTTTTATAAATGTTTCAAAATTATTTTCCAAACCGGAAAATGGCGCTGAAAGAACTGCTGTTCCTCCGGCGGTAAGTGTGCCAATAAAATTTCTACGTTTCATTTTTTTTTTCGATTTTCTGAATTGACGTATTATGTTTGCAATATCAGAAAATGAAATCAAAAAATTTAATTTTTTATTGAATTTACCCGGTTGCTCCCATCGCATTTGCAATTGCATTTACCGAAATAAGAAGTTCTTTTAAAAGTTTGTCTTTTTCGGTTGGATCGGTCAATTCGGGGTTGCGCCAGAGTTTTAAGTTTTTAATTTGATTTTTGTGCAGAATATCAAGTGCTTCCGCCCGTAATCCTGTTGAATAAAAGTGGTTTTTCCGCCGTTCATGCATCGGTCTTCCCAAAAGTTCCTGCATAAGGTTTTGGGTTTTTTCAAGTTCAGTAAGCAATATATGTAAAACAGTTTCCCTTACATTTTTATCAGTTACAAGTTCGGCATACATTTTCATAATTTCTACATCGGTGGTTGCTAAACTTGTATCAATGTTGGTTAAAACGTAACGCACAAATTGGCTTGTTGGAATCAGTTTTTTGAGTGTTACGTATTTTTCAGGAAATTCATTTTGCATTTTTTCGAGTGTGGAACCAACTCCATACCAACTTGTTATGTGAAACCGCGATTGTCCCCAACTAAAAACCCAGGGAATAGCGCGCAAATCGGCAAATGTTCGTTTTCCGGTTCTTCTTGCCGGTCGAGAACCGATTTTGCTTTCTTCAATCACGTCAATTGGAGTTGCCTGCTGGTAAAATTCAAGAAAATGCTCGTTTTGCAATAATTCGGAGTAGAACATTTTACTTTGCATTCCCATATATTCAAGAATTTCAGCGGCCTGGTTATGCGTTGCCGGATTGATTTTATGGAGAAGTGTATTCAATGTTGTCCCGGCAAGCATCAATTCAAGATTGTAGGCTGCATTTATTTTGTTTGCGAATTTCTTTTCAATTGTTTCGCCCTGTTCCGTAATTTTTAATTTTCCGGAAAGTGTTCCGTGGGGCAATGAGCGCAAAAACCAATGAACAGGACCAGCTCCCCGGCTAATTGAACCTCCTTTACCGTGGAAAAACTTTATTTGTACACCGTGCTTTTTTGCAACTTCAGTAATCTCTTTTTGAGCTTTGTACAAATACCACGAGCTTGCCAGAATTCCTCCATCTTTATTGCTGTCACTATACCCAATCATTATTTCCTGTGTTTTAAACAGCAGGTTTTTTTCATTTCTTTGAAATTCGAGGCTGTTCTGTACTTCAGGATATTTAAAATATTCGTCCATAATTTCTGGGCTTGCAATCAGATCGTCAATTGTTTCGAAAAGCGGAACTAACTGTAATTTTAACACAAGTGTTTTATCAAAAAATGTAAGACCAGCCTCGCGGGCAAGTATGTAAACCATCATCATATCGTCAACATTGCGGGTCATGCTAATGATGAGCGAGCCGATTGATGTTCCCGAAAAATGGACAATATGATTTTGTAAAACCGCAAAACATTCGAGCACATTTTTTGCTTCGTCGGGCAAATTGCTCCAATCACGAACAAACGGACGGTTGGTTTGAAGTTCAGTTTTAATAATTTCAGCTTTCAACTCCTCTGATAAAACTTCTGTGATTTTTTCTCCTGTTTTCGACTCGTTTACAATTTGCAAAAGCGCTTTCTCATAATAGTTGCTGTTTTGCCTGATATCCAACTCAGCCAAATGAAAACCAAAAGTTTTTATAAAATGGATGGTTTGGTTTACCTCGTGGTCGGCCAAAACCGAAACGCCATATTTTTTCAATCCGTTTTTCAAAACCTGCAAATCGTTGGCAAGTTGATGCGACTCGAAATAATTTCCCCGTTTTTCAACCAGTTCAAATGATTGTTCAATTCCCATTTTAATAGGAAGTTTCTCGATAAGCAAAAGCACATAAAGTTTAAAAGCTTCGTTTCGGTGGGCAGTAACCATTCCTTTGGTTTCGCTGCCAATTTCAGCAATAATTTCTTTAAACCTTTCAGAAAGTTCGCGGGGCAAATTGTTTATATCGCAATAAAAACTAAGGTTTTCAGAAAGTTTCAGCAGTTCGTTTTTTAGAATCAGAAAGGCATTTAAACGGAGAGTCAGTAAAGTTTTCCGGGTAACTTCAGCGGTTACAAACGGGTGTCCGTCGCGGTCGCCGCCAATCCATGTTCCAAATTTAAGTACAGGAAAATTGTTTGTTTCAATTAATTTTTCACTGTTAAAACCCGAAAATTCCCAGGCTTGCAGAAGCCTTCTGTTTAGCAGGTTAACAATTTCAGGAAAAACATTTACAAAATAGTGGATCACATTTTCGAGCTCGGTTTCCACTTTTGGTTTTTCCATATAATATTCATCGATATTCCAGATTGAGCCGATTACACGTTTAATTTCGTTGCGGTTTTCAAGGTTTTCATATGAATTGTACATTGAATTTTCGCGTTGAACGAGCAACAGATACAGCTCACGGTATTTCCTCAGAATCACAGGCCGTTTCGATTCAGTAGGGTGGGCGGTTAACACAGGTTGAACTTCAATTTCAGAGAAAACAGAAGAAATTTCATCAGCCGTGAAACCGTTTTTTTTGAGGATTTCAAAACTGTTTGCCCACAAGCCATTGATAGAACTCAAAGTATTTTTGTCTTCTTCTTTCCGCCGGGTTTGCACGGCGCCGTTTGTTTCGGTAAGATTGAGCAACTGAAAACAGATTGAATACATGTGAAAATGTTTCTCAGTAAAGCTAATTTCATTTAAAATTCCAATTTTCGAAATCCATGGAATTTGTTGAGCAAGTTTTGCTTCGTTGTTTTCTTCAAGAACTTCTTTAAAACAATTCAGCAGAAATTCGAGATCGAAATAAGGTTTTCCAAGTTGCTGTTTCAGTGTATCTAATTGTGGCATACTTCAGTTTTTTATTGAAACAAAAAAGGAGGTTCAAAGTTTTCCTTGTATGCAGAGGTTTCTGAATTGTAACTTAATTGGTTGCAAATGTAGGGATTCCATCCGATCCCAACTGTGTAGAAACGTATGGTCTCCAAATCAACTCTTAAACTTTACAATCCTTTCAAAAGCAAGTTTCGAACTGATAATTGCCATTGGAAGCCCCGCTCCGGGCGCAGTTGACGCACCTACATAAAATACGTTTTTATATTTTTCATCGAAGTTGGCAGGACGCAACGCCCCAATCTGGTTCATGTTGTGCGACAAGCCTAATCCGCTGCCCTGTGCAGGTTAAACTGATCTCGCCATTCAATCGGCGTATAAATGGTTTTTGATACAATTTCGGGTTGAATATCTTTACCAATCCGCTCAGAAAAGTCGGTAATAATACTGTTCACAATTTCATTTTTATCGTCCCAGTTTTCTTTGTAATAAAGGTTTGGAACGGGACATACAAAAAACAGGCTTTCGCAACCTTCAGGCGCGCAATCCTGGTTGTGTTTCGAAACCACATTCACGTAGTAATAAGGCTTTTGCAGCGAATCAGGATTTTTCATCACATTGTTTGCATAAGCTTCGTAATTTGTTCCAAGATAATAATTGTGGTGATTTACCTGCGGGAGTTTGCATTTTAGTCCCACATAAAAAGTGAGATATCCCATTGTCCAGCTCATTTTGTCCAGTTTCTTTTCAGCATATTTTTCGCGTTTAAAAATATTTCCGCGAAACCAGGCTGCATCTGAATTCACAAGGAAAATATCTGATTTCCATGTTTTTCCGTTTTGATCAGTAAAACTTTCAAGTTTCCCGTTTTCTTCAGAATAATCAACAATTTCGGTGTTGTAATGGAATTTCACATTTTCTTTTTCAAGCTCTTTTACCAAACCTTCAACAATTTTATACATGCCACCTTTCACATTGAAATATCCATCATGTTTGAATTCGGTGTATGAAAGCAGGCTGTAAATGGCCATTGTATCAAAAGGCGTTCTGCCCAGAAAAAATGCGACAAGCGAAATAATCTGCCGTGCTTCAGGTGATGAAAAATGCTGTTTTACATGGTCGTAAAAACTTTTAAAAAGCACCGGCAAATGAACCGGATTTACACGCATTAATGTAAAAACGTAGCCCGCCAGCGAATCAAAATTATTTTTGATAACAAGGTCAACCGTGTCGTGAAAAAGTGCCCCTGATTTTTTAATGTATTTTTCAAATTTTACTTTAAAATCAGGTTCAACGTCGGCAAACTGGGCGGCGAGTTTATCAATGTTTTTGTAGAGCTGGTAGGTTTTTGAACTGCCACTGAAATTTACTGAATAAAGCGGGTCGAGTTCAACATATTCAAAGGGTAGTTTTATGTTGCATGATTTGGCAAACTCCTCAAATTCGAATGACATGCTAAAAAAGCTGGGACCTGTGTCGAATGTAAAACCGTCCTTTTTTACCTGGTTTAACCTGCCTCCGGCCTGCTTGTTTTTTTCAAGGATTTCAACTTCGAAGCCCTTTTTTGCCAAACGCAAACCTGTTGCCAATCCTCCCAATCCGGCGCCAATTATTAAAACTTTTTTATTGTTGATATTTGTTGTCATTGCTGTAAGCTATTTTAGTTTCATCATTAATTTAGGTAATAAATCTATTTTTATTAATAGAAAATCAGGTTCAACTTTTAATGCTTTTTCGAAATAAATTTTAGCATTTTTATAATCTTCCATGGCAAAATATGATTGCCCGATTAATGCCAGTACACTCAGGTAATTCCAGTCGTTTTTTATTTTTTCCTTGTCTTTTTCCATGAGTTTCTCAGCTTTTATAAAATGCTCAACCGCCTCTTTTTTTGAGCCCCCAAAAACGGGCGGCATGTAAAACTGGCTGTTACCGTATTGTATGTAACCCATCGGATTTTGTGGGTTTTGTTCCATTGAAAGTTTTGAATATTTTATGCTTTTTGGACCGATAAATGGTGCTTTCAATTTATTCATCCCAATTTCGTAACCATAAAATGCTGATTTATAGGCGCTGATTTGCGAAATTTCGATGCCCTTTTTTTCAAGATTTGCCAAATTACTGACAGCCAATTCGAGGTATTTTCCGGCTTCTTCCATTTCTTCAAGGCCAATGCAATAACCGATGTAACCATATTGAAAATTAACCAATTCAAGCAAAAATGCAGTATCTGTTCTTTTTAAGCTTTCCATTTCATCGATTATGTTTTTCCACTTTGGCATGTTGTTGCTAATGTAGGCATCGAAAATTTTGTTTTTATACGATGAAGCCCAAACCGGCGAAACCGCAGCAAAAACAAGCACTAAAATTATGACGATATGTTTCTTTCTTTCCATGTATATTGTTTTTTGAAGGAATTGACAATGGCCTGAAGAATGAAAATTCCCATTGTAATTTGTTGAGGAATTGCCAATAACAAATTCCGAAAAACCGATTGTTTACTAACGATTGAAATAAAAATGCGGGTTAAACCAACTACTGATAAATAAAGAAGAAACAGTAAAGTTGAAAATGAAAATAAAACTGCAATAAATCCTAAACTTGTAACCAACCAAAACAAAATGGCTATTACAAACGAACCTCCAAAGAACTGGATCACATTTTTTGAAAAACCATAAATTGCTTCAGAAAAGCCATTGTACATGTGGCAGGTTATTGATGAATTTCCTGTCAGACAAGCAACTTTAATTTTGCTTTTTTTGAAATACCGGGCGATTTTAATGTCTTCAACTTTGCTTGTTCTCATTTTTTCGTGGGGTTGAAATTTGCGATAAATTTCGGATTGAAACAGCATGAATTGTCCGTTGGCAGCTGCAATTGATGTAAAGTTTGTTTTTCGAACCAAAATAAGCGGAAGTAAAGAGAGAAGAATGACGTTCATATTTGGGACTGTTATGTCTTCGCCCAATGTTTTCATTATTTGCATTGGGAAAATTGAAAGCAAACCCAGCTTGTTTTTTTGCGCAAAGAGAGTTGTTTGTTGAATGATATTGTTCCCGATTTTTACATCGGCATCAAGAAACAGAAAATATTTTCCGGTGGCTTGTTTAGCAAGCGTAAAACAGGCATGGTTTTTACCCAACCAACCATCAGGCAAACCCTTTGAATTGATGAGTTTAATTCGCTTGTCGCTTTCTGTATAACTGTTTACAATGCCGGCAGTTTTGTCGGTTGACTGGTCGTTGAAAACAATGATTTCTATGTTTGTGTAATCCTGTTTTTGAAGATCGGACAATAAATTTCCAATGTTATTTTCTTCATTCCTGGCGGGAATCAAAACTGAAACTAACTGATTTGAATTTTCATTTGATTTTTGAAAACGTTGCAAAAACAGAAGATTTGCAAAGGCAACCAAAAATTGCAAAGGGTAAAAATCAGTACAAACCAGGCGATATAATTCATTTTAACCTTTCATTTTTATTTGGTTAGTAATACAGTTTTTGTAGAAACTATTGTATGCATCTTGAATTTCAGATGTTTCAAAACTGCCCGTATAATCGCATAAATATGCGTGCAAACAGGGTTTCACATTCGAATGGTAATCAATTAAATTGGCAACAAAAATTATTTGGATTTCGTTTTTTGTACGTTGCAGAATCTTGCTGATTCCTTTTTCAAAAACAAAATTTGTGTCATGCATACTTCCAATTTCGCCTTGCGGAAAAATGAGTACCATGTTTTTTTTATCGGCCAATAATTCAGCAGTGTAATTCAACGATTCAATTATAGATTTTGAATTTTTATGAATCGAAAAACCGCCCGTGTATTTGAAAAACCAGTTTTTTTGAAGTTGTTCTTCAAGCATCATAAAATGATATTTTCGATGAAAAAGTTGCTTGTTGATTTTCAAAGTCCAAATTCCGTCCCACCAGCTTATGTGGTTGCATATCAGTAAAATGGGTAGATTTTTATCTTCAACGCTCTTTTCTATTTTAAAAGAATGAAACGATTTTTTTATTTTCCAGATTAAATAAAACCTGAAAAACGTAACGAAAAAGAAGTTAAGTTTTGCTTTTATAATCAATGCAGTAGTTTTAAATAAATGAGTAAAATCAAGAAAAAAATCACCTGACAAACAAGTATTACAGGGGCAAGCTTATTTTTTGTTTTGATCCCAATTGCCTTAATTACAACATGAAATAAGAGTGCAAGAAAAAACCAAGCAAGGTAGTTCTTTAACGGAACCATTTCATTTTGCCAGTTCCACATATTTAAAAGTGGTGCAATTTGTTCAATAATCAAATCGTAACCAAGCATCATTAACGCTGAAATTATAACTTTTACAGGAACTGCTATTTTGAATTTTTCAAGCACCGAAGCAGTGATATATACAAGTAAAAGCCAGTTTAACCCGATTATTAACGGAGTGTTAAATACTTTTATACCAAGACTTTCGCCATAAATATATTGTCCGAAAATTAAACCTGTATTAACCCCGGCAACTTCAACAAAAAAACCAATTAAGTAAATTGAAATAAAAACGGTTATAGTTTTTGTGTTAAAGGATTTGTGATAAAAAGCAAGTGCAACCGAACTCAAAATCAAAGCAACCGGAATGAGTTTTATAAATAACGGAAAGGAAAACGGGAGTAATATTCCAGCAATTCCAACCAGATAAAAAATCACAAAAAAACCGGCGGTTTTGCTGAAATTCAAATCAAGAAAATTTTTTATGTCGGCAAAAGCACTCATTTTTTATTTGTTGAATTGTGTTTTAAGACCGGTTATCAGTAACAAATTATATAATATTAAACTAAACCCGTATGCAAAATCTTCAATTGGAATAGTGAAAAAACGAATTCCCAGGTTTTCATCATTGTTGTACCAAACTACTTCGCTTTCAATAAAACTTCCTGTTAATATGCCATTTACAATCAAAAAACGGAATCAAAATAAAAAGAAAGGAAATGTAAAAGAGGCGATAGTTTGTGATTTGTCGAAATATGCAAGCGCCAAAGCAACTGCTGTTGTCAGCGAAATATAGACTGTATACATTTTGTCGTGAAAAATAAAAACCATGAAAATTGAAAGTACAAACAACAGAATGGTAATTCTTACAGTCCATTTTTTGCCAACTTTTGCATTTGGAAAATATTCAACTATTGAGAAGTGCAGAAACAAGCTGGCATAAGCAATTATTATAAAAAATAGCCATTCTTCCAATGGCAAATGAAGCAGGGAAATACCCGACAAGTACCGCGGATTAAATCCCCAAACGCCCAATTTTGTAAAGTAAATATCAAAAGCAATATAAACTGCGGCAACAATAAAAATGGATGGTAAAACATATTTCCATTTTTATAAAACCGGAGCCGTTTGTCGAAACTCAACAAAATCGGCACAGCAACTGATATCAGTAGTAACAAAAAATATAACGACATAAATTATTTTTTAAAAAACCGGCGTTGAAAAATCAGAAGTCCGTAATTGTCGAAATCGCGGATATTTTTTCCGCGGTGATGCGCCAAATGTGCCCTGATAACAGACTGAATGTATTGGTTTTTAATATTCATCAAAAACCGTATTTTCAAACGCTGGTGAATTATGATATCATGGATTACAAAATAAGTAGTTCCATATAATGAAATGCCAATTCCGGCGGCAATTAAAAATACGATATTAAAATAGAAGCCAGCAATTAACAACACTATGGCAGGAATTGCATAAACCAAAAAAGAAATAGTCGTTTTTTCGAATCCCGGATAGTTCTGTTTGCGTTTTGTTTTTTTTGTTGTCGTTAATATGGTGGTCGGCGTGCCATTTCCACAAAAATCCGTGCATAACAAATTTATGGTTCGACCAGGCGATGAATTCCATGAACAGAAAAGCAGCAAAAGCGATAAAAACGTTTAACATCGGAAAGATTATTTATTTAATAGCGCATATTCATTTACCCGGTTAAAAATCTTCAAAAACCAAACTGTGTAATTTCCGGGATTCTTTTTTATATCTGCTTCCAATTCGTTGAAAGGAATATATTTCCAATCATCCACTTCATCTGGATTTATTACAGGTTTATCATCAGTAATGCCAAAAAATACGTGGTCGAGTTCATACTCGGTAAGTTCATTGTCAAGCGGTTCTTTATAGGTAAAACTAAAAATCTCAACAAGATCTGTTTTTAGTCCCATTTCTTCCATCAAACGCCGGTTTGCAGCATCTAAATTTGATTCTCCGGGAAAAGGATGGCTGCAACTTGTGTTGGTCCACAAACCATTTGAATGGTATTTTTTCGAAGCTCGTTTGTGCAAAAGCCACTCACCGTTCAAATTGCAAATGAAAACAGAAATTGCCCTGTGCAGCAGCGCTTTTTGGTGTGCTTCCATTTTTTGCATCGCTCCAATTTCATTATCGTTTTCATCAACTAAAATAACATAATCCTGTTTGTTTTGTATCATAGCAAGTTCAATTTACATAAAACATTGGCTTTTAAGAGTAAACTTATTTTTCTGAAATTCGAAATCCTTATTCGTGAAACCATTATTTCTTTAGCCGGTACGTTTTTTAGTTGTAATAGCAGTTCAAGATAATAAAAATATGCTGAAAGCACTGCAATTCTTGTGCTTTTGGGCAACTGTTTAATTCCCTCAAATGCTTCATTGAAATCTGATTCAATTTCCTGAATAATTTTCAGTTTGCTTTCCTCGTTAAAATCCCCGTTTACGAGTCCCGGGAAATAAATTCGGCCTAATTCTTCAGTGTCATTTTTCAGGTCGCGCAAAAAGTTTACTTTCTGAAAGGCTGAACCCAGCTTCATTGCAGGTTTTTTCAATTTGTTAAACTGAGCCTCATCCCCGTCGGTAAAAACACGAAGGCACATTAATCCAACCACATCTGCCGAACCATAAACGTAAGTGTCTGTCTCCAATTTATTTTCGTAGTGCTTTTTATTCAGATCGCACTTCATACTCGTCAAAAATGCATCAATATACTGATATGGAATTCCATATTCCCTGACTGTTTTTTGAAATGAATGAAGTATTGGGTTCATACTAATTCCGAGTTCAATTGCATCTTTCAAATCAGATTCAAATTTATCGAGCAGCTTTTTTTTATTGAATTCATGAAAAGAATCTACAATTTCATCGGCAAAACGCACAAATCCGTAAATGGCATAAATTGCATCGCGGTGTTTTTTGTCGAGCATACCTGTAGCCATTGAAAACGATGTGCTGTAACTTGTGGTCACAACTTTCGAAATTTTTGTTGCGGTGTTGTCGTAAATATTCATGAATAATTGTTTGTTTTTATTTCTGTTCTTTCAAAATTTTTAATGATTCTTCAATATGTCCTGAAATATTTGTCTGTGAATTGAAAATATAAACCACTTTGTTGTTTTTATCGATAACATAAGTTACTCTGCCGGGCATTAATCCAAAGAAATTGGTTGGGACACCAAATTGTTTTCTGATTTTATTTCCTTCATCGCTCAGCAAGGTGAAAGTTAACCTGTGTTTTTCAGCAAAAGCTTTGTGGCTTTCAACCGACTGACCGCTGATACCAATTACAACAGCATCAGCATCTGTGAAATCTTCAAACTGGTCGCGAAATGAGCATGCCTGCGCCGTACATCCCGGCGTGTCGTCCTTTGGGTAGAAGTATAAAACCACGTTTTTGCCTGCAGTTTCCTTTTTTAAGTTGAATAATTCGCCATTCTGATTTCTCAGAATAATGTCAGGTATAATGCTTCCAATTTTAATTTCCATGTTGTTTTCTTTTGTAGTTGTGTTACCTGAAGTCATAAATGCCACAAAAAGCAGCAAATAGACAGAAAGGTAAATGCGATAAAAATTTCTCATTTGTAAATATGCTTTGTCGTAAGGAAAAATATTACTAAAAATTGCTTTTATTTCTTTCCAAAAAACGGGTTTGATATTAATAGTCCACGAGTCGGAACGGTAAACCAATTTTCTGAATTTGCTGCGATAAAACATTAAAGGCAAACTCCATCCAATCATCAAAATTAACCAAATAATTTTCATTAATGTCATTCATTAATTGTTTTTGGAAACCAGGGAAAAAAAGCACTGGTTCGTTTCATATATTCTTCAAATCCGGGTTTAGTATTTCTTAAAGTTCTTTCAAGCATCGAAACGCCCGAAACCTTTATTAAAAGCCAGTTCATCAAAACTGCGCTTAATACAGGTACAAAAGAATTTGCTGCCACACTGAACATTGCAAAACCCCACCACACGGCAGCATCGCCAAAATAATTGGGGTGGCGTGTGTATTTCCAGAAGCCTGTTTGCATGAGTTTGCCTTTGTTTGTCGAATTGGCTTTAAAACGTGCCAGTTGCCAGTCGCCACCTGCTTCGAACATAAATCCGGTTAACCAAAATGCAATTCCCAAAAAATCAAAAACGTTCAGCTCGTTTGAAGTTCCAAAATATTTGATCGAAAGCAAAGGCGCAGATATCAGCCAAATAAGCACACCCTGAAGCAAAAACACCTGAAAGTAACTAAGCCACCAATATCTCCCGGCTCCGTAATGTTTTCTGAATTCCTTATAACGGTAATCTTCAGGCTTTCCAAAATTTCTGATAAAAATATGTATTGAAAGCCGCAAACCCCAAATGGTAATAAGAGTTTGCACAATTATTTGACGGAGCGTATTTTCTGTTGTAACGTTAAAATAGAACACGGATAACAATACAAATCCCAGTCCCCAGAAAATATCAACAATGCCGGCATTTTTAATATAAACACTTAATATCCAGGCTAAAGTAACATAAACCCAAATTATTAAAAGACCAGTAAAATATGCTTCAAAAAATGTCATAAATAATGTTTAATTATTTCTGTATAAACTTAAACAATCGAAAAGCAATTTTGATTAAAACCGGGTGTTTTTTTTTCATTTGTCAAATTAATTTCCCGTTTTAAAATTGAAACAGTTTCATTTTTCATGAACTCTCGTGAATTGTTAGTATTTTTCGTACTTGTATTTTACCAACTAAAACCATTCTAAAAATGAAATCACATTTATCAAGAATTATGTTTGTTGTTCTGATTCAGTTCGGAATTATAGCCGGAATTTCAGCTCAAAACTCTGCGTTAAATCAGTCCATTGAAAAAATCAGAAAAGGAGAAATTGTTGTTAAGGCAAAATCAGGTTCCATTGTGAAAATTGAGCAGTTAAAACATGAGTTCTGGTTTGGATGTGCCATTCCAAATGGTCTTTTCGATGGTTCGATGTCTGAAGGCAACAGGCAGATCTTCAAAGAAAAATTTTTGGAAAATTTTAATTCTGCAGTAACTGAAAATGCTGTAAAGTGGGGAACCATGGAGCGTAAAAAAGGTGAAGTTGATTTTACTGTAATAGATTCAATTTTAAACTGGACTGAAGAAAATGATATACCAATTCGTGGTCACAATATTTTTTGGGGCATACCAAAGTTTGTTCAACCCTGGGTAAAAGAATTATCGGATAATGAATTGCAGCTGACCCTGAAAAACCGCGCTGAGACGCTAACTGCGCGTTACAAAGGCAGATTTGTTGAATATGATTTGAACAATGAAATGATTCACGGAAATTATTATGAAGATCGTCTTGGATCGGATATCACAAAAAAAATGACAGAATGGTGTCAAAAGGGAGACCCCGAAATTAAACTCTATGTAAATGATTATGATATTCTGACAGGAAAAATGTTACCAGAATATATGAAACACATTCGTTTGTTGTTAAAACAGGGTGTGCCGGTTGCAGGAATTGGTGTTCAGGGGCATCTTCATGCTGAGACATTTGACAGGACTGAATTAAAAAATGCCCTTGATTCATTGGCACAGTTTGGTTTACCCATTCGCATTACCGAGTTTAATATTCCCGGACAGCGGTCAAAATATTACGAGGATAGAAAATTGACCATGACGCCGCAGGAAGAGGAATTGAAAGCAAAAGAGTTGGTTGAATATTACCGGATTTGTTTTGCTCATCCCGCAGTGGAAGGCATTATTATGTGGGGTTTCTGGGAAAGCGCCAACTGGATTCCGGTTTCTTCCCTATACAAGCGCGACTGGACACCAACAACTGCTGCAACTGCATATAAAAACCTGATTTATAACGAATGGTGGACAAAGTCAAGTGGAAAAACCGATGCTAAAGGAAATTATTCAACACCTGCGTTTTTTGGAAAATATACAATTACAGTTGACGGTAAAACAAAAACAGTTGATTTAACTAAAACAGCCGGAAAAGTTGAAATAGAGTTTTAAACTTTGCCTGTTGTTATTAAAAAAATAAAAATGAATAATCTATCTTTTAAATCTGTTATTGCAGCAATTCTTGTTGTGTTTTCAATGCATGCAAATTCCCAGTTGCCTCTGGAACCGGGCGACCCGGCAAAAAATGTAAATATCCCGGATTTTTACAAGTCAAAACTTTCGGATGTGGATGCTGAATTAGCCCTTATAAAAAAAGGAAGTGTTACAACATTAACCACTTCTCCTGGCGGGCTGCATGTTTACGGGGTTTTTTACGGTGAAAAGGAAGACTTTCATACACAGGCAAATTATAATTCGGCAGTTGCGGCAAAAAACACAGCCTACTTTGCAAAAAAAGGTGCCGCTACAAAACCTGTCGTTTATTTTATAGGACCTGTTCATGGACAGGAAGTAGAAGGTGTTGCAGGTTTGATTAACTTTATTCACATTGCTGAAACGGGTAAAGATTACCGGGGCAGGGAGTGGACGTTATTAAGTAAATATTTCAGCCAGTCGCTCCCATGGCAGAAGAAACAAAAGCCGTAATGAAAATCGCGCTTGAAGAAGTGCCCGATATAACGGTTTCATTGCATTCGTGTGAATGTAACCCGTTTATAATTCAAAACAGTCTCGCGCCGGTTTTCATGCAAAAAAGAATAGCGGAACTGGCTACCCAACTAAACAATCGCTATATAAATCTGGGATTACCGCACATGGAAGAGGGTTGGGCTTTGAGTATTTCAAATAATGATACAATTCCGCCGCCAAAGGAATCATTCAATTTGGTTAGCGCTTTGCATTATGCTACGGGAACAATGTCGTTTACTTTCGAAAGCCCGCACGGAACCATTGAAGATGGTGCAACGCATGAAGAAATCATCGATATTCAACTGGGTTTGTACGAAGAAATATTTAAGTATATTCTTAATAACAGGTTATACTGGAAATAGGATTTGAATAATATTGAAAGGTTGAAATAAATTAGTTGAACCACTTTGCAAATAACTAAAACTATTCAAAGAAGTGGTAAAACCCTATTAAAAGGTTCACTATGAAGGCTGTGGAAATAGCTTTGACTAACTCTGGCATTTATGCAGAGATCAAGCAAGCAGAAGACCCGGGCTTAGCCCTTAATATGAAGAATTTGGGCTAAAGTCCCGATTCCTAACTTTCTTCGCAATCTCCAGCATAAATGCTGAGTTAGTCATTTTAACACTACTTGTAAAGTGAATGGCAACTTGAATAACCAATTTCATCTTTTATCCTGTTTTATTGCCGACAGACAGCAACTATTTCTCTTGGACTGAGCATTTGTCACATGTCAGCTTATATTGTTAAAACCTGATTCAATAAATTAATTCAAAGGTTTTCCTATTCAAACTGCACTTTACCAAAATACTGCGGACAGTGGTAATCCGGGTTTTCAGTCCCAATCGGGTTCCAGGTTACAAAGTGAGGTTCCAAGTTTCGTCACCACATTTATAAAAGTTGGCTGTTGCTTTTAATCCGCTTAGCGTTTTTATTTTGTCGAAAGCAAAACATTCAACAGGAATACGGATCATCATTTCCCACTCAAAGTTGCCCGATTTTTCTTCAAATGGTTTATTCCCAAGTGATGATTCAATTTCTATCTTTTTGACTATTTCAGGGTTAACAAAATTGCGGTTGCCGCGCCCCGGACCATGCGCAAGATGTGTTATGCCAATACAGCTAAACTCAAAATTATAATAATTTAATCCATCCACCGAAATAAAAAACTCAACAGTACTGTCTTTATAAACTTCCCCGTTGATGCGGGTTTCCTTTGCTAAAATGTTTTTCTCGGTTACATAATATTTCAACCAGATTTCATTATCAATGTGACCAATCCGGAAACTTAACTTCGGTTTGTAACTAAATTTTGGCCAGTTAATAGTATCAATTTGGTTTGTAACTGTCTGTGTTTCCAGTAAATGTCCGGCTTCTTTCAGTTTAACCGATTTAACCGGGGTTATTTGTTTTATAAAAAGTTCTTTCATTGTGTTTTGTTTTTTGTAAATGTAATCAGTTGGCAGTATAATTCAAAACCAATAATTATTTTCCGGCAGCCGGACTTTCCTCAATAAATTTCAATGCTTCTGTTTCGTAAATTTCGCCAGTCATTTCGCCAAGCGAAGTGCGTGAAACGTAACTGTAGCGCTCGAAACTGTTAAAATCTTCTTTGCTGAGCATATAACCAAATGCATCGTTTGTAAGTCCAAAAAGGAAAGGCTGATCGGTTTTCATGTGGCGTTTAACATAGAAACCAATGTTTGGAAGCGCTTCACCCGGAATTGTAATCACCTGGGCTTTTCCAATGTTCAAAAGGTTGATGCGTGTTTTTATTTTGTAAAATCACCATTTCTGTCTTCACTTGAAACCAGCGGCGAATTTTTCAAAACAAACTGCATGATTTCCGATTCGATGGGGAATTCAATGGTTTTTGAGGCGCAGAAAAGTTCAGGATTTTCCTGTGTTTGTGCAGTTTCAATAATCCGCAAAGCTTCGTCGGCCATCAGGTTGCCGATTCTGATACATTCATTCCAGTCGTTGGCTTCCTTTCCGTTTTCAAGGCGCGTATCGGCGGTAACCATTCCTCCCTGCGCACTATTCATAAACAGCGCCACACCGCCACCTTTTTCTTCAATCCTGTCATATAACGGGCCACACAAATCAGGACTTATCAATTTACGGTCGGTGCCCAGAATTTCGGGATGTGTAGCATAATTTATAAGTGTTGCGATTGGCTTTCCTTTATTTTTACCCGACGTTGCAATTGCCTGAATTACGCCCATTCTGCGATCGTACAATTCAGGTGCATAATAGTTGTAGGCTATTTTACCTTTTGCTTCGCCAACTGCTGTTTTTAACGATACAGGTTCAAGTTTCGAAAGCGCATCGTTTACAGCGTCGGCAACCTGTTTTACACACCAGTCAAGGTATTCCAGATCGGCGGCTGTGTTTCCCTGTTCATCAGGAAATGCATAAGCATCGGGTGCGCTGTGTGTATGTGTAACTCCAATCAATATATTTTCGGGAGCGATACCTTTTACCAGTTTTCTTGAGCGGTCGCCGAGATAAGCAGGCCAGCCCAGGTTGTCGATGCTGACAATTGCCACGTGTATTGCCTTTTTCCAAAACCAGGGCACGGGCAAACAAATCGCCTTTTTTCCTGTGGGTATTTCAGGAGTTCCCATTCCGCCTGAAATGGGAATTAGTTCCTCCGGTGTAATTTTCCGAACTGCCACACCTGCTTTAAAAGTTTGTGAATTGGCCTGTGTAAAAAAGAAGAAAAGAAGGATAATAAATGAGATTTTTGTTTTCATGTATATACTTTCTTTTTAATGAAATCCAATTATATTTTTTTCAACTTCTGCAAATATAAATTCATTACCTGAACTTTGCTATCCAGTTTAGTAAAACATGGTTTTATTTCCTGAAGCATAAAAAGCAATGCCCGGTTGGTTTGTGAGAAACGACAGTAAGGGATTTTTTCATAATATTTGTAGTAAGTTGAATTAATTGCAATGCTATTTAAATTACCAATGCCTGTTTTTAAATGTGCTTCACAAGTTTGAAGACATCCTGGGGTGACCTCTTTGAGGTCATAAATGTACCAACCCAGTACTAAACCCAGTCTCTTCCTTTACAAAAACAAAAACCACAAACCCAACCCCGGCTTTATAAAGCATTTGTACAAAACAATTTATGGGTTTAATAAAATAATTTTTACATTTGAAAATAGAATCAATATTAAACCAAACTGCATGAAAAAAACTTCCCATCCCAATAACCCAC
>JADIYN010000034.1 GCA_016705335.1 Draconibacterium sp. | reverse complement strand
ACAGCCTTTATCATCAGTAATTGTGATTGTATGTAACCTGGCAGCCAGATCATTAGCCGAAGCCGAAGTAAAGCACTTTTGTCCCAGAATAGAGTAAGGAGCATTTCCACCTGAAACCAGTAACCGTGGCGGCGCCATTGCTTTCACCATTACAAACCACCGGACTGTTTTGGTCAGCCGAAGCCGAAAGAACAGCAGGTTCATCAATTGTAACAGAAGCAGTAGTTACACAACCTTTATCATCAGTAATTGTTATTGTATGCAAACCGGCAGCCAAATCGGCAGCCGAAGCCGAAGTAGAAGCGCTTTTGTCCCATGAATAAGAGTAAGGATCATTTCCACCTGGAAACAGTAACTGTGGCACCGCCATTGCTTCCCACACCACACCACCGGATTGTCCTGGGTAGCCGAAGCCGAAAGAACATCAGGTTCAGCGATTGTAACAGTGGCAGTAGTTTTACAGCCTTTATCATCAGTAATTGTAATCGTATGCAAACCTGCAGCTAAATCAATAGCCGAAGCCGAAGCAGAAGCGCTTTTGTCCCAGCTATAAGAGTAAGGAGCGTTTCCACCGGAAACAGTCACAGTAGCGGCGCCATTGCTTTCACCAAAACAAGCCACCGGACTATCCTGAGCAGCCGAAGCAGAAAGTGCAGCGGGTTCAGAGATGGTAACAGTGCACGAAGTAGTTGCGCCATTAGCATCAGTAACAGTAACCAAATGCAACCCTGCATTTAAGGCAGAAGCAGTCTGAATTGTTTCGCGTTATCTCCCAAGTAGGTATAAGGAGCAACACCTTCAGCAGCAGTAACAGTTGCAGCGCCATTGCTTTCACCGAAACAAACCACGGGGCTGTTTTGAACAACAGAGCAGAAAAGAGCACCTGGTTCAGTAATAATAACCTCGCATGAAGTTTGACAACCTTTGCTGTCGGTAACAGTAACCGAATGAGTTCCTGCATTGAGAGCAGAAGCAGTTGCACCTGTTTCATTGTTATCCCATAAATAGGTATATGTACCGTTTCCACCGATAGGAGTAACAGTAGCTTTACCATCGCTGTTTCCATTAATCAAAACCGGGCTGTCCTGGTTTGCATTGCAAGTCAGTGCATCAGGTTCAGCGATTGTAACAGTGGCAGTAGTTTCACAGCCTTTATCATCAGTAATTGTAATTGTATGCAAACCTGCAGCCAAATCATTAGCCGAAGCCGAAGCAGAAGCGCTTTTGTCCCAGCTGTAAGCGTAAGGAGCATTTCCACCTAAAACAGTAACCGTAGCGGCGCCATTGCTTTCACCAAAACAAGCCACCGGACTATTCTGAGCAGCCGAAGCAGAAAGTGCAGCGGGTTCAGAGATTGTAACAGTACACGAAGTAGTTGCGCCATTAGCATCAGTAACAGTAACCGAATGTAACCCTGCATTTAAAGCAGAAGCAGTCTGATTGGTTTCCGTGTTATCCCACAAGTAGGTATAAGGAGCAACACCATCAGCAGCAGTAACAGTTGCAGCACCATTGCTTTCACCGTTGCAAACCACGGGCTGTTTTGAACAACAGAGCAGAAAGAGCACCAGGTTCAGTAATAATAACACGCATGAAGTTTGACAACCTTTGCTGTCGGTAACAGTAACCGTATGAGTTCCTGCATTGAGAGCAGAAGCAGTTGCCCTTGTTTCCATTATCCCATAAATAAGTGTAAGTCCATTTCCACCGAAGGAGTAACAGTAGCTCACCGTCACTGTTTCCATTAATCAAAACCGGGCTGTCCTAACAAGTCAGTGTAGCAGGTTCATCGATTGTAACAGAGGCAGTAGTTACACAGCCTTTATCATCTGTAATTGTGATCGTATGTAAACCGGCAGCTAAATCATTAGCTGAAGCCGAAGCAGAAGCGCTTTTGTCCCAGCTGTAAGAGTAAGGAGCATTTCCACCTGAAACAGTAACCGTGGCAGCGCCATTGCTTTCACCAAAACAAACCACCGGACTGTCCTGAACAGCCGAAGCCGAAAGAACAGCAGGTTCATCGATTGTAACAGAGGCAGTAGTTACACAACCTTTATCATCAGTAATTGTGATCGTATGTAAACCGGCGGCCAAATCTGTAGCTGAAGCCGAAACAGAAGTGCTGTTGTTCCAAACATAAGAGTAAGGAGCATTTCCACCTAAAACAGTAACAGTAGCAGCGCCATTGCTTTCGCCATTGCAAACTACAGGACTATCCTGAACAGCCGAAGCCGAAAGAACAGCAGGTTCATCGATTGTAACAGAAGCAGTAGTTACACAGCCTTTATCATCAGTAATTGTAATTGTATGCAAACCGGCAGCTAAATCAATAGCCAAGCCGAAGCCGAAGCACTTTTGTCCCAGCTGTAAGCGTAAGGAGCATTTCCACCTGAAACAGTAACCGTGGCAGCACCATTGCTTTCACCAAAACAAACCACCGGACTATCCTGGTCAGCCGAAGCCGAAAGAACAGCAGGTTCAGCGATTGTAACCGTGCAGGAAGTAGTTGCACCATTAGCATCAGTAACAGTAACCGAATGTAACCCGGCATTTAATGCAGAAGCAGTCTGAGTTGTTTCCGAGTTATCCCACAAGTAGGTATAAGGACCAACACCTTCAGCAGCAGTAACAGTTGCAGCACCATTGCTTTCACCAAAACAAACCACAGGATTGTTTTGAACAACAGAGCAGAAAAGAGCACCCGGTTCAGTAATAAGAACCTCACATGAAGTTTGACAACCTTTACTATCGGTAACAGTAACCGTATGTGAACCTGCATTGAGAGCAGAAGCAGTTGCACCTGTTTCGTTGTTATCCCACAAATAAGTATATGCACCGTTTCCTCCGATAGGAGTAACAGTAGCTTTGCCGTCACTGTTTCCGTTAATCAAAACCGGGCTGTCCTGGTTTGCAGAACAAGTCAGTGTAGCAGGTTCAGCGATTGTAACAGAAGCAGTAGTTACACAGCCTTTATCATCAGTAATTGTAATTGTATGCAAACCGGCAGCCAAATCATTGGCCGAAGCAGAAGCAGAAGCGCTTTTGTCCCAAACATAAGTGTAAGGAGCGTTTCCACCTGAAACAGTAACCGTGGCGGCACCATTGCTTTCACCAAAACAAACCACCGGACTATCCTGGTCAGCCGAAGCCGAAAGAACAGCAGGTTCAGCGATTGTAACAGAAGCAGTAGTTACACAGCCTTTATCATCAGTAATTGTGATCGTATGCAAACCGGCAGCCAAATCATTAGCCGAAGCCGAAGCAGAAGCGCTTTTGTCCCAACTGTAAGAGTAAGGAGCATTTCCACCTGAAACAGTAACAGTAGCAGCACCATTGCTTTCACCGTTACAAACCACCGGACTGTTTTGAACAGCCGAAGCCGAAAGAACAGCAGGTTCAGCAATTGTAACAGAAGCAGTAGTTACACAGCCTTTATCATCAGTAATTGTAATTGTATGCAAACCAACAGCCAAATCATTAGCAGCGAAGCAGAAGCACTTTTGTCCCAAACATAAGCGTAAGGAGCATTTCCACCGAAACAGTAACGTGGCGGCGCCATTGCTTTCACCATTGCAAACCACAGGGCTGTCCTGGGCAGCCGAAGCCAAAGAACAGCAGGTTCAGCGATTGTAACAGAAGCAGTAGTTACACAACCTTTATCATCAGTAATTGTGATTGTATGCAAACCAGCAACTAAATCTGTAGCCGAAGCAGAAGCCGAAGCGCTTTTGTCCCAACTGTAAGCGTAAGGAGCATTTCCACCTAAAACAGTAACAGTGGCGGCGCCATTGCTTTCACCAATGCAAACCACCGGACTGTCCTGGACAGCCGAAGCAGAAAGGACAGCAGGTTCATCGATTGTAACAGAGGCAGTAGTTACACAGCCTTTATCATCAGTAATTGTAATTGTATGTAAACCGGCAGCCAACTCTGTAGCCGAAGCCGAAACAGAAGTGCTGTTGTTCCAAACATAAGAGTAAGGAGCATTTCCACCTAAAACAGTAACAGTTGCAGCACCATTGCTTTCACCGTTGCAAACCACCGGACTGTTTTGAACAGCCGAAGCCGAAAGAACAGCAGGTTCAGCAATTGTAACAGAGGCAGTAGTTACACAGCCTTTATCATCAGTAATTGTGATTGTATGCAAACCGGCAGCTAAATCATTAGCCGAAGCCGAAGCAGAAGCGCTTTTGTCCCATGAATAGGAGTAAGGAGCATTTCCACCTGAAACAGTAACCGTAGCAGCGCCATTGCTTTCACCAAAACAAACCACAGGACTGTCCTGGGCAGCCGAAGCCGAAAGAACAGCAGGTTCATCGATTGTAACAGAGGCAGTAGTTACACAACCTTTATCATCAGTAATTGTGATCGTATGTAAACCGGCAGCTAAATCATTAGCCGAAGCCGAAGCAGAAGCGCTTTTGTCCCATGAATAGGAGTAAGGAGCATTTCCACCTGAAACAGTAACCGTGGCAGCGCCATTGCTTTCACCATTGCAAACCACCGGACTGTTTTGAACAGCCGAAGCCGAAAGAACAGCAGGTTCATCGATTGTAACAGAAGCAGTAGTTACACAGCCTTTATCATCAGTAATTGTGATCGTATGCAAACCAACAGCTAAATCACGAAAGAACAGCAGGTTCAGCAATTGTAACAGAAGCAGTAGTTACACAGCCTTTATCATCAGTAATTGTAATTGTATGTAAACCGGCAGCTAAATCTGTAGCTGAAGCCGAAGCAGAAGCACTTTTGTCCCATGAATATGTGTAAGGAGCGTTTCCGCCTAAAACAGTAACAGTAGCAGCGCCATTGCTTTCACCATTGCAAACCACCGGACTGTCCTGAACAGCCGAAGCCGAAAGAACAGCAGGTTCATCGATTGTAACAGAAGCAGTAGTTACACAGCCTTTATCATCAGTAATTGTAATTGTATGCAAACCGGCAGCTAAATCATTAGCAGAAGCCGAAGTAGAAGCACTTTTGTCCCAACTGTAAGTGTAAGGAGCGTTTCCACCTAAAACAGTAACCGTGGCGGCACCATTGCTTTCACCATTGCAAACCACGGGACTATCCTGGTCAGCCGAAGCCGAAAGAACAGCAGGTTCAGCAATTGTAACAGAGGCAGTAGTTACACAGCCTTTATCATCAGTAATTGTAATTGTATGCAAACCTGCAGCTAAATCTGAAGCCGAAGCCGAAGTCGCTTTTGTCCCATAACTAGGAGTAAGGAGCGTTTCCACCTGAAACAGTAACCGTGGCAGCACCATTGCTTTCACCATTGCAAACCACCGGACTGTCCTGGTCAGCCGAAGCCGAAAGAACAGCAGGTTCATCGATTGTAACAGAAGCAGTAGTTACACAGCCTTTATCATCAGTAATTGTAATTGTATGCAAACCAACAGCTAAATCATTAGCCGAAGCCGAAGCAGAAGCACTTTTGTCCCAGCTGTAAGTGTAAGGAGCATTTCCGCCTGAAACAGTAACCGTGGCGGCGCCATTGCTTTCACCATTCCAAACCACCTGACTGTCCTGGCAGCCGAAGCCGAAAGAACAGCAGGTTCAGCGATTGTAACAGAAGCAGTAGTTGCACAGCCTTTATCATCAGTAATTGTAATTGTATGCAAACCGGCAGCCAAATCAGTAGCCGAAGCCGAAGTAGAAGCGCTTTTGTCCCAGGTATAGGAATAAGGAGCATTTCCACCTGAAGCAGTAACAGTGGCGGCGCCATTGCTTTCACCGTTGCAAACCACCGGACTGTCCTTGAACAGCCGAAGCCGAAAGAACAGCAGGTTCAGCGATTGTAACAGAAGCAGTAGTTTCACAGCCTTTATCATCAGTAATAGTAATTGTATGCAAACCGGCAGCTAAATCAGTAGCCGAAGCAGAAGCAGAAGCTCTTTTGTCCCAGTAATAAGTGTAAGGAGCATTTCCACCGGAAGCAGTAACAGTGGCGGCACCATTGCTTTCACCATTGCAAACCACCGGACTATCCTGGTTGCAGAAGCCGAAAGAACAGCAGGTTCATCGATTGTAACAGAAGCAGTAGTTACACAGCCTTTATCATCAGTAATTGTAATTGTATGCAAACCAGCAACTAAATCTGTAGCCGAAGCAGAAGCCGAAGCACTTTTGTCCCAGCTGTAAGCGTAAGGAGCATTTCCACCTGAAACAGTAACAGTAGCGGCACCATTGCTTTCACCATTGCAAACCACCGGACTGTTTTGAACAGCCGAAGCCGAAAGAACAGCAGGTTCATCGATTGTAACAGAGGCAGTAGTTACACAGCCTTTATCATCAGTAATTGTAATTGTATGCAAACCAGCAGCCAAATCATTAGCCGAAGCCGAAGTAGAAGCACTTTTGTCCCATGAATAAGAGTAAGGAGCATTTCCGCCTGAAACAGTAACCGTGGCGGCACCATTGCTTTCACCATTGCAAACCACAGGACTGTCCTGGTCAGCCGAAGCCGAAAGAACAGCAGGTTCATCGATTGTAACAGAAGCAGTAGTTACACAGCCTTTATCATCAGTAATTGTAATTGTATGCAAACCAACAGCCAGATCATTAGCCGAAGCAGAAGCAGAAGCGCTTTTGTCCCAGCTGTAAGCGTAAGGAGCATTTCCACCTGAAACAGTAACCGTGGCGGCACCATTGCTTTCACCAAAACAAACCACGGGACTATCCTGGTCAGCCGAAGCCGAAAGAACAGCAGGTTCAGCAATTGTAACAGAAGCAGTAGTTACACAGCCTTTATCATCAGTAATTGTAATTGTATGCAAACCAACAGCCAGATCATTGGCCGAAGCAGAAGCAGAAGCGCTTTTGTCCCAGCTGTAAGCGTAAGGAGCATTTCCACCTGAAACAGTAACCGTGGCGGCACCATTGCTTTCACCAAAACAAACCACCGGACTATCCTGGTCAGCCGAAGCCGAAAGAACAGCAGGTTCATCGATTGTAACAGAAGCAGTAGTTACACAGCCTTTATCATCAGTAATTGTAATTGTATGCAAACCGGCAGCTAAATCATTAGCTGAAGCCGAAGCCGAAGCGCTTTTGTCCCAGCTGTAAGTAAGGAGCATTTCCACCTGAAACAGTAACCGTGGCGGCACCATTGCTTTCACCAAAACAAACCACCGGACTGTCCTGAGCAGCCGAAGCCGAAAGAACAGCAGGTTCACCGATTGTAACAGAAGCAGTAGTTACACAACCTTTATCATCAGTAATTGTAATTGTATGCAAACCGGCAGCTAAATCGTAGCCGAAGCAGAGTTGAAGCACTTTTGTCCCAAATGTAAGGATAAGGACCGTTTCCACCGAAACAGTAACAGTAGCGCCGCCATTGCTTTCACCGTTGCAAACCACCGGACTGTCCTTTGCAGCCGAAGCCGAAAGAACAGCAGGTTCATCGATTGTAACAGAGGCAGTAGTTACACAGCCTTTATCATCAGTAATTGTGATTGTATGTAAACCGGCAGCAAATCTGTAGCCGAAGCCGAAGTAGAAGCGCTTTTGTCCCAACTGTAAGAATAAGGAGCGTTTCCACCTAAAACAGTAACAGTAGCAGCACCATTGCTTTCGCCATTGCAAACCACCGGACTATCCTGGTCAGCCGAAGCCGAAAGAACAGCAGGTTCATCGATTGTAACAGAGGCAGTAGTTACACAGCCTTTATCATCAGTAATTGTGATCGTATGTAAACCGGCATCCAAATCGGTAGCCGAAGCAGGAGTCGTGCTTTTGTCCCAAAGTAAGAGTAAGGGAGCATTTCCACCTGAAGCAGTAACAGTTGCGGCACCATTGCTTTCACCATTGCAAACCACAGGACTGTCCTGAACAGCCGAAGCCGAAAGAACAGCAGGTTCATCGATTGTAACAGAGGCAGTAGTTACACAGCCTTTATCATCAGTAATTGTAATTGTATGCAAACCGGCAGCTAAATCTGTAGCCGAAGCCGAAGCATCAGTAATTGTGATCGTATGCAAACCGGCAGCTAAATCATTAGCCGAAGCCGAAGCAGAAGCACTTTTGTCCCAGCTGTAAGCGTAAGGAGCATTTCCACCTGAAACAGTAACCGTGGCGGCACCATTGCTTTCACCATTGCAAACCACAGGACTATCCTGGTCAGCCGAAGCCGAAAGAACAGCAGGTTCATCGATTGTAACAGAGGCAGTAGTTACACAACCTTTATCATCAGTAATTGTGATTGTATGCAAACCAGCAACTAAATCTGTAGCCGAAGCAGAAGCAGAAGCACTTTTGTCCCAGCTGTAAGCGTAAGGAGCATTTCCACCTGAAACAGTAACAGTTGCAGCACCATTGCTTTCACCGTTGCAAACCACCGGACTATCCTGAACAGCCGAAGCCGAAAGAACAGCAGGTTCAGTGATGGTAATACTTCCTGTTTTTGGAGCACATCCAGTACCATTTTCGCTTACACTCCATATATAAGTTCCTGCTGATACATTATTAAAAGTACCTGTTGACTGAGGAGTATAACCCTGCAAAGTATATATAAGAGGTGGATTTCCTCCGGTTGCACTCAGTGTAACAGTTGATTTTTCACCATTACATGAAATAATTGAATTTGAGGCTGAAGCACTGTTTAATGTACAGCAGGTATTGACGTTAACTGCAATCTTGGTTTCTTTTTCTCCAATGCATTGACCAGAAATACCTTCAGCAACCCAATATTCAGTTGTACCTGCTTCTTCAGTAGATGGAACTATTTCTGAAAATGCCACGACATCTGTAGCACTTTTATAAAAGAATATTTCATAACCTGAATTTGAAGGAATAGCAGTTAGTGGTAAAGCTTCTTCTCCAACACAATAGTCAATACTACTTTCGGCTAATGGCGGTGTTTGGATATTTGTAACTGTAATTGTAAATGCTGAAGAAACATTGGTTTAATCCTGGAGGAATTGCATAATAGGTTTTTGTTCCGTTTGATGCGGGAAAACTGCTTGAATTTGTAAATTCATTAGAACTGGGTTTTGGTTCACCTGTAGATAAATTGATATCATCAAAATAACGCGAACCTGCCGGAAAATTACCAATTACCTGAGCAAAAGGTATAGTTGATTCGGTGATATTACAATAAGTAAAAGTTTGAGTTGAATAATCCTGATCAGAACAATTCTGAACAATATAATCAGTTGGGATTATTGGGAATTCAATAGGTTCAGTTATCGGTTCTCCTATACAAATTCCTTCGCTCGTGTAGCCTTGAATGAAATCTTTATCGGAATAAGTTACTCCCGAAATAGCACCAACACCGCTCGAAGAACCTGGAACAGTAATTTTGGGAGGACAATTTGGATTAGATAGTATAAAACAATCTTCAGTTACTTTTACTTTAAATTTAAGTTTTCCAAGTAAAGTGGAGCTTGGGTTTAGCATTGGCATATTTCCAAAATTCCAAACAATTGAGCCGTTTGCTCCAACATTTGCAACAAAGGCGGGCTGACTGCCGGATAGGCCTTCATAGAAGATACCAGATGTGCTTACAAATTCTCCAGTATATGGAATTGGTATGGTCATTACTGCATTGTTTATGGGTTCTGTTCCTTTATTTCTGATTTCAACAGAATATTCTATTTCCTGACCCGGTAAAACATCTGTTCCAGGAACTACACCAGCCACAGATAATGTTGATATAATTCCTTCTGCTTCAGGAATGTATGCATCAACTGCCATAGCAATACAAAAAATTATGTAAGTGTCTTGATTTGTACTGTATTTGAAACTTGTAGTTGTTTGGTTGTTTTTAACGACACTATTATTTAAGTTCGGAACTGTATCCATAACTATATCCATCCCTGTATTATTTTTTCAGCGACGGGTTCCTTGGATTTCCTCCGGTCAGGATTGAACTATTAAAGAAATTACCATCCACTTTTGATGGTTGCGTTAAATTTATCCATGCATTTTGCTCATGGTTTTGAATAGCAAACCGATCTAAAGCTGAAGAACTTAACCATGTCTCCTTCGCAGCAATTAGCCCGTATTTCATTTTAACATGCCCTTTTGAACAGTTTGAAATCCTGAAATAGGTAACTCATATTCAGTCATGGCATCTGAATTTTTTTCATCATAAACATAAGCATGTCCATCAAACACTGTGATATTTCGCCATTTCATTTTATCGTTTTTATAAATCACGATCATACCCCAGCCACCATAAAATCCGGTTCCACCTCCATTACCTTCTCTTAATGCCATGTCGGCAACAAAATATTCACCGATTCCATATTGCCGCACATAATCCGTTATTTCAGCATAAGCCGAATACATTGATCCATTTGAGTTTGTAGGGTAAAAATATTCTTTGTGAAATTAATATCTGAAGCGTTAACCGGAGTGTATCCGGGTGCACTGGCATGTCTTAACTGAACAACACTTTTGTCAGAGGTTTTGCTTATAATAATTGTTGGTGGTATTGCTGTTCCTGATACATTTCCATTCGCATAACTTCTTGACTGAATATCTGATAAAGATCTGTCATTTCTTGAATCCCTGAAAAGTTGACTTACTTTAATTGTAATTCCTCCACTTTCCGTATAAATTGTTACAGGATCAAAACTGATAAGTCTTCTGTTATTTGAAGGAGTAGTAACCACCTGATTGGTTGGAATTGTCCATGATGTGCCACCATTTGTTGAATAACGTACCTGATAACTTGCTGATGAAAGCAGTGATTCGAAAATAACTGTTGTACCTGCTCCTGATGAAGTAAATGTATAACGAGGATAATAATTATTGCTTGTACCTTCCCTTGAAACCGACATCGTGTAATTTGAATACACAATTGTTTGTCCGTTGGTAGCTGAATAATCTTCATTAACCTGTTGAGGAGTTGTATTGGGTATTTCCTTTGTAACGTCAAATGTATTTGCAACCATTTTCTGAATTGAATTGCAATGTTGCTGAAGATGAATTAAAAGTATTGAAACTGTTTTCATCAATATCAACATATTTCATGTCACTTGAATTAGCAGTATTATCGCCATAAGTAACCAATGTCATATTTGTATTTCCAATTAAACTGAAATCACCCTTTATATTGTAAATTTTCTGAAGGGGTGAATATTGAGATGTCCGTTGAGTAAATGGTACCTCTACCTGTGCGTGCACATTTACATTTAGAATTGTGAATAAAGCCAAAATCAGGGAGATTTTTAAACTCCGCATTGATTCTTAATTGTGTAAATTTTATTCATAGCAATTGTTTTTAGCAGTTAATTAGTTAGGGATTGATAGTTTATAAAATACAATTACATTGGAGTCAACTCCTTCGACCATTTTTTTAATTTTTGATTTTAAACATGAGCTTCCTTGATTACCGCATGCATCAAATCCAAATTCAACAAAAACGTATTTTAACCTGTAGAAACTATTCAGATTATCAACATTTAAATTGAAACTCAAATCATCTGTCGAGTTCATATTCACTTTATAATTTCAATCTGATTAAAAGCTGAGTTACTTTTATAAAATTCGCTGATGGATTCTCAGAGATCTTAAACCACTGCAGCTCCTGTCTCCAGAATCCTGGTTTTGCCATTTGTCAAATAAATTGTTAATCTCCAATTGAATAATAATGACTCCAGCCTAACCAGGTCTATTTCTTTATCATTTATTACTCGATTTTTTTTATAAGTTCTTTATCAACCTCGTAAAATTTTAACTCCTGCGCAGTTGCATTAACACACAAGAAAAGTGAAAACGAAAAGGCAATTAAAATCGATTTGATTGTTTTAGAATCGATCAATTTGACTGACGAAAATAATTTATTCATAACACTAAGTTTAAAGTGAATACGTCCAAAAATTCTTTCAACCGGGTTTGTAAATCTCTTTTCCAAAGGAAAATAGATTGCAAGTTTAAAAATTATGTTTTGAAATTTGCAGATTATCAGTGGAATTCATTCCTTATTTATAATCGTTCTATTATTTCAATACATTTTTCATCAAATTCTTGCAGTTACCTGGTACATTTAAATTTCTTTTTTGGCATTTTAGCATCCTCTGTATTTATATTTCTTATTTTTTCAAAAGCGTGCTATTCTAAAAACAATTTATATGCCGATAAACATAACTTGCACATATGCAGAATGTTAATTTTATTTTCTAAGAATAATTCCAGTTTCAATCTGGGACATTCTATCCCAATACTGATGGTAATTTTGTATTGAGTTAATATTTCGAATGTTTACAAGCTTTGAGGTTTGACAAAAGCAGAATTTAGTTATTTAAAATTTTGTTCAATTTGTTTAAATAAATATCTTTAAGAACTTTGATTTTTAATTGTTATGATAACTAGATTTATGAATAAATTATTTTACTACTAATTGTTATTGCAGTAATTTACTCCTGTTCAACAATTGAACCACCTAAGCCTGTTTTACCTTTACCAACTGATAGGCAACTCGCATGGCACGAATTGGAATATTATGCATTTGTTCATTTTAATATGAATACCTTTACGAATATGGAGTGGGGTCTGGGAAACGAAAACCCACAATTATTTAATCCTACTGAACTGGATTGCCGCCAATGGGCAAGGGTTTGTAAAGATGCCGGAATGAAAGGAATTATATTAACCGCAAAGCATCATGATGGTTTTTGTCTTTGGCCATCAGCCTATACCGAACATTCTGTTAAAAATTCACCATGGAAAAACGGAAAAGGTGATGTAGTTCGCGAATTAGCCGATGCTTGTAAGGAATATGATTTAAAATTAGGCATATATCTTTCTCCATGGGATCGAAACCATGCTGATTATGGTAAACCAGAATATATTACTTATTTCAGAAAACAATTACATGAATTACTTACGAACTACGGAGAAGTTTTCGAAGTTTGGTTTGATGGAGCGAATGGTGGAACAGGTTATTATGGGGGTGCTAACGAAGAACGGCGTATTGACCGTCAATCTTATTATGATTGGGAAAATACACAAGAAATAGTTCGGGATCTTCAACCAAAAGCATGTATGTTTAGTGATAATGGACCAGATATACGCTGGGTGGGGAATGAAGAAGGCTGGGCAATGGAAACAAATTGGTCCCCAATACGCAAGGATGAGTATTACCCTGGTACACCGAATTACGAAGAATTGCGTGAGGGGCAAATTGATGGAACTCATTGGGTGCCTTCAGAAGTAGATGTTTCAATCAGGCCGGGTTGGTATGATCATAAATCAGAAGTTCATCAGGTTAAAACTTTACCACAATTACTTGATATTTACTATAATTCAATTGGAAGAAATTCCTCTTTGTTAATCAATTTTCCTGTTGACACACGTGGTTTAATTCACGAAAAAGATGCCGAACAAATCATAAAATTGGGCGAAGCAATAAAAGCAGATTTTGAAAATGATCTGATTGAAAATGCAAAAATTACTGCAAGCAATGTACGTGGGGGTTCAAAAAAATTTCAGGCAAAAAATGTAGCCGATACTAACCCCGAATCGTTTTGGGCAACTGATGATTCTGTGATTATATCATCTCTTACCGTTGATTTTGGAGAACCCACTGAATTCAACCGTTTTCTTGTTCAGGAAAATATCAGACTTGGTCAGCGGGTAAAAGAATTTACTCTGGATGCTTTTGTTGAAAATAAATGGATACAAATAGACGCCCAAACTACAATTGGGAGAAAACGAATTCTTCGATTTCCAAATATTGTAGCTACTCAGCTTCGTTTGAATATTCTCGATTCAAAATCATGCCCCGTAATTTCAAATATTGGTATTTACAAAGCTCCAAAAGGTGATTGTAGAACCAATAATTCAAAGAAATAAAATCGGAGAAGTTTCAATTAAAGGGTTTGATTCTGGCATTCAGATATATTATACTTTGGACGGAAGTACGCCTACAACAAAATCATTAAAGTATTCAGAACCATTTTTATTAAATGAAAAATCAACAGTAAAAGCAATTGTTACAGAACCGGATTCCGAGAAAAGCAGTCCGGTGTCAACCGCTTTTTTCGATGTTTCAAAAGAAAAGTGGGAAGTAATTGGTCCGTTTCAATCCGTTGAACAATCACGCTTTATTTTCGATGGTAATCCCGAAACAGCCTGGGTTTTAACAAACAAACCACCGGTTGATGTTAATGTCGATTTGGGGGATACTTTAAATTTAACAGGCTTCACTTATTTGCCTGATCAGGGAAGATGGAATCCGGGAATTACAAACAAGTATGAGTTTTATATAAGTAGCGATGGATTAACCTGGGGAAAGCCAGTTTCAGAAGGCGAATTTGCAAACATTAAAAATAGCCCTATACTTCAGAAAAAGGAATTTGAATTAATAAACGGAAGGTTTGTCAAATTTAGAATGCTTTCACCTGTAGAAGAAAAGGGTCGAATGGGAATTGCTGAATTTGGAATAATTACACTATAATATAATAGTATCAACATTAAAATAAATTGAAATGAAAAAGTTATTATTAATCACATTGCTTGTTGGATTCATGTTCCAGCTAACATATTCACAAAACAAAATATGGGACGAAACTGAAGCCCAGAAAACAAAAAGGCTTGAATGGTGGACAGATGCCCGTTTTGGGATGTTTATTCACTGGGGTTTATATGCACAGCCTGCGCGTCATGAATGGGTTAAAAATTATGAAAGAATAACAAATGAGGATTATCAGAAATACTTCGAAATCTTCAATCCCGATTTATACAATCCGACTGAATGGGCAAAAAAAGCCAAAGCTGCTGGTATGAAATATGCAGTCATCACTTCGAAACACCATGAAGGTTTCAATATGTTCGATTCAAAATACACCGATTATAAAGTTACAAATACACCTTATGGGAAAGATATTATTAAAGAATGGGTTGATGCATTTCGTGCCGAAGGTTTGAAGATTGGATTTTATTATTCATTAATCGACTGGCATCATCCCGATTATACTATTGACCGTGTTCACCCGCAGCGTGTAAATACAAAAGAAGAATACGATGCTTTAAATAAAGGGAAAGATATGGCTGTTTACAGGGAATATTTGAAAAATCAGGTTCGTGAAATCCTTACCAAATATGGTAAAATTGATATTCTTTGGCTTGATTTTTCTTTTCCCGGAGAATTTGGTAAAGGGCGTGATGATTGGGGTTCAGTAGAATTAATTAAAATGGTTCGCCAGCTTCAACCTGATATTCTAATAGACGACAGAGCAGATTTGCAGGATTATGCAGGTGGTTGGGACTTTATGACTCCCGAACAATACAAAGTTGATAAATGGCCTGAGATTGATGGGAAAAAAATACCGTGGGAAACTTGTCAGACTTTTTCAGGATCATGGGGATATTATCGGGACGAATACACCTGGAAAGACAATAAACAACTTCTTGTGTTATTGATTGAATCAGTAAGCAAAGGTGGAAATGTTTTATTAAATGTTGGTCCAACGGCCCGCGGAGCATTTGATGAACGTGCTGATAAAGCCTTAAGTGGAATGGGGGATTGGATGAAATTAAATGATCGTTCTATCTATGGTTGTACACAGGCACCAGAAAGTTTTGTTGCACCTGATAATACAATTTTAACATATAACCCTAAAACTAATAGACTTTATGTCCATTTGCTCGATTATCCTTTGCAGAAATTAAGATTACCCGGATATCAAGGGAAAGTAAAATACGCTCAATTCCTGCATGATGCTTCCGAAATTTTAATGTCTGAACCTCGGTCGCATAATCGGGGAGGTGATAATAAAGGTACAGGTGATTTGGATTTGAGCTTACCGGTTGCAAAACCAAACATAGAAATACCCGTGATTGAGTTATTCTTAAATTAATGTTAACTTAAAGTTAACTAGCTGGTAATTAAATTTCTAAATCTGTTTAATTATAAAGTAACCACTCGTATTTATCAATTAATGTTATCCTTAAGTGTTGATTACCAATTGTTAATGACTAAATGAAACCAAATTCGGTTAACTTTCGTAATACTGATTTCTGTTCTATATCATATCGCTGTTGAATTTCAGTGTGTTGGAATAATTGAAGCATTATTAACTGAATATTTCATAAAAAACGTTTGCAGGATAAGAAAAGCTGATTACTTTTGCACCCGCTTTTAGAGGCGAAGTTCATTGGGATTTAGATTGGGGATATAACTGTGGTATTTATAGTTTGGATGAATGAGGAGAAGGATACATACTGGGCAGAAAATATTTTAAAATCCCGAAAAAGTTTTGGTGGAATAAAAAGGTTATTACCTTTGCCGCCCCGTAAGGAAAGAAAGCAACCGAGAGGTTGACATGAAGGGAAGATAGGGGATAAAAGCAGTCATGATGGTCAGCATTGGAGAAATTGAGATGCTGATTTTTTAGGAAAGTTCATTGACATTTTGGAGCACAAATTAAGAAAAATAAAAAAGAAGCAAGGTGTACCAACTTTGTTGATTTCTGAGAGAAAAGATTTAAGACTGAGCGAAAGATAATTAACTTTTTATATATACAACGGAGAGTTTGATCCTGGCTCAGGATGAACGCTAGCGGGAGGCTTAACACATGCAAGTCGAGCGGGATTAGCAGCAATACCCCGAGAGCGGCGCACGGGTGCGTAACGCGTATGCAACCTGCCTTATACAGAGGGGATAGCCCATGGAAACGTGGATTAATATCTTATAGGACTTATGAATCGCATGGTTTATAAGTTAAAACTACGGTGGTATAAGATGGGCATGCGTCTGATTAGGTAGTTGGTGGGGTAACGGCCTACCAAGCCGACGATCAGTAGGGGTTCTGAGAGGATTACCCCCCACACTGGTACTGAGACACGGACCAGACTCCTACGGGAGGCAGCAGTGAGGAATATTGGTCAATGGGCGAGAGCCTGAACCAGCCATCCCGCGTGCAGGATGACGGCCCTATGGGTTGTAAACTGCTTTTCTGCTCCAAGAAACCCTGTCAACGAGTTGACAGCTGACGGTAGCGCAGGAATAAGGACCGGCTAACTCCGTGCCAGCAGCCGCGGTAATACGGAGGGTGCAAGCGTTATCCGGATTCATTGGGTTTAAAGGGTGCGCAGGTGGGAATGTAAGTCAGTGGTGAAATACTGCCGCTTAACGGTAGAACTGCCATTGATACTGCATTTCTTGAGTATGGTTGAGGTAGGTGGAATGTGTTGTGTAGCGGTGAAATGCATAGATATGACACAGAACGCCGATTGCGAAGGCAACTTACTAAGCCATTACTGACGCTGAGGCACGAAAGCGTGGGTAGCGAACAGGATTAGATACCCTGGTAGTCCACGCCGTAAACGATGTTCACTCGCTGTTTGCGATACACAGTAAGCGGCTGAGCGAAAGCATTAAGTGAACCACCTGGGGAGTACGATCGCAAGGTTGAAACTCAAAGGAATTGACGGGGGCCCGCACAAGCGGAGGAACATGTGGTTTAATTCGATGATACGCGAGGAACCTTACCTGGGCTTAAATGTAGATTGCATAACTTAGAAATAGGTTTTCCCTTCGGGGCTACTTACAAGGTGCTGCATGGTTGTCGTCAGCTCGTGCCGTGAGGTGTCGGGTTAAGTCCCATAACGAGCGCAACCCTTATCGTTAGTTGCCAGCGGGTCAAGCCGGGGACTCTAGCGAGACTGCCACCGTAAGGTGTGAGGAAGGTGGGGATGACGTCAAATCAGCACGGCCCTTATGTCCAGGGCTACACACGTGTTACAATGGCCGATACAAAGGGCAGCTACCGGGCGACCGGATGCTAATCTCCAAAGCCGGTCCAAGTTCGGATTGGAGTCTGCAACCCGACTCCATGAAGTTGGATTCGCTAGTAATCGCGCATCAGCCATGGCGCGGTGAATACGTTCCCGGGCCTTGTACACACCGCCCGTCAAACCATGGGAGCTGGGGGTGCCTGAAGTCTGCCACCGCAAGGAGCGGCCTAGGGTAAAACTAGTGACTGGGGTTAAGTCGTAACAAGGTAGCCGTACCGGAAGGTGTGGCTGGAACACCTCCTTTCTGGAGCACAGTCTTAAAAACGATTTGAGAGACATTGACAATTTTGGCCCTTGCTTTTTTATTAAAATATTAGAATAAAGAGTTACAAGCTTAAGAGCTGTTTGCTGATAGCTACAAGGCTTGAAGCGATAAACAAAGACAGTCTCGTAGCTCAGTTGGTTAGAGCGCTACACTGATAATGTAGAGGTCCCCAGTTCAACTCTGGGCGGGACTACACCACAGTTCAGCCGTTCAAGGGTTTAAAGTTCAAAGTACTTTCAACTTGAACCTTGAAACTCGAAAGGCTTAACCTGGGGATTAGCTCAGTTGGCTAGAGCGCTTGATTTGCATTCAAGAGGTCAAGGGTTCGACTCCCTTATTCTCCACAAAAGTTTAAAGTTAAGGGAAAACACCAACAGAATGCAACTAAGAAAGATGCTTCAAAATGAAAGATGAAAGCCTGAAAAGGCAATACGTTCACAGAAAAACTGAATAGTTCCAGGAGGTTAACACAACCACAAAAGATAAGGCTGGCGCCTGAAAAGAAGAAAGGTTCGATTCCTTGATTATCTGCGGTTAACTGCTGTTAAAGGTAAAAAGTCAAAAAGCACGAGTTGAAAGGTTGATTACCCGGCAGTTTAAAGTTCTTTGGCATGTTGGGAAAAATATTGTGAGTCAAATCATAATAATTAATGAGTCAAATCATAATAAATACGATGACACAAGTAAAGTAAAATTAAGGATCAAAACGAGGATTCTCAAAAAGAAAGTTACTAAGGGCGTACGGAGGATGCCTTGGCTCTCAGAGGCGAAGAAGGGCGTGACAAGCTGCGATAAGCTGCGGGTATTGGCAAATACGAACCGATCCGCAGATACCCGAATGGGGCAACCCAACCTGATTTATCGGGTTATTCCAGTTTACTGGAAGGCGAACGTGGGGAACTGAAACATCTCATTACCCTCAGGAAAAGAAAACAAAAGTGATTCCCCTAGTAGTGGCGAGCGAAATGGGAGAAGCCTAAACCGGTTTTGTTTCGGCATAACCGGGGTTGCAGGGCTGCGATATAAAGAAGTATTATGAAGTGGAACGGTTTTGGAAAAGCCGGCCAAAGAGGGTGATAGCCCCGTACACGTAAGAAATACCATTTTAGCAGAACCCTAAGTAGGGCGGGGCACGTGAAACCCTGTCTGAATCTGCCAGGACCATCTGGTAAGGCTAAATACTCCTGAGAGACCGATAGCGAACAAGTACCGTGAGGGAAAGGTGAAAAGCACCCCGAACAGGGGAGTGAAATAGTACCTGAAACCGTGCGCTTACAAGCGGTTGGAGTCCCGATTTATCGGGATGACAGCGTGCCTTTTGCATAATGAGCCTACGAGTTAGTCGTCACTGGCGAGGTTAAGAATTTAAGATTCGGAGCCGAAGCGAAAGCGAGTCTGAATAGGGCGTAAAGTCAGTGGCGCTAGACGCGAAACCTTGTGATCTACCCATGACCAGGTTGAAGTGTTGGTAACACAACATGGAGGACCGAACCAGGGAGCGTTGAAAAGCTCTTGGATGAGTTGTGGGTAGGGGTGAAAGGCCAATCAAACTGGGAAATAGCTCGTACTCCCCGAAATGCATTTAGGTGCAGCCTTGTGACAGTTTTACAGAGGTAGAGCTACTGATTGGATGCGAGGGCTTCGCCGCCTATCAAATCCAGACAAACTCCGAATGCTGTAAAATGATTCACAGGAGTGAGGGCATGGGTGCTAAGGTCCATGTCCGAGAGGGAAAGAACCCAGACCATCAGCTAAGGTCCCCAAATATATGCTAAGTTGAACAAACGAGGTCGAACTGCAGCGACAGCTAGGATGTTGGCTTGGAAGCAGCCATTCATTTAAAGAGTGCGTAACAGCTCACTAGTCGAGCGGCTGGGCATGGATGATAATCGGGCATAAGTATATCACCGAAGCTATGGATTTAGAATTTATTCTAACTGGTAGGGGAGCATTCCAATATGCGTTGAAGGTGTGGTGATAAGCCATGGTGGAGTATTTGGAAAAGCAAATGTAGGCATAAGTAACGATAATGCGGGTGGGAAACCCGCACGCCGATAGACTAAGGTTTCCTGATCAACGCTAATCGGATCAGGGTAAGCCGGGACCTAAGGTGTACCCGAACGGGGAAGCCGATGGAAAGCAGGTTAATATTCCTGCGCCCGCTATGCAACAAAAGTGACGGAGTTATGTAGGTGCTAGGTACTGACGGAATAGTACGTTGAGCATAGCCTTCGGGCGAAGCGAAGCATTGAAAATACTTCCAAGAAAAGCCAGCATAGTGGCCCGTACCGCAAACCGACACAGGTAGTCAAGGAGAGAATCCTGAGGCGCTCGAGTGATTCACAGCTAAGGAACTAGGCAAAATAGCCCCGTAACTTCGGGAGAAGGGGAGCCCGCGCAAGCGGGCGCAGAGAAATGGCCCAGGCGACTGTTTATCAAAAACACAGGGCTATGCTAAATCGAAAGATGACGTATATGGCCTGACACCTGCCCGGTGCCGGAAGGTTAAGAGGGGATGTTATCCGCAAGGAGAAGCATTGAATTGAAGCCCCGGTAAACGGCGGCCGTAACTATAACGGTCCTAAGGTAGCGAAATTCCTTGTCAGGTAAGTTCTGACCTGCACGAATGGTGTAACGATCTGGGCACTGTCTCGGCCACGAGCTCGGTGAAATTGTAGTAGCGGTGAAGATGCCGCTTACCCGCAACGGGACGGAAAGACCCCGTGAACCTTTACTGCAGCTTCGCATTGACTCTGGGTAAGTGATGTGTAGGATAGGACGGAGGCTATGAAGCGGGTTCGCCAGGACTCGTGGAGCCATCCTTGAAATACGTCCCTTTGCTTATCTGGGACCTAACCCCGCGAATGCGGGGGACATTGCGTGGTGGGTAGTTTGACTGGGGTGGTCGCCTCCAAAAGAGTAACGGAGGCTTCTAAAGGTACCCTCATGGCGATTGGTAACCGCCAGCAGAGTGTAATGGTATAAGGGTGCTTGACTGTGAGACCGACGGGTCGATCAGGTAGGAAACTAGAGCATAGTGATCCGGTGGTTCCGCATGGAAGGGCCATCGCTCAAAGGATAAAAGGTACTCCGGGGATAACAGGCTGATCGCTCCCAAGAGCTCATATCGACGGAGCGGTTTGGCACCTCGATGTCGGCTCGTCACATCCTGGGGCTGGAGAAGGTCCCAAGGGTTCGGCTGTTCGCCGATTAAAGTGGCACGCGAGCTGGGTTCAGAACGTCGTGAGACAGTTCGGTCCCTATCTGTTGTGGGCGCAGGAGATTTGAGAGGCCCTGACGCTAGTACGAGAGGACCGCGTTGGACTGGCCGCTAGTGTACCAGTTGTGGCGCCAGCTGCATTGCTGGGTAGCTATGCCGGGATGAGATAAGCGCTGAAAGCATCTAAGCGCGAAGCTCACCTCAAGATGAGATCTCCATTAAGGGCCGTAGGAGACTACTACGTTGATAGGCTGCAGGTGTAAGGGCGGTAACGTCCGTAGCCGAGCAGTACTAATTGCCCGTAGACTTTCAAGTAAAAAGATTTTCCTTGTTTTGGTTACAAACATGACCTTACAAAGTGTTATTGTATTTTTTCCCAACAGCCTAAAGTTATTTTAGAGTGGATTCCGATTGAGAAATATCAGGAAAGCAAGCCATTAACGGTTTTAAGCGTGAAAGCTTAAGGTCAGAATTTAGGTGGCTATAGCGGCGGGGCACCACCTCTTCCCATACCGAACAGAGAAGTTAAGCCCGCCAGCGCCGATGGTACTGCGTAACAGTGGGAGAGTAGGTCGCTGCCAACTTACCAAGGCCCGTGTTCTTCTGAGCACGGGCCTTTTTTTTATATATTTGCAATATCTGTTTTTGTTGTTCGTTTCAATCAAAACATTTTCTTTATGATTAAAACTTTTACCAAAAAAATCGATTTTAGCTGGTTTTATCTTTCTCTCTTTGGTTTTGTTTTGGTTTTACCTTTTTCTCAGGCTTTAGTTTCGATTTTCGGTGGTATTGTTTTAGGTGTTGCTTTACTTGAAGATAATTGGAAAAACAAAATCAAAAGATTTAAGGGAAATAAAATTCTACTATTTATTCCGGGAATCTTTTTGATTTATGTATTTAGTTTTATTTTTTTTTATAAAAATGGAAATTCACCATACGACCTTCAAAAATCATTATTCTTTCTTATAATTCCAACTGCATTTATGCTTGGGAAACCCTTTGACAGCAATCAAAAAAGATTATTGTTTTATGCATTTGCAACGGCAGTTTTTGTTTCTTCATTAATAGCTATACTAAATTGGATTTTACGTAACGATACGGCCGATTTTGAGGTTCACAAAATAAGTTTGATTTCTCATATTCGGTTTAGTTTTCAATTGATTTTGATTTTTTGGTTTTTCGTGATTCTTGTCCAAAAAAATTATAAAGTATTAAATATTAAATCAATAGCTGTTGTTTTGTTTTTCGCTTTCTATTTTCTTGCATTTATGTTTTTCCAACAGTCGTTAACCGGCATAATAGCCTTTGGGGCAAGCTTTTTTTTCTTTATATTTTTACTATATTTTCAAATTCAAAAAGAATTTCGATTGTTTTACTTTCCAGTTTTGTTAGGGGTAATTGTAGTAAGTTTTATGTATGTCGGATGGATAATATACTCTTTTTATGACATTGAAAAAGTGAACAAAGAAACGATTGACAAAACAACTGCACTTGGAAATTATTATTTACATGATTTTGATAATCTGGCGGTTGAAAACGGAAATTATACCTACTTATATATTTGTCATGACGAAATGCGCACGGAATGGAATAAAATTGCAACAGTTAAATATGATGAAATCGGTTCAAATGGATTTCCTTTATATGCAACATTAATCAGGTATTTAACTTCAAAGGGACTCAGGAAAGATGCCGGCGGAATCAAATCATTAATGCCTGCTGATATTCGAAATATCGAAAATGGAGTGTCAAATGTTATTTTTCAAGATAAGAAATATTCGTTATACCCCCGCATTTATCAAACTGTCTGGGAGTTTTATATGTACTCAATTACAGGGAATCCGAGTTACCAATCTTTTTCGCAACGTATTGAATATTCAAAAGCTGCAATATCAATAATCAAAAAAAACTTTTGGTTTGGTGTTGGCGCCGGAAATTGGAAAGAAGAATTTAAAAGCACCTATATCCGCAATAATTCAAAGCTGGAAGAGGGGTTATATGCCTCATCACATAATCAATATTTAAATTATATGGTAAAATTTGGAATTGTTGGTTTAATTGCAATTACGTTTTTTATTACTTATCCAATTATTAAAACTCGAAGCTACAAAGATCAGTTATTTTTGATTTTTTTGATTTTTCTTTTTTTTGCCAACTTCTCCGACTCCAATTTCGAATCGCATATGGGAAGTTCCTTTTTTCTTTTCTTTTACTGTCTGTTTTTAATTCAACCCAATGATTTGTATTTAAATCTCGAAGAAAAATAATTCAGAATTCATTTCAACTGAAACTTATTAAATACAAAATATTTTGCATTTCAAAGGCTGTATCAATTAAACATAGATTCTTTTTATTTTTTATTCCGAACCTTTTTGTCTTCTTCTTTTTTTCATTTCTAAACTTAGAAAGAAGAAAGATGGAAAGAAGAAAATTTATAACAGTTGTTGGAACTGCTGCTTTGGCAGCGCCTGTGTTGGGATCATTAACTTCGGTTGCTGCAAATGGCAATGCATTTGAAGGTCATAAATTTCCGGAGTTGGGTTATGCGTACAATGCTTTGGAACCCTATATTGATGCACAAACCATGGAACTTCACTATTCAAAACACCACAAATCATATTATAATAATTTTATGACTGCTGCTGAAGGTACTGATTTATTAAAAACCCCAATGGAACAGATTTTTGCCGGTATCAGTAAACATTCGGCTACTATTCGCAATAACGGTGGAGGGTATTTCAATCATAGTCTTTTTTGGGAGAATATGACGCCAACAAAAAAAGATATTCCAGCAGGTTTAAAAAATGCAATTGAAAAGGATTTAGGTTCTGTTGACGCATTTAAAGAATCTTTTGGGAAGGCTGCAAAAACTCAGTTTGGAAGTGGTTGGGCATGGTTATCGGTAGATAAGAGCGGAAAATTGTTTGTGTCATCAACCCCAAATCAGGATAATCCGTTGATGGATGTTGTTGATAAAAAAGGTACACCTTTGTTGTGCCTTGATGTTTGGGAACATGCCTATTACCTTAAATATCAAAACAAAAGAGCCGATTATGTAGATAATTTCTGGAATATTGTAAACTGGAAAGTGGTAAACGACAGATTTGCAGCGGCTCATTCATAGAAGTCTTTTTAACTTCATATTGTGTACAATTTGTACATTCATTCAGGCTTGTTATTTTTGAAAGATAAATTTAAAATTATGAGCCTGAATTTTTGTTTTATTGGTGCTGGCAATCTTGCAACGCAACTTTCAAAAGTTTTTAAAAACAAAGGTTTTGGAATAACTCAGGTATATAGTCGTACTGAACAATCAGCAAAAACCCTGGCCGATTTACTAAATGCAAAGTACACAACTTCAATTCATGAGATTGATAAAAAAGCCGATATTTACTTTGTTGCTTTGAAAGATTCGGTTGTTGATGAAGTTTTATCACAAATTAATTTTGAAAACAAACTTGTAGTACATTGTTCCGGAAGCCTTCCGCTTTCATGTCTTGAAAAATATTCAGATAACATCGGGGTTTTTTACCCGCTGCAAACATTTTCGAAAGACAGAAAAATTGATTTTCAAGAGATACCTGTTTTTATTGAATCGAATTCTGAAAAAAATGAAAATATTTTGCTTCAAATTGCCCGTGAATTATCAGATTCAGTGTTCGTTTTAAATTCTGAAAAAAGGAAAATGCTGCATATTTCTGCTGTTTTTGCCTGTAATTTTGTAAATCACTTTTATACAATTGCATTCGACATTTTAAAGTCGAAGGATATTCCATTTGAAGTTTTAAGACCCTTAATACTTGAAACTGCGAAAAAAGTACAGCAGTTTGAGCCTGAAAAAGTACAAACAGGACCTGCAGTTCGTTTTGATGAAAATATAATTAATTCACATTTAAATGAATTAAATGATTTTGGCGACTACCAGCAATTGTACAGGTTGATTTCAAAAAGTATTTTTGACCGATATAATAAATAAATTATGGAGTTTTTTAAAGATGAACTAAAAAATATAAAGGCGTTTATTTTCGATGTTGATGGAGTGCTGTCGAACGATACTTCGCCTTTAAACGAAGATGGAGACCCGGTTAGAACTTCGAATGTTAAAGATGGATTTGCTATTCGGAATGCAGTTAATTTTGGATTTCCAATTGGGGTAATTACGGGCGGTAAAATAGAAAGGGTAAAGCTTCGTCATGAAAAACTGGGTGTAAAATATTATTACGATAATGTTCGGGATAAAACTGAATGTTTAATTGATTTTTCAGAAAAAACAGGAATTGATCCCAAAAACATTTTATATATGGGAGATGATTTAGTCGATTATAAAATTATGACTGAAGTTGGAATACCTGTCTGTCCAAAAGATGCGGTTGCTGATATTAAATCCATTTCCAGATACATTTCGGATAAAAATGGAGGTGAAGGTTGTGTGCGTGATGTAATTGAGCAAACCCTGCGTGCCCAAAATAAATGGTTTACGAACGACATGCTTTTTAATAATGCGTTTTAAATGAACTGGTTACCCGATTATAATTACATTCTAGCGTCAAAATCACCCCGAAGACAGGAGCTTCTGCGGTCGTTGGGAATTGATTTTCATGTTATTACAAAAGAAGTTAAAGAAAATTATCCTGATAATCTTCAAAAGGAAGAAATTCCCGTTTTTTTAGCAGAACTAAAAGCCAAACATTTTTTGAACGATTTAAAAGAAAATGATTTACTAATTACTGCCGATACAATTGTTTGGTTTAACGGTGAAGTTCTTGGAAAACCCGGAAGCAAAATAGAGGCAATCGAAACACTGCAAAAATTAAGCGGACATGAACATCAGGTAATTTCGGGTGTATGTTTGTCTTCAGTTCAAAACAAAAATCTTTTATTCAATTTCAAATGTTCAGTTTAAGCAACTTTCATTAAACGAAATTGAGTATTATGTTTCTGAATTTAAACCGTATGACAAAGCAGGCGCTTATGGTATTCAGGAGTGGATTGGGTATATTGGAATTACTCATATCGAAGGATCGTTTTACAATGTTATGGGTTTGCCAATTCAGCAACTTTATGCCGAAATTCAAAACTTCTGAAACCATGATTTAATAAGGTTACAGAAATTGTGGTGTTGCAAAACAGTCAATTAAAACTTTTTATTAAAACCCTTTTAGCATATAATTCGTAAATTGATACATACAAAACTAAAATCAATATTATGAATTATTCAGTAAAACTAATTGCGTTATTTTTTCTCGCATTTTTATTATTAAATGGTTGTAATAAAAAACAACAGGAATCTGTTGAAATTGGTCTTTTAATTCATTCATTCGATAACGAAAGGTGGGAAAATGACCGGGATTTTTTTGTTAAGAAAGTCCAGGAACTTGGAGGCACAGTTAAAGTTGAAACTGCTGACAACGATGCCGGCAAACAACTGGAACAGGCAAAGCAACTGCTCGCCAACGGTGTTGACGTTTTGGTAGTGGTCCCGGTTGACCAGTTTGCTGCTGCCGAAATTGTAAAAGAAGCACATGCCCACAATGTGAAAGTAATTTCATATGACAGGTTAATAAAAAACTGCAAACTCGATTATTATATTTCAACAGATAATGTTGAAATAGGCGAAATGCAAGCCAGTTATCTAACCAGAATCAAACCGGTAGGGAAATATGCACTAATTGGTGGTGCAAAAGGAGATAATAACAGTATGTTTTTATACCTCGGTCAAATGAATGAACTTGCCCCGTTGGTTGAAAAAGGTGATATTAAAATTGTGTATAACGAATTTACTGAAGAATGGGGCGAAAATGAAGGATACGAGCAAACAAAGACTATTTTAAAAACGAATAAGGATGTTGATGCAATTATAGCTGGTAACGATGCAATTGCGTTGGGTGTGATTAAAGCATTATCCGAATCGCAGATGGAACATAAAGTGTTAATTGCCGGAATGGATGCCGATCTCGTAAATCTCCAGGAAATAGTTGCCGGACATCAAACCTGCACAATTTACAAACCTTACGAAAAACTGGCAACAACAGCTGCTGAACTTGCTATGAAATTAGGTAAAGGAGAAGAATGCGAAAGAACTTTTGAAACCATCAGTAATGGAGAGGTACTTGTTCCTTCAGTTTTTCATGAAGGTGTAATTGTTAACCGTGAAAACCTTAAACTTACTGTTGTTTCGAGGATATCAAAAAGAAGAGGAAATTTACAAATAGTCAATAAGTTTTAGTTTAAAAATTTTTAGGTAATCGGGGAGATTCTGTCGATCAGGTCTCCCTTTTTTTTGTTTAAAATATTACCTGAAAATTTATCCTAAATCTTTTTAGTTACAGAATTTTGATCTCTTTTAAAATTCATTTAACTTTTTTTGAAATAAATAAAGTTGAATATGAATTTGGATTGTTAAATTGCAAAACCAACTTTAATAATTAATAACTAAACTACCGCGTTATGATAAAAAAGGGATTTCTTATTTCTGCAATTTTCCTGTGTGGTTTCATTGCCGGTGCACAGCGAGTGGGTACATCACCAGAGTATATTAAAGCATTAACTTCTCAGTGGAAGGGAGAAAGGTTTTCTGATGGACGGCCAAAAGTACCCGATTCAATTCTCGAAAGGTTAAAGAATATTTCAATTGAAGAAGCCTGGGGAGTATTACGGAACAAAGGGTTTCATAACCAGTTTGAAGGCGACTGGACGATTATAAACCCTGAAGAACCGATGACCGGACGCGTAGTAACTGCACAATATATGCCTCTTCGTCCCGATTTTGAAATTCAAATTAAAGAACAAGGTATTGCTGAAAACCGGGCACAAAAAGGAGGAACCAATTCATGGCCAATTGATATTTTACAAAACGGAGATGTATATGTAGCCGACAGTTATGGTAAAATTGCTGACGGTACTTTAATTGGCGATAATCTTGGCAATTCGATTTATGCAAAATCTCAACGTGGAGTAATATTTTACGGTTCGGTTCGCGATCAGGAAGGTTTGTCTGAAATTAAAGGTTTTAATGGTTGGATTAAAGGATCTGATCCTTCATATATTCAACAAATGATGCTCACTTCAATCAACGCACCAATCAGGGTTGGTCGGGCTACTGTTTTGCCAGGCGATGTTGTTCTTGCAAAGAAATACGGTGTAATTTTTATTCCTGCTTATTTGGTTGAAGATCTTGTAATTACTTCTGAAGTTACAGCTCTTCGTGATGAATTTGGCCACCAGCGTCTCAAAGAAAAAAAATACCTCGCCGGCGAAATCGATAGTGAATGGAGCGAAGAAATCAAAAAGGATTTTCTGAACTGGTTAAATAATTACCCCGGGAAATTACCAATGTCGAAAGAGGAACTTGATAATTACATGAAAGAAAGAAATTACTAATTAACATCTAAATGTTTCAATCATGAAAAGTATCATACAGCAAATAGCTGATCAAAATAAGGAACGTGAATCGGCTCAAAAAGAAAGTGTTTTAGCTGAGATGTCAAATCCTACAACAAGAAGTAACCGGCGTAATTTTCTAAAAAAAACCGCTTTAGGTGGAATTGCAATTGGTGGATTGCTTGGCATGTCGGTTGAAGATACAATTGCTCAAACTACTTCGGGCGTTTCACGGGCATCCAGTCCATCTGATTTAAAAATAACCGACATGCGTTATGCTGTCACCACAGTTCTTGGTCAAACTGCCATAATCCGTATTGATACGAACCAGGGGATTTACGGTTTGGGTGAAGTACGCGATGGCGCTGATGTTCGGTATGCTTTAATGTTAAAAAGCCGCATTCTTGGTCTGAATCCGTGTAATGTGGAAATGATTTTCAAAATTATCAAACAATTTGGTGGACAGGCTAGACAGGCAGGTGGGGTTTGTGCTGTGGAAATGGCACTTTGGGATATCGTAGGAAAAGCATACGGAGTTCCGGCTTACCAATTACTGGGAGGAAAATATCGCGATAGTATCAGATTATATGCCGATACACCTGAAGGAAGATCTCACGATGAACAAACGGAACGAATCAAATATCGGATTGAAGAGCAGGGTTACACCTGGTTGAAAATGGATTTATCTATCAATTCCTTAAAAGATATTCCGGGAGCATTGGTAAATCATGAATTTTGGGATGGTGCTTCCGGTCAGTACGACCTGCGGAATTACATGGGATATGGCAACACAAAACACCCGTTTACACAAATACAAATAACAGATAAGGGACTGGAGGAACTTTGTAAAATTGCCGAACATACCCGCGAACACATTGGCTGGGATATTCCGATTTCGACTGATCATTACGGTCATTTCGATTTGAATAATGGCATCCGTTTGGGAAAAGCCATTGAAAAATACCGCCTTGCATGGCTGGAGGATATAGTTTCATGGGAATATACTGAACAGTGGAAAACCATAACTGATGCACTTGAAACACCAACTACTACGGGTGAAGATATTTATCTGCTGCAAAATTTTAAACCACTCATTGATAATCATTCAGTTGATATTGTTCACCCCGATCTGGCATCATCAGGCGGACTTTTGGAAACCAAAAAAATTGGCGATTATGCCGAAGAACATGGAATAGCAATGGCTATGCACCAGGCCGGCACGCCGGTTTCGTTTATGGCAAATGTGCATTGTGCTGCGGCAACCCAAAACTTTTTGGCTCTTGAACACCATTCGGTTGATTTGACCTGGTGGGAAAGTTTAGTTAAAATGACCGATGGAAATCCAATCATCAAAAAAGGGTTCGCTCCGGTTCCCGAATCGCCGGGGCTTGGGATTGAATTAAATGAAGACGTTGTTAAAGAGCATTTGCATGCAAAAGATAAAAGCTTTTTTGCTCCAACTGACGAATGGAACGAAAAACGTTCGCATGACAGAACCTGGAGTTAATTTCATAATTTCAACAGGAGAACTACAAACAATTGTAAAATTGCAGGTAGTTCTCTTTTTATAAATACAATATTCTTACATCAACCTTTATTTCCAAAATAACTACAAACTGCAACTTCATGAAAAAATTTAACGGTTTCAAAATCCTTCTGGTTTTTTCCCTGATTTTTTTAGCACTTTTTTTATTCTACGCATTTTCCGGTAAAATTGACAAAAGTGGTCCGTTGCTTATTGCTTTCTTTTTGAGTTTGGCAATTGCAGTGCGTGGTTTTTCAACTTTTAAAAGTTTTTCATACACAATCTGGATTTTCACGGCTGTTGCAGCCTCGATGTTTTATCCACAGTATTTTAGCTCCTTCGGGAATTTTCAGTTTAAAATTCTTATTGTTCCGCTTTTACAAATCATCATGTTTGGTATGGGTTCACAAATGAGCATGAACGATTTTACAGGTGTTATAAAAATGCCTAAAGGAGTAATTATTGGTGTTAGTGCACAATTTCTTATAATGCCTTTGGTTGCTTATATGATTTCACTCATTTTCGATTTTCCGCCCGAAATTGCAGCCGGAATTATTTTGGTAGGTTGTGTTCCAAGCGGATTAGCTTCAAACGTAATGTCGTATATCGCACGCGCAAATCTGGCTTTGGCTGTTACTATCGGTGCAATTTCAACATTGCTTTCCCCAATTATTACTCCTTTTCTGATGAAAATTCTTGGGGGACAATTTATCGAGGTTAATTTCTGGAGTATGATGCTCGACATATTAAATATGATCATTCTACCGATTGTAGCTGGTTTTATTTTCAACCTTTTTAATGCCGGAGATGAAAAACTTCGTACAAAAATAAGTCAGCTCAGCATCTTTTTGTTGTTATTCTGTTAACCAACCTCGTTTTTCTGAAAGCTAAACATGCCGGTTTTGATGCATTTGCAGTTGCAATGGTTAAATCATTGGGATGGTTTTCTTCCTGCCAATGATTGGTGCGATTGTACTTCGCCATTTTTTGAAAGGCGACAAACGATTGATGGAAAAAATCCTTTCCATGTTATCGATGGTTGGAATTGCGGTGATAATAACCATTATAACCGCTGCCGGTCGCAACAGTCTTTTACAGGTTGGAGCTCTACTTTTAATAACAAGTTTATTACACAATGTTGCCGGTTACTCGCTTGGTTATGGAGTTGCGTGGTTGTTTGGCATGCCCGAGAAAGATCGCCGAACCATTGCTCTTGAAGTTGGAATGCAAAATGGTGGACTGGCTTCGGGGCTGGCGCTCCAAATGGGGAAAATTGCTACAGTTGGATTAGCTCCTGCCATATTTGGTCCACTAATGAATATTACCGGTTCTGTGCTTGCCAGTTGGTGGAGAGGCAAACCGACAGAAGAGGAAAAGTTAAAAACTGATTAAAGACTAATTGAGGTTAAGATATTTAAAAATTTCCGCACCTTTTTCAGGGGTGAAGATTTTTACTGAATTGGAAGGTAAAGTTTTTACAAGGTCATTAAAATCATAAAAGGGAAAACTTCCGGGAACCATGTTAAATGCCGGTTTCGGATCATAATATTCAGTTTTAACAAGACCGATATTCGTTTGTAACGGATTTAACAAAACTATTTTTGCAAACGGATTTTTTAGTGCAGCAAAATGCAGAACTGTCGATTCCATATTTTCTCCTGAAATTATTTCAATTTTATTATCAGGGAATTGTTTTTGAACAAATTGTACAAGTAAATCAAGTGCTTCCGCCTGAATTCCTGGAATACTCTTACCTACCAGATTTGCTCCAAATGTATAATTGAACGGTACATTCTGCACAATACCATCGCCTCGAAAACTTGAATCAGACAATTCTCCGATGCCCGGTAAATCTGCAGAAATTATAGTAAATCCGTTGTTTAGAAATTCGGAAAGTAAATCCGATTTTAAAACTTCTTCTTTTCCATTTTGTGAAACCCAAATCAGGTTTTTTATTTGAACCGAACCCAATTTTGAAATCACAAAAACAGGAAGTGCATAATCCTTTTTATCATTTTCAAGAAAGTATTTTTTTACTTCGAAATCCTTTTTATCCATTTTTCCGGTGAAAACAGCCGCAGTTAAATTTCGATTAAAATCAATTCCGGATAATTCAGCTATTTTTTGTTTTAATTCATCCTGTGAGATTTCAATCTTTTTAAAATATTTCTGATTCAAACTGAAAACAGTTTCACCTTTCAGCGAAGTACCTAATTGTCCTGACGGTGTGCATAAAAGTTCCTCATATTTAAATGGGGTAATTTCCAAATCATTGCTATTTCCCGGAAGTTTCAATTGTTTCTGAAAAAAAGCATAAAGCGTTTCCCTGTTGTTTTTTGTCGATTCGTGTTTTCCAAAGTCTTCGGTAAACTGAATGTTTTCAGGTTGCCCAAATGCAAGATAAGATTTCTGAACTTCGGCAAAAGTTTCGCGCGCACCCTGCTGACTGAAAAAGTCGTGAGTAGTTGTAATTATCAAAGCCGGTTTTGGTGCTCGAATGTGCAGAAAATCAGCGTGGTCCATTCCTTTTTTGATAAAATTGTACGGGTTCTGTTCTGCGTCCTGCGGCCCAATGGATTGGAGTAATCTTTTAAAACTTGTAATATAACATTCAGGTGCAGCTGCGTAAATCCGCTCGTCATAAGCGGCAATCAGCGCCGACTGTGTACCACCTCCCGAACGTCCGGTTATTCCAATTCGATTCATGTCAACTTCAGGTCGGGTTTCAAGGTAATCAATTGCACGAACGCCATCCCAGATAAAATAATCTGAAAGTGAAGTTCCCGTTAAAAGTGTTTGAACTCCAGCATATGAATGTTCGGTGGTGGGGCCTTCAACTTTCGATTTTCCGGTTTCTGCATCAACATATTGCAAACGCTCGCCCTGACCAATCGGGTCGAAAGCAAGAACCACAAAACCTTTTTCCACCAGGTTAATCATCACCCGCTGGTAAACTTCGCTGCGAAATCCCAAATCAGTGTGGCCTGAACAGTAAATTACAGCAGGCGCCGGTTTTGTCAGCTTCTTTGGGATAAACATGGCTGCGGTAACATAAAATCCGGGGTGCGACTCAAAAATGATTTTCTCGACAGTGAAATTTTCGCGTTCCAGTTTGCCGGTAACTTTTGCGTTCAGTGGTGTTTTCTGAAATTTTACAAGCGAAGCGTCAAATTTGCTTTTCAGTTCGTTTTGATAATTTGTCCAGTCCGCTTTCGTTGACAGGTTTTTAATGTGTTGCTCCCGCTGTTCGAGTAGTGTAAATGCTTCATTGGTAATTATTTTGTACAATGCCTGATTGTTGTTCTTGTACAAAATCCATGTCTGGTTGTTGCCTGCGCTGTAAAAAACTGATTTTGAAGGTTCCTGGGCAAATAGTTGAATTACAAATAAGAATAGAATTGAAAAAGTTATCGTTCGTTTCATAGATTTCGATTTTGAATGAATGTTAAAGTTAAAAATGGTTTTAGTTTTTCGGGTGAAGTTATGGAGAAATATACATTCGGGAATTGATGACCAAAGTGTTTATCACAATTCAGATTGCTTCCCTTTCTTTAAAACCAATTTCCCAAAACTTGTGGCAACGGGAATATTTTTTACTTTTGCACCGATTTTATTTAGAATAAATCTGAATAGTTGAGAAAGCATAAAGTAATATCAGTCAGGAATTTAACAAATTTAACTTTTGTTATCCGGATGGAACGTAATAATTTACAGTTTCAAACGGGGCAATTTATAATGTTGAAAAATCTGAATTCATCGGCTAAGCGTGAATACTCGGTTTACAGTGGTGAAAAGGATGATTATCTTGAAGTTTTGGTGCGCGAAATTGAAGGAGGAAAAGTTTCCGGCAGGCTGAAAAAGTTAAAACCGGGAACAGAAATTGAAGTGGAAGGACCGTTTGGTTTTTTCAAATTCAATCCCGAAAAGTTTGCTTCACAAAAATTTCTGTTTGTGGCAACCGGCACCGGAATAAGTCCTTTTCACAGTTTTATTCGTACTTTCACCAAACTGGATTATCAACTTGTTCACGGTGTAAGAAAAAAGGAAGAAGCGTATGAACACGCTGATTACGAGATGGAGAACATCAAACTTTGTTTGTCGGGTGATGAAACTGGTGATTTTTACGGCAGGGTAACCGATTATTTGTTCACCCAAAAAATCGACAGAGAAACCAACTGTTTTTTGTGTGGAAACAGTGAAATGATTTACGAAGCCTTTGATATTTTAACCGGAAAAGGAATCCCGGTTTCGAATATTTATTCGGAGGTGTATTTTTAGCCCCTCTTAATCTCCCCGGAGGGGAGAGACTGGAGGAATAAATATTGGAGGGTGCGGCGAATTCCGATTCGCCTTAATTTTGGAGAGAAATTGAAAATTAGACAATTAGTAAGTTCACGTTCAAGCAGATATTAAAACACTTTGAACCTTGAACTTTAAACTTTGAACTTTTTAATATGAAATATCACTTAATAACACTGGGTTGCCAGATGAATTTGTCTGACGGGGAGCGCGTAACATCGGTACTTGATGAAGCTGGATATGAAAGGACAGACAATGAAAATGAAGCGGGTTTGATTGGGATTCTGGCGTGTTCGGTGCGGCAAAAAGCCATCGACAAAGTGTATTCGCGCATATCGAAATGGAACAAATGGAAGAATAACAAAAACCTTGTTACATTTCTTTCGGGCTGTATTTTGCCAAACGACCACGAAAAGTTTCTCAAACTTTTCGATATAACTTTTCAGATGAAGGATTTACCAAAACTGCCTGAGATGATCAGCCAGTATGGGATAACTACGCCAACGCACCTGAATTCGGGTATTGATCCGCACAATGAAAATATCGAGGAATTTTGGAGTGTACAACCTGCTTATAAATCAGGTTTCGAAGCATTTATACCAATACAAAATGGTTGCGACAAGTTTTGTACTTTCTGTGCAGTTCCTTATACACGGGGCCGCGGTTTCACGACCTTCAAAAGATATAATTGCCGAAGTTGCGCTTTTGGTTGCACAAGGCTACAAATCAATTACTTTGCTTGGCCAAAATGTAAATTCATATGGTCTCGACAAAAAAGGAGAGGAGCTCTCTTTTGCGCAATTGCTGACTGATATTGGCGAATTTGGGAACCGTTCGAAAAAAGAATTCTGGGTTTATTTTACTTCGCCTCACCCGCGTGATATGAATGATGAAGTAATTGAAGTGATCTCGAAATACAAGGTTCTTGGAAAACAAATCCACCTACCCATGCAAAGCGGCGACGATAAGGTTTTGATGCGCATGAACCGCAAACACAACATGGAAAAATACCGTCACATTGTTGAATCGATACGCCGTTTGATTCCGCAGGCAACATTATTTACTGATATTATTGTTGGTTTTACCGGCGAAACTGAAGAGCAATTTGAAAATACACGGCTGGCGATGGAAGAATTCAAATTTAACATGAGTTACACTGCCATTTATTCGCCGCGACCCGGAGCTACAAGCCACCGCTGGGTTGACGATATCCCGCAGGAAGAGAAAAAACGCAGGCTTCATGTTCTTACAAATGAATTGCGTAAGCACAATTTTCCTTTCAATAAAAAAATGGTTGGAAAAACTGTTCGCGTTTTGGTTCGTGGCACCGACCGAAAAGAGGGATTTTTAAGTTCGCATACTGAAGGGAAATTAATCGTTCGTTTTGCGAGTGAAAACCAGGATTTAATTGGGCAGTTTGCTGATATTAAAATCACATCGGCAACCGATTTCTCAATGGAAGGGGAATTGGTTAAGGTCAAATCACTTGAAGAACTGGTCAGTTAATAATTTGTGATTCTGTTTTAATGTTGTACAGATTCACATAAATGTTCCCAACAACAAGGAAAATAGTAATTTGAATTTACAAGATGTAACCCTTAAAAATAATGAAATCATGTTCACTATTGGTTTTAAAGCATAATTTGATTAAATTGTTAGCCATGAAAAACAATATTCAGTATTAACTTTAAAATTCAGTATTATGAAAAAAATCTTTACTTTTTTAATTATTCTGTTCTTCGCAATTTCAGCGGGCGCGCAAATTGGTTATCAAACAATCTTTGATTTTGAAGATGGTGTTGATACAACTATTTGGATACCCTTTGCAAATGGGGTTGGAACAAAAGCAGATCTCAATGTTGTTGAAAATCCTTTGGCAAATAATGTAAACAGTTCTGACAGTGTATTGTGGATGCATATATATACTGATGCAGAAGGCTGGGTCGGTTATTGGGTTGATCTTGATACACTTGAGATTGAAGGAATATATGGCAATGTCGAGATTTCTGAAGAATCATACATGATGTGTTTAATGGTTAACAAACCGGTAAGCAATTCAGTGAGAATTAAACTTGAAAGAGGTTTGACTGATCCGGGTAGTTTCACATTTACTGTTGCTGATACAAATAACATGGTTAATGAGTGGGAATTGCTTGAATTCGATTTCAGTGAAATTATTGGCCATTATATGCAACGGGTAACGATTTTTCCTGAACCAACAAAAGCCAACCGAACAGCAGAATTGGATAAGTTACATTGATAACATTGGTATCCAGAATTCGGACAACGCTAACTGTTAAAGAATTTGACGGGTTAAAATGAAAATTTACCCAAATCCGGCTGAACATCGAATGGCTGTTTTATACCCGGGAATGACAGGATTAAGAATCTTAAATATTAACGGGCAGGAAATAAGAACAGTTAAATTTGGTGCAGCTAATCAGAAAGTTATCGAAGTTGGTGATCTTAGTTCAGGATCATACTTTGTTACCGCACTCACTGCAAAGGCAATTTTACAATGCCGTTTATAAAGAAATAATTCAAAAAAATCTGTTCACAAATTTTTTATCTGTGAATCTGTAGCAATTTGTTAAACAACGTTTATTGCTGATCAGGTTTGTTTTTATTTTTCCGTTTCGATTTTCGATACCAGAAGTAAATTATGAAAATGATAATTGGTAAAACAAAGTAAATTACAATATTTAAAGGTGTAAGTTCAATAGGTTCTGTTTCTCCTGAAGGTAATAAATCAGGAATTTGTGCACTTGCAACAATTGCAGTGAAAACCAGAATAATTTGTAAAAGTGTTTTTTAACATCGGGATATTTATGAAGTTATAACTGTTCCTATTTCTAAAGCAATTTGTATCGATGATTTGTTCAATTTTTTATTTATGTTTTTGTTGAATGAAAGTTGAACAGCAATAAAAGGTTATCTTGGGGCAACTTTTTACAATAAAACTTAATTTATCATGAAACGCAATTATTTTTTGGCAGCTATTTTTTTAATCATTGTCTTTGGAGTTCAGGCTCAACAAAATACAGATTGGATTCCTCTTTTTACCGATGATTTATCTAATGCCGATTATCGTGCAGGAGTTTGGAGCATTGAGGATGGGGTTATCACAGCGACTGAAGATCAATGTATCTGGACCCAAAAAGAATATGAGAATTTTATTCTGGAACTTGAATTTAAAACAGCGGAAGGAACCAACAGTGGTGTAATTGTATATTGCACCGACACCGCAAACTGGATTCAAATTCGGTGGAAATTCAAATTGCCGATGATTTTGCCAAACAGTGGGCCGAGGCCGATAAAACCTGGCAATGTGCTGCTATTTTTGGCCATTTTGGCTGCTAAAGAAAGTCGTTATGAAAAACCCGGTGAATGGAATAAAATGATTGTTGCCTGCAAAGACAAAATTATTCATGTGGTTCTAAATGGCTCAACAGTAACCGAAATGAATATGAGTTTATGGACGAGCGGAACAAAAAATCCTGATGGAAGTGACATTCCTTCGTGGTTAAGTACTCCTTTTGCCAAGCTTGCAACCAAAGGAAAAATTGGTTTTCAGGGAAAACATGCAGGCGCACCAATTTGGTTCAGAAATATTAAAATTCAGGAATTGCAACTTTTACTTTTTCATCAAAAACTGCTAAAATAATTTTTATTTTTCCTCCAGCCATTTAATCACTTTTTCGGAAGTTGGTGACTCTTTGGGTTCAACTACTCCAACTAGTTTTCCGTTTTCATCAATCATATACTTTTGGTAATTCCAGGCTACCTTGGTATCCATTACTCCATTCAAATCTTTTTTAGTAAGCCATTCATACAATGGATCTTCGTTATCACCTGTGACAGAAGTTTTAGCCATAATCGGAAATTTCATGTCGTGTTCTTTCACATAACTCTTTATTTCTTCGTTTGACCCAGGTTCTTTGTTCCCAAAATCATTCGATGGGATAGCCACAACGACGAAGTTTTTGTCCTTATAATCGTTATAAAGCTTCGCCATATCCTTATCTTGTGAAGATAAACCACATTGCGTTGCTGTATTCACCAAAAGTACTTTCTTTCCTTTGAGTTCGCTCATGTCGTATATCTTCCCGTTGATATCAGTTAACTTGTAATCATAGATAGAAGTTGATTTCTGAGCATTGACAGTTACTATGGTAATCCCAAATACCAGAATAAAAAATAATTTTGCTTTCATGATGTAAATTTTTAATTAAACAAATGATTATAAATCAGTTAGAAAATCAATACGAATTTTTACATTCTATTGTATCTACTATTGAATAAACAAAAGTTTATTGACTAAGTTCACTTATAATTAAAGTGTTTTGTTGTATATACATCTGATTATTAGTGATTTGTTGTATTTAGTGAAACTATGCTTAGATCAGAAATGATAATTGCTTTGGCGGGTAGGAATAAGCCTGGATTGAGGAATTTTTTTTTCGGTTTATTTTTTAATTGACAGACTCTGACTTTCTTCTCTTCCAAATCCTTCGATTTCTATTGTTTCATTTGTAAACGAAATTACTGAAAATGCATTTTCATTTTCGGTTTCTACCATTCCTTTGAGGTTTACAAAATGAATCCCGTTTTGAAACGCGTAATTTCCGGCATGGTTGTGCCCATTCAAATAAATTTTTACACAACTGAATTTCCATAAAATTGCCAGTACTTCTTCTGAATTCCAAAGTGTGTGCGCGTCAAACGGCAGGAGCGGGTAGTGGCAGAAAACTGCGACTTTTTGATTTTTGTTTCTTGCTTTTTGCAACTCTTTTCAAACCATTTCAATTGTGTTGAGCCAATTCCACCATTCCAGTCGAAATAATTGGGTTTTCCCTCAGCTTTTAGTATTGAAGTAATTTTCTCTGCCTCTTTAACTTTTTCTTTATTGTTTGAATGAAAAGTAATATCGTTTCCGTTCAGAAAAATAAATCGCCAACCATTTTTTGTAAGCGAATACCAGGTTTCGTTTAGATTTAATTTCTCCGGAACATTTTCAAGCTGGTTTTTTTCAACCGATAAATCATGATTGCCAATTACATGATAAACTTCTTTGTTTGATTTTGCCAGTATTAAATTCACACTGTCGAAACCCGAAAAACCGCGGTCTATTAAATCTCCCAAACCAACAACAAAAGCAAGCTCTTCATTATTATTGAAATGGTTAATACAATCATCAAGTTTTTGAAGTGAATTTCGGTAAAAACGTGTTCCTGCAGTTTCACAATCGCAATACTGGCAATCGGCAAAAACACCGATTTTTATTTGTGAAAACGATGTAAATGAGAAAATCAGGAAGATTAAAAGCAAAGCAAATTGAGCAACAAAACTATTTTTCATCTCATTTTATTGTTAATTTTTAAAGGTATTCGATAGCTTGTCCCGATATTTCGGGAGAACTCGCTTATAATGATTCATCTCCCGATTAAAATGCGGGACAAGTTGTGTGACAAAATTTTGTAATGCTCGTTTCATGTCATAAATTTAGATAACTTTCTAAATTAGTTGAAAAATTTAAAATGAAAACTTTAAGGATAATTATTACTGGAATTCTGATTGCATCGTTTTATTTGAACTCGTTTGGTGAAGAAAAAATCAGTCAAAATGAGAAACTAAAAATAGAAAGCTTGCTTGCCAAACAAGTTGAAGCCTGGAATGAAGGCAACCTTGAAAAGTTTATGGAAACCTACCGGAATTCAGAAAAACTCAGTTTTGTTGGGTCGCGCGGACCAACTTTTGGCTGGAAGCAAACTTTGGAAAATTACAAAACAGGTTATCCTGACAAAGCTGCAATGGGAAAACTGAAATTTACAATTCTAAACATTTCGAAAATCGATAAAAAAACTGTTTTTGTGATTGGTAAGTTTGATTTAACACGTGAAATTGGAAATCTAAGTGGGTATTATACTTTGGTAATTCAGAAATTTGGAAAGGAGTGGTTGATAGTTAGTGATCATTCCAGTTCTTCAGATTAAATAGGCGAATCTGGTTATTTTAAAAAAATATTAAAATGATTTTTAGTTTACGTATAAAATAAATAACTTTGACGTAAATTAAAGTGAAGTAAAATGGATGCCAAATTAACATTGAGTTTCGACAGTTCAGTTATTGAAAAAGCCAAGGAATTTGCCGATGCAAGGGGAATAAGCCTTTCACGGCTTACTGAATATTTGTACAGGCAGGTTACATCAGGAAGTTACATTTCGATTGACGATTTTCCAATTGCAGATTGGGTAAATCAGGTTGCTGATGGTGAAGCGGTTTATAAACGTCGTAGTCGGAAAAGTACAAAAGACGAATATTACAACAGCCGAAAATGAGAGTTTTTATAGATGCCAATATCATTGTGGCAACGCTGAATCGCGAGTACCCTTTGTTTAATTGGTCGGCGCGGGTTTTAAGCCTTCACGGAACTCATAATATTCAGCTATTTACATCTCCGCTGTGTTTGGCAATTGCTTTTTATTTCGCCACAAAAAAGAGCGGTGAGGTAATTGCCAAAAAGAAAATTGATATGCTTTGTAAGAATATAGGCATAACTACAGTCAATCAGGAAATTACTGAGAAAGCGATTAAAAACCAGAAAATCAAAGATTTTGAGGATGGTTTGCAATATTATTCGGCACTTAACCAAAAATGCGATATTATTATTACCGAAGACCAGCACGATTTTTATTTCAGCGAAATTGAAGTTTTGGGATGCGAGGTATTTTTGAAACAGTTGAGTGTGGAAAGAAATCAATGAAATACGGATTTGACCTGAAATTATATGTAGATCATCTTCCTTGTCATTCCTCCGTCAATTATAAAATTCTGTCCGGTAATAAAATCATTTTCAGGATTTAATAAAAACAAAACCAAGTTTGCAATATCTTCCGGTTTTCCAACTCTTCCGGCAGGGTGCTGTACATGGTCGGCTTCGGAAAGTTTAATCTGGTCGGCTATTGATTTTTTCTTTATTCCTGAAACATCAATCCAGCCGGGACTAATACTGTTGACTTTTATTTCGGGGCCTAAACTAACTGCAAGAGAATGTGTTAATGCCAGAATTCCTCCTTTGCTGGCTGAATATGCTTCGGTGTTTGGTTCCGATTGAAACGCCCGTGTTGAACTGATATTGATGATATTTCCCTTTGATTTTTTTAAAAATGATGCGGCATGTTTTGAACAAAGAAAAGCTCCTGTAAGATTTGTGCCAATCACACGATTCCATTCTTCAATTGTAAGTTCGGTAACTGGTTTGTCGATTTGGATTGCTGCATTGTTGATTAATCCTGAAATATTACCAAAGAACTCTATGGATTGCTGAACAGAATTGCGAACACTTTCTTCTTCGGAAATATCGGTTTTGAAAAAGGCAATTTTATCAGAATTACTTTCTGCTTTAAATTCCTGAAGTGCTTCTTCATCAATATCAAAAACGGAAACTGAATATCCTTTTTCGGAAAGTTGCTTCGTAATAATTTTTCCAATTCCCTGTGCACCGCCTGTCACGATAATGTTTTTGTTCATATCGGCAAAACTTTAATTTATTCTTTTGTAATATTATTGATCATTCCGTCGAAAATAAAAAAGTGAAATGGTGAGGTTGCAATCCAGTATAACCTGCCCCAAACTCCATGAGGTCTGAATGTTGCAGTTTGATGCAAAACATTATTATCGTCAATTTTAAATTCAAGCCAGGCTTCGCCGGGGAGTTTCATTTCGGCAAAAAGCAACAAACGTTTTTTCTCGCGGCTGGCATACAATACCCGCCAAAAATCGAGCGCATCTCCCGGAAGGATTTCTTTTGGCGATCGGCGACCCCGCAGCAATCCAACTCCACCAAGCATCTGATCGAAAAAACCCCTTGTTTTCCATAGCCAGTTGGCATAATAATAACCTTTGTCGCCTCCAATTGTCCAAATATTGTTTAAAACCTGCTGTTCATTTTTAACCAGCGAATGTTTTTTATTTATATAGCAGCCAAAATTGGGTACTTCAATAAAATCAGATAATGAAAGGCCGAGGCTGCTGCTAATAATTGAATCTCTCCAGCTGCTTAAAACAAGGTTTTGTTTTATCCTCAGGAATGCATTTTTAATGGCTTGTTCGTAGGTTATTGGATTCAATCCTAAAATTTTCTCAAGTCGGTTATCATTACAAACCACTTCCATTTTCATGCTGTCAACCAAACTAATTGCAAGTCGGTAAGAAACAGTGGTAATAAAAAACAGCCAGTATGATGATATTTTGGGAGAGATGAGAGATGTGGTGTAAAGACTTCTTTTCAATTTTCGCACCCGTGCATATTGCAGCATCATGTCTTTGTAGGTTAAAATTTCGGGGCCGCCAATATCAAAAACCTGGTTTAAACATTTATCATGGAATAAAACTCCTTTCAAAAATGAAATAATATCGCGTATTGAAATAGGCTGTGCTTTGGTTAGAACCCATTTGGGAGCAATTATAACAGGCAGTTTTTCAACAAGATCGCGAATGATTTCGAATGACGCGCTTCCTGATCCAACTATAATTCCGGCACGTAAAACTGTTAATGCATATTTGTCGCTTTTTTAATATATCCTCAACTTTTCGTCTCGATTGAAGGTGTTTTGAGAGTTTGCTTTCGTTCGAAATTCCGCTCAAATAAATTACCTGTTTTGCCGAAGTTGTTTCGATAATGGTTTTGAAATTTAAGGCTGCTTCCGATTCAAGCAAATCAAATCTTTCGGAAGAGGTTGTCATTGAATGGATTAAATAATAAGCAGCATCAATATCTTTTGGAAAAATATCAGGAAGTGGAGTTTTCAGAAAGTCGATTTCAATAATTTGAACTTTTTGAAGCATGTTTTTGTGAATAGTCAACCTGCTTTTTTCCCTCACACAAACAATAATTTCGTGACCGCTTTCAATTAGAACCGGAAGCAATCGTTTGCCAACATAACCTGTTACTCCTGTTAAAAGTATTCGCATAATTTCAAATTTATGAATTTTAAGTTACAAAACGGTTGTTTGGAATTGGCAGGAAATGATATTTTTGCACGTCTAATTATATTTTCACTATTGATTTGAATTTGCAAAAACTAAATATAGGACGAGTCTTTTTTAATCTTTGTTTTGTTGTTCTTTTCTTTTGAAACGAAGTCGCAAAACCGATTCAGTTTGGATTGCCTTTAAAACGCAGTACAAAACCAATTTGGTGCAACTGAATGATTTGTATTGCTGGTCGGATGTCGATTTTTATCCCGGCAAATTCAAGTTCTCTTCCAAACTTAATTTTCAATCCGAATACGAAAACCAAAAGTCAGTTATATTCCCAATACTTTCAGATAAAGCCGAAGATTTTTATCTTTTTCTCGAAGGTTTAAATACAAACGAAAAACAAAACCTTATTCGTCTTTTTTCTTTTTACGAAAAAGAAATGGATGCAGGATTGAAAGCTGCTGGTTTGCCTGGTGAATTGAAATACCTCGCTCCGGCAATTTCGGCAATGAACCCAACAGCAATCAACTGGGATGGGAAAGCCGGTGTTTTTCAATTGACACATTTTCAGGCGGTAATGAATGGATTACAAATCAATCCGTTAGTTGACGAGAGATTGAATACAAACCTTTCAATCCGGGCATTTGCAGCGGTAATGAAACAAAACTTCGCAACTTTTAAATCTCCTGATCTTGCCGTTTTAGGTTATTTTTTTGGCAATGCAAAAGTAAAAAATGCAATTTCGTTTGCAGGTGAAAATGCGTCAATATCACAAATTTTAAACTACCTGCCCGAAACTGCAAGTGTTGTGATTGGTGCATATCAGGCTATGTCAACATTTTTAAATAAAAACCAGTTTAAACCAGCGGTCGATCCTTTAGCAAAGAAAATATTACCCGATACTAATCGAATAATCAGCCAGCTTCATTTTCAGCAGGTGTCGAAAGTGTTGGGGATTTCAGAAAAACAATTGGAATTTCTCAATCCGCAATATCGTTTTCATATAGTTCCGGGCGATAAATTTGTCTCGAAACTTGTTGTGCCCGATGGATATTGGGATGAGTTTGTTTTGTTCCGCGATTCAATATACAATGCCGCCGATTCAACCCTGTTTGCAGTAACTGTGCAAAAAATTGAATATCCGCCTGCGCCAGGTCGCCAGTATTTGGGTGAGCCTGTGAAAAACCTCGAAATTGAAGGCAAAACAAAAATTAAATACATATTGCAAACGGGCGATGTTCTCGGAATTATAGCCGAAAAATATGAAGTTGAAGTAGCCGATTTAAAATACTGGAACAACATTTCGAACGAACGAAAAATTCAGGCCGGAAAAACACTTGATATTTTCGTTGATAATGATAAAGCTGATGTATATGCAGATTTACAAAAAACAACAAAACCGAATATTGTAAAATCACCCACCCCAAAACAGATTCAACAAAATACAACACTCGCGGTTTTTCAGGAAATGAATTCAGGAAATAAAGTGGAATATACTGTAAAAAATGGCGAATCGCCATTTACGATTGCAAAAAAATACACAGGCGTTTCACCTGAAGATATCCTGAAATGGAATAACATTACCGATGCCGGGAAAATACAGATTGGACAAAAACTAATAATTTATACATCGAAATGAACCCGATAAAAATATTACTTTTTCTTGTTGCTGTTTTTATGCTTTTGGCGGGAACAATGCTGATTACTCCGTCAGAAGGTGTTAAAGTGGGTGAGTTTAATTTTCACATGCCCACTTTTGGCGAAATGTTTTTACCCGAAAAAGTTGAATATGCTGATGTCTCTGAAATAATTGAGCAGCAATTTGATATCGATTCGTTGGCTGAACTGGCACTGGAAGACGGAAATGCTGCCGGGGAAATTGACACAGCAAGTTATCATGCACTAGTTGAATCAATCCATAAAATTGAGATAACTGAAGAGGGGCGCGAAAACATGGCTGGTTTCTTTCAAAAACTGAAATCGGGACAGTTGACAAGAATCATGCATTACGGCGATAGTCAGCTTGAGGGCGACAGAATTACTGCGCCTTTCCGCAATAAACTGCAATCAAAATACGGCGGAACGGGATTGGGACTGCGACCGGCCGTGCAACCTTATGATTTTGTTTTCAGTGCGGTGCAAACTAATTCCGACAACTGGGTGCGTTACCCCATTTACGGGAATGTGGATACACTTATCCAGCACAGCCGTTATGGTGTAATGGGCGCTTTCTCTCGTTTTGCACCGCTCACTTTCGATTCAATTCCGTTTCGCGAAACAGAGTTTTACGAAGCTGAACTGAGCATTTCAAAATCGAGTATTTCATATAACCGTACACGCCAATACAAGAAAATGCGGCTTTATTACGGAAATGCAAAAAGCCCGGTGACCATGCAATTGTTTGTTAGTGGTGCTTTGGTTTTTACCGAAATTCTTAAACCCGACGTCGATTACGGTATTGTTTCATGCAATTTACCAGATGCAACCGATAATGTAACTTTTAAATTTTCGGGTTACGACAGCCCCGATGTTTACGGGATTGAACTTGTTGATACTACAGGTGTAATTGTTGACAATATAGCACTGCGTGGAAGTTCGGGGACGATTTTTACCCAGGCCGATTTTAAACACAGCACAAAAATGTACAGGGATTTGAACCCCGGACTTTTTATCCTCCAATTTGGAGGTAACGTAATGCCGTACATAAAAGATCAAAAAGCGATCGATAGTTACGGAAGGTGGTTTGCAAACCAGATTAAAAGGCTGAAACAGTCATGCCCAAATGCTGCAGTAATTGTGATTGGACCCAGCGACATGTCAACAAAAGACAAGGATAAATATGTGACTTACGATTATTTACCTGCTGTTGTTGAGGCTTTAAAACAGGCTGCTTTGTCAACCGGTAGTGGTTATTGGGACATGTACCAGGCAATGGGTGGATATAATAGTATGCCGGGTTGGGTAAATGCAACTCCTGCACTTGCACAGCCTGATTATGTGCATTTCTCCCCCGCGGTTCAACGCTTATCTCCAATATGTTTTACAATGCATTTATGCTAGAGTATAATAACTACCTAAAAAGTGGGGAATGAGTTTAAAGTTTAAAGTTGAAGGTTTAAAGTTCAGAGTTTGGAGTTCAATCCCGATAGCTATCGGGAAGAGTTGCAGGTTGCAGGTTACAAGTTGCAGGAATTCGTTAGTTGGATTTTGAATTTGGTTATTGGTATTGAATATTGGATATTGAATATTGGATATTTGTTATTATTCTGAAACCCGTAACCTAGAACCTGGACCCCGTAACTATTTTGGTCATTTTCGTTCTCCTTTTTTCGTTCAACGCTGTGGCACAAACCGAGCCTTATCTCTATCATGTCAATCAGTATAATTTTATAAGATATGATTTGAATTGCTTGCACAATTTTGGCGATGACAAATATTCCGCGAATTTTTACAATAAACTTGAAAAGTTGGTTAACACCGGTGATGGGAAAATTAATGTTGTCCAGATCGGTGGTTCTCATATTCAGGCAGGCACTTTTTCGGGGCAAATCCGCTCACGCCTGCAACAAATGAACGGCGAAATGAATGCCGGCTGGGGTTTTATGTTTCCATACCGGATTTCACGGACAAACTCTCCTTTTGGATATTATATCAGGTATAGCGGAAACTGGCAAAGTTGCAGAAATGTGGAAACCCGGAAATCATGTATTCTTGGCGTGGGTGGTATTTCGGCAACAACCAACAGCCAAAATGCCGAATTGACAATACTTCTCGAAGATGAAAATGATTTGGATTACAGATTCAATAAAATCAGGATTTTTTATGAAAATCACGACTCAACCTACACGGTTTCTGTTGATTCTTCAATTTTGAGAAGCTTTGTCAGAACCGATAAATATATTGATTTTGAACTGAACACGCATGTTGACAGTTTGAATATTGTCATTCAAAAACAGGAAAATAAAGAGGGTAGTTTTACGCTTTACGGAATTACAACCGAATCGGCTCCCAACGGATTTGTATACCATAGCATTGGAATAAATGGTGCGCAGGTTCCTTCGTTTAACCGGTGCTTTTTGTTGGAAGAGCAGCTATCATTACTAAAGCCCGACCTTGTTATTTTGGGTTTGGGAATTAACGACGCTTACGGAAAACGTTTTTCTCAAAGCGATTATGAAGCAAGCTATGAAGAATTGATTTCGAGCATCAGAAAGGCCGCTCCCGAAACTGCCATAATTTTTACAACTAACAACGACAGTTATTTGTACCGCCGTTATGTAAATAAAAATGGCGAAAAGGTTGAACAAAGCATGTTGAAAATGGCTAAGGAATATCATGCCGGGGTTTGGGATATGTACGAAGTGATGGGCGGATTAAACTCTGTGGTTTTGTGGGAAAAAAACGGGTTGGCACAGCGCGATAAGATCCATTTTACACGCGAAGGTTACCTCATTTTGGGCGACTTGTTTTTTAATGCGCTGATGAAAAATTTTGAGGAAATATATTCGGAGAGGAATAAAAAACTGATTAAATGAATAATGACCAATAATAGTGGAAAATGCAAATGACAAACTATTCAAATTCAAATTTCACAATTTGCAAGCCTGTGCCATTTTTAATAACCAAAGATGCCAACGCTGATTTTTACCCGGTTTTTTTTCTGGGCATTTTTCGCGCTCGTGTTGTTAGGATATTCGCTTGTTTACAGAAACAAGAACCGCACTGTCAGGGCTGGTTATCTGTTTATACTCAGCATGTTTTTCTATTATAAATCAAGTGGTTTCTTCTTTTTTATTTTGTTGTTCAGCACTGCGGTTGATTATTATATTGGTAACGGAATTTATAAATCGAAAAGCGAACTCACACGGAAAATCCTTATTGCAACAAGTGTTGTTGTTAATTTAACTGTGCTTGCCTATTTTAAATATTCCTATTTTTTTATCGATAGTATTAATGTGCTGTTTGGGTTGGATTTGAATGTACTGAACCACCTCGCACTCTGGGCAAACGAAAGCACCGGGACACATTTTAATGTAAACCAGATTTTGCTTCCTGTCGGAATTTCGTTTTATACTTTTCAAACCATTAGTTATTCAGTTGATGTTTATCGAAGGGAAACTGAACCTGTAAAAAATATCATCGATTTTGGATTTTATGTTTCGTTTTTCCCACAACTGGTGGCGGGCCCCATTGTGCGTGCTTCGGGTTTTATCAAGCAGATTTACGAAGATTACAGCGTTTCGAAAGCTGAATTTGGCTGGGCCATTTTTATGATTCTGAAAGGGTTGATTAAGAAAATATTTATCGGCGATTACATTGCAGTAAATTTTGTCGACCGCGTTTTTTCAAATCCGGTTACCTATTCCGGTTTCGAGAATTTGATGGCACTTTTTGGATACTCGCTCCAGGTTTATGTCGATTTTTCGGGATACACTGATATTGCAATTGGCGTTGCGCTTTTAATGGGTTTCCGGTTGCCGCAAAACTTTAACGCACCCTACAAGGCAAAAAATGTAGGCGATTTCTGGAAACGCTGGCACATGTCGCTTTCATCGTGGTTAAAAGATTATTTGTACATCCCAATTGGCGGAAACCGGAGTGGTTCGGCTTTTAGTTATGTAAGTTTGGGTGTCATTTTGGCTATCATTCTGTTGTTGATTGGTAAACTGATTTTAGTTCCTATCGCAATCGCAATTATTATTCTTATTGTGCTGCTTGTTCGTTTTTTTCCGGCTGTTAAAAAAAATATTGATACAAACATAAACCTGATGCTAACCATGTTACTGGGTGGTTTGTGGCACGGTGCATCGCTTAACTTTATTATTTGGGGTGGTTTGAATGGAGTAGGGTTGGTGGTTTATAAATTCTGGCGGAAAATTAGTCCGTGGGAAAAACACAACAACTGGGCGGCAAATATCTGGAAAATCGCAATCACATTTTCGTTTATCACTTTCACCCGGGTTTTCTTCAGGGGCGAATCGATTGACATTGTGAAAAAAATGATGCACCAGATTAGTTCAGCTTTTAACTTTTCAATAATCCCTGAAGTTTTGTTCGCTTACAAATGGGTTTTCCTTGTAATGTTGTTTGGTTTTGTTATCCACTGGCTCAGCGAAAACCTGAAACAAAAAATTGCCGGCTGGTTTATTGCAACACCAATCTGGTTAAAAGCCGTAATTGCTACTGTTGTTGTAATTGTTGTTTACCAGTCAGTTTCATCTGACATGCAGGCGTTTATTTATTTTCAGTTTTAGGGAAAGTCGGAAGTCGGAAGTCGGAGGACCGGAGACGGAAATATTGAATGCACGAAATGGGAGTCCATCTTTATCTGTAGTTTAGAGAAGATGGAGTCCTTAATTCAAAATAAAAATGACAGTTGGATTCCATCCTTTTTTGTAGTTTTAGTGAAACTGAAATCCTTAATTTAAAGCACAAATCGAATTTCCATTATCTAGTAAATACATCATGTTATCAGAAAAAAGTCAACAGGAAAAAACAAGGCTGCACTCCCGAAACAAAAACCGGGAAAGATATGATTTAAACGCACTAAAACACGTTGTACCTGAATTGGCCGATTATATAAAACCTAACAAATATGGTGTTGATTCGGTGGATTTTTCAAATCCTGTTGCCGTAAAACTGTTAAATAAAGCACTGTTATTTCATTATTACGGAATAAAATACTGGGAATTTCCGGATAAGAATTTATGCCCACCAATACCCGGAAGAGCCGATTATATTCATTATATGGCTGATTTGTTAAGTGAAAATAATTTTGGCACAATTCCAACAGGTAATAAAATTACTTGTTTTGATATTGGTGTTGGCGCTAGTTGTATCTACCCAATAATTGGGGTTGTTGAATATAACTGGAAATTTATTGGGTCAGATATTGATCCAAAATCGATTGCATCGGCACAGAAAATTGTAAATACTAATTCAGTGCTAAAAGATAAGATTGATTGCAGGTTACAGCAAAACTCCTTCAATATATTTTACGGTATTCTAAATAAAGAAGATAAAATTGATTTCTCTGTTTGCAATCCACCGTTTCATTCATCTTTTGAAGATGCTCAAAATGGAACCCAAAGAAAAGTGAAAAACCTCTCAGGAGAAAGAAATACAAAAACGATACGCAATTTTGCAGGAATCAGCAATGAACTTATTTGCGAAGGTGGTGAATATAAGTTTATTCAAAATATGATTCGTGAAAGCAAAAACTTCAATAAAAACTTTTACTGGTTTTCAACTTTGGTGTCGAAACAATCCAATTTAAAAGGCATTTATAAGTCATTGGAAAAAGTTGAGGCTATTCAGATCAAGACCATTCCGATGGGTACAGGGAATAAATCAAGCCGGATTGTAGCCTGGACTTTCCTTTCAAAAGAGGAACAAAACCAGTGGAGAGAAAGCAGGTGGAAAAATCAGTAAAGTTTTATTTTTGTAGCTGTTGGATTCCATCTTTATGATTAGTTTTTGAGCAGATGGAATCCTTAATTCAAAATGTAAATGACGGTTGGATTCCATCTTTATCTGTAGTCTTAGAGTAGATGGAATCCATATAATATAGTCTGATTTCATTTGGATCCCGGGCAGTATTCGGTAACAAATAAAATGACGTGTATTTAACAATTCTATTTATATTTGATTGGTTCCTGATTCAATAAAATCAAAAGTTTTTTAATATGAAAATCGAAAAAGTGATTTCAAAAGAACTGCAAAACAGTGTGGGCTGGACTGCTTTATTAACTGCTCTTTTCCTTTTCTTTAACCGGTCATCCGAAATCCTGCCCAAAACATTAGTTGCGCTTCCATTCTTTGTTGTTTTGTATTTTCTCTTGTTTTCAATCGGGAAGTATAACATTTCAGAAAGTATCCGTAAGTGGATGGATTCGGATATTAAAAAGGTTGTAGTTTTTCCTGCAATTCTGATCGGGCTTTATTTCAGTTATGTTTTAATCATCGGTAAGAATCCTTTTCAGGGCGCGGTTTCATTGGTTCCTTTTCTTGTGTTTTTCCCCGTACTTGTATTTGCAGGTAACCGAAAAGATGTAAAAAAGATAGACTGGCTTGATTTTACAACTTTCATCCTTTTTCTTTTGCCCATCACATTAATCGATGCAAATCCATCGGGCAAACTACCGGATATCGGTAACGATTTTGATTCAGTTTACCGGATTGTAATGATGTTGACAGCTGTTTACGCTTTTGCTGTTGTGAGAGGTTTGGATGATGTTGGTTTTTTCCCTGAATTCAAACTGAAAAACCTGTTTACAGCCCTTTGGGTTTGGCTTGCATTTTATGGTTTTGTTTTTATTGTTGGTTATTCAGTAAATTTTATTCAGCTAAAAGGACATGAAACTTTTTCAACCGATTTGATTTACAAAATAGCGTTAACATTAATCACAACCTTTTTGCATACTGCCCTTTTCGAAGAGCTTTTTTTCAGGGGAATACTTCAAAACCTGCTTTCAAAACGAATCAACCAATCAAAATCGTGGATGGTGTTTTGGAAATGGGGACTTGGAATTTTATTTGTTCTGGCCATTCTGGTTGGTTATACTTTAAAGGGCGGAATGCAATGGTTTCCGGCACTTGTTACCTTGTTGATTTTTCTTGCTGCATTTTTTATCGAGAAATCAGGCAAATTTCAGTTGGGAGTTTACACTGCACTTGCCATAACCGGGGTTACATTCGGGTTGGTTCATTATCATGCCGGATCGGTTGTTTACATTGGTTTTGCGTGTATTGCAGGCTGGGCTTACGGTTATACCTGGATAAAAACCCGGAATGTGTTTTATGCTGCACTTGTACATACTTTAGTAAACAGTTCGGCACTAATTTTTGGACTTGAATTAATAAAATAACCTATCTTTTTTATTAAACCAAATCCCACCACTTCAATTCATTTTTCATTCGATAAAAGGCTTACATTTTTTTGGTGTGACTTATTTCAACCAACATTTGGTTCGTTTTCACATTTATCTTAAAATAAGTAAAGTTGTTTTTAATGGACTTAAAGTGAAGAAAACAATATAAAATCAATCATCGGTGTTATATTTCGCCACTGCAGGACTTATTCCTGGAATTTGCTATTTTTTCTACAATCCGTCAGCTGAAGGATCGCGGCGCTGCTTAAAGCGCAGAGCAGCAAAATATTTGTAGAAAGTAAATTACATGGATAGTATAAAGCTGCAGAGCAGCGAAATATTAGTTAACTAAAAATTTTAATACTTTACCGAAAAACTATAAAAAAACAATTCGCTTAATACCCTTTGCAGGGTACCAAGCGAATGCTTTCTTTTAATTCATCAATTAATTTTTACGGAAGTTTTGCAAAACCAACAGCTTTTGGGCCATAATATGGGAAGGTGCCCGGACTGCTATTGAGAATAACTCTAGAGCGTACATGCAGACTGACAGTATAACCGCAGGGATCCAAAGGTGTTGTATCCAGATTCCATATGGCATTATTATCACCAATGTCACCGATTGCGGAGTGCGATCTTGAAACTGGTGCCGGAACTGCACCATGTGTGTGCGATGTTGGTTGGAGTTCAAGCGACCACCATGCAAAATAAGGATGTATTGCCCTTAAATGCCCCAATATTCCGGGATTTGCCGATGTGTAGCTGTGGCAATCACCTCCGTCAATTACAAGGTCGAGATCTTTACTGAAATCGACAACAAGATTTGCTGTTGGCGATATACTCATTCCTGTATTGCAAACCATAATTGTAAATTGATCGGCAATTACTTCATTTGAAAACTCATCGGTATGTACAAACCGGATTGTATAAGTTCCATCGTCCTTTCCTGAAGCGTTCCATGTTGCAAGAAGGCTGTTTGTATTGTAAAGTCCGATATTTGGATTTTGCTTGTAAATATACCATCCATCGGCATTGGTCTGTGGATCAGGAAATGCGCCGGCAGCGGTAAATATGTCGTCAAGACTAAATGTTTCGGATGTTGATACAGGCATATAAGAAGTATCAGGATCTGTACTCTTTTTCACTAACAAACGATATTTGATTATCCCGCCAAAACCGTTTCGGTCAATAACACCTTTAAAATTGATTGAACCTCCCCACGGACGGTTGTTGTAAATTGATGCCGAACCTGCATTGTGTAAATGCGAAATCGGGTCGATGGAAAATCTGTCAACATTACCAACATAATGAATTGCTGAATGAATTCCTGAACCACGTCTGTGTTTTGGCCGCAATTGAACAAGTGCATCCATAAAATTACCCCAGTGGTTAAGCAAATTTGGATTAATGGTTGATGGCAGCGATTCCCACGAAAGTACTGCCCTGATGCGGATAATATTTGGATCGCTGCATTCTCTTAATCTGTTTGTTACATCAACAGGTAATTGAACTGTATAAAACAGTCCTTCTCTTGGAATATTTGAAATATCATGAACATTGAGACTAACAGTTCCCAAATACTGATCGAAAGTTCCATCGTTATTCCAGTCGGCCCAAAAAGCAACATGCTCGTGCGATCCTTTTGTACACAGGTTGCCATTGTAACCCGTTGGCCGTTTGATATGAATAACTGCTCCAAGCCGGTCGGTGAGCGTATTAAGTCCGATACAGGTTAGCTGTTCAAAACCGACATCAGCTTTTTTGCCTGCACCATTAAAGAAATCATAGAATTTGTTGATGTCAATATTGAATTTATCAAGGCTGCTGATATCAAGAAAAGAGGTTGCCTTGCTAAAATCGATTGTCGAATTCAGCTTTGCCCCGATAGTGGAATAAAATGTACGATGTGCCGGTACATCAGATCCGGCATTTAGTTTGAAAAGCAAATCTGTATTTTCAACATAGGGCTCCTTTAGCTCAATTTCAAATTCGGGATCGATAATAGGCGCAAAATCATTGATCTTTGTTAGTTCCACAATGTCTTTCCACCAGATTTTCCATTTACGTGCCAGTTGAATATCTACATCGATGTGGTTTCCATAGTGAGGATTCTGGTTTGGGTCGCTTGTTGGGACAGCGTTCCAGGAAAGTACCACTCTTAATGTTGGTATAACGGCTTTGTTGCATTCAAGAAATTTGCGGTATTTTTTATCGTTAATAACCAAAAAGGCCAGATAGCTGATCGGGTGCTGCGGCCCTGCAGTAATATCGGGAATATCCGCCACTTTAAAGTTGGCAATTCCCATATCCTGAAAACCTGAACCATCTTTAAAATCAACAAAAAACCTCACGTATTCAGTTGAACCATTTGAACAAAGATTACCGCTGTATCCGGTAGCCTGCTTAATGTTTACAACCGCCTCCAACCGCTGGTAATAAGGATTATACCCTGCACAGGTTACCTGTTCCCAGTTGGTTATATTCGTATTAAACTTAATAAGTTTAGTGTAGGGATTTAGCAGAAACAGTTGTCTGCTTTTTTCAGAGTCACTCAATTTTAAATTAAGATCGGTGGTTGGTTTCTTTGTGATAGCCATAATTAAATTTTTTATTGTGCTTACTCTAATCAGTTTTCAGCATCCCTGTTGCAGACTTTTATTTTGTATGTCGCTGTGCTGCATTTCCGACTCAAGATGGTTTGCTCTGTGTTTATCTATCGTCAATAAATAATGAAGCATTGCTATATAAATCTCTGAAAAACGTCAGCATGATAAGGACCCTGTCTTTTCACCCTAAACGTTTAGGTCACAACTTTCGGTTATTGCATGTGATATGCCTGTTATGAATTGGTTAAGTGTAAGTTATGACTTCTTTGTTTAAAATACAAGAGTATTTTGTATTTTAATTATATTTTAATCGTTACAAGCGTTTCACTTCTTTTCCAATTATAAAAAATTCGATTATTACTGCCTTGTTCCCCGAAAAAATTCGGTAAACTTTCTATGCCAAACATTGTTAAATACTTTGAAACAACCAATTTAACTACATAGTCATGAAAGAAATAAAAAAAGAGAACATCAGCCAGGAGGTTTTTGATTTGTACGATTATTATGTACACAGTAAAATAGAAAGGCGTGAATTTATGAATAAGCTTTCGGTTTATGCCGTGGGTGGAATTACAGTTGGCGCATTAATGTCATTCCTAATGCCAAAATATGCACTGGCAGAACAGGTAAAACCCGATGATAAACGCATAAAAACAGAGTATATTGAATACAATTCGCCAAAAGGTGGCGGGAAAATTCGCGGACTTTTGGCGAAACCTGCAGGAAATAACAAAAAATTGCCCGGTGTAATTGTTGTTCATGAAAACCGGGGGCTGAATCCATATATCGAAGATGTTACACGAAGACTGGCTGTTGATGGTTTTATTGCTTTTGGGCCCGATGCTTTAACTCCCCTGGGTGGATATCCCGGAAATGATGACGATGGCCGTGCATTACAATCAAAACGTAACCGTGATGAAATGCTCGAAGATTTTATTGCCGCGTACGAATTCCTTAAAACAAACAACGAATGCAGTGGCAATGTCGGAGTTGTTGGTTTTTGTTTTGGTGGATGGATTTCGAATATGATGGCAGTTCGTATTCCTGATTTAAAAGCTGCAGTTCCTTTTTATGGCGGACAACCTACTGCTGAAGAAACTGCTAAAATAAAAGCTCCGCTACTTTTACAGTATGGCGAGCTTGATACGCGTGTAAATGAAGGAATTCAGGCGTATGAAGCAGCATTAAATGAAAATAAAGTTGAATATAAAATCCACATTTACCCTGGCGTTAATCATGGCTTTCATAACGATACAACGCCACGTTACGATGAGGCTGCGGCCAAGCTCGCCTGGCAACGAACCATTGATTTTTTTAAGGAAAAACTGAAATAGCAGTCTGTTTGGTGCTGGTTATTAAAAATTCAGGGCTTCACTATAAGTGAAACCCTGAATAATAAGCGGATATTTCGATATTATATAGTTTTTACTATTTAAAGTTCAGCTAAACTTTTAGGTCTGAACTGAATGTTATATTCTTAATCCTCCCCCTGGGGGAGTTGGAGGGGTTTACTTACTCAAATCCCTATAATACAATTCCTTTGCTTCAATTTTCATTCCCGGGTTGTGACTCTGAATAGCGAAAAAACCTTTTTTGTATTCATCATCGTCGTAGGTCATTACCGGTTTATCGTTTATCCAGAATTCAATGTGACTGCCAACAGCTTTTATGCGGTAATCAAACCACTCGCCGTCTTTGGTCAGGT
>JADIYN010000033.1 GCA_016705335.1 Draconibacterium sp. | reverse complement strand
CCTGAACCCAAAATCCTTGAGCAAGAGAAATTTTTCAAACTTTTTTAACTTGATAAAACTATTTGACTTTAAGTGTGTTATTTTTTTGAACGAATGCTTAACTAATGGGTTTCAGATAAAAATATTATATAAAATCAAGTGGGTCAAAATAAAATTTAAGCAGGTTTTTAATACAATTTTATCTTTTAATATTTATTCTAACTTTAGTGCATTTGAAAATATTTGTAACTTTTTAAATGAAATAAAAATCAATAACCTTGAGATTAGCTTAAAGTAGTTGATAGTAAACGGGCCAGCCGAAAACCGGTCAGAGTAGGCAATAAAAAAGAATATGAATGAAAAGGACAATTTTAATTACACTGTTGTTTTGTTTCAAACTGGCAACTTCGCAAACAAATGATCACAGTGCCGAAATTAAAGCATCTGCCGATAAAATCGAACAAAAAGTTATCGACTGGCGACATGATATTCACCAAAATCCGGAACTTGGAAACCGTGAAACACGAACAGCAGCGCTAATCGCCAAACACCTTCAGTCGCTGGGACTTGAAGTAAAAACAGGAGTTGCAGTAACAGGTGTTACAGGAATTTTAAAAGGCGACAAACCCGGTCCGGTAATTGCCTTGCGTGCTGACATGGATGCACTTCCGGTAACTGAAAACAATGATTTGCCTTTTGCTTCAAAAGTAGTTACAATGTATAACGGAAAGGAAACCGGCGTAATGCACGCTTGTGGCCACGATGGGCATGTTGCTATTTTAATGGGTGTTGCCGAAATTCTGTCAGGAATGAAAAAAGACATGAAAGGAACAGTGAAATTCATTTTTCAACCTGCTGAAGAAGGTGTTCCAAAAGGAGAAGAAGGAGGCGCTGAACTGATGGTAAAAGAGGATGTTCTTGAAAATCCAAAAGTTGACGTGGTTTTTGGTTTACATATGGATGCCCAAAAAGAAGTGGGAAAAATTACTTATCGACCTGCCGGAACAATGGCCGCTGTTGGCGATTTTAAAATAACAGTAACCGGTAAACCATCACACGGTTCGCAACCTTGGTTATCAATTGATCCTATTGTTGTATCAGCAGAAATAATAAACAATTTACAAACTATTGTAAGCCGTAACGTAAACCTGACAGAAAATCCTGCAGTTGTTACGGTTGCAGCAATTGAAGGCGGCAACCGCTCAAACATTATTTCACAGCAGGTAGTAATGCTTGGAACTGTGAGAACTTTCAGCGACGAAGATGAAACGATGGTTTTTAACCGCATCAGGCTGATTGCCGAAAAAACTGCCGAAGCAGCCGGTGCAACGGCACTTGTTGAATTACCTTACTCAGCTCACTACCCTGTAACTTTTAACAACGAAGCGCTTACAGCTGCAATGTTGCCATCATTACAAAAATCGGCTGGTACTGAAAATGTTCAACTTGTTCCGGCCAAAACCGGTGCCGAGGATTTTTCATTCTACGCGCAAAAAGTGCCGGGTTTATTCTTTTTTATTGGCGGGTTAACAAAAGGGAAAGACCCAAAAACCTCGGGTCCGCACCATACTCCTGAATTTCTAATTGACGACAGTTCATTTAAAACCGGGATTATTGCCTTCTGTAACCTTGTTTTCGATTACGAAGAAATGAATAGGAAATAGCAGTAAAAGGGAAAAGATAACAAAGAACTTTTAATGAAAGAATTGCAAAATATCAAAAATAAAATCTTCCAATACTTTATCACCTCCATGTCAACAGGTAAATTCGCGTGTTTGGGATTGAATTTGAGTTACATTAATCATAATATATTTAACACACTATTAAAAGTTGAATTGAAAGAAGGGAAAGAAACTGAGTTTTTAATCAAACAAATAATGAATTGAATTAATCTGAAATTATGTCGTATTTTATAATACCATTTGTAATCAGCCTGATTGCTGCCAGTCGTCTTCGCAGGTTTACCAAAGCGAACAATCTTCCGGAGCTTGAAAAACAATATAAATATGCTGTGTATGTATCAGTTGTACTGTTTGCTGTGGGATTTATTTTTCCCGACTTGTTTGCAGTTAAATTGATCTGGCATATTTTCCTGCTTGTACTTGTTGGTTTTCCTTTCTGAAAACTGAACTATTCAGTTAGGAATGTCAATTTGGCATTTGTTCCATTTGTTGTTGTGGCAATTATAAAAGATTTAACCCAATTAGGAGTCTGATTTCTACTCAACAAATGAAAGTTATTTTGAAAATGGCATAACGTTATCAGTTATATGGATGCTGGCGATTATGTTTAGTCAAAACCGACAGCGAAAAGCACAGGAAAAGGATCGGATTAAACGCCAGCAGGAAGATGAACTTAACAGAGCCATCGCAATTCGAAAAGTGGAACTGGAAGAACTTGTTGCTGAAAGAACCGCCGAACTTACAAAACAAAAGGAAGAACTTGAACTAACCTTGCACGAGTTGCGTGCAACACAGGCGCAACTTATTCAATCCGAGAAAATGGCTTCTCTCGGTGAACTCACCGCCGGGATAGCCCACGAAATACAAAACCCTCTAAATTTTGTAAATAACTTTTCTGAAGTCAGCAATGAATTGATTGATGAAATGAATGAGGAACTGGACAAGGGAGACATTAATGAAGCAAAAGCAATTGCAGGTGATATCAGGCAAAACCTCGAAAAAATAAACCACCACGGAAAACGTGCTGATGCAATTGTAAAAGGAATGCTGCAACATTCAAGATCGAAAACAGGACAAAAAGAACTCACTGATATTAACAAACTTGCCGACGAATATTTACGACTCGCATTTCACGGTCTTCGTGCAAAAGACAAAACATTTAATTCCGATTTTAAACTGGAAACAGATGAAACGCTTCCGAAAATAAATGTGATACCACAGGATATTGGAAGGGTTTTGTTGAATTTGATAAATAATGCATTTTATGCTGTAGCCCCCCCACCCCCCGGAGGGGGGATTAAAAGCGCCCAACCTGATTACAAACCAACAGTCATTGTGCGTACTTCTTTTGAACCCCCCTTCGGGGCAGGGCTGATTTCGGCAGTTGAGAACGGCCCCGGCATCCCGCCCACATCGTCGATAAAATCTTCCAACCCTTTTTCACCACTAAACCAACTGGCCAGGGAACTGGGCTGGGTTTGAGTTTGAGCTACGATATTGTAAAAGCGCACGGCGGAGAGTTGAAAGTGGAAACGAAAGAAGGCGAAGGTTCGGAGTTTATTATTGAATTGCCCGCTTAATATGAAAATATAGAAAATTATCAAACCAAAAATAATGAAAGCAAAATCAATCAAAGGAAATTCCCCTAGAAGAAATTAAAACTGCTCTTGAGCAAAGCATGCCAGATGACTACAAGCCAACACTGGCTCTTGTGTTTAACTCCATCAAACAAGACATTGACGCAGTGAGTAATCTCCTCGACCAGAAGGACATTCAGATTTTTGGCGCAACCAGTTCGGGTGAATTTACTGACGGAGATATCAGCAACGGGGGTATAGCTGTTTTACTTTTGGATATTAATCCGGCAAATTTCGAAATACTGCTGCACGATTACCGCGATAAAGGACCTGAAGCTGTGGCAAGAGAGATGGCGTCAAAGGCAAAAGAGAAATTTAAAAATCCTTCCATCATTTTGTCAACCAGTTTTTACGCCCGCGGTGAATTGGAGTCTTTGCTGGGAGATCAGCTTATCAGAACAATAGAATCGGTTACTGGAAAAGATACGACTGTTTGGGGAGGCCGTGCCGGTGATGATTTCATCTTTGATGAATCAGTGGTTTTCACCAATCACCTGCTAACAAAAAGAGGCATCATAATGCTTGTATTTGATGGAGATAAAATAATTGCAACCGGAGAAGCTGCATCCGGACAAAAACCTGTAGGGACAGAAAAGGTTATTACGAAAGCTGTTGGTAACTGGATTTACGAGATTGATAATAAGCCTGCCGCAGAAATGGTGTTAAAGTACCTGGGGTTGAATTTATCACCTGAAGAAGCAGAAACTTTCAATCCCTCGGGTATGGGTATTGCATTTAGTGTGTCGCGTGACAAAGGTGAAGCCATTATTCGGGGAGTAGGTATGTTCAACTGGAAAGATAAATCGGTCTCGGTTCTTGGCAGCATTCACGAGGGAGACAAGGTTCGCTTTACCCTTCCTCCCGATTTTGAGGTTATCGAAGAAGTTAAATTCAATGCTGAAAAAATTCATCACGACGAAATGCCCGAAGCAGATGCGTTGCTGATGTTTTCATGTATCGGGAGACTCACCCAATTCGGGCCCATAGCAGGCGATGAAATTGAGGGAGTAAGAAACGCTTTCAATGTGCCGATGGCAGGGTTTTTTACTTATGGTGAATATGGCAGGACCAGGAACGGAAACAACGAATTTCATAACAATACCTGTTGCTGGGTGGCTTTGAAAGAAAAGTAACAGCCCCCTCCAACTCCCCCAAAAGGGGAGAGAAAGAAAAAAGAAATAAATTATCAAATGGATCAAAACTTAAAATCGATTTCGGATTTTATTCAGCAAAATGAAAGCTTATCTGCTGAAGAAAAGACATGCTTGCAAAAGCTGTAGCAGATGTTGATAAAGAACTTGCCATTACAGCCTTCAAACTCGACCGTACCGAGAAAGTAAAACGCACCACTGCCATTCTTCTCGAAGAAACCATTGAAGAACTGGAGCAGAAACGAAAAGCGATTGAGGCACAAAACCGGGAGCTCGAAATTGAATCTTCTCTTGAACGGGTGCGGTCAGTTGCAATGGGCATGCAAAATCCGGCAGAAATGGTGGAGGTTTGCAAAATTATTTCTGAACAGCTTGAATTTCTGAAAGTAAAAGATATCCGGAATGTACAAACGGCTGTAATTTATGAATCCAAAGGTACTTACATCAACTACGAATATTATGCAAGGCACAACAAACTGCTGACGACGGAAGTAAGCTACAAAACCCATCATTTGCAAGAGCAGTTTGCCAACCAGATGCTTAAAGGAACAGGTGAGTTTTTTTCGCCTTCACTCGAAGGTCAACAGGTTAAAGATTGGTACGAATATCAGAAAACGACCAATCAGTTTGCCGATTCATTTTTAGAAGGTGCACAAACACTTAATTATTATATGTTTTCATTGGGTTCGGTTGCATTGGGAATTTCAACATATTCACCTTTGAAAGAAGAAGAAATTAACCTGTTCAAACGATTTCGCAATGTTTTTGAGTTGGCCTACCGACGTTTTACCGACATTCAAAAAGCCGAAGCTCAGGCACGCGAAGCACAGATTGAAGCAGCACTTGAAAAAGTACGTTCACGTTCGCTGGCAATGAAACAAAGCCAGGAATTGCAGGAAGTTATTTCCACAGTGTTTGTACAAATGCAGAATTTAGGTATAAAAGCTGATGCATCGTTAATAAATATTTTAAGCGACGAATCAAAAGATTTTTATTTGTGGATTGGCACAGTCGGACAAACCTATGCGCAAAAAATCAGGATTCCATATATGAAACACCCTGTTTTCGATGTTTTTTATGAAGCCCGTGACAGGGGAGAAACCTTTATGACAAATGCCTTGACACGTGCAGAAAAGGATAGCTTTTTTGAATATGCCTTCAAATATTCCGATTTGAAACTTATGCCCGATGACCGAAAAAAATATGTGATGGACAGTGCAGGATTTGCGCGTTCATTTGCCTGGTCAAAAAATTCGGGTATTACAATTCAAAACTATGCTGGCATTCCTTATACCGATCAGGAAAACGAAATACTAAAACGGTTTGCCCATGTATTCGAACAGGCTTATACCCGTTTCCTCGATGTAAAAACTGCAGAAGCACAGGCAAAGGAAGCTGATAACCGGGCAGCTTTGGACAGGGTACGGGGTGAAATAGCAAGTATGCGTACAAAAGAAGATCTGACCCTGATTACACCTCTGATATGGAAAGAGTTAAATACGCTTGGTGTTCAGTTTATCCGCTGCGGAGTGCTGATTATGGACGAAAGCAAAAGAACAATCCACACATATCTGTCAAAACCCAATGGCGATTCATTGAGTGCATTTGAACTGTCTTTCGATTCACAGGAAATTGGTGTTGGCGCAGTTAAACATTGGAAACGGAATGAAATTTATTACGAATATTGGGACAAAAACCAGTTTGTAAGTTTTATGCAAAACCTGATTAAATCACATCAGATTGAAAATCCTGAATCCTATCAGGGATCTTATGCTCCTCCCGAATCACTTTATCTCCACCTTGTACCTTTTAAACAAGGAATGCTTTATGTTGGAAATACAAATTCGTTGAAACCCGAAGAAATTCAATTGGTGCAGGCTTTGGCACAAACAATGTCGGTTGCATATTCAAGATATGAAGATTTCAGATTACTTGAAGAAGCCAAAAATCAAATTGAAAAAACGCTCAGTGAACTCAAATCAACACAATCACAACTTATACAGGCCGAAAAAATGGCATCACTTGGCGAACTCACTGCAGGAATTGCACACGAAATACAAAACCCGTTAAATTTTGTAAATAATTTTTCCGAAGTCAGTAAAGAATTACTTGACGAAATGAAAGAAGAACTTGCAACCGGTAACCTGCAACTTGCAACTGAATTAGCTGATGATGTGATTCAAAATCTCGAAAAAATAAACCACCACGGCAAACGCGCCGATGCCATTGTAAAGGGAATGTTACAACACTCGCGAACCAGCAGTGGCGTAAAAGAGCCAACAGATATAAATGCTTTGGCCGATGAATTTTTAAGATTGGCATACCACGGTTTGCGGGCAAAAGACAAAACATTCAACGCAACCCTGAAAACTGATTTTGATGAAACAATTGGTAAAATAAATGTAATTCCTCAAGACCTGGGACGGGTGATCTTGAATTTAATAACCAATGCATTTTACGCAGTAAATGAGAAAAAGAACGCTCCCCACACCCCCGGAGGAGGGCTTTATGAGCCAACAGTAACAGTTCGCACTTCTTTCCTTCCCTCTTTCAGAGGGAGGGGCAGTTGTGATTTCGGTTACTGACAACGGAAATGGGATACCTCAAGCGGTGCTGGATAAAATATTTCAGCCATTTTTTACCACTAAACCCAGTGGACAGGGAACAGGACTGGGATTAAGCATGAGTTATGAAATAGTTACAAAAGCACACAACGGAGAGTTGAAAGTAGAAAACACGGAAGGTGAAGGTGCAACGTTTAAAATTATTTTGCCGATATAAAAAAATAAAAAACTTAACATGAAAATATTAGTTGTTGACGACGAAAAAGACATTAAAACATTATTTGAACAGCGTTTCAGAAAAGAAATAAGGAGTAACGACCTTGAGTTTGCCTTTGCTTTTTCGGGCGAAGAGGCGCTAAATTGTATGGAAAAATATAAACACGAGGCCGTATTAATTCTTTCTGACATAAACATGCCGGGCATGAGTGGACTCGAATTACTTGAACAGATAAAGAAGAAAAATCATACTCCCCCACCCTTTGTTATGATGATTACAGCCTATGGCGATTCAGACAATTACAAACGTGCCATGGAACTTGGCGCCGACGACTTTCTTACAAAACCCGTTGATTTTTTAGTGCTTAAAGAAAAAATTAAATCCTTTGAAGTATGACTAAGATTCTTGTTGTTGATGACGAAACTGATCTTGAAGTTCTTGTTAAACAAAAATTCAGGAAAAAAATCAGAGACCAGGAATACAAATTTATTTTTGCTGTGAATGGCAGACATGCCCTTGAGCAATTAAAAGAAAATACCGATGTTGATATTGTTTTAAGCGATATAAACATGCCCGAAATGGATGGACTTACTTTACTTACAAAATTAAATGAGCAACATTCAATTCTTAAATCGGTAATTATTTCTGCATACGGCGACATGGCAAACATACGCACTGCTATGAACCGCGGAGCCTACGATTTTATAACAAAACCTGTTGATTTTAATGATTTGGAACTTACCCTTGAAAAAACAATCAAACAGGTTAATCAGATGCGCGAAACACTCAGGGCTATAAAAGAAAACAACATTCTGAAAATGTATGTCGATGAAACCGTATTGAATTTTATGGACACACGCGAATTCGAATCATCGCTGCTTACAAACGAAACAATCGAAGCTTCGGTTGCATTTATTGATATTTGCGGGTTCACGTCGATTAGTGAAAACGAAACACCCGATAACGTTGTAAAATTGCTGAACAGTTATTTCGATGTAATGGTAAATGAAATTATCACAAACGGCGGGTTTGTCGATAAATTTATAGGTGATGCAATAATGGCAGTTTTTCGTGGCGATTTTCATCTCGATCGGGCAATCGATGCATGCTTGGCCGTTAGAAACAAAATAGCCGCACTTCCATCTGTTTCCGACAATGTCAATTTTAAACCCAGTGTTTCCATCGGTATCAATAGTGGCGAAATGATTTCAGGAAATATTGGCTCATCAAGCTTACGCCGGCTGGATTACACAGTTATTGGCGATGTGGTAAATACTGCCCAGCGTTTGCAGTCGTCAGCCACACCCGGACAGGTTGTTATCAGTGAAAAATCATTTCAAAAAGTAAAAGAATTTTTTAAATGCGAAAAGGTTGGAGAAATGACCTTTAAAAATAAAGCCGGTGTTATGTTGATTTATGAAGTGGTTGAGTAAGAAATTGAATCATTAATGATTAATGATTAGCACAGAATGAAGCATTTTAAACTTCAAATATAAAAAATATGAGTAAAACAAATAAAGTCGAATGGAATACAATTTTTACAGTTTCATCAATTCTTTATACTATATCAGGTTTATTTATTGCAGTTGTTGCGTTAAAGGGATTTATGATTCCAAACAGTTTTCTCGATGGTGGTGTTACTGCAATTTCAATTCTCGTAAATAAAGTATTTCATATTCACATCAGTATTTTGCTCATTGTGTTTAACATCCCTTTTTTAATAATCGGATATCACAAACTGGGGAAAACTTTTATCGTTCAGTCACTTATTGCTATTCTGATAATGGCAACACTTATGTTTTTTGTAAATGTACCAACAGTTACAAATGATAAAGTGCTGATCGCAGTATTTGGCGGTTTCCTGATGGGACTCGGAATTGGGCTTGTGATAAGAGGTGGTGCTGTTATTGATGGACTTGAAATTATTGCCCATTACACAACTAAAAGGGTGGCATTTACTACAAGCGAAATAATTATGCTTTTCAACTCATTGGTAATTTTAGGCGCTGCCATCGAGTTTGGACTTGAAACTGCCATGTATTCTATTCTAGTTTATTACACCGCCATGAAAACTTCAGATTATGTTGTTGATGGGTTTGAAGAATTTACTGCCCTCCATATTATTTCAAAAGAACACGAACTTATTAAGTCGCTTATTGTTAACGATTTCAGTAAAGCAATTACAGTTTACAAGGGCGAACGTGGATTTCTGCCTGGATCGTTCAACATAAAACATGATGTAGATATAATAATGACGGTAGTTACACGACTTGAAATACATCGACTGAAACATGAAGTTTCAATGATTGATAATGATGCATTCTTTTTTGTGCAGAGCATAAAAGAAGTCAAAGGAGGCATTATTAAACAATCGGGCCTAAAAACTTAAAAGCATAATAGCATTCATAAACAAACCCATTTGATCTATTAAACTTATGAATACAGGAAAATTAAAACGATTTATTACCAACAAATTAGAATCAGAACTTTCAGATAAACTTACCTACCACAGCGTTCACCATACATTGCATGTACTAAAATTGTGTAATCAATATATAAAACGAATGCATATTGAAGCACATGATGGTTATCTCCTGCGCACAGCAGCTCTTATGCATGATACTGGTTTTATCTGGGATTTTGATAAGCACGAAAACGCAAGCATTAACTACACAATAAAATTATTGCCCGCCTGGAATTATTCGGATCATGAAATTAACATGATAATTGAAATGATTAATGCAACTAAAAAACCACAAACACCTTCAAATATTTTAGAACAAATATTAGCAGATTCAGACCTCGATTATCTGGGCACCAAATATTTTTATAAGGTTGGAAACAAACTTTATACAGAGTTGCTGGCTTACAATAAAATTTCTACTGAAGAAGATTGGAATATGATTCAAGTGCAGTTTTTAAGGGAACACAAATACCACACCCCTTTTGCAATCAAATACAGAGAGCCTGTAAAACAAAAATATTTAAAAGAAATTCTGGATAAGTGGGGATGGAAATAAAGTTTCATTTTAAATGAATTTATATCATAATTTTACAAACTTCATTAAGCCTATTCAAAAAAACACGCAATCAAACCAACAATCAAAAGGTTGAAAATATTCCTCCTATTATTTTGATTAAATCTAAATAAGGTGTATATTTAATCTCTGTTTAATTTTAATAAAGAGCAATCACTCTTTATATCTGTTCTGTATCAGTACATATTTGAAAGCTAATAATTCAGATTAAATATTTTAATCCGAAAATTAATATTCAACTCAATGGAAAAGATTCAAATAACGGCAGAGTTTAAAATCCACCAGGGAAAATTGGAAGATTTTAAAATAATTGCAGATGAATGTATCGCAATTATTAAAGAAAAGGAAGCAGGCAAAGGTGCGCTTCAATATGACTGGTTTTTTAGCCCCGACCAAAAAGAGTGCGTGGTGCGCGAAACTTATACTGACTCAAACGCAGTACTAACACACATGGGAAACATTGGTGAACCAATAGGAAGAATGCTCGGCATCTCTGATTTCTCGCTCAAATTATATGGAAATCCATCAGAAGAACTTCAAAATGCAGCGGCAGGTTTGGGTCCAAAAGTTTATCTGTATTATCAGGGATTGTAAACTATTGAAACAATTGGTTTTGTTGATGTACGACAGAATTATTATGGTTGTTCGATATACTGAAACGTGATAATCTACCGATAAAAAAATTAAAAGCAAATGCTATTTATGTATGGATTTTCAAAAACGAAAAAGTCACCCAATTCTTTCAGACAACTGAAAGTACAACTATTATTTATTCATTAACTAAATTTTTACCAACATGAAAAACAAAATTAATCTTGTACTGGCAATTACATGTTTTGCCATTTTATGTACCTCTTGCACAAAAAGCAATCAAAAACCGGAAGATACAAATACTTCAGCAAACACTGTTTCTCCCGAAGATCTTGTAAAACGGGGTGAATACCTTGTTACTATAATGGGTTGTAACGACTGCCATTCCCCAAAATCAATGGGACCAAACGGCCCTGAAATTATTCCTGAATCGCTTTTGTCGGGCTATCCATCGGACCGGCCAATTGTAAAATTTGGAGATAAGATGTTAAAGGAAGGTTTTGGTATGTTTTATCCCGACTTAACTGCAGCAGCAGGTCCCTGGGGAGTTTCGTTTGCAGCTAATTTAACACCCGATCCAACCGGTATTGGTGCATGGACTGAAGAACAATTTAAAAGAGCAATGAAAGAAGGAAAGTTTAAAGGAATAGAAGGTTCGCGAATGCTATTGCCGCCAATGCCCTGGTACAATTTTACAGTTTTAAAAGATGAAGATGCAAGTGCCATTTTTGCTTACCTGAAAAGTATTAAACCCGTGAGTAATGTTGTTCCACAGCCAATTCCACCTGACCAGATGTAGCGGATAAGTTGGTATTCGGTTGGGGATTGAACCGAACCTCTTTCAAATTTATTGGATTAACAATTTTTTATCATGGATTTGAAAGCGTATTTAAAATCCACAAACTGATATTTTGAAAATATTTATTGTATTAACGAAATTTTTACGAAGACAAACAATTTGAAATTATATGAGGAATTTTCTGTTCTTAATTTTTTTTGTAATGGTAGCGTATTTTTCTGCGTCTCAATCAAAACAGATTTCACCGGCATCTGAATTTCTGAATTCGTTAAACAAGGAACAAAAAAGCAAAACTCAATACAAATTTAATCACGACTCAAAATTCATATGGCATTATTTACCGGCTGCCTCTTTTTCTCGTCCCGGAATTTCACTCGCCGATTTAAATAATGGACAAAAAGATTTGTTGTTTAATTTGATAAAGAACTCATTAAGTGAAATAGGTTACACAAAAACCCGACAAATTATCAGCCTTGAAAATGTTTTGGCTGATTTATCCGGAAATTACGATTACAGGGATCCCGAAAAATACTACACTGCATTTTACGGAAATCCGGCAACTGACAGTTTGTGGGCCTGGTCGTTTCAGGGGCATCACATTTCACTCAATTTTACGGTTCTAAATGGCAAAACTTCCATTGCTCCGCGGTTTTTGGCGCCAATCCGGCTACTGTAAAGAAGGCAGCAGAAAAGGTGAACGTACACTCGCGGCTGAAGAAGATTTGGGATTTGAACTGATTAACTCCTTTTCGGAGAGTCAAAAAAAGAAAGCAATTTTTCAGCACAAATCTTATTACGATATCGTTACAACCAATTCTTCAGAAGTAAGTCCATTGCAACCTGTAGGAATTAAAATGAAAGCGTTAAACGATTCACAGCAAAAAAATTTATTTCAGTTAATTGATGAATACCTGGCAGCCTTGCCTGTTGAACTTGCAAAATGCAAGAATGAAAAACTGAAATCGGAAGAAATGAATGAAATCAGTTTTGGCTGGGCAGGAGGTACAAAACCGGGAGTGGGTCATTATTACCGCATCCAGGAAAACATTTTAATTGAGCTTGACAATTCACAAAATAACGCCAATCATATTCATTCGGTTTGGCGCGATTTTGATGGTGACTTTGGCCGCGATTTGATTCGGGAACATTATCAAAGTTCTGACCATCACCACCATTAAAAGAAAACAGTATGCGTTGGTTTATCCTTTTTCGTTATACCTCTGTATCAGAGATACATATAACAACGATGCGTAAGAAAAGTAAATAAAAACATAGGATTGGAACTGAGCGAATTTTTCAAAAGTATTCCCCAATTCCCATTCTAAACTGAAAAAGCAGAAGACCGTTATGTTAGTTATGAAAAAGATCATCACATTATTTCAAATCAGTTTTCTTTGTGCAGCTTCCGTTTATTCTCAAAGTAAAACTGTAAATGCTAATCCGGATAAGGAAATTTATTCGCTGATAGAAAAATATTCACAGTCAAGAGAAACAAGTGATACCGTTTTGCTGAAAAGTATTTTAACTACCGACATAGATCAGTTGGTTTCTTCCGGTGAATGGCGAGATGGTATTGATGGAGCCATAAAAGGAATGGTGCTAAGTTCAACGGATAATCCTGGAATAAGAACACTCAAAATTGAAAAAATAAGATATTTAAATACGGAATGTGCAATAGTGGATGCCAGATACGAAATCAATAATATAAATGGATCAACCCGAAAAATGTGGAGTACTTTTATCGTAGTTCAAAACAATAGAACCTGGAAAATTACAGCAATCAGAAATATGCTACCTACTGGCTAACTCATCCTTCACAATTCGATATTTTTTCAATTTTATGAAACTTACCCTCTTAAATTGTGTTTAACACAATATTCACATAATAATTGAATCTATTTATGAAAGTCCTTTTTATTATGTCAGCAATTTTCTTACTGGCAGCATGCACTTCATCTGTCAAAAATAAATCCGAATCATGGACTGAATACCTGGGTGGTCCCGACAGAAATCATTTTTCAACCCTGGCTGAGATTGACACGAATAATGTTCATCAATTAAAAATTGCTTGGACTTATTCATCTCCCTACAGCGGTCAAATGCAAATGAACCCGATAATGATAAATGGCACTGTTTACGGTGTAACTGCCGGATTAAAAGCCTTTGCACTGGATGCCGAAACCGGAAAGGAACTATGGTTATATTCCGATTCAACCTCATCAAATGGAGTCAGCCGGGGTGTTGCATATTGGGAAGATGGGAATGACAAACGTATTTTTTACTCAATTGGCGCAAATTTACTCGCTTTAAATGCAAACAATGGAAAACCAATCAGAACATTCGGAGATAACGGAAAAGTAAACCTTCACATTGGATTACCTGAATCGGCAAAAGATAAATACATAACAAGTAACACTCCCGGAACAATTTACAAAGATTTGATAATCATGCCAGTGCGGGTTGCTGAAGATGCAGGAGCTGCCCCGGGTGATATCAGGGCTTTTAATGTCAGAACCGGGGAGTTGGTTTGGATATTTCATACAATCCCCCACCCCGGTGAATTTGGTTATGAAACCTGGCCGGAAGAGGCCTACAAAAACATAAATGTTGGCGCTGTAAACAACTGGGCCGGCATGACACTTGACGAAAAAACCGGCACTGTTTTTATTCCGCTTGGCTCGGCTGCACCTGATTTTTATGGTGGAAACAGAATCGGCGCCAACCTATTTGCAAACTGCCTGCTGGTGCTAAATGCTGCCGATGGAACTTATAAATGGCATTACCAAACCACACATCACGATTTGTGGGACAGAGATTTACCAGCTCCACCCAACTTAATAACAGTTACAAAAAATGGAAACCAATTAAAGCAGTAGCTCAAATAACAAAACAGGGTTATGTTTTTGTTTTCAACAGGGAAACAGGTGAGTCTTTGTTCCCAATTAATGAAGTAGAAACCCATCCATCAAATTTGGCCGGTGAAACTGCATGGCCCACTCAATCAGTTCCGGTACTGCCAAAACCTTTTGCCCAGGCAGCTCTGCAGTTAAGTGAAAATGATATTAGTCAGTTTGCAAATAACAAGGAAGAAATTAAGGAAATTCTTAAAAATTCGGATAAAAGATTATTCGCTCCGCCAAACACAGAAAATGTATTGGTTTTACCCGGATATGATGGTGGTGCTGAATATGGCGGAGCAGGCGCTGACCCCGACAAAGGAATTATTTATGTAAACGCCAACGAAATGGCCTGGTTTTTACGAATGGAAAATAATGATAATCCATCGGTAAACAACAATGCAAACAATCAAATTTCAATAGGTGAACAAAGCTATCGTAACTTTTGTATGGTCTGTCACGGAGCCGAAAGAACCGGAAATACAGCAAGCGGTTATTCAAATCTTACGCTTGTTTCGCAAAAAATGATCCGGCAAAACGTTCAACAGATAATTAGCAGCGGTAAAGGAAAAATGCCCGGTTTTCCTGTTATTTCGAAAGAAGAAAGAGAACATTTGGTTGCTTTTTTGTTTGGTGACGAAAAAAAGGAAGCTGGATCTACCGGTTTGTCATCTTTTCAACAGGATTTATACAAGTTTACAGGTTACAACAAATTCCTCGATGACAACGGTTTACCGGCAATTTCTCCACCGTGGGGAACACTTACTGCAATTGATTTGAATTCAGGTGAACATATTTGGCAAACTACTTTGGGGATAACGCCGGAATTACCCAACCAGGATACGAATCCGACAGGGTGTGAAAATTATGGCGGCCCAATAATTACTGAAAACGGTCTGCTTTTAATTGCAGGAACAAAAGATGGATTTTTCCGTGCTTTCAACAGGTTTACAGGAAAACTGCTCTGGCAAACAAAACTTCCGGCAGCATCGTTTGCCACACCTGCAATGTATCAAATCAATGGAAAACAATATATTGTTTTGGCTTGTGGTGGTGAAAAACTTGGAACTCCAAAAGCAAATGTTATAATTGCATTTGGACTGAACTGAAGTTAAATAATCTGCCATTTTATCGCTTTGTAGAAGGATAAAAAAACTTCCAATTTTTTCATCATAAATTTTTTTAAAAGAAAAATTAATCGTAAATTAGTTAATTCTTAAATAAGAATTATTCTCATATAAGTATTATTGATATAAAAATGACAACAGAAGAAATCAGAAATAAGCTAACAGACAGAGGTTTAAAAGTTACGCCTCAAAGAATGGCAATTTTGGAAGCGATATATAATCTTAAAAATCATCCAACAGCGGAGAATATAATTGATTATATAAAAAAAATGTACCCAAACATAGCCACCGGCACGGTTTATAAAGTTTTGGGGGTTTTAGTTGAAAACCGGTTAATTAAAAAAGTTACAACTGAAAAAGATGCAATGCGATACGATGGTGTCATGGAAAGTCATCATCATATTTATTGTCAGGAAACCGAATTAATAAAAGATTATTTTGATGAAGAACTTGATGAGTTACTTCAGAAATATTTTGAAAAGAAAAGCCTCCCGGGTTTTAAAATTGAAGATATCATACTTCAAATAAAAGGAACATTTCAAAAGCAGTATTAATTAACATAAAAAAAGTAATATGGAACACAATTCTGAAAACATGAGTAAATGCCCCGTAACAGGTGCAACTGGAAAACACATTATTGGGGGTAGCGGAACAAAAAACCACGATTGGTGGCCAAATCAGTTAAAACTTAACATTCTACGTCAACACTCTTCAAAATCAAACCCAATGGGCGAAGAGTTTGACTATACAAAAGAATTTAAAAGTCTTGATCTGAAAGCAATAAAAAAAGACCTGCACAATTTAATGACAGATTCGCAGGACTGGTGGCCGGCTGATTTTGGCCATTACGGACCATTATTTATAAGAATGGCATGGCACAGTGCCGGTACTTATCGCATAGGTGACGGACGCGGAGGCGCAGGAGGCGGACAACAACGTTTTGCACCGTTAAATAGCTGGCCCGATAATGTTAATCTGGATAAAGCACGCAGATTACTTTGGCCAATAAAACAAAAATATGGCAAAAAAATATCATGGGCTGACCTCATGATATTTGCTGGTAATGTAGCGCTTGAATCAATGGGTTTCAAAACTTTCGGATTTGCCGGAGGTCGGGCAGATGTTTGGGAACCCGAAGAAGATGTAAACTGGGGTTTGGAAACCAAATGGTTGGGAGGTGATATACGCTATGCACATGGATCAGAAGGTGTACAAAAAGAAGGTGGTATTGGTTTCCGACGATGATGCAGACGGAGATATGCATTCACGTAAGTTGGACAATCCACTTGCCGCTGTTCAGATGGGTTTAATCTATGTGAATCCCGAAGGGCCTGATGGTAACCCTGATCCACTTGCAGCTGCTTTTGATATCCGTGAAACATTTGCACGTATGGCAATGAACGATGAAGAAACAGTTGCACTAATTGCTGGGGGACATACTTTTGGAAAAACTCACGGCGCAGGGGATGCATCTCATGTTGGTCCTGAACCGGAAGCTGAAGAAATTGAAGAGCAGGGATTGGGTTGGAAAAGCAAGTTCGGTTCAGGAAAAGGTGGAGACACAATATCGAGTGGATTGGAAGTAACATGGACACAAACTCCTGCCAAGTGGAGTTATTATTTCTTCGAAAATCTGTTCAAATTTGATTGGGAACTTACAACAAGTCCGGCCGGAGCAAAACAATGGGTTGCAAAGAATGCAGGTGAGGTAATTCCTGACGCTCACGATTCATCCAAAAAACATGCACCAACCATGTTAACTACCGATCTCTCCCTGCGTTTTGACCCGATTTATGAAAAATTTCAAAGCGTTTTCGGAACATCCCTTGAATTTGCCGACGCATTTGCACGGGCATGGTTTAAGCTGACACATAGAGATATGGGACCACGCGCCCGTTATTTAGGTGCCGAAGTTCCAAAGAAGAACTTATCTGGCAAGATCCGATTCCTTGTGTGAATCATCCGTTAATTGATGAAAATGATATTACAGAATTAAAAGTTACTATATTAAATTCAGGACTTTCAGTTTCACAACTGGTGTCAACCGCCTGGGCATCTGCTTCCACATTTCGCGGTTCCGACAAGCGCGGTGGTGCAAATGGCAGCCGCATCCGGCTTGCTCCGCAAAAAGACTGGGTAGTTAATAATCCGTCTCAGTTGGCCAGTGTTTTGGAAAAACTGGAAACTATTCAACAGGAATTCAACAATTCCCAATCAAATGGGAAAAAGGTTTCTCTGGCTGATATTATTGTGCTGGCTGGTTGTGCGGGTGTTGAGAAAGCTGCAAAAAATGCAGGAATTAATATTACTGTTCCCTTTTACGCCCGGACGGATGGATGCTTCTCTGAACAAACTGATATTGAGTCCTTCGACGCACTGGAACCGGTAGCAGATGGGTTCCGCAATTATTTGAAAACAAAATATAAAGTTTCAACAGAAGAATTATTGGTTGATAAAGCACAATTATTGACTCTAACTGCACCGGAAATGACTGTCTTGATTGGTGGAATGCGTGTTTTAAACACAAATTTTGACAACTCAAAACATGGTGTTTTTACAAAAAATCCGGAAGTCCTTACCAACGATTTCTTTGTGAATCTGCTCGATATGAGAACTATGTGGACTCCTGCATCAGAGGATAAAGAGAAATTTGCGGGACGCGACAGAAAAACAGGCGAAGTTAAATGGACTGCTTCACGCGCTGACCTGATTTTTGGTTCAAACTCAGAACTTAGAGCTATTGCCGAGGTCTATGGTAGTTTAGATGCTCAGGAAAAATTTGTAACAGATTTTGTGGCTGCATGGAATAAAGTCATGAACCTTGACCGTTTTGATTTGGTTTGATAAATTAGAAAAACTGAGTTTTATTAATAATACTTATCTGAATAAATTTAAATTATAATTTCACCGGGTGGAACCATGTTCTCCCGGTGAAATAAATCTCATTTTAAAGTTGTTAAATCAAATGAATTGGCAATTCAAAAGACAACAAAAGTTTTGAATTGCAGGTTTTTAAGCGAATTGGAAAAAAATCCTTGGCGAGTACTATCATCCTTATATTAAACATCCTTACAATAAAGTAAAATTGAATTAAAAACATTCAAAGGAATGATTACAAAAAGGGATTATAATTTGAATTTGTAAATTTTGTAAGAATTTCTGAATCAGAATCAACTCGCCATTTTCCCTTTCATCAGCATATCAACTGCGTCCTTAAGAGAACCTGCTCGGGTTACATTTCCTGAGTTTACAAAATAAATAACATCAGCATTGGCAATTGTATTTAAACGGTGGGCAATAACAAGTTTTGTAGTTGTTGATGGCAGTTTTGCAGTATCTCATCGAGTAACTTTTCGGTAACCGTGTCAATGTTAGCGGTTGCTTCATCAAGGATTACCAAATCGGGTTTGCGTAAAACAATACGCATAAATGCAATAAGTTGCTTTTGCCCCAAACTGATCCCATCGCCCGAAATGTCAACTTTTGTATCGAGGCCGTTTTCAAAACGCTGCAACAAACTTTCCAGTCCCGAATCGTTTATCATTTTCTCAATTTCCTCACTGCCAAAGTTTTTGCGCGATTCGTTACCGTACATTATATTCTCGCGAACTGTCCCGCTAAATAGAAATGGATCCTGAAGAATAAAACCAATTTTCAAAACTCTTTCCTCAGGCGAAAACGAGCGAATATCGCGACCATCAAGCACTACAGTTCCTTTTGTTGGATCATAAAGCCTTGCCGAAAGTGAGGCTGTAGTAGTTTTTCCACCTCCAGTCGGACCAACAAACGCGTAGGTTTTTCCACGTCGCAGTGTGAAATTTATATTGTGCAGAACTTCTGTCCCATTCGGATACGAAAACGAAACTTCTTTAAAAGTAAGTATCGAATCGGCATCCACTTCCAACCTGTTTTCGCCGGTTTTCTGAACCAGGTTACTTTCAAGTTCAAGGATTTTGCGGATACGATCCCACGCTGCCAAAGCCACCTGAAAACTTGCCCACAACGATGCCAGTTGCCGCAGAGGACCATAAAAACTATTTGTGTATGCAATAAAACTAATCAACAAACCAATGGTGAACTGACCAACCGAAATAAAATGAATACCGAATGCCAACACAATTAATAGCCCGATATTTGAAAAAAGCGTGTAAACAGGCAGGTATGAATTGTTGGCAATCCCAGCTTTTATTGAGGTAGTATAATTATCACGGTTTACTTCATTAAACCGATTTCTGAAATAATCCCGGCGGTTGAATGCCACTACAACTTTAAAATTGTTTAAACTTTCCTGCACTTCAGAACTCAGGTTGCCAACACTTTTCAGGTTCAGCGCATTTTGCTTTTTTACCCAGGCAGCCATTATTTTTGTGAAAGCTAAAATCAGTAAAGCCGGGGCAAGTGTAGCCAAACCCAATTGAATGTGGATCGACAATAAAAATATCCCGGCACCAACCATTATTAAAATAACACGGATAAACTGCATCAGCGACTGAGAGAAAAACTGGTTTACTTTGTCTGTGTCGTTGTTGATTCGTGAAATTAGATCGCCTGCTTTGTTTTGGTTAAAAAAATCGAAAGGTAATTCCTGTAATTTACTAAAAACCAGATTTCTTAATGTATATAACATGCGCTGGCCTACATTTCCCATCAGTTTGGTTTGCAAATATCCCGCACCCATTGCAACAATATACATAACAAGTAAAATACCGCTATAAAATAACACTCCGTCGAACTGCCTGGTTTGTATATAATTATCAACTGTATAACCAATCATTATTGGCCCTGCCAGGTTTAAAACGGCAGTAATTACCATCGCAATAAATGCAATTATGAGAATGTTTTTTTCCTCCACTGCGTGTGCCACAAGACTTTTAACCGAACTAAAACCCGGTTTTTTTTCCTGTTTTTCCTCCGAATCGAAATTAAGATTGTAGTTCATAAACGTTTGTGCTTTGTTGCGATTCGTAAATCTGAACATATTCGGGGCACGTGGAATGCAGAAAGTCATGCTTTCCGGCGGCTATAACTTCGCCCTCCATTAAAAGGATAATTTGGTCGAAATCCTTTACAGGTTCAATTTTTTGGGTTACTGAAATAAGCGTCAAATCATTAAGTTCTTTAAAACATTTCCCAAAATTTTAGCTTCAGTTTGCGGATCAACGCGGGCGGTAAAATCATCGAGCAACAAAATTTTTGGGTTCAGCGCAAGAGCCCGGGCAAGCATAATCCGTTGTTTTTGGCCACCCGATAAACTTGTTCCGCGTTCAGAAACGATTGTATCCAACTTTTTGGGTAGTGTTTCAACAAATTCACGTATTTCGGCTGTATCAATGGCTTTTCGCAACGATTCATCGGTGACTGTATCGCTAAAAGCTATGTTTTCGCGCAGGCTTAAATTAAACAAAACACTATCCTGAAAAACAAAACCAATCTGGCTGTGAAATGCTTCTTTGTTATACGTATTAATGTCAACACCATCAAATTCAAGAACGCCTTCGTTGGATTTAATAAGTCCTGTAAGTAAATACAGCAACTGGCTTTTTACCAGCGGCGGTTGGCCCGATAATCGCGGTTCGCGAGCCTGCTTTATTGAAATCGATACCTCTTTCAATGCAGGTTTTTCGTCATAAAAAACTGATATGTTTTTCAAAGAGATATTTCACCCTTCAAAGGCTTGTCAAATGTTCCGGTATCAGCTGTTTCAGTGGCTTTTAATACCGAATCGATCCTTTCATAGGAAGCGGCAGCCTGTGCAATTAAAGTGCTCATAAAACCAATAATAATGATTGGGAAAATGAGGATTACTATATAACTGTTGAAAGCTGCAAAATCTCCCAGCGACAAGCTTCCTGAAATCACAAAATGACCGCCAAGTGCCAAAACAGAAAGTGTGGCAAGGTTTCCAACAAAATTGATTACCGGAATAAGTGTGGCAAAAAGGCAACAATTGAAATACCAATATCCCGCGATTCGGCACTGGCATCCAAAAACTTGCGGTATTCGGTGTTTTGCGAGTTAAGTACTCTTATAATTGCAGCTCCCAGAATACTTTCGTTTATCACTTTGTTCAACCAATCAATAACTTCCCGGCCACGTTTGAACAATACTTTTATCCTTCGGGCAATGATAAAAAAAGTTGCACCAACAAGCGGAATTATCATCAATACAGGAATTGCCAACTTCCAGTTTATCATCAACAACAACACACTTGAACCAAGTATCATAAACGCCGATGAAACAATTGAAGTAACTGCCTGAGAAACAAAAGTTTTTATAGAATCTATATCTGAGGTTAAATTGGTAAGCAATTTCGAAGGATTGGCTTCCTGGATAAAAGCAAAACTCTGCCGCGAAATTTTATCGGAAAGTTTTTTGCGCAGATCAAAACCTACTTTTTCTGATGCGTAGGTTTGTACAATCATTTGAAAATAACCAAAAATGAAAATAATCACACTTACCGCAAAGAACTCAATTCCAATGGTTTTAATACTGAAGTTGCCTTGCGAAAAAGTATCAATTCCTTTTGAAATTATTTTAGGGATAATCAGGTTCGCTCCATTGCTGAGCAAAGCAAATATTATCAGCAACACAACCAACCATCGGTATGGTTTAAGTAAACCGAAAATATTGGGTTTTTCTTTTTTCGTATTGATCTTTTTTCTTTCCCGTCCCATTCAATTCCGTAAAATCAATTTAGTTTGCAAAGAAAACCAAAAACTGTGCATTTGAGTTAAATCAAAAAGAATATTGAATGAAACCCGCAAATACCAATGTTTCTTAAAAAATTGTGAAGTCATTTTTGAATTATCAAATTCAGTTACTAAAACTAAACAACATTGGAAAAGGTTCAGCAAAAACCCATTTGTATTTGGAAAAGTTATTTAATTTCAATTAACTATTCAACACTTTTTTCCTTTAAGTTCTGTTCTTTTTTATCAGAACATTCACCGTGCCAATTACTGCGGTGGTAGTGCATATTTCTGAAGAACTCCTTCTTTTCTTCCGGAGACATGTTTTTGATTTTACTTCTGATTTGTGGATCCATATGGGAATGATTTCTGTTCCATTTCGATGGTCCGCTGCCAAAAAACAACCTGGCCAAAATCAATAATCCGGCAGCCTGCCAGAAATTGATTACAGGCAAATTAAAGATTTCGGGCATTAAAACATTCCACAATGCCATTGTTACAAAACCAAAACCAACAATAGCCAGAAATATTAAAGGGACAATAAAAATCCATTTTCTACGGTACATCATTGTTTTCATGATATTAAATTTTAAAAGTTTATTAATTCGTCATACAAAAAACTGAGGCGTTCGCGGAGATATAAAACCGCATACCTTTTTCTCGAAATCAATGTGTTAACCTGTGCACCGGTTAAACGCGCAATTTCTTTAAAAGGCAAACCTTCAAATTCAGTCAGCTCGAACACTTCTCTTTGATCCGGTGGTAAATCAGCAAGGGCAGCAGCCAGTTCCTCCCAAACCAATGATCTGATAAATTCAGTTTCGGGGGTTTCGCCATTATTTGCGAGTAAATCACCCAACACTTCTCCAACCGTTTCAAAGTCTTCATCGGTATAAAATTCAGGTAGCAGCTCAGGTTTCTTTTTCCTGTACAAATCAGTTATCCGGTTATTTCATCAGCCTCTAATCAGGTTGACGAATAAGTGAAAAGAATATTTTAAATGTAGTGGATTATTTTACTTATTGATTTTAAAACAAGCATGAAAACAGCAATTCATTTTTATATTCTGACGAACAATCACGATTTTCTTTTACTTTTACTTTCCATAAAATCTAAATCAATATTAACTCAAAAATTTATTAAAATGCGTACGAAACAATTTTCAGCACAAATCATTTTACTTGCAATTGTTATAATGCTGTCAGCATGTAATTCGAAACCAAAAACCGAACAACCAGCAGAAAAATCAGCAGAAGGAAACTGGATTCAACTATTTAACGGAAAGGATTTAAACAACTGGCAGATAAAATTCAAAGGCCACGAACTTGGTGATAATTACAACAACACTTTTAGGGTTGAAGATGGAATGTTGCGGGTTTCATATGAAAACTGGGATGAATGGAACGGTACATTCGGGCATATTTTTTACAATGGCGAATTTTCTCATTACCGTTTGCGGGTTGAATACAGGTTTGTGGGCGACCAGGTTAAAAACGGTCCGGGTTGGGCATTTCGCAACAACGGATTGATGATTCACGGCCAACCAGCCGAATCGATGGATCAGGATCAGGATTTCCCGACATCAATTGAAGTACAGTTGCTTGGTGGCAACGGGACAGGCGAACGTTCGACAATGAATCTTTGCACACCCGGAACCAACGTTGTAATGGACAGTGTATTAATCGAGCAGCATTGCATCAACTCAAAATCAAAAACTTACAACGGTGACGAGTGGGTTTCGGTAGAAGTTGAGGTACATGGAAACGAAATAATCCGACATTTTGTTGATGGCGAAGAAGTGATGCATTACAACCAGCCACAACTTGATCCACGTGATACAACTTATAATAAGTTGGTAAATCTGTATGGCGATAAAATGATTACAAAAGGTTCAATTTCATTACAGGCAGAAAGCCACAGCACCGATTTCAGGAAAAATTGAATTGCTGGTTTTGGAAGAATAAATTGTATTTCAAAATCCAATATTAAAATCTATTTTGAACATAAAATTAATTTATTATTGATTTTAAAACAAAATTGAACAGTGCTTAAAATCCAATTCTTCTTTGTACTGATAGTATTATTTTTGGCTTTATTTTTCATTCGGATGCTCACAAAACCTGAACCCTCAATTAATAAGGATTATATGGATTTCCGTTAATCCGGGTGATGATTTTTATCATTATGCCAACGGAAACTGGATAAAAAACAATGCAGTTCCAGAGGACCGTTCGAGTTTTGGTTCGTTTGATATTGTGGATAAAAGGAAGGAGCAGACAAAAGTTCAGGACTTTGCTTGAAGAAGTATCAAAAAATCGGATGCTGAAAAGGAGTATCGCTCAAAAAATACGCGATTTTATTTAACCGGAATGGATACGGCAAAAATTGAAGAAAGATGGAATTAGCCTTTGAAGTCAGAAATTGACTTGGATTGAAAATATCAAGTCATGGAAGACCAGGATTTGGTGGCAAGGTTTCATACTTTTGGTTTAGACCCGCTATTTAATGGAGGAATTGAACAGGATTTGATGGACAGCAAGAATTACAAATTTTACCTGATGCAAGCTGGGATTGGACTACCCGACCGTGATTACTATACAACCGACGATGACCGTTCAAAAGAGATCAGGGCCGAATATGTAAAACATGTAGCTAAAATGTTTGAGTTAATGGGAATCGATGCCAAAACAGCCAAAAAAATGCAGAAGTTGTAATGAGCATTGAAACCCGCTTGGCAGAAAAATCAAAAACAAACACCGAAATGCGGAATATGCAGGCTTTGTACAATAAAATTACAAAGGATGAATTGGCTGAATTGGCTCCGGGATTTGATTGGATTCGATATTTCAAAAATATCAGCGATAAAGATTTTGGTGATATAATTGTTGGAATGCCTTTGTTTTTTGAAGAGGTTGGGAAAATTGTTAGCGAAGTTTCTATTGATGACTGGAAAGTTTATTTAACATGGAACCTGATTAATCGTTCAGCCGAATACCTTAGTTCTGATTTTGTAAATCAGGATTTTAAATTTTATGATGAATTTCTTTCGGGTAATAAAAAATTGAAAGAACGCTGGGAAAGAGTAGTTGGAGTTACAAACAATGCAATGGGCGAACCCCTGGGCGAATTATATGTGGCAAAGTTCTTTCCACCCGAATCAAAGGAAAAAATGATTGAGTTGGTTGGAAATCTAAAAAAAGCACTTAAAATAAGGATTGAAAACCTGGTTTGGATGAGTGATTCGACAAAAGAAGCTGCATTGGCAAAACTTGAATTGATGGGTGTAAAAATTGGTTATCCTGATAAATGGGAAGATTTTTCAAACCTTGAAATTGAACCCGACTCGTATGTGTTAAATGTTCGCAGGGCTAATTATTTTTCATACTTCAAAAACATCGATAAATTTGGGAAACCGGTTGACAGGGAAAAATGGGAAATGAATCCTCAACTTGTAAATGCCGGTTATAATCCGTTAATGAATGATATAACTTTCCCGGCAGCTATTTTGCAACCACCGTTTTTTTATCCTGACGGTGACGATGCTGTGAATTATGGTGCAATTGGAATGGCAATAGGACACGAAATGACCCACGGTTTTGACGACCAGGGACGCCATTTCGATAAAGATGGAAATATGATTGACTGGTGGACAGAAAAAGATGCAGCGGAATTTAACAAACGCACAAAATTGTTGGTTGATCAATATAATGGATTTGTGGCATTAAATGATGTCCATGTAAACGGAGAATTATCGTTGGGAGAAAACCTTGCAGATTTTGGTGGTATAACAGTTTCATTAGCAGCTTACAAACTCAGCCTTGAAGGAAAACCTACACCTAAACCCGTGGATGGATTCACGGATATTCAGCGCTTTTTTCTTGCTAATGCACAACTTTGGAAGGGTAATATTAGAGATAAAGCACTTTTGAGGAAGGTACAGGAAGATGTGCATCCTTGGGGAGAATATCGCGTAAACGGGGCGATGTTTGACGTTCCAGAATTTTATGATGCTTTTAACATTAAACCTGAAAACAAATTATACAGAACTGTTGAACAACGGCCGGTTATTTGGTAATTAAAAACAAAAAATAATGCGAATCCCGGGTCAAATACCCGGGATTTTTTATTCAATCTGTTTGAAGTCATTTAGTTTTTAAAGATTTTCGGTTGGCATAATTTAGTAAAACCAACGAAAGCGTAATCACAAGCATTCCAGCAACCGAAATCCAATCAGGCTTTTCGTCTTTGATCAACATCCAGCTCAATGCAGCACCCAAAGCCGGAATGATAAATTTCCACATGTTTAAAATCGATACTTTTACACCCGGCCGCTGTAATAATGTGTACCAAATGGCAAATGCTGCAGCCGACAAAAAACTTAGCCAGCCAAGTGAAAAATAATAAGCAGGTGGAAATGGACCCCAATTAATTCCTTCAACAGGAATTGCAACAATAAAAAGCATCAAACCACCAATAAAAAGCGAAGTTGCACTCAACACAAGTGGTGACCTTCCGGTTTGATATTTAGAAACCATAACATTTGAGAAACCTGAAAATACATTGTTCATAAAAAGCAAGCCAATTCCCAAAAGTTCAAATTCACTCTTGATTTCCACTTTTGAACGACCCAACGTGATTATCGCAATTCCTGATATTCCAACAACGATGCTTCCTATTTTTACAGGCGTCATTTTGTCGTTGTGCATCATGAAGTGAGCAACAACAGCAATAAACAAAGGCGATGAACCAATTATCATAGCTCCAAGCGCACCCGGAACATATTTCATTCCCATATAAAAAAATGCGTATTGAGCAGAAAATTGCATCACCGAAAGCAGCAAAATAAATTTCCAATATGCTTTAAATTCATTGTAAACTATCCGTGGCTTGCCAAAATAGATAAACAAGATAATTCCTGAAATAATAAATCTTATTCCGGCAAACTGGAAGGGCCCATTATACTGCAACCCGATTTTTACATTGGCAAAAGCTGTTGACCACAGCCAGCAAGCCAATATTGCCAGAAAAGTTGTGCTTTTTAATATGCCTTTTATGTTTGCCATTTCAGGGGGCAAAGGTGTAAAAAATTGTAATTGATTTAAGCAGAATCTAAAAATAGAACATTCGGTCTTAAAAGTCAGTTGACATTCCGTAATTAATCGTTAAATCGGAGTGCATTTTGCTTTAAATTCGGTATTCACAAACGTTTAACATTAATTTGCACGACTTAAAGAAATTATAAAATGGCAAGAAGAATAATCAACAATTACGCGGAATTTGAAGCACTGCAAGGACAACTAATTGGTGTTTCGGATTATATTACAATCACACAGGAACAAATCAATAAATTTGCTGATGCAACGCTGGATTTTCAGTGGATTCACACTGATCCGGAACGGGCAGCAATTGAATCGCCATTTAAAACGACAATTGCACACGGTTATTTATCGGTTTCGATGTTGACATATATGTGGTATAATGTTGTTGATGTGCGCAATGTGAAAATGATTGTGAATTACGGCATAGAAAGCTTACGTTTTCAACAACCTGTTTTGGTAAACGACAGGATCAGGGCAACCGTTTCGCTTCATGATATTAAAAACCTGCGCGGCATTGCCAAGGTAACAGTAAAAATAGTTGTTGATATTGAAGGACAGAAAAAACCGGCTTACGAAGTACTGGCTACTTTTCTGTATCATTTTGAGTAATCAACTTCTCCAGTAATCCTTTACACGAATCTTCGAGCAAATCAAGTACGAGCTCAAAACCATCAGCACCGCCATAATAAGGATCAGGAATTTCATCATATAAAAATGTTTTCCTGAAATCGGTCATTTTGTGTATTTTCTGAAGATCTGCAGCATTTCGTGTTTTGCTTTTTAATACACGGATATTCTCATTGTCCATCCCGATTATCATATCAAAATAATCAAAATCAATATCCGGATCGAATTTGCGCGAAATACTTGTAAGTTCGTATCCGCGTTTTGAAGCATGCGATCTCATACGTTTATCCGCCTGTTCGCCAACATGATAGGCATGAGTTCCAGCAGAATCGATTTCAAATTGATTGGCAATTCCACCGGATTTTAAAAGGATTTAAAAAACGCCTTCAGCACTGGGTGATCTGCAAATGTTTCCAAGACAAACAAACACGATTTTTTTCAGTTTCATCTTTTCAACACTAATCTTTATTCCAGATTTCGTAAGATTTTTTTGCCTGGAGAAGTAGCATTTCGTAACCGTTTTTTGTAGCAGCACCCATGTCCATACCTTTTCTTAAAAATGCCGAAATTTCGGGATTGTAAACCAAATCAAACAACAAATGCTTATCAGTAATATATAAATACGGGATATTTGGGTAGGATTCAACTTTAGGGTAAGTACCAAGTGGGGTTGCATTGATGATCAAAAGCCTCTCTTTTATCATATTTTCGTCAATGTCCTCATACTTTATTTCATTTTCTTTCAACTCCTCAATTGATGCAGAGATAAATTCGATTCCCAATTTGGTAAGCACATATTTTAATGCTTTTGATGCACCGCCTGTTCCAAGTATCAATGCTTTTTTGTGATGTGGCTTGAGCAAAGGTTTCAGTGAAGTTTCGAAACCGTATGTGTCTGTATTAAAACCCTTTAATTGAACTACAGAACCAGATCGGATTATTTTAACTGTATTTACCGCTCCAATTTCTTTTGCTGAATCATTTAAATCATCAAGAAATGGGATTACCTGTTCCTTGTAAGGTATCGTAACATTTAAACCTATCAGTTCAGGGTTGTTTTTAATGATTTCAGGAAACCTTGAAATATTGTCGATTTCGAAATTATCATAAGTCGAATCGATGTTTTCGGTTTCAAATTTTTCTGTAAAATATCGTTTTGAAAACGAGTGGGTCAGAGGGAATCCTATAAGTCCGTATTTCTTCATTTCTTCAATTTGTTTGCAATGTTTTCAATTATAAATATGAGGGCAAATCCAAAAATTGCAAGGACAATTGCCCATAATAAAAAAGCTTGATTACCTGTAATTTGTTCATAGGTTCCGGGAAAAACATTTGCTTCAACCAGCGGTTTTATTTCGCCGTGCCTGTCAGTAAAAGTTTCAACAACTTTTTTCCACGGCCAAACTTTATTTAGCGAGCCAATCATAAAACCTGACAACAAGGCAATGGTCATGTTGTGGTATTTCCTTAACAAGCCAGGAAAGTACATTGGAAAACGAAACTATTCCGATTACGGCTCCTGACAAAAAAGTTAGAATAACAGTTATTTTGAAGTCGCTTACCGATTCAAGTATAAACTTATACATGCCCATCAAAACCAAAATAAAACTACCCGATATTCCCGGCAAAATCATCGCGCAAATGGCAATAGCACCCGAAATAAAAATAAACCAGTAAGTTGTATTGGCTTCGACCGGACTAATAATTGTAATTGAATAGGCGATAATTATTCCCGCTATTCCAGCCAAAATAGAAACCAGGTTCCATTTTGTGATTGTTTTTGCCACATAAACTGCTGAGGCTACCACCAATCCAAAAAAGAACGACCAAACTAAAATTGGGTGGTGATCGAGTAAATATTTTAAACCTTTTGCCAGCGATATGATGCTTATTGCAATACCGGCAAACAGGCTAATTAGAAAATTACCGTTAATTGCTTTCCAGAAATCGGCAAATTTTCCTGAAAAAAGCAGTTTTAACGAATGTATATTTACTGATTTAATTGAATTTATCAGTTCTTCGTAAATACCGCTGATAAAGGCGATTGTGCCTCCCGAAACACCCGGTATCACATCGGCTGCTCCCATTGCAATTCCTTTTAATGTAATAAGCGCGTAATCTTTTGTTGTCCGGTTCATTAATTATGTTGTTATTTTTGATTTTGTTTGACTAATTAAACTCCACCTGAATAAATCAGGATTAATGTTTCTTAAAACAATTTGCTGGTAATAATTATTGGATTGGTACCGGCATTCAGGCTATTTTTATAATATTTCCTGAAATCGTCAACTATTTGGATAATTTTTTGTTTTTCCTCAGCTTCGGGTTCATTTCAAACAAGAATTCAACCTGTTCAAAATCCTGCATCAACGCAAAAGAGAGCAATTCGTAAGCTTCAGTTTGTCTTTTTTGCTCCATTAACAAATCAACAAGGCGGTATTTTAATATGGCGTTGTGGCTTTTTTCAATAGCCTTTCTTAAAATTTTTTCTGTATTTTCCTTGTCTTCGAATTTAAGATATACATCAGCCCAGGTAAACCAGATTTCAATGTTTTCAGGTTCAATCTGCGCTGCTTTTCTTAAAGCCGCAACAGCATTTGACTTTTGATTAAAATCCTTATTGATTTTTCCAAGTGTCAGCCAGTATTCTGAATTTTCTTCATCCAGTTTAATAGCTTTTTTGATAAAATTTATACTTAACTCAAAGTTTTGCTCAATCCACAAAATCAATCCAATTCCAAAAAGGGCTGTATCATTATTTTCGTTTAAATTAATAGCGAGATTATAATAATGCCGTGATTTAGCATAGTCTTCAATGTTCAAATAACATTCGCCGATATAACAATAAGCCTCATCATTTTTAGGTTCGATTTCCAAAAATTCATTGTATTTTTTAATGGCTTCTTCATATTTTTCGGCATTGGCAAGTGCATTTCCAATATTAAAAAGCGCCATATGAAATTCATCATTCAAAGCATATGCAAATTCGTAGGCATCAATTGCTTTATCGTGTTCTTCAATTTTGTTGTAAACTGTACCCAGATTGAACCAAACATATTGGTTGAACGGGTCGATATCGAGATATAAATTGTAATATTTAATGCTTTTTTTTCAGTTTGTTTTCCTGGTCGTAGAAAAACCTAAATCATACAAAGCCATATCGTTAAGCGGATTTGCCTTTACCGCTTTTTCAAAATAATGCAATGCCTTTGGAATATTTCCAATCTGAACATAGGTTGACCCGATTTGATAAAGGATATCATCAATTTCAGTACCGGCATATTTTATTGCATTCCGAAATGACAGAAGTGCCTCCGTTTCTTTACCTAAAACCATTTGAGCCGAACCTTTCAGGAGGTGAACATCAGGATTATTCGAATCAACTTTTTCGGCGGTTTGAAGGAATTTCAACGACTTTTCATAAAGACCTTTGTTGATTAAAATCTGGGCATACTTTAGCTGGAGTGGCAGTGCATTCGGGTGGATTTTGATTCCCTGTTCGGCAGCAATTTCCGAGCCGTTCAAATCCCCTTCGTCTAACAACTGTTCAACGATAGCTTCAAATTCGGAAACATCAAAATACTTGTGATTCCCCGAAATGAGCGACCTTTTAAAACGGTTTACCGCTTCAAGTGTGTCATCGTCCCAGTAATTATCTCTTTCCTCCATCATATCCTCAAAATTCAGTTTGCAAAATTAACAATTCAACTGATATAATGAAAAACTAACCCAAGTGTTGTTCGCGTAATAAGTCATTCACCGTTTTTACAGGGTTAAATGTTTCAATAGGCACTTCAACAAAAAGTGTGTTCCAGTTACTCATGGCACCGTTCCAAAGTCCGGGCAATTCCTGCGCTTTCAGTTCTTTACCGTCTTTCGATTTTTTTGAAATGAAACCTGTCGCAGGATCTGTAAATTCAGAAAGATTATATTTTTCGCCCTTATAATTTTTAACTGCGCACACCAAATCGACCGGATTGAAATGTGTTGCATGTTTTGCCATGGTCTGTTGCTGAACGCTTTCAATATCAATCTGAGAACTTTCAACTACCTGCAACGAAACAGTACCATCGCTGTTTTTTGCCCAAAATGGTCCGCCTCCGGGTTCACCTTCATTTTTTACCATTCCGCATACTCTCAACGGACGGTTGTATTTTTCTTTCAAATAATGGTACAACTGTTCTTTTTCGGTATAATACTGGCTTGATTCGGGTTTTGTGTTTAAAGTATTTTCAAGAAATGCAGATGCAGCAGCCAAAAAAGCACTGTCGAGCGCAACCGGATGTTTTTCGTTTAACTCTTTTTGATAAAAAAACAGCTTTTCCTGTGTTTTCAGCAACACTCCGGCCAAAGCTTTTTTATAATCTACAGTAGGTTTTTTTAATCTGTCAGGAACCACATTGTCGATATTTTTAATAAAGATAATGTCGGCGTTAATGTCGTTTAAATTTTCAATCAGTGCACCATGCCCGGCTGGCCTGAAAAGCAAACTTCCGTCACTTTCGCGGAATGGTTCATTTTTCATGTCAACGGCAATTGTATCGGTAGATGGTTTTTGCTGACTAAATGCAAGTTCAAAAGTAACGCCTAATTCATTTTCATAATTCGCGACAATTTCCTTCAACAACTCCTCAAAACCCTTCTGATGCTCAGGTGAAACAGTAAAGTGCAATCGAACTTTTCCGTTTCCGTCTTTTGCATAAGATGCGCCCTCAACAAGATGTTCTTCAAATGGTGTGCGTTCACCATTTTTGTATTTGTGAAATTTTAAAAGACCTTTTGGCAAAGAACCATAATTCAGTCCTTTTTCGTTTAGCAGAAAATCTATTTTGTTTTTATCACTTAATTCGGCTTCATTTTTTTGAATTACAGATTTTAATTCGGCTGCAAAAGCAAAATTTTCAAAACCTTCAATATATTGTTTAGCGCCTTTATTTGTATTCAAAATATCGTTTGAATTCGATTTTCCATAAGATTCAAGTGCTTCATAAAGATCTTTAAACATGCGGCTTGCAGCACCCGATGCCGGGATAAATTTTAACGGCCTGATACCGTGTTCAACTTTTTCTTCATACAAATCAACCACTTTTTCGAGGTCGTTTTCATTTAACCTGATTATGCCATTTCCAACAGTTGCAGCATCAATGATTTGCAGATAAGGGAAACCGGTTTTGAAGTTTTCAATTTGTACAAGTACTGTATGAAGTTCACTTCCACGGCTTTCAATCTGTTTTTTATCTTTTGTAGAAAACATGAATCTTACTTTTATGGTTTTTTTAAAATTAGAAATCTTATTTCAATATCAAACACTCAAACAAGATTTGAAGGCTTAAAGTTTTAAATATTTTTTCAACACGATATGCCGGATTTCCTGCATCTCTGATTTTTAGCTACTTTTGAAAGTTCAAAAAAGAATGAGAAATGGCGAAGGAATTTGTTTGGGGGCACAATAAACGGTACAATGATTTTTCAACTTATTTTAGGAGTAAGTTTTCGGAAAGGGTGCAAAAAGTGTCGGTTGACGCTGGTTTTACCTGCCCCAACCGTGACGGGACAAAAGCAAGGGGCGGCTGTACATACTGTAATAACAAAACATTCAAACCAACTTACACTAACCTTTTAAATAGTGTTTCAAAACAGGTTGAGGATGGTGTTGCTTTTTTCTCAAAGAAATACGAATCGATGAAATTCATTGCTTATTTTCAAGCGTACTCTAATACATACAAGTCTTTAGAAGAATTGAAACAATTGTATGAAGAGGCTCTGCAGCACCCAAAAATTATAGGTTTGGTAATTTCAACAAGGCCTGATTGCATTTTTCCCGAATTGCTTAATTATTTAGAGGAACTTCAAAAGAAGGTTTATGTAATGCTTGAGATTGGGCTTGAATCGCATTTAGATAAATCGTTGGAAAGTGTGAACAGGGGCCATACTTTTGCTGATTCTGTTTGGGCAATTGAAGAAACGGCAAAAAGAGGAATCAACAATTGTGCCCACCTTATTCTTGGCTTGCCAGGTGAAAATCGGGAAGATTGGTTGGAACAAGCGCGGGTGATTTCGAAATTACCCGTTAATAACCTGAAATTACACCAGTTACAGGTTCATCGGAAAACAGTAATGGAAAAACAATATGCTGAAAACCCCGATTACTTTCATCTTTTTACCGTTGATGAATATGTAGAACTTGTTATTGATTATCTCGAATTGTTAAATCCTGAAATCATTGTTGAACGTTTTGTTACCGAAGCTCCCGAGAAATTGTTGGTCGCGCCAAACTGAGTTTGTTGCCAAAGTTGAAAAACGATTAGCTGAACGGGAAACATGGCAGGGAAGATTATTTAACGAAGAACACTAAAATGAAAAGTATTGAAATATTTAATTGCAGGAAACACACCGGCAAAAAACCTTAACTCTGAATTCCCATTTTTCAAAGAGGTATTAACTTTCAACAATCAATGGGTTTATTGCCAATGTATTTCCTGTTTATTTGAATTTTTCAGTAAACCAGCCTGACTTTAAAACACCCTGCGAATGTTTTACAGAGTTCGATGATTATAAAAATTTAAACAGCATAAGATTCTCTGTGTTGCCTGTAAAACCAACTGTTTGCTTCGGCATCTCCAACAACTTCACCTATATTTGGATCCCAGTTAATCTTCCTTTCTGTTCGAATTGCAATATTACTCATGTGACTTACCGTGTCAGAAAGAATAGCTTCTTCCAATGGACAAGCTTCCGGAATATTTCCCTTTACCACATCAACAAACAGTTGTCCCATTGTATTATTTTCACCCCTTACTTCCTTTTCATTCAATTTCGAATTTATTTCAGGGATATCGGATTGTGCTGAGTTTCTACCAAGTGAAATCCATCCTTTTGAGCCATAAAAAGTAGTGCCGTTACCATCTTTGAGCGGCAAATGGTTTAGCATCCCCGAACTGTTTGCACCGTCAGTATCCATAAAATGTAATTTTACTCCCGTGCCGTACTCAATATTTATATCCCATGCCCTTATGTTGTTGTATATTCCGCCCGGTTGCCAAAATCCACCGGTTCCTTCGCAAGTATATTTTCCGTTCAGTTTTTCTTTCATACCCCAAATCATTACATCCAATGGGTGTGCGCCCCAACCTCCAAGGAAACCTATGCTGTAATCCCACTGAAACCATGAACCATTATTTGTTACCCGCTCCGGACAGTATGGATTTAAAGGCGCAGGACCAGTCCAGCGATCGTAATCAAAAGTTTCCGGAACCGGAACTTCATTACAAACCGGTGACTCAACAGGATTATAACCAGGCGCCCAAACTTCAATGCGGTCAATCTCTCCAATTAAGCCCTCTTTTATCATCTCTATGCCCAATTTCATGTGCTCAAGTGTTCGTTGCTGTGTACCGTAATGAAACTTCACATTATTGGCAATCAGTTCTTTTTCAAGAATTTTATAATCAGAATAACTTAATCCGAGAGGTTTGGCAAGCATGATATGTTTTCCTGCCCGGGCAGCTTTAATGGCCAGCGGAACATGCCAGTGGTCGGGAGTAGTAATGTGTACCGCATCAATATCTTTTCTTTCGAGAATATCTTCAAACCGTAGGTAAGATTTGCATTCTGGTGCTTTTATTCCTTTATCCCTGTAAAAGGCATTAATATGGCTTGCAACATTCTCGCGCCTATCGGTAAAAGGATCGCAGGAAGCAGCCTGAAAAGCGCTTTCCAAAGGCAAAAAATAATTCACAAGTTCATCCTGTCCACGCGAACCTACGCCTATATGACCAATTAAAATCCTGTCATTTGCACCTTTCGCGCACGATGATAAAATTGTTGGAATCGCAATTAATCCTGCAACTCCAGTGGTTGAAGTTTTTAAAAAATGTCTTCTCGAATGCCGGTTGTTCATAGTAGTTGATTTAAGTTTATAATTTTATTCTGGTTTAAACATTCTTTATTGCGTAACTTTTCCTGTTGCAGTCCATTCGGTTGCATTAATTATTAAAGAGCTAAATCCGGGATTTTGAATCGCATTAATATCGTGCCCAAGAATTGTATGAAATATTCTGCCTTTTCCATAACCGGCAACCATAATAGCTGGTTGTGGTTTAATTTCAGTTTCAGATATTCCTTTTTTCGTAGCAGCTCCAAGTACTTCAAATTCAGGGTTTTCAGCAGCCTGAATCCACAACTCATCGAAAATATCAAAATCGTTAATTCCTTTTGTAACAGGATGCGTTTTACTGATTATCGTTATTCTTGTTTCAGAAGGTTTGTTATGATATGTTGAGTCCATAATCCATGCTGCTGTACTAATTTTTTGAAACTCGGGCCAGTTATAAAATGCCGATGAAGAAGCATGAAAAGTGACAAAACCTCCACCATTTTTAATAAATTGAAGAAGCGCCAGTTCTGATTCTACCGGCCATCGCAAATCATTTTCGGGCCATGAATTCCAATTTGACACGACAACATCGGTTTGTGAAAAATCAGCATTAGTGAGTGTATCCGGCAATTCTGTAATTTTTATGGAAAATTTTTGGGATTCAGACAGAATATTTACCAAAACATGAGTTGTTTGCTGCCATTCATGGTTGTTCCGGCCACTTAAAACCAGCACACGTATCAATTTACTATTTTCTGAAAAAAGATTTATGTTCAGCAGAAACAAAGATGATAGGATCAAATAATATCTCATCGGTTTAAAGTTGTTTCCAAATTTACAAAATTTTGATGTATCAAATTCTGTGAATATAAAACATTCAGAAATAGTTAAAAAAGAGACAACAGACAAAAATAGTAAGCTAATAGTTTTGTATTTCCGGCATTGTCATTAAAAAATGGCAAAAAAGGAAATGCTTGAAGTATTTTATTTTGACGAAATAGGCTGGCGCTTTCAAAGTCATTATTTAACAAAAATAAAAAGGCCCACTGCTTTTATCAGAAGACCCTTATCTCATCCGGAAAATCGTATTGTCTATATCAATTCCACCGGTTACCTTATAAGTCATTACCAATTTTTTCATGACATGTAAAAGTTGGCATCGCTAATGACCTGTTTCATGCAACCCGCACTCTTTACCTGAGTTTTGTTCCCACCACCAGCGTCCGGCACGGAAATCTTCACCAGGCTGAATTGCTCGTGTACACGGCTGGCAGCCGATACTTACAAAACCTTTGTCATGCAGCACATTGTACGGTACATTATTTTCCTTTATATATAGAATTGTTTCTTCCAAACTCCAATCCAGCAAAGGATTGTACTTGATAATTTGATTGCCTTCATCCCATTCAAAACTTTTCATGTCGCTGCGGTTTTCCGATTGTGAGGCACGTAAACCTGTAATCCAGATATCGTTCCCGGCAAGTGCTCTTTTCAGTGGAATTACCTTTCTAATAAAACAACACTCTTTGCGGTTTTCAAGCGATTCGTAAAAACTGAACGGCCCTTTTTTGTTAACCATTTCCTCAACCTTTTCAGTTGGTGGAAAATATACAGAAATCGGTTTTTTGTATTTATCGAGTGTGCTGTTATAAACTTTATAGGTTTCAGGGAAGAGCCGGCCTGTATCAAGTGTAATAACTTTTATATCGAAATTGTTCTTGAAAATAATATCTGTAATTACCTGGTCTTCGTAACCAAAACTTGTTGTAAAAATTACTTTCCCAGGGTGATTTTCAGTTAAAAAACCCAATGTTTCAACAATTGTTTTTCCTGATAAACTTTTATTTAAACCATCAGCAAGTCCTTGTCCCTTCATATCATTTCAATTTTAAAATACATTAATGGAAGTTATATCCAAAAACCAATAACCAATTTTCACGATTAATGTTTTTATTTTAATACCGAACACCGGATATTTTCAAATATTCAATCAATCATTCAATCAATCCTTCAATCATTCTTTCATTCCCTTCTCTCCTACTCCACATACAAAACTAATCCTTTCAGATACTCACCTTCCAGGTGGTAAATACTTACCGGATGGTCGGCTGGTTGCGTTAGCTGATGCAGTATGCGTATATTACGACCAGATATTGCTGCTGCAGAAAACACGGCTTCCCTGAATTTTTCTTTCGATACAACCTGAGAACACGAAAAAGTAAAAACAATACCACCGCTTCTAATTTGCTCAAAAGCCCTTGTATTTATTCTTTTGTAAGCCTGTAAAGCCTGTTGAACAGCATCACGATGTTTGGCAAATGCAGGTGGATCAAGTATAATCAGGTCGTATTTATCTTTTATATCGCGCATAAATTCAAAACCATCGGCAGCAAAAGCTTCATGACGAGTATCGCCTTCAAAATTCAGTTCAACATTCTGTTTTGTCAGTTCAATTGCTTTTGCCGACGAATCAACTGAATGTACCAGCCGTGCACCACCTTTCATAGCATAAAATGAAAAACCACCTGTGTAGCAAAACATGTTCAGTACATCGCGGTTTTTGGCAAATTGCTGTACCAAAAAACGATTTTCCCGCTGATCGATAAAAAATCCGGTTTTTTGGCCTTCAACCCAGTCAACTTTAAAACGCAGGCCGTATTCAGAAACTTCCTTTTCACTGTCATCCCCAAACAGATAACTATCTTCTGCTGATATTTCAGCTTTGTATGGAAGCGATTTGCCGCTTTTGTCATAAACAGCTTTCAACTTATCCCCCAACACTTCCTTTAATGCCTCAACAAGCATTTCCTGCACCAAAAACATACCTACTGTGTGTGTTTGGATAACTGCAGTACCATTATAAAAATCAATTACCAAACCGGGCATTCCATCTCCTTCGGCATGAACCAATCTAAAAACGTTGGTTTCAGAATTATCTGTTAACCCCAATGATTTCCGCATTCCAGGCCTTTTCAATTTTTGATTTCCAAAAATCATAATTAATCTCGGCAGGTTCAAACGATAAAATGCGCACTGCAATTGAGCCAACCTGAAAATGACCCAGTGCCAGAAATTCGCCATTTGATGCAAACACATTTACCAGATCACCTTCCTGCGGTTTGCCCTCAGCTTTGGCAATGGCTCCCGAAAAAACCCATGGATGAAATCGTTTCAGAGATTGTTCTTTTCCGGGCTTAAGAAAAAAACCTTGCAGTTTTAACGGGCATAATTTAATTTTTTGAAAAATTTTCGAAAATTTCTAGCGCTACCCATGCATCGGTTGCAGCATAAATTTGTTGTGCTTCAGTTAAAACTTCTGCTTCCCAATTGGAAAGTTGCTGACCTTTTGAAATGCGAAAGCCACAGGTAATAGCTGCCAATTTTTTTAAACTGAAATCGGTAATACCCAATGCTTTGGCGTGATCCTGAAGTTCAACAAAACCGTTGGGAATAAAAGCCTTTATTTTGTTCAAAGCCTTAATATCATCGTTTATGGCAACACCGGGTTTTATTATTTTTGGATTTGCCAGTATTTTACAAATTTCAACCGGAAGTCCAATTTTGTTTATTCTGAACAAAAAGGCCTGGTTTTTAACCGAAAGCTGCAACAAAGCAACTTTATTGAAAACCCCTTTTTTAAAGGCAGGTTTGGTTTCAGTATCAAATCCGATTATTTGGGCTTTCGAAAGAATATCAACAGCCTGATCCAGTTTTTCCTTATTATCAACAACAACTATTTCACCATCAAACCACCGTAGAGGTAAATCGGTCAGTTCTTCTTTTGTAATACTTTCTTTAAACATCATCTGTATCTTCATCGGTTCCCAAAAGCTGTCAAGCCATTTTGGATTTCCCTTTCCAGGCTGAACCTCTTCATTAATATTTTTTTTACTAAAATCGACGTTACTGTAAACAAGCATATGAATAGCACGAAAAACATTGACTAACTGCTGACCCCAAAAATCTTCAAAATGTTCTATACTTTCAACAAGTGCGTCATTCATTACTTCCTCGTTTCCAATACTGTAAGAAATTAAAAAGTTTTTTAAATCCTGATAAATATCAAGTAAATTTTCCGATATACTCGCTGTAACTGTTTCCTGTCCAAACTGAATTGATGGATCAAAAACTTCGTAAAAACTGTCGTATTCATTTAATAATTGCAGCCATTTTTGATGCAATACATTGTAATCCAACTCACTGATATATTTTTCAAGTTCTTCGTCAAGCAGCTTTTCTGTTTTTGGCAGCATTGCGGCTTTTAAGTACAGCAAAGGAATCAACTTTTGCATTTTTTGCAAATTTGCTTCTGCTGAAATTTTTGCTACATTTTCAATTGAAGAGCAGTATTCACTGGCTACAGTAACAAATTCAACCACGTTTTTGAATATACAATTTGGTGTGCATCCATTTTTTCAAAATAATCTGTTGCAAAAGTAAAAAAGATTTTGAAGAAAGCGGGATGAGTGAAGTCACAAGCTCGAAGTCTGAAATTATGCTATATAAAATTCAATATAATAATGGCTCCAATAAAAACCATTCTCAGTTATATTTTTGATCATCTCAACAAAAAAAATTGAAGGATACAATTATGAATGTTTAGTTTGAGCTTATCAAGATTAAAAAAGATTTTAACTCCATAAAAAAATGCCACCCCAATAAAGGATGGCATTTTTATCACGAAGCCTGCAACTAAAAGCAAATCACAGGTTTCTATAAACTCTTTATTTCATTTACCAATTTCTGAATCGAGCTTTTTGCATCACCAAACAACATGCGGGTTTTGTCGTTAAAGAAAAGGAAGTTTTCAATTCCTGCATAACCTTTACCCATTCCACGTTTCATGATAATAATATTTTTTGCAAGGTGCGCATCGATGATTGGCATTCCGTATATCGGAGAACCCGGATCATCATATGCAGCAGGGTTTACAACATCATTTGCACCAACTACAATTACAACGTCTACGTTTGGCATATCAGGATTAATATCATCCATTTCAACCAATTTGTCGTAAGAAACATCAGCTTCGGCAAGTAAAACATTCATATGGCCAGGCATACGTCCGGCAACCGGATGGATTGCATAACGAACATTAACACCCTTACTTTCAAGAATGTTTTCCAGTTCATGAGCAATATGCTGAGCCTGAGCCACAGCCAATCCATAGCCAGGAATTACCACCACTTTTTGCGAATAACTCAACAACACTGCAGCATCGCTCAGTTGTATTTCCTTTATACTTCCCTGCACATTGGCGTTACTTTCTCCACCTCCGCCAAACGAACCAATTATAACATTAATCAGTGATCTATTCATCGCCTTACACATTTGAAGCGTCAGAATCGTACCGGCAGCTCCAACTAAAATACCACCAAGTATCATGGCTTCATTCTGATATATAAAACCAGCCATTGCGGCTGCGATACCTGTTAGTGAATTCAACAGCGAAATAACAACCGGCATGTCTGCTCCCCCGATTGGCATTACAAAACTAACCCCATAAATCAAACTTAGAACAAGCAAACTGTAAACCAGGTAAGTATTGATATCCTGTTCAAACCCGCCAAAAATTACAAGCAAGATAACAGCGGTAATAACAATCATGAACATGAGGTTCACATAAGTCATTATTTTAGAAAAAATATCGCCCACTTTGCCATCCAGTTTACCATAAGCAATCATACTTCCACTGAATGCGATGCTACCCACAACCAATCCGAGAAGTCCAACAAGAACAGCTTCATTTGGATTCTTATCGTATTCAATTAATGCCACGGCGGCCGACGCAGCACCACCCGTTGCATTAAAGAATGATACCATTTGCGGCATGGCTGTCATTTTTACTTTGCGAGCCATGATTGTACCAACCACACTACCCACAATAATAACCAGGATTACCACTGAAGCATTCGTCATTGATATTCCTTCACCAGCACCATTTTTGTTTAAAATCAGTGTAGTAATCATGGGCAGGATCATTCCCAATGCTGCCCAAAAGTTACCTTTCCTGGCTGTTTCGGGGTGACTTTGCAGCTTTAAGCCAATTACAAACATAATTGCTGAAAGAAGATAGCTGTATTCCAGGATAACTTGTCCCGGCATAATTGAATTTATTATTTCTGTATTCATGGTTATTTTTTCTTCTTTTTAAACATTTCGAGCATTCTATCGGTAACAACATATCCGCCTGCAACATTCAGCGTGGCCATAAAAAGAGCAACCGAGCCAAGAACCCACTCAAACGTTGTTGAAGCATGACCGACAAGGATAATACCTCCGATTATAATAACTCCACTGATTGCATTTGCACCCGACATTAACGGAGTGTGCAATACTGAAGGAACATTAGAAATAACCTCGAATCCAAGAAATATCGATAACACAATGATGAATATCGCATCCTTATTTTCGGTTAAAAAAGTTAATACACTTTCCATATTTATTTTTATTTATTAATTACAGCTTTAACCCGTTCGTTGTAAATTTCACCCTTATTTGTAATACAGGTACCTTTAACAATATCATCCTCAAAATCGAGGTTTAGTTTTCCTTCATCGCCAATAATCAGTTTCATGAAGTTTAACACATTTTTACCAAACATTCGGCTTGCATCCAAAGGTTTTTGAGCCGGGTAATTTGATTGGCCAATTATAGTAACTCCATTGTAAACAACAGTTTCATTGTCTTTCGTCAATTCACAATTACCGCCACTCGAAGCTGCAAGGTCAATAATTACCGATCCAGGTTTCATTGCTTCAACGGCTTCTTTTGGTAACAGAACAGGCGCTTTTCGTCCCGGAATTTGCGCTGTGCAAATCACTACATTTGCTTTTGCGGCATGGTCGTTAATTGCCTGTTGCTGTTTCTTTTTAAATTCTTCGGTTTGTTCAACAGCGTAACCTCCGGCTGCTTTATCCTCGGTCGCACCTTCCACTTCAACAAATTTTCCGCCCAAACTCATCACTTCTTCTTTTACTGCCGAACGTACATCAAAAACCTGAACTTGTGCTCCAAGTTTTCGTGAAGTGGCAATGGCTTGCAAACCGGCAACACCTGCTCCCAAAATCAAAACATTTGCCGGACGTATTGTCCCTGCTGCCGTCATAAACATTGGGAAAAAAAGTTGGCAATTTTGCTGCAGCGTCCAAAACCGCGATATAACCTGCCACAGTTGCCATTGACGGTAAAATATCCATGGCTTGTGCACGTGAAGTACGCGGGATTAAATCGAGGCTGAAAGTTGTAACGCCATTTTTGAGGAAAGTTTTCACCAGGTCAGTATCCCATAATGGGTTAAACGCGCTTATCCAAACCTGCGAATCTTTAATCTTCTGAATATCGCCTTCAGCAGGTGGTTGTATTTGCAACAATACCTCCCCCTGTTTGAATACCTCAGCACGCGAAACTATTTTTGCCCCAACCGCTTCATAATCAGCATCTGAAGCAAAAGCTTTTTCTCCTGCACCCTGTTCCACCAATACCTGAACTTTTAGGTCGGTAAAAGCTTTAACAGTTTCCGGGAGCAAAGCTACGCGGGTTTCTGTTCCGTATTCCTTTAATAAACCAAGAATCATAAATTTTGATTTTAATTGTGAATTTTGCGCGCAAAAGTAATTAATTAATTTTACCGTTTGCGTTAACGGACATTTTTTTTCTCAAGATAATCGGGTAAATTATAAACAACTTAGTATCAAATAGTAATTAATACTGAGTAGTTTGACAAGTTTTATGTGCAATAATTATTAAACTTTTAGGGTTTAGTATTTTTATTTTATTGCTTGATATAGTTTTTACCTGTTGATTGTTTCAAGATATAAATCCTCAACTTCTTTTCGGGCCCAGGGCATCTTTCGCAAAAATTTTAAGCTTGATTTTATACTCGGGTCTTTTCTGAAGCAATTAATTCGGATTCTGTCACCCAAATCTTCCCAACCGTAAAAACTCACCAAATAAACTACAATTTCTTCGAGCGTTTTTCCGTGGAGCGGATTGTTGGGTTGCGATTGTTCCATTCTTTTAGTTGATTAATATAATTTGTATTACTGCAAAATTAAAAAGAGATACGCGAAAAATGAGTGGAGAGTAACATTTTTGTTCCAAATTATAAAAGGCTGCCAAAAATGACAGCCTTTTATATAATATAAAAACTTAAAATAAACTATTCAGCTGTTTGTGTTGAGTCAACAAAAACACGCGTACGCATCTCTCTGTCCAACATAAAAATACCATTTCCCTGTCCATTTATAAGTTTCAAAGTATCAAGTATTTCCTGAACATTGGCTTCCTCTTCAACTTGTTCATCAACAAACCATTTCAGAAAACTCTGACAGGCATGGTCGCGTTCTTCAATTGCAACATCAACAAGATTGTTAATTAAACCTGTAACAAGTTGTTCATGAGCTTTTGTTTTTTCGAACACATCAATAACCCCATCAAAATCCACAGGCATCTGCTCAATTGTTTTTAGCGTTACCTTACCTCCCCTTTCAATAACATATTTAAAGAATTTATTAGCATGGGTCATTTCCTCCTGAAATTGTATATACATCCAGTTGGCGAAGCCAGGCAATCCAGCATTGCTAAAATAAGCTGACATTGAAAGATATAGCAACGAAGAATATTGTTCGGCATTGATTTGCTCATTGAGCGCATTAAGCATTTTTTCTTTTATCATGACTTTTGTTTTTTAGTTTGGGTTAAAAGTAGGAAAAAGCAAACAGATATAAAAAACTAAGGCTCGAAATTGAGCCTTAGTTAATATTGAATTTTTATAAGCTATAATCTGTGTCTATGGAAAGATTCTGAAAAGAGAAATTATTTGCTACATAACTATTCCAAATCTTCAACCTGCACTAATAAAATATTAAAAAACAGAATCCCGGCTACCCTCCAATAGCCGGGATCTACTTACTTCACTTTAAGAGTATTTACTTAAATAGAAACTTGTTGTTGTTATTTAATATTTCTTAAATACCACTTTCCCATTATAAATCGCCTCACCCAATGTAACACGGTAAATATATATTCCGCTAATAATGGATTCAGGCCTAAATTCAGCTTCATAACTTACCCCACCTTCAACCGGTGCTTCGAAAATAGTTTTTACCATTCGTCCTGTCATGTCGTACAAATCAATACGGGCATTTACAGACTCAGGAGAAACAAACTCGAATCGCAGTTTTTCGGAGAACGGATTTGGATAAACTTTCAAATCGGCATCTTTCATGATCAGAGAATAATCTGATTGAGTAGTGATCTCAGCAGCTTTTGGTGCTTCCGCAGCAGCAATAGGTACATCTGGAGTATAATTACAGAATACTGAATACCTATAATTTGCATAAGTAGCAGAACCAAAATTTGTTGGCATATTCCCTGACCATGATTGTGGAGACTGTGCCCTTGCAGGAGAGCCTTCCATATAACGGATTCCGGGATTATTCTGGAATACCCATGCCAGCCACACTGTTTGATTTGATGTAACAGATACCGAATTTTCTAAGGTTATTGTCTGCCAACCTGCCTCACTATTTATTGGAGTTGAAGCAGTTACGCCCAACCGACCTGAAGGTGCATTTGACTGGTTAGCATATACTCCAAGCAATACATTACCTGTGCCTCCATTGTGATAAATCGATATACTTGTTATACTTCCAGCTTCGTTAATGGTGACAGGAATAGCCCTTCGATTTGATGTTGTGGTCGTTAACCCGTACACTTCCGTAATTCCAGCTGTAGTTGGCTGATAATCCTGCGTTACAGTAACTGTTTTAGTTGCTACTCCTGTACCAGAAATGGTGACAGTTGCAGTTCTTGGGCTTGTTCCAGTATTTGCCGTTGCTGTTACATTAACAGTACCATTGTTCGTTCCGGAAGTTTGAGACAAATTAAGCCAACTTGCATCGTCTGTAACATTCCATGTTGTGTTCGAAGAGATGATAAATGTGCTGGTGGATCCTGCCCCATAACCAAGGGAAATATTTGTTGGAGATACTGACAGTGTAGGTGTAGCAGCTACAGGAGTGTAATTACAGTATATAGAATACTTGTAAATACTAAAGGTAGATGAACCAAACAACTCCGGCATACCCCCTGACCATGATTGTGGAGACTGCGCTCTTGCTGGAAAGCCTATCGTGTACCTAACTCCTGGACTATTTTGGAATACCCATGCCAGCCACACTGTTTGATTTGATGTAACAAATACCGGACTAGTTAAGGTCACTGTCTGCCAACCTGCCTCACTATTTATTGGAGTTGAAACTGTTACTCCCAATTGTGTTGAAGGTGTACCTGACTGTGTTGAATAAACTCCAAGCAATACATTTCCGTTGCCACCATTGTGATAAATAGATATACTGGTAACTAAACCATCTTCAGTGAAAGTTACAGGAATTGCCCTACGGTTATCGGCTGTTGATGTAGAATTGTAAACAACAGTATTTCCTGCTATTGCTGATGATGGATTAACCTGAGTAACTGTTATTAATTTAGTTACTACAGTTGTTCCACAACCATTTGTCACACTGTAACTGATTGTTACATCACCGGCACTTATACCAGTAACAAGACCTGTATTACTAACAGTTGCAAATCCATTACTTGCACTCCATGTACCATCAGGTGTAACATTCGATAGTTGTGTACTGCTGCCAGTGGCAACCGTTGCCGCTCCAGTTATTATTGCAACTGTTGGTGCATTGTTAATGGTTACAGTAACTGTAGCAGAAGCAAAACCTGTACAAGGCAATTCAGCATTTACAGTATATGAATATACACCTGCAACCGGTCCGCTCCATGTACCGTTTTCATCTGGTGAACCAACTAATGCTGCGAATAACTCAGCTTCAGTTGGTATGCTTCCGGCACATATTGCTAATGTTCCGTTAGTTCCTGCATTTGGCATAGCTTGTTCAGTAACTTCAACTGTAGCGGTTGCATCCATTGTACATGGCGCAACAGCTGATACAGTATATGTATAAACACCTGCACCTTCGAGTGCTGGGTCCATTCCGTTTATGGCTGGATTACCTTCCAAAGCATCAAACAAATCATTTGCAGTTACAGTGCTTCCGGCACATATTGTTAAGGTTCCGTTTGTACCTGCATTTGGCAGAGCCTGTTCAGTAACTTCAACTGTAGCGGATGCATGCATTGTACATGGCGCAACAGCTGATACAGTATAAGTATAAACACCTGCACCTGCGAGTGCTGGAGTCCAGCTTCCGTTTATGGCTGGATTACCTTCCAAAGCATCAAACAAATCATTTGCAGTTACAGTGCTTCCGGCACATATTGTTAAGGTTCCGTGTGTACCTGCATTTGGCAGAGCCTGTTCAGTAACTTCAACTGCGGTTGCATCCATTGTACATGGCGCAACAGCTGATACAGTATAAGTATAAACACCTGCACCTGCAGTGCTGGAGTCCAGCTTCCGTTTATGGCTGGATTTCCTTCCAAAGCATCAAACAAATCATTTGCAGTTACAGTGCTTCCGGCACATATTGCTAATGTTCCGTTAGTTCCTGCATTTGGCAGAGCTTGCTCAGTAACTTCAACTGTAGCGGTTGCATCCATTGTACATGGCGCAACAGCTGATACAGTATAAGTATAAACACCTGCACCTGCGAGTGCTGGAGTCCAGCTTCCGTTTATGGCTGGATTTCCTTCAAAGCATCAAACAAATCATTTGCAGTTACAGTGCTTCCGGCACATATTGTTAATGTTCCGTTAGTTCCTGCATTTGGCATAGCCAATTCAGTAACTTCAACTGTAGCGGTTGCATCCATTGTACATGGCGCAACAGCTGATACAGTATAAGTATAAACACCTGCACCTGCGAGTACTGGAGTCCAGCTTCCGTTTATGGCTGGATTACCTTCCAAAGCATCAAACAAATCATTTCGCAGTTACAGTGCTTCCGGCACATATTGTTAATGTTCCGTTTGTACCTGCATTTGGCAGAGCTTGTTCAGTAATAGTTATAGCAGCAAGTGTTACACTACATTCATTTTCATCTGTTACAGTCAGGTTATAAATACCTGCTGACAAACCATTGAGGTCTTCATCGCCTGAAGTAAAATCATCTGGTCCTGTCCATGCATAAGAATATGGAGTTGTACCACCTGAAGCAGTTACGTTTATTACACCAGTTTCATCACCCTGACAGAGTACATCAGTTTGGTTATCTAGTTCAACCATCAATAATTGTGGTTCAATGATAGTTCCTGTAGCTATTGCTATACATCCATTTGCATCAGTTATACCAAATCCAAAATCTCCCGGTTCCACATTATATCTGTATCCTATACCCGAGTATAATGGCCCTTCATCAAATGGTGTTCCACCACTTGCAGAAACTAATACAGTTGCCTTATCACCAAAGCAAAGGATTGGATCTGTAATCAGCGCAGTTGCCTGAAGTGCTGAAATAGGCTGAGTAATCTCAATCACAAGTTCAGCTGAACATTCATTATCGTCAGTGACTGTAACAGTATAAGTTCCTGCAGAAAGTCCACTTATATCTTCACTTGTTTCACCATTGCTCCATGCATAGTTGTATGAACCTGTTCCACCGTTTACAGTAATGTTGATTGTTCCATTGCTTCCGCTAAAACATGATACGTCATTATGCAATTCATAAATTACCAATTCCGGATTCGGTGTTACTGTAACGCTATTGGAATTAGAACAACCATTTTCAGAAGTTTCCACTACTGTATATTTTGTGTTTACCAATGGACTTACCGAAGGATTGGCCAGGGCTGAAGTGAATCCTGCAGGAACAGAAGTCCAGCTATAGATACTTCCTACAACAGCATCGGCTCCGAGAACAGTGCTTTCATCAAAGCAAATTAACCTGTCAGCACCAGCCAAGGCAGCAGGCAGCGGATTAACCGTTACGGTTTGCACACAACTGTTTGTATTGTTGTGAACATCAGTGACAGTCCAGGTTATGGTTGTTGTGCCAAATGGGTAAGGGGCAGTTAATGCCTCGTTATCATCGCGTTCACCAATTAGGCTGTTGGCAAGAATGCCACAATTATCACTAACCGCAGGGGCCGTAATAGTAACATTGGCATCCGTATTTGAACATTCATTGATGTCACCCGAACAAGCAATTGCTGGAACTTCGTTATCACTTACGATAACATTAAAGCTACAGTTAGAAGAATTTCCACTTGCATCCAGAGCTGTGTAAGTAACCAATGTTGAGCCAACCGGGAATAGTTCACCGGAAGCATGATCTGAGTAAATGATACCACATCGCAGCCATCGTTTACAACCGGTGTTGCCCAAAATACTCGTGCACCACAAACACCCGGATCTACATTAGCAGTAATATCTCCCGGACAGTCATCAATTTCCGGCGAAACATTATCAATTATTGTTATTGTAAAGCTGGCATTGGTTGAATTACCATG
>JADIYN010000032.1 GCA_016705335.1 Draconibacterium sp. | reverse complement strand
GGTTACGGATAACTGTTGGAAACGCTTTACGTCGAATCCTCCTGTCATCTCTCGAAGGTTATGCAATAACTACAGTTAAAATTGAAGGTGTTGACCATGAATTTTCTACGATTAAAGGGGTTATTGAAGATGTAACCGATATTATCCTTAATCTGAAACAGATTCGGTTTAAAAATGAGGTTGACGATTTTGACAGTGAAAAAGTTTCGATAACAATTACCGGACAGGAAGAATTTACTGCCGGCGACATTAACAAATTTATGACTGGTTTCAGGGTGTTGAACCCTAAACTGGTGATTTGCAGAATGGAGCCGGATGTGAAAATCCACATGGAAATTACTATCAATAAAGGACGTGGTTACGTTCCAGCTGGTGAAAACAAACCTGCGGAAGCAGAATTTGGGGTAATTGCGATTGACTCAATTTTTACACCAATAAAGTCAGTAAAATATGCAGTTGAAAATTATCGTGTTGAACAAAAAACCGACTACGAAAAGCTGGTTTTGGATATTAAGACCGATGGGTCAATCCAACCAAAAGAAGCGCTGAAAGAAGCCGCCAAAATTCTGATATATCATTTCATGTTATTTTCTGATGAAAAAATCACACTTGATTCTGACGAAAAATTTGCAAATGAAGAGTTTGATGAGGAAGTACTTCACATGCGTCAACTCCTGAAAACTAAATTGGTTGACATGGATTTGTCAGTTCGTGCGTTGAATTGTTTAAAAGCCGCCGATGTCGATACATTAGGCGATTTAGTAACATACAACCGCAACGATCTGTTAAAATTCAGAAATTTTGGTAAGAAATCGCTTACCGAATTGGACGACCTTTTAGATAATATGGGGTTAAATTTTGGAATGGATATCTCGAAGTATAAATTGGACAAGGAGTAACAAGCAATGAGACACAATAAAAAGATAAATCATTTAGGACGGAAAAGCGCACATCGTAAAGCGATGCTTGCAAACATGGCAAGTTCTCTCATTATTCATAAGAGGATTTCAACCACACTTGCAAAAGCAAAAGCATTACGCATGTATGTTGAACCGCTACTTACAAAATCGAAAAGCGATACAACACATTCACGCAGGGTAGTATTCAGTTATTTACAGGATAAAGATGCTGTTTCTGAATTATTCAGGGAAATTTCAGCTAAAATTGCCGATCGCCCCGGTGGTTACACACGGATTCTGAAAACTGGCAACCGTTTGGGAGACAATGCCGAAATGTGTATCATGGAGTTGGTTGACTACAACGAAGCGATGTTGGCAGCAAAAGACGATGCAGCAAAATCTAAAAAACGCCGTTCACGTCGTGGTGGCGCAAAAAAAGATGAGGTTGTAGCCGCTGCACCTGCTAAAACAAAAACTGAATCAAAAGCAAAACCTGAAGCAAAATCAAAACCTGCACCAGAAGAAGTTAAAGTAGTTGAAGATGCAAAAATTGTTGAAGAAGTTGAAACACCTGTTTCTGAAACAGAAGTTAATACAGAAGAAACAAAAGCAGATGAAACTGCAGAAGAGAATAAAGAATAATAGATATTTCTTTTAAATATTGAAAGCCGGTCTGAAAAGTCCGGCTTTTTTCATCATTTTTTTTATCAATCAATCATGGCCTTTTTCCATTCATTTCAAACCAATCAGATTTATTCTTTTAATTTTACTTCAACTTAAATCAATTTTAAAAGTAGTAAATCATGGAAAAGAGAAATAACAATTCTATTTCACGAAGAAATTTTATCGGCACAACTGCATTGGCAGCCGCCGGACTTGCTTTTGCACCGCGCACATTTGCCGCTATAAAAGGCAAACCCAACTCAAAATTCGGTGGTGTGCAAATTGGCGCAATTACCTACAGTTGGCGAAGTATGCCTTCAACAGCAGAAGATATTTTAAAATATTGTGTCGAAGCTGGAATTAGCTCAATTGAACTAATGGGAGATGTTGCCGAAAAATATGCCGGACTGCCTGCCGGAGCTCCCCGTCCGCAGCGAGGAGTAGAAATGTCGGATGCTGAAAAAGCAGATTTTCAGAAAAAAGTTGATGTTGCAAACAAAGCTCAGCGTGATTGGCGTTTATCGGTTTCGATGGATAAATACAAAGCGCTACGGAAATTGTATAAAAAATGCTGGAGTAAACATTCATATTGTAAAATTTGCACCTGCGAATTGGAGTGATGAAGAAATTGATTATGCTTTTAAAGCTGCCAAAGTATTAGGCGCCGGTGGAATTACAAACGAAATTGGTGAAGAAGCTTGTCAGCGGCTTGGTAAGTTTGCTGAGATACATGATATGTATGCCATTTTCCACAACCACGGACAACCTGGTGAATCTGGTTTTAGTTTCGATAAATTTTTAGCCTATTCTCCAAAAAATATGTTGAATTTTGATGCCGGACATTATTTTGGAGCAACTGGAAATCACCCAAATGAATTGATCGAACGTCTGCATGCCCGTATTTTCAGCATCCATACAAAAGACAAAACCGGGAAAAACGGAACTCCACCCAACACAAATATGCCATGGGGAAAAGGCGATACACCAATTGCCGATATGTTGAAACTTGTTCAGAAAAACAAATGGCCCATTTATTTTGATATCGAACTTGAATACGAGGTACCTGAAAATTCTGATGCACAAAAAGAAGTTATTAAATGTGTTGAATATTGTAAGAAGATTTTGGTGTAAGAATTATTTATGAATGGGTAGAGACAATAAAGTTTTACAGGTGGACGAAATCAATTTTATTAAATACCTGAGTTTTGATGCTTTCAATGAATGCAAACGCTTTATCCCTTTTTACCAGGATATCTGTGAAATGTTTGGCAAAACAACACACGCCGCAGGGGATGCCATTTATGCAACAAACGAAAACCGGAAGTATTGTACCCGGAACAATATCACCACCAGTTTTAAACGCAAAGGAAAGGCCGGTAAACATGAAAAGCAAAGACAGCAAATACAAAGCATCCTCTCAACAGAAAAGGCAACCCGGATGGAAGGAAATTTCAGAAAATAAAACGATATTACGGATTCGACCAGATCAAGTAAGAATAAAATCAACCGAAATTCTCAGGGTATACTTTTGCGCACATACTGTAATTGCTCAAAGAATTGCTATCAACTGGAAAGTTAAATTGAGTGGACAATAGGCTGCATAACCTCATGCTATTTTCGAAACAAAACACACTTGCCGGGAAAATTACATCTTAAAAATTGAATTAGGAGCCTCAAAATTGAAAGAACCCAAAACATATAATTAAAATGATCTAATATTCATATTAAATCACTTCTCGTTTTTAACTTAATGGGATTTATTCTTTATTTAGCGAAAATGCCTTAATTGATCAAGTAAAATCGCTTCATGGATTATTGGTAAAACAATATTGTCGTCTATTTCTGTTACCGAAAAAAATCTTATTGTTTTCACTTGTTCCCTGTTTTTAGCCTGAAGAATCTTGTTTTCACCAAGTAAGTATCCTTCACAAAAACCCAGATCAACCCAATTGTTTTGAGAATTAATATAGAATATTCGTTTAGCTCCATAAAAGAATGGAATTTTATAAACCAATTTTTCTTCAATAAAAGGAGATGCGGAAAGAATTAATTCGCGCAGTTTTTTGATAACAGGTTTCAGCTCTTTAGGTTGATCTAATATATAGTAATCAACTGGAGACATTCTATTTTATTTTTTGTGCGGCGGCTTCATCAATATACCAAATTAAATTGCCATTAGTTGGCGAAATGTAATATGCCGGTAAAAGTTTGGCTGCATCTTCATCGTTCATAATTTCCGATAATCTTTGTGATTTACCTGCTCCGGTTACAAGAAAAAATACTCGATTTGCATTGTTCAAAACCTTTCCTGTTATGGTTATTCTTTTTTGTCCGCTCAACGGGTGCGTTGCAACGGCACAAATTCGTTCATCTTCAAACAGTTCAAGTTCGTCAGGAAAAATTGAAGCTGTGTGGCCGTCTTCACCCAGGCCTAGTAAAACAAGATCGAACACTGGGTTGGTGCCCCTGAAAGTTAAATTTTGTTCTATTTCGCCGGCATATCGCATTGCTTCCTCATCCGGTTCATTTTCCCCTTTTATGCGATGTATATTCGCTTCAGGAATTGGTACCTGAGAAATCAGGAAGTCAAAAGCCTGTTTGTAATTGCTGTTCTCGTTTTCGGGAGAAACACATCGTTCATCGCCCCACCACAAATGTATCCGATCCCATTCAATAGTTTCGGCGTACTTTTTTGATAGCCTCTTAAATAATTCGGTAGGCGTATTTCCTCCCGAAAGCAGTATGTTGAAACGATTTTGTTCCGAGGATTTTGAAAGTTTCAAGATTTCCTTCGCCAAAGCTTTTACTACATCTTTTTTATCCGAATAAATTTTAACTTCTGTTGAGTTTGACATAATGATAAAGTGTTAATTTATTGGTTATAACAGTTGATTCTGTTTACAGTTCACAATACAAACCATCATCGGTTAAATTTTACAGGGAAAACGCCAACCTGCACCTTTTATCAGCGAATCCGAGTGTTCCGGTCCCCATGTTCCGGCAGGATAACCGAAAATTGGTATTTCGGGGTTTGTTTCCCATGCATTGATTATGGGCTGCACAAATTCCCATGCTTTTTCTACTGCATCGCCCCGTGCATACAATGTTGCATCGCCCTGCATACAATCGAGCAGTAACCTTTCATAAGCTGAGGGCACTTTTGTGTCAGTCAGGTCGGAATAATGAAAATCCATATTTACGGTTTGAACTTCGAAACGTGCTCCGGGGGTTTTCATTCCGAATTTTAAAAGAATTCCTTCGTCAGGTTGTATTCTTATAATGAGTTGATTGTTTCCGGATGAAGACGATTTTCGAAACAAATGATGAGGTACACTTTTAAAGTGAATAACTATTTCGGTTACACGTGTTGGCAGTTTTTTACCGGTTCTGATGTAAAACGGAACGCCTGCCCACCGCCAATTGTCGATAAAGAATTTTACTGCAACAAAAGTTTCAGTCCTTGAAAATTGGTCAACACCGGGCTCATTTCGGTAACCAACAACTTTTTCGCCTTTTATTACAGATTCTGAATATTGTCCACGAATTACATTCTTAGCAATCATATTTTCCTTAAATGGTCGCAGTGATTGAAATACTTTTGTAATCTCGTTTCTGATAGCATTCGCATCAATAACAACCGGCGGTTCCATGGCCACAAATCCCACAAGTTGCATCATATGGTTTTGCAGCATATCGCGCAGTGCACCTGAATTGTCGTAATATCCGCCACGGCCTTCAACACCCAGGCTTTCGGCCGATGTTATTTCAACCCGGCTGATATAATTGTGGTTCCAGAGTGGTTCGAAAATCCCGTTTGAGAAACGGGTAACAAGTAAATTTTGAACGGTTTCCTTGCCTAAATAATGATCGATTCGGTAAATCTGGTCTTCATCGAAATAGTTTAATAACTGCAAGTTCAGTTTTTTTGCCGATTCCAAATCAGTCCCGAATGGTTTTTCCACAATCAATCTCCTGAAATTTGTTTCCGATTTACTCAATCCATTTTCGTATAAAAACAGGGAATGATGTTGTATAAAGAGGGTGGGGTTGACAGGTAAAAAATGTAATTTTCAGGTATTTCAAGGCTTTTCGATATTTGTAATAACCTGTTTTTAAGCGGAATTAAATCTTCAGGTTTATCATTTGAGGTGGGCTGATAGAACAACATTTTTGTAAATTGTTCATTAATTTCTCCGGAAGGCAAAAACCATCATCAGTTAGTTTAGTTCGGGAAGCCCCCATAACTGCGAATTTTTCGGGAAGCAGTTTTTGTATATATAAATCATACAGCGCGGGTATTAATTTCCTTTTCGTCAAATCGCCCGAAGCCCCAAAGATTACAAGTATTTGGTCTGTCGTTCCTTTCATGCCATTGTGTTTTTTACTTCAACACAATATACTACAATATTGTTTTCGAGCTCAAAAAACCACAATTTGTAGTTTGAGGTTCTGTTTTTGAGAGTTACTTTTCCATTAAAAAAATTGGTGTTTGCAAAATCAAAAGGGGGGATAAAAATCTGTGTGTCGAACTGAAGTCCTGATTGACAGGCACATTTATAAATTGCTTCTTTTGCACACCAGAAAAGCATTTTTAACAATTTCGGATTTTTTGATTGCTCTATCCATGACAATTCTTTTGGGTTCAAAAAACGGCTTACAACTTTGTCGATATTCCTGTCAGCAATTTCAACATCTATTCCAACCAAAAAATCGGAAATGAATATTGCCACCAAATTTTTTGAGTGTGTGATACTTATGTTTCTTGCATAGTTTTTTATTTGCGGTCGGCCTGATTCCTGGTAAACAATTTCAGCTTTTTCGCCCATCAAAATTTGCAAAAGTAAACGTGTTGCAAGGTACTCTGATTGTCGTTTTGTTAAGGCAAATTTTTTAAAATCCACCTTTTCATTTTCAGAAAACTGAAACTCAGAAATCAATGAATCAATGGATTCTGTTAATTCCCAGATTCCGAGAATGCCATTTTCGACTTCTATTTTTTTTAAGAAAGGCATTAATTCCAGGTAGTTGTTTCGATCAGTCTAACAATATCAGTTTCCAGAAAATCTATTACAGGTTTTAGCGAATCGATATTTGGAATATCGCGAATGTAGAGTGCGCCCCGCAAAAAATGATTGGTACTGTCAGTCAGAAAAAACTGCATGGGTGAGGCTGCATTTCCTTCAATTTTATAAATCAACCCGTAAACATTTTCTGAAGGATTCATAAAAACCTGTTCACTGATGGCGTCGGCTTTCTGAGAATGTTTATATGCAAGAGTCCGCGAGTCTTCCATGAATTTATTTAAAAGAACCCGATTTGAGTTTTTTGATTCAGAAAGATTGTAATATGAAATATGAATTTCAGCTTTGTTTGCAGGCACTGAAATATTAATCCAATTTGGCTGATCGGGATTATCATCATCTGAAACTATTCTTGAGTAATCAGGAATATCAAACTGATAAGGAAATCCTGGTTGCAATTGATGATATGTTTTTTCAGGAAAGTCGATCCTGAAAAATTGTCTTGGTTTTGGCGTGTATTTCTGGTTGCAACCCGCGAAGATCAAAATTGGTAGGATAAGAATCCATATCTTTTTCAATGTTTTCATATCATCAGGAACGTGTAAATTGTCATATTATTTGTCCTTGCAATCATTCCAAAGCTATTACTTCTCCCCATAATTTCTGTTAATCTCAACTTTAATTTGTTTGATTCGCCTGTTGTTAACTGCTTCGATTGTAAAAACAAACTGTTTGTACCCGGTTCTTTCATGTAGCGCAGGAATTTCGCCTTTCAATTCCAGAATCAAACCTGCAAGCGTGTCGGCATCTCCTTTAATTTCTTCAAAAACTTTATCCTCACTTTTTGAAATCTTGTAAAAATCGCCTAACAGTGTTTTTCCGTCAAAAAGAAAAGTATTTGCTGAAATTTTTGAATAGTAGTGTTCTTCTTCATCAAATTCATCAACAATTTCACCAACAATTTCCTCTAAAACGTCTTCAAGTGTTACTATTCCTGAAGTTCCTCCATATTCGTCGATTACCACAGCAAGATGAACTTTGTTTTTTTGAAATTCCTTGAGCAGTGTGTTGATCTTTTTAGTTTCGGGAACATAAAAAGGTGGCCTGATAAGCGACTGCCATTTAAAAGAACCACTTTTGTGGCTGTGTGGGAGTAAATCTTTTATATATAAAATGCCTTTAATATTATCGAACGACCCACTGTAAACCGGAATTCGTGAAAAACCGGAATCAACGATTAAATCAAGAACCGATTGGAACGGGGTTTTAATATCGAGTGTAACAACATCAACCCTGGGTTTCATGATTTCTGAAACATTTTTATTGCCAAATTTCACAATCCCTTCCAAAATCTCTTTTTCCTCCGAAAGTTCCTGTTCAGTGGTAAGGTGAAGTGCATGTGAAATTTCATCAAGCGAAAAATTGTTGTTGTGTTTTTGTGTTCGCCGGTTTACAAAAGAAGTGGATAAAATAATTAATCTGGTTAATGGTCTAAATAATTTTTCGAGCATTAGTAACGGAAAAGTCATAAACCGAAGCAATTTTAAATTTATCCGGTTGGCATATATTTTAGGTAAAATCTCACCCAAAAACATCAGTAATATTGAGATAGAAGCAAACTTAAAAATGAAATCAATGACGGGCAGGTTTTGAAATATCACCAGCCGACTCAAGATATCTACTAAAAGAACAATAATACCAATATTTAAAAAACTGTTGGCTATCAATATGGTAGCCAACAGTTTTTCGGGATTTTGCAGATTGTTTAAAATCCAGGTATCTGTCTTATTTGTTTTTTTTAGATTTTGTTTGTCTGTTGCGTTTAATGAAAAATAGGCTATTTCAGAAGCACTTAAGAGCGCCGAAATTGCAAATAACACAATACTTAAAACAATTATAAGAGAATCGCCAATTGTAAAAGGTTCGAATTGGATGTTCCAAATTCCTGATTGAGATGATGATAGTAACTTATCGGTTTCCAAATTTTTTAGTTTGAATTAGAATGGAAGATCTTCATCACCGCCCGATTCTTCCATTTCAGGTTCGATAGTAACAGAAGTATGTGCATTTGAAGAAGAATTATCGGGATATTGGTTTTGCTGACTGTTTCCAGGTTTGTCATCTCCTTTTGAACCCAGCATTTGCATTGTATCTCCGTATATTTCAGTAATATATCTTTTGTTTCCGTCTTTGTCGTCATAATTACGCGTTCGTATTCTGCCTTCAATGTACAATTGCCTGCCTTTTGTTACGTATTTTTCAGCTACCTCTGCCAAACCGCGCCAAAGTACAACATTGTGCCATTCGGTTGTGGTAACCTTTTCACCATTTTTTGCAATATAAGTTTCAGAAGTAGCCAACGGAAAATTTGCTACTGCCACACCTGTGTCCAGATGCCTTACTTCCGGATCTTTTCCTACATTGCCAACTAAAATTACTTTGTTTACTGACATAATTTTTCTTTTTTTTAGGTTAACGAATAAAACTTATTCAAATAATTTTCCAATAATCTCGGTACAGCAAATTTATAAATATCTTTCTTATTTACCTTTATAAAATTTGAATCGTTCGAATAGAAATCTTCAGCTTCGATATGAATAAACCGGGCATAAATGGTTTGGTGAGTTAAAACGTGTTTCACACTACCGGAAATTGATTTTAAATTTACATTTTCATGATTATTAACAGGCGTTTTCATGTTAATTATTTCAATTTCTGACAGTTCTGATTCCGATTCAATTAAAGGAAGCTGGTGCAGGTTTTTCCAAATATCGTTGCCAATCCTTTTTTCGAGAAGAATAGTATTCTTGTTCTCTATTATATAATAGTAAAAAAATCGTGTCCTTTGTTTTACCTTTTTTTCTTTTACAGGAATTTGATCGGTTAAACCGGATTTTGCTGAATAACACGTTTCCTGTAACGGACACGAATTACAATCGGGCGATTTTGGCAAACATTGCAAAGCTCCAAATTCCATAAACGCCTGGTTGTGAAATCCCGGATTCTTTACCGTAATTAAATCATTTGCTATTTTCTGAATTTCAGTTTTTCCTTTTTGTGAATCAATTGGTGTAATAATTCCAAAATAACGTGAAATCACACGGTAAATATTTCCATCAACTGCTGCATGAGGCAAATTAAATGCAATAGATGCAATTGCGGCTGCAGTATAATTGCCAATTCCTTTTAACGATAAAATTGATTTGTAATCGTTTGGGAAAATGCCCTTGTGTTCTTTTACTATTAATTTGGCGGTAGTATGTAAATTTCTGGCACGTGAGTAATATCCCAAACCTTGCCACAATTTTAAAACTGTATCTTCCGATGCGCTTGCCAAATCAAATACGGTTGGGAATTTCTCAACAAAACGGTTATAATAACCCATGCCTTGTACAACCCTTGTTTGCTGGAGAATAATCTCGGAAATCCAAATTTTATAAGGATCTGAAGTTTCACGCCAGGGTAAATCTCGTTTATTATTAATATACCACTTGTAAATCTTCTGCGTAAAACTTTCCATTTAATGTTAACTTGTTAGATTTCTTCGAAAAAAACAAAAATAAATTAAATGAAAAGCTTTTCTGTTTTTAAATAATTTTTATTTTTGCACACTCAAATTATTCGTTTAATACATTGAAAATTAAATATTTTAAGAAATGACAAAGGCAGATATTGTAAATGAAGTTGCAAAGAATACCGGAATCGAGAAAGTAACTGTTCAAAAAGCAGTTGAGGCATTCATGGAAACAGTGAAAGATTCGTTGGTAGATGGTAAAAATGTTTACCTGAGAGGTTTTGGAAGTTTTGTAGTAAAGAAAAGGGCAGAAAAAACTGCCAGAAATATTTCTAAAAACACTACTATTATTATCCCATCGCATAATATTCCTTCGTTTAAACCAGCGAAAACTTTTATTTCCGAAGTTAAAAATCAAGTAAAATAATTAGTTATGCCAAGCGGTAAGAAGAGAAAAAGACATAAAATGGCTACGCACAAGCGCAAAAAAAGATTGCGTAAGAATAGGCATAAAAAGAAGAAATAAGAATATATAAAGTGATTCTTATTTGTACATTTTGATTAAACCTAAGGCATTAATGCCTTAGGTTTAATCTGTTATAAAGATATAATATTAATAAATTGACAGTTTAAAATTAAGGTTGTGAGTAGCGATTTAATAATTGATGTAACTCCATCCGAAATTGTTATAGCATTACAAGAGGATAGAAAGCTTGTAGAATTAACCAGGGAGAAAAGCGGTGCAAGATTTGCAGTAGGAGATATTTATCTTGGCAAAATAAAGAAAATAATGCCCAGCTTAAACGCCGCCTTTATCGATGTTGGTTATGAAAAGGATGCTTTCCTTCACTATCTCGATCTTGGACCTCAATTCGCAACATTAAACAAATTCCTTCGATTAAGTTCTTCCGCAAAAAGTAAAGTTTCATCTCTTGGAAGAATACAATCAGAGCCTGATATCAATAAAGAAGGAAAAATAAATGAGCTTTTAAAAGAAGGTCAAAAAATCATCGTTCAAGTTTCAAAAGAACCAATTTCAACAAAAGGGCCCCGGTTAACATCCGAAATTTCGATTGCCGGTAGAAATTTGGTTTTAATGCCATTTAGTGACAAAGTTTCAGTGTCACAAAAAATAAAAACCAACGAAGAAAAAAACAGGCTAAAAAAACTAGTTCAGAGCATAAAACCCCGTAAATACGGTGTAATAGTGCGAACTGTGGCGGAAGGCAAAAAAGTTGCTGAGCTTGATCAGGAACTCAATGGTTTGGTAACCAAATGGGAAACTACTTTCAGTAAACTTAGTAAAGCAAAAACACCCTCGCTCATCATTGGCGAAATAGACCGTACAACCGCTTTGTTACGTGACATCTATCACACTGATTTCAATAGTATTATAGTTAACGATGAGTCGGTATGTAACGAAATCAGCAATTATATAGGTAGTATTCAAGCCGACAAAAAAAGAATTGTAAAGTTTTACAAAGGACGTACTCCAATTTTTGAACATTATGGAGTTGAAAAGCAGATTAAAGCGGCATTTGGGAAAACAGTATCTTTTAAAGATGGTGCATATTTAATTGTTGAACACACCGAAGCATTTCATGTAATTGACGTTAACAGTGGAAATCGGGTGAAAGTGGGGATGGATCAGGAAACAAATGCACTGGATGTAAATTTGGCCGCCTGTGATGAAATTGCAAGACAATTGAGATTGAGAGATATGGGTGGGATTATCGTAATTGATTTTATCGATATGCATGTTGCAGCAAACCGCCAGAAGGTTTATGACCACATGAAAGAGGTAATGGCTGCAGACCGCACAAAACACAATATATTACCCCTAAGTAAGTTTTGCCTGATGCAGATTACACGTCAGCGTGTGAGGCCTCAGGAAACAATTGAAACAGCAGAAAACTGCCCAACGTGCAAAGGAACTGGTAAAATTGTACCTTCTGTTCTTTTTGCCGATGAACTTGAAAGCAAAATAAAATATGCCTTTAACGATTTACATAAGAAAAAACTGGTATTGAAAGTTCATCCTTATGTGGCAGCTTATCTTACAAAAGGGATAAAAAGTGTCAGGAATAAATGGTTTCTTGAGTATTTTAAATGGATTAAAATTGAGGCAAACAATTCATTTACTTTTCTTGAATATCACTTCTTTGATGACAATCAGGAAGAGTTAATTTTATAAATGAAAAAAAAGCCGTTTAATCAACAAAGCGGCTTTTTTCATGTTTTTAAGTGAATATTTGTCATATCATTGCAAACGGATTGATATTTGTTATATGTGAATATCTATATTTGTAAATATGAATTTCAGAATTTAATTACAGTCTTAAAAAATGAAAAAAATATCCGTACTCTTTACACTCATCTTTGCCACTTTTCTTATAAATGCACAAATAGTCAACCCAACAAAGTGGGAATTTGATTCCAAACAAAATGGAAAAGAAGTTGACTTAATTTTTAAGGCAACTATTGAAAGTGGATGGCATCTGTACGATACTGACCTTCCGGAAGGTGGTCCAATTGCAACTTCATTTGTTTTTGAAGATTCTACATTATTTGAATTTAATGGCAAAATTTTGAAAGAGCCGCAACCTGAAATTCATTTTGATGAAACATTCCAATTGAATGTCGGATATTTTAATGGTCAGGCTATTTTAACCCAAAAAATAAAACTGAAGTCTGATGATCCGGTTGAAATTAAGGGTTTTGTGCTTTTTATGAGTTGTAATGATGAAACATGTACACCTCCTGAAGAGTCCAAATTTCAGTTCAAATTCAATCAGACAGCACAGTCCACAAGCTCATTAACAGAAGATATTACATTGAATTCAGAGACCTCAATGAATAATGGTAGTGGTCAAACACTGTGGTTATTTATTCTGATTTCAGCACTGGCAGGTTTTGCAGCAATTCTTACACCTTGCGTTTTTCCAATGATTCCGATGACAGTTTCATTTTTTATGCGTGGTAGCGAAGATCGTGGAAAATCAATTCGAACAGGCGTGTTTTTTGGAGTTTCGATAGTTTTGATCTTCACGTTGTTGGGAGGGTTATTTTCTATTGGTATTTTTGGCCCCAATGTTGGCAGTGTCTTAAGTACTCATTGGATACCTAACTTGCTGTTTTTTATATTATTTCTGGTGTTTTCAATATCCTTTTTTGGTGCCTTTGAATTGGTTTTACCAAGTGGATTGGTAAATAAAACTGACGCAAAAGCAGATAAAGGTGGAATGGTAGGTGCATTTTTTATGGCTTTAACAACAGTTATTGTTTCATTTTCCTGCACCGGACCGTTTATCGGAGCACTGATAATTCAGGCAGTTCAGGATGGCGGATTACGCCCCTTGTTGGGAATGTTTATTTTTGGGTTGGCATTTGCAACACCATTTACTCTGCTGGCTATTTTCCCTTCAGCATTAAACAAATTACCAAAATCGGGTGGCTGGTTAAATTCAATAAAAGTTGTGTTTGCTTTTATACTATTGGCTTTTGGTTTGAAATTCTTAAGTAATATCGACCAGGTTTACGGATTTGGTTTATTGAGTCGAGAAATTTATTTGTCAATTTGGATTGTTGTTTTCTCTTTACTTGGATTATATTTCCTTGGTAAAATTAAATTTTCGCACGACAGCGATTTACCATTTGTTGGAGTTGGCCGACTATTCCTTTCAATAATTACTTTTTCTTTTGTAGTTTATTTATTTACCGGACTGCTGGGCGCTCAATTATCTGCTGTTTCAGCTTTAATTCCGCCTGAAAGTGAAAATTCATATTTAAGTTCAAGAGCTTCAAATGGTCGGGCATTTAACGCTGCAGAAGAATTATGCGGACCTGCGAAATATGCTGATAAGTTACATTTGCCGAACGGTTTGCCCGGATATTTCGATTTTGAACAGGGATTAGCGTGTGCAAAAGAGCAAAATAAACCACTTTTTGTAGTTTTCAAAGGTCATGCATGTTCGAATTGTAAAAAAATGGAAAATACAGTTTGGGAAGATGCTGAAGTGATGAACATGCTTTCGCAAAAATATGTTGTGGTTGGACTTTACACTGATGATCGTACAAAATTGCCTGAAGAAGAAATATTTATATCAAAAGTTGATGGCGAGGAAAAGGACAATTTGGGAGAAAAAAACCTTGATCTTCAAATTTCGAAATATCAAACTAATAGTATCCCGTTTCACGTGATTATTAAACCTGATGGATCTGAAATAAAAATGGGGGTTACTTTTAATGATGAAGTATTCAGGGATTTTATTGCGAAAGGAATTCAATAAATAAAGATGTGATGAAGGTTTCTGATTACATTTTTTGGAATGTCGATACGCAATTCGATTTTGTTTCGCCAAAAGGAAAATTGTATGTATCAGGTGCTGAACTTTTAAAACCCAATTGGGAAAAACTTACGCAACTAGCTAAAAACAAATTAATTACGGTTGTAAACACCGCTGATTGGCATTATCAAGGTTCGGCCGAATTATCAACAAATCCTGATTTTATAAAAACTTTCCCCCAGCATTGTATGGCAAATTCTGCAGGGGCTGAATATATTGATGAAACAAAACCTGAAAACCCATTTATTATCGATTGGGAAACTGAAAATAGTATCAGTATAGAAGTGGTGGATTCAATGGAACACAGGAATTATATTATAAGAAAAGATGCATTTGATGTATTTAAAGGAAATCCATACACCGAACAAATCTTAAAACTACTTTCACCGGAAACGATTGTCGTTTACGGGGTTACAACAAATGTTTGTGTAAACGATGCAGTAGTCGGTTTGGCGAAAAGAGGAAAGAATGTAATTGTTGTTGAAAATGCTATTAAAGAGTTGCCAAATATCCCGTTACCTTTTGAAAACTGGGAAAAATTGGGAGTCAAAATGATGAATCTGGATAATATTGAAAAAATACTTCAAGGCTGATTTTAACTTTTGCTTTGTAAATCAATTCCTTTTTCTTCCCAAAAACGTTTTTCAATTAATACGCTTTTCTTTACAGAATTTCTGATCCACTGAATTTTGATATCCAGTTTTTCTTCTTCGCTCAAATGCCAGTCAATCGATTCTGAATCGCGGAGTTTTTGAGTTAAATGGAACAAAATAATTGCTGCCGAAACCGAAATATTAAAGCTCTCGGTAAAACCAAACATAGGTATTTTAAGAAATTCATCGGCTTCCTGGTTTATAGTTTCAGAAATCCCGGGCAATTCTGAACCAAATATTAATGCAAATTTTCCTTTCGAAATATCAAAATCAGGAAGTTCAACCTCGGTGGAATGGGGGGAAGTTGCTACAATTCGGTAACCATCTTTTTTTAGCTTTTGAATTGCCTTTAAACTGTTGTCTTTTTTCTTGTTATAGGTGTTTAATGTTATCCCTTTCGAAGATCCCATAGATACTTCTGTGTCAACCTGGAATTGATTCCTGTTTTCAATAACGTGCACATTTTGGATGCCGAAACAATCGCAGGTACGTAAAACAGCGCTTGCATTTTGGGGTTGAAAAATATCTTCCAAAACTACAGTAATATAATTTGTGCGGCTTTCAACAATTCTGTTATAAAGCGAAAGTCGCTCGGGTGTGACAACTGCCGACAAATATTCAAGAAGTTCACTTTTCATTGTAGCTATTTAATAATTTGAAAAAGGCAATAAAAAAAGGGAAACAAACCGTTCCCCTAATTTTTTCTTTTTCCTGTTATGTGCACTAAACTGCGTCAGACAATTCAGCACCAGCTTTAAATTTAACAACTTTTTTTGCAGCAATAGTAATTTCTTTACCTGTTTGTGGATTTCTTCCAGTTCTTTGACCACGTTCAGATACTGAAAATGAGCCAAAACCAATAAGAGCTACCCTGTCACCACCTTTTAAGGCGTCAGTTGTGGCAGCTACAAAAGCATCGAGAGCTTTTTTTGCATCTACTTTAGTAAGGCCAGCTCCGGCGGCCATTGCATCAATTAACTGTGCTTTGTTCATACGGCAAAATTTTTATTAAATGGTTAAAATGTTGATAAATAAGTGTTTAAATAAACTTATATTTCTAAATTAAGTTAAGTTCGAAAATTGAAACATATCAAAGATACTCAAAATACCAGTAAAATCAGTTGTTTCAGAGAACTTTGATATAGGAACACTAAATTCAGAAATTAGTTTTAAAAAAACAATCTTTATTCTCTTTTTTTTTAAGCAAATATTTATTTTTTAGAAAAAAGGTTTTGCCGTTTAAAAAAATATTCTACTTTTGTCGCGCCCGGAGAGATGGCAGAGTGGTCGATTGCGGCGGTCTTGAAAACCGTTGAACTGCGAGGTTCCGGGGGTTCGAATCCCTCTCTCTCCGCTCAAAATCCATAAGATTTTCTTATGGATTTTTTATTGGGGATTTTTGTTGTTGATAACTTTCAAAACATTGATATTTTGAAATGAATATTGTCGATGCAAAAATAGATTTGTGTAGGTAATTTAGAATGTATTATTATATTTGCAGTCGCAAAAAAGAAACACGGGTGTAGCTCAGTTGGTAGAGCACTGGTCTCCAAAACCAGGTGTCGGGAGTTCGAGTCTCTCCTCCCGTGCAAATTGAAAAGATCTTACAAAAGTGAGATCTTTTTTTTTTTGAAACTTTTCAATTCCAGCGATAAGTTTCATTATTTCTTATTCTTTTCGGTATTTTCAACCCAAAATTTGAAAGCATGAAAGTGGATGTTTTTATTCCTTGTTTTATCGATCAGTTTTATCCCGAAACTGCATTTAACTTCATCAAGCTATTGGAAAAGGCTGGATGTACAGTAAACTACAACCCCGAACAAACCTGTTGCGGACAACCATCGTTTAACAGCGGTTACTGGAAAGAAACCAAAACTTTGGCAGTTAAATTTTTGAATGATTTTGAGAAAGCCGATATTATAGTTGCGCCATCGGCATCCTGCACAGGTTTTATTAAGAATTATTACAAAAAGGTTTTTGTTGAAGATACTGTTCTACTTGAGAAAACAAATCAATTAACTCCCCGGATATTTGAGTTTTCCGACTTTTTTGTCAATCATATTAAGAAGTTGGAGTTTGGATCAGTTTTTAATCACAAAGTAACTTTTCATGATTCTTGCGCTGGTTTGAGGGAGTATGGAATAAAAAAGGAGCCACGTATTCTGCTTCAAAATGTACAAGGTCTGGAATTGATTGAAATGGAAAAACTGGAAACATGCTGTGGATTTGGAGGTACTTTTTCGGCAAAATTTCATTCTATTTCAACTGCAATGACAGAGCAAAAAGTAGAAAGTGCGATGAAAACCGGTGCTGAATATATTGTTTCAACTGAAGCTTCCTGTTTAATGAATATTGATGCTTACATTAAAAAACAGAAATTACCTGTAAAAACGATTCATCTGGTTGATTTGTTGGCGTCAGGATTATAACTTATTGGTTACTTTTCTGCTTCACATTTTCCATGATTTCAACTATCCTTAAAATATCTGCATTTTATGCAGTTTTCTGTATCTTCCTTTCAATTCAAGTAATTCATCGTGGGTGCCTTGTTCAACAATTTCGCCTTTGTGGAGTACACAAATCATATCAGCATTTTTAATTGTTGACAAACGATGAGCAATTACAAGTGAGGTTCGATTCTTCATTAAATTGGTCAAAGCTTCCTGTACCAGTTTCTCCGATTCTGTATCCAATGCAGAAGTTGCTTCATCAAGAATTAAAATGGGAGGGTTGCTCAAAACCGCACGCGCAATGGAAATTCGCTGTTTTTGCCCACCGGACAGTTTGTCTCCGCGATCACCAATTCTTGTTTGGTAACCTTCTTCTGTTTCAACAATAAAATTATGGGCATTTGCTATTTTTGCAGCTCTTATCACTTCTTCCATGCTGGCATTTTCCATTCCGAAGGCGATGTTATTAAAAATGGTGTCATTAAACAATATTGGTTCCTGGTTCACATTCCCAATCATGTCGTAAACTTTTCATTTTCATGTCCCGAATATCCAATCCATCGATAGTAATTCTACCACCAACAACATCCCAAAAGCGAGGTAACAGGTCAACCATTGTTGTTTTGCCGCTGCCCGATTGACCTACGAGTGCAATTGTTTTCCTTTTTAATTGTTAACGAAACACCATTTAAAACGGGTGTGGAATTATATGCAAATGAAACATTCTCAAATACAATTTCATTTTCGAATTTTGTAATTTCAACAGCATCGGGTTTGTCGGAAATATTTGATTTGGCCAATAATATTTTGTCAATCCTTTCCATAGATGCCAATCCTTTTTCAACGCTGTAAAGTGCAGTTGAAAAGGCCTTTGCGGGATTTATGATGTTGTAGAAAAATGCAAGATAACCGATAAAAGCAGCTGCATTTAATGAACTTTCGTTGTTCAGGATCAATTTTCCTCCATACCACATTACAATCATTATAACGGCAGTCCCCAGAAATTCACTCACGGGTTGTGCTAAAAAACGCCGCCACATCAGTCGGTTCATCGTGAAGAAATAAGATTGATTTTCAGCTTCAAAACGCTTTGTTGCACTTTCTTCGGCGTTAAACGATTTAATAACGCGCAATCCTGAAAGATCTTCTTCAATAATTGAAAGAATATCGCCCATTTTATTTTGCCCGATGCGTGACTCTCTTTTCAAACTTCTACCAATCCGACCAATAATATAGCCGGCTATGGGAAACATCACAAAAACAAAAATTGTTAAACTCCAGCTCATATAAACCATCACGCCAACGGAAATAATAATCAGAATTGGGTTTTTGATCATCATATCCAGAGAGTTCATTATTGAGTTTTCAACTTCTGCTACATCACCGGTCATTCGTGCCATAATATCACCTTTCCTTTCTTCCGAAAAATAACCTAACGGTAGTCTCAGTATTTTTTTGTAAATCAAAATCCTGATGTCGCGAACAACACCATTTCTGATTTCAATCATTTCATAATTTGAAAGATAGGTGAATGCCACCTTTAGAAAAACCATGATGATAATGAAAATGCCAATGTAAATCAACGCTCGCTCGTGACCATATTGTGCAATTACTTTACTGATATAAAAATTAAAATTATTAAGCAGGGAATCAAGCGAAAAACCCCAGGGAACCTTTTCTGCGACCAAATCTTTTGAGCCAAAAAGTATTTCCAACGCCGGAATAAGCAACCCAAAGGAAAATGCACCAAAAACTGCACTTAATACATTATAAAAGACATTTAAAAACAACTCCCTTTTGTAAGGAGGAATAAAACGTCGGAGCAGTTTCAGAAAATCTATCATAGATGAAAAATTAGTTGAATTTTGGATTACAGAAGCACGGGTTTAGTAAACGGGAGATCAAAGAAGAAAAAATGTTGAAACTTGTTTTGTTTTCGTTTCTCATGCTTTTTATCCTTAGTATCATGGAAAAGTACTAAAAAATTCCAGTGTAATTTTGTGGCGTAATTTGTTTTAATTCCTTTTTTATTGTTTCAGAAACGTTAAGGCTATCAATAAAATTGTGGATTGACGATTTGTTCATCACCTTATTATTTCTGGTTAAATCCTTCAAAGCTTCGTAAGGATTTGGGAAAAATTCGCGACGCAAAATGGTTTGAATAGCCTCGGCAACTACAGCCCAATTATCTTCCAAATCATTTGCAATAACCGATTCGTTAAGCAATAATTTATTCAATCCTTTTATTGTTGATTTTAGCGCAATAACCGTGTGCCCGAATGGAACGCCAATAAAACGGGTTACAGTTGAATCGGTTAAATCCCGTTGCAATCTCGAAACCGGTAATTTTGACGAAAGCTGCTCGAAACCCGCGTTTGCAATTCCAATATTTCCTTCAGAATTTTCAAAATCGATTGGGTTTACCTTGTGTGGCATGGTTGATGAACCTACTTCTCCTTTTTTTATTTTTTGTTTGAAATAGCCCATCGAAATGTACATCCAGAAATCGCGGTCGAGGTCGAGAATGATGTTGTTAATTCGTTTTAGTGCGTCGAAAATAGCGCTGTAATTATCATAGTGTGCAATTTGTGTTGTGTATCGCGAACGTTCAAGTCCAAGGTTTTCTTTGCAAAATCTGTCGGCAAATTGTTCCCAGTTTATTTGCGGGTAGGCAACCAAATGTGCATTGAAATTACCGGTGGCACCACCAAATTTGGCGTGACATGGCAGGGCGTTTAACTGAGTTAACTGAATTTCAATTCGTTCAATAAAAACCTGAATTTCTTTTCCCAGTTTTGTTGGCGATGCAGGTTGTCCGTGCGTTTTTGCCAGCATTGGAATGTTTTTCCATTCGGCAGCCAAATCTTTTAGTTTTGTAAGTAATTCCTCAATCAGTGGATAATATTCGTTTTTTAAAGCATCCCGTATTGACATTGGAATAGCAGTGTTATTTGCGTCCTGCGAAGTGAGTGCAAAATGGATAAACTCTTTATATTTCGCCAGTCCGGGTTTTTCAAACTCTTCTTTTATAAAATATTCAACGGCTTTTACATCATGGTTTGTAACATTTTCAATTTCTTTTATGCGAACTGCATTATCAAGCGAAAAATTTTCAGTGATTTTTCGTAGTTCTTCAATTTGATCGGCGCTGATTTCTGTTAATTGCGGCAATGGAATCTCACAGAGCGCAATAAAATATTCGATTTCAACAAAAACCCTGTATTTTATTAAAGCGAATTCGCTAAAATATTTCCACAGATTTTCAACTTTGTTGCTGTATCTTCCGTCAACTGGTGAAATGGCGGTAAGTGAATTGATTTCCATTTTTTCTTAAATCTGAATTGAACGACAAAACTAACAAAATCAACGAACATGGGTTTTTGAAAGAACGATAAAATTCAAAATTAATCATAAAATTGTTTTTAACTTCGCAGATAAATCATTCAAAATAAGTTGATGAAACGATTAATTCATATCTGGTTGACAATTTTTCTCTTTATTTCAATAGTAGGAAATGCTCAGGAAAAAAAGGAAAAATTGGTGTATAAACTCAATATTAAGGAAGAAATAACGAAGGCTACATGGCGCCAGACACAGCAGGCGTTTGATGCTGCAGATTCTTTGGGAGCTGATGTTTTTTTGATTCACATGAATACTTATGGCGGATTGGTTTTGGACGCTGATTCAATTCGTACAAAAATTTTACAAAGCCCGATTCCTGTATATGTTTTTGTTGATAACAATGCAGCATCAGCCGGTGCGCTAATTTCTATTGCATGCGACAGTATTTATATGCGGCCCGGAGGTAGTATTGGCGCAGCAACTGTTGTAAACCAAACCGGAGCTGCAATGCCCGACAAATACCAGAGTTATATGCGCTCAACCATGCGGGCAACAGCTGAAGCACATGGAAAAGATACGATTATAACAGGGAACGATACAATTTATAAATGGCGTCGTGACCCCAGAATTGCAGAGGCAATGGTTGATCCACGTGTTTTTATAGAAGGGGTAATTGATACAGGAAAAGTATTGACTTTTACACCTACCGAAGCAATTGAAAATGGTTACTGCGAAGGACTTGCTGATAATGTACCGGAAGTATTGAAAAAAGTGGGAATAGAAAATTATAAAATCGTTGAATACGAGCCAACATGGATTGAGAGGATCATTGGATTTCTTGTGCATCCAATGATTTCCGGTTTGCTGATAATGGCAATAATTGGAGGTATATATTTCGAAATGCAGTCGCCTGGAATTGGGTTTCCGCTTGGTGTGGCAATTCTGGCTGCGATAGTATATTTTGCCCGCTTTATCTTGAAGGACTTGCCGCCAATTGGGAGATCATTGTTTTTATTGTCGGGGTGATTTTGGTGATAGTTGAAATATTTGTCATTCCCGGATTTGGTGTTGCCGGGATTTCAGGAATAGTATTAATGTTTGCCAGCCTTGTTTTGAGCCTCATCAATAATGTAAATTTCGATTTTGAAGGAGTTAAAATGGAACATGTTGGTGTTGCAGTTACAACCGTTGTATTAGGGGTTTTTGGTGGTTTTGTCCTTTCACTTTATTTGGGAAACAAGTTATTTACGGCTAATTCGGGCATATTTAGGAACTTGTCGTTGAAATCGGTACAGGAAGTAAAAGATGGTTTTGTTTGTATTGAAACAGGAATGTTTGCGTTGAAAGGGAAAACCGGAATTTCAAAAACTGTTTTACGTCCTGGTGGAAAAGTATTCATCGGGGATGAAGTTTTTGATGCAGTTGCAAACAATGGTTTTATTGATAAAGACATAAAAATAGTTGTTACAAAAGTTGAAGCTACACAACTTTATGTTGATCGACTGGATTAATAAAACGGCATTTCAGAAAATAATTGATCCCTTAATATTCAGTTTAAAATTGCATTTTCCAAATTGATATTTATATCCGACTATTATTTGAGAATAAAATAGTTAAAAATCCTTTTTTGTTATTTGGATTTAAGTTATTAATTGTAACTTGTTGAGTACAACGAAAAATTATTTATGAGTGGACGCTAAATACCACCTGATAATCATTCCGTAGTTGTTAATTTCATAATTAAAGTTTGATAAAACCTAGAGTAAAAGCAAAGTTGAATTTACATTTTAAAAACCCTATAAGCAGGGAATTTAGAAAGTATAAATAAAAACAATGTTTAATTTAATTTAATCTTATTATGAAAATCATTGATTATGTTTTAAATGGTGTTTCGGTTTCAAACCCCGATGGCACTATGCCTGCAACAGTAACAAACTGCAAGGTAGTTAGCGGGCCGGGTACTATTTTTTCAGGAGATTTTCCAAAGGCTCTGGATTTTGGAGCAAAGGGAAATGTTGAAGTAACCTTAAATCCGGCAAGTATCAAGACAAACAGATTTTGTCTTAGGGTTGTTTTCAAAATTGATTCGAATGTAACAGGCAGACAAAATCTTGTTGAATCTAGTTGTTTGCCTTTTTCCATGTTTCTTGACAAAGCTGGAAACGCAAACAATTTTAAAGTGGTGACTACTGTTTCACCCAAAGAACATGGATGGAGCGGAACAAGTACTGAATATTTTAAAGAGTTAAAAACAAACAATTGGTACACCGCTGATTTGATGTATGATACGGATACACTCGCGGTATTTATTGATGGGATGATCATTTCGGTTCATGCGTTTCCGTTTGGAACGATTTTAAAATCAGCAGGAGATCAATTATTTATAGGCACCTGGACTGATCGGGCAAGAAACCATTTTGATGGCCAAATGGCTGCCGTTCAATGGTATAATAATGAATTGCCAACAGAACTTGAATCGCAACTGGATGAACGCCGAAGCCATCCTGAATGGTTTCTGAGTTATAAACATGAAGCAATCAAAAAGACACTCAACCTTGGAAATATGCTCGGAAAGTTTAATTACGACAACCAGGCAGGTGCATATGTCCAACCGTTTGCTTCAGGTCTGATTATGTACAACGAAAGTGTTGGCGCGGCTTTCGAATTGCATGGCGCTATTTTTCAGTATTATAAAAACATGACAAACAAAGCCGAACTTGGGTATCTTGTCAGCGATGAAACAAATACGGCAAAAACTGGAGGCAGGAAGAATATTTTCAGTAAAGGAGGATTATACTGGAGCCCGTCAACAGGTACTTTTCCGGTAACTGGTCAACTATATATTAATTACGAGCAATTCGGTGAATCTTCTTTTATAGGTTGGCCGGTTTCAGTCGCAAATGCTGTCAACAATGGCAAAGAGCAGATATTCCAGGGAGCCAGAATGTATTATAAAAATGGCTCTCCTAGTGCATTTGAAGTTCACGGCGCTATTCTTGCAAAATTTCTTGCATTGGGCGGTGTAAATAATTGGGGTTACCCGGTTACCAATGAATCGGATATTAAAAATGGGGCATCCGTTATTGGGAAATTTAACGATTTCGAAAGTTGTACAATTTATTGGAGCGGTGCAACCGGAGCTTTTGAAGTTCATGGTGATATACGCCGGAAATACAAAGAACTTAATGGTCCGCTTGGGCAAATGGGGTTTCCAACTTCCGACGAAGGAAATATTCCGGGAGGAACTGGTGGATCACGTTTTAATACATTTAAAAATGGGAGCATTCTTTGGTTTGGGAACTACAACAACATGTATGTTTGCCAGCATTTAAAATCTTTTGGGCGGATTAATTCCAAAGAAAGTGAAGGTGCTTTCATGGGTCAAAACGACCTTTATTTGAGGGCATATATCAAAGATAATGGGGCTGAAATCCTGAATAAAAGGTTTCCCAGTTCCGGCGATTATGATGGGAAAAACATTGTGGATATAAACGCAACATTAGGAACAACCATTGTTCCAAACAGTCCTAACCGAAATATCAGGTTTACCGTGGATGTATGGGAAAGTGATCCCGGTGATGACGATCATTTGGGAACATATCACAAAGACCTTAACATGGCAAATGCATGGGGTATGGCAGAGAATAATGGTATTTATAATACCGGATCTTTTCAGGGTTTAAACAGCATAACCTGGTCGGTAAAACCACAGGTTAATCCAAATCTGCTCACTACTTCCCAAAAATGGTGGGGTGTTAAAAACAAGGGAACAAGTTCTATTTCGTATGCAAAATATGCTGCCGCTTTTCGAGATGTTGACAGTGAAAGTGAGTGGTGGGACCTTACCGACTGGTTGGAAAAAGCATTTTACGAACTTGTTGCCAAAGGGATTGCAGCTGGCGGCAACTGTTTTGGAATGTCGGTTGAGGCCATTTATTCCTACAAACACCGCAGTCTCTTTAGTTTACCAATTGACAGATTTAATAATTGGAACACAGTTGTAAACGAATTTAATATAAAGCATCAGTATCAAGTTGGTGCTTCAGCAATTTGGTGGTTTGTGGGTGAATTCCTTTCCGGTAATACGCATGATCCGGTTGATGTTTTTAATGAAACACGAAATGAATTTAACCGTGGTTGCGATCCGGTGATTTGTATTGCGCAAAACTATGATTTCAGCGGCAAACCCCACTGTATTCTGCCAATTGCCTGGGATAGCAGTACAAAACCCGGAAGATCACTATTTTAGATCCAAATTTTTCAAGTAATCCAGCCAGTCCGGCAACAAATATTACAAGGACACTTTTTGTGAATCCCGATAGTAATACTTTTTCTTATGATGGCGGGAATATGTACAGTGGAGGCGAATGGAGTGGCGGAAGATTTCATTATATGCCATACTCTGTGACAGGTGAACGACCGAGGACACCCATTTGGGATGCCATTCTTTTACTCCTTGCCGGAACCGTTATAATTCTGGGTTCCGACACAGAAACAGTGAGTTTGGTGGATGAAAATGGAAATGATTTGGATGCTTTTGGGCAGGATAGCATCAATAGGTTACAACAAAATAAATCAATTGATAATAAGTTTGTTTCGGTAAAAGGTTTTGGGGCAAAAAAGGTTGTTTCGAATGCAATCAAAATAAAAGCTACAAGTTCAGTAATTAAACCTGGAAAAGTTAGCTCCGCAATTGTAGTGCCTAAACCGAACGGGATTCTTGCCTCGGAAATGTACCTGCGAACAGAAAAAACAAATTCTCGGTTCGATAGTATAATGCCGGGTCTTGATGAAAGGGTTCTGGCTCCTAACCTAACTTTAGGTGTAATGCTGGAGGACAAAAAATTTGCAGCGAAGTTTAATCGAACCATAACAGATAAAGTTATTGTAGAAAACTTGAAGGACCGCACTCTTACACAGGCAATCAACGACAGTGTACTTATGGACAGACTTTCACCTTCAGCCGCTTCCGGATTTAAAGACATGGTAACTTCAACTTCTATTGGCAGAAATTTTAAACATCAGTTGCGTGGTTTGAACAATGGGCAAATGGTTTATGCCATAAAAAGTAAGTTAAACGAGTTCAGGTTGCAATCCGGTATAAAAACTTCTGAAACCAGTAGTATTGAATCCAGAGACCTGGGTACTTCATCGTCGGTGGTAAAAATGTTCTGCAACGAAAACAAAACGGTTAAGCTTGAAATCAACAATAAATTGGGAGTAGGAAAGGACAATATGAAAATTGTAATTGACAAAATTCCAATTGCTGTTGGTAAAGAGTTGAACTTAAATATAAAACCGGGCCTTTCAGGAATGGATATTCTAACAGTTGCCGACAAAGTAAATGCAACAGTTTCAATAGAAACCAATATTGGAGGTAAGATATACAAAAGCAATTATGGTGTCGATATTGAAGGAGGAATCCGTATCCGTCCGTCAACTATTTTAACTGGCAACGAGTTAAAAATTGGGAAAATTGATAATCTTTTTGGTCAATTCAGAGATTCACAGATGATTAAAAAGAAATAATACAATTTCAATTTTTTTAAAGAAACCAGCGGAAATTTACCGGTTTTATTGAAGAACACAAACTGACAACTTTGCTTGTTTATAACAATCAAAAGTTTGACGTTTGTGTTCTTTGTTTTTCATCTTAAATTCGCCTTCTCAAAACATCGGACTTCAAAGATTGTTTCTTTAAATAAATGACTAATATGTTTTACTATATTGACCAATATTTTAACGAACTCTGGTTCCTGCTTCTCGAAATGGCACCGTGGCTTTTGCTGGGATTGATTTTTGCCGGATTGCTGAAAGTATATTTCCCACAAAAACACATCGATAAATACCTGGGAAAATCCAATTTTAAATCCTCGGTAAACGCATCTTTACTTGGTGTTCCAATGCCACTATGTTCGTGCGGAGTTATCCCAACAGGAATTTCTTTTTTTAAAAACGGAGCGTCAAAAGGAGCTACCAACTCTTTTTTAATTTCAACGCCGCAAACAGGTGTCGATTCAATTTTTGCAACATATTCAATGCTGGGCTGGCCTTTTGCAGTGCTGCGCCCAATTGTGGCATTTGTTACAGGTGTTGTTGGCGGCGCTTTAACAAATTGGTTAATTAAAGAAAAACCAGTTGTTAAAACTTCTCCATTTGCCAATTTTAAAATTGATGCCGCGGTTTTAAGTAAAACCGATAAATCCTGTAACGACGATTCATGCGGATGCAACGAACCAAAAGTGGAAGACAACAGACATTCCTTAGTCAGGGCCGCTGATTATGCTTTTGTTGAATTACTCCAGGATATTGCAAAATGGTTAATTCTTGGTTTTTTGGTGGCCGCATTAATTTCAGTTGCCTTGCCTGATGATTTTTCAGCTCGTTTAAAGGGCTTGGCTTGTTGGAGATTTTGGTTGTTTTGGCCGCCTCAGTACCTATTTATGTTTGTGCAACAGGTTCAATCTCCAATTGCTGCAGTTTTGCTTATGAAAGGAGTTTCACCCGGTGCAGCGCTTGTTTTTTTAATGGCGGGACCCGCGACAAATGTTGCTACAATGACAGTTCTGGGAAAAACTATGGGACGAAAATCGCTTACCATTTATTTGTCAACTATAGTTATTGGCGCTATTGTTTTTGGCTTACTTACCAACTGGCTGATTCCGGCGGAATGGATTTTAAGCAAAGTGATGCACATTCATGGCGATGGTTCTGAACATGAAATGTTACCGGGTTGGTTACAACTGGGTTCTGCTTTGTTGCTTATTTTTTCGATTGCCGGGGATATTTTTTTTTCAATATTTAAAAAGAAAAACAGAATGGATAAAATTGAAGGAATCACTGTAAATGTAGCAGGAATGACTTGCTCTCACTGCGAAGCAAACGTGAAACGTAATTTGGAAGCATTAGCAGGGATTACAAATGTTGTTGCTGATAATAAAAGTAATACAGTAAAAATTTCGGGGACAAAAATTAATCTTGCCAAAGTGAAAGAAACAGTAAATGGTTTGGGTTACAATTTTATTGAATAAAAGTTACTGTCGTTATAGATTCTGTAGATTGAAAACTACGCAGGCAAACTTTTTTATTTCTAATTTTAAAGAAAAATTGAAATCATGAAGATTGCCAAAAATCAAAATCTAATCTGTTTGCTGATTCTTACTGTTTTTGTTGGCTGTTCGGGAAACAAAAATCCAAAGGAAACGCAGGCAATAGAAAAATTATCAGAAGAAATAAGCATTGATAAAAATTCTCTTTTCGATGGTAAAACACTTGAAGGATGGAAAATTACCGAATTTGGAACTCAGGGTCCGGTACTTATTTCTGATGGGAAAATAATCCTGAATTATGGTGATGGCTGTACAGGAATTACCTGGCAAAAGGAATTTCCCAAAGTTAATTATGAAGTTACGGTGGAAGCCCAAAAAACTTCGGGCAACGATTTTTTTTGCGGAATGACTTTCCCCGTTAATGACGAATTTTGCAGCCTGATTGTAGGAGGGTGGGGCGGCCCGGTTGTTGGTTTGAGTTGTATCGATGGGAAAGATGCATCAGACAACAACACCAAAATACTCAAGCAATTTGAAAAGAATGTCTGGTATAAAATTAAACTCCGGGTAACTCCTGAAAAAATTACAGCCTGGGTTGACGATGAAAAACTGATTGATTTTACTTATACAGGTCACGAATTATATGTTCGTCCTGAAGTATATCTTTCAAAACCATTTGGAATTTGTTCGTGGAATACAACTAGCGAAATCAGGAATATCAGGATGCAAAGGCTTTAGTTTTTCATTCATTCTGCGCTTGACTTTGAATTGCGCAGTGAATAATCATATAGAATTGTTTACAATTAACAACCTCAATTTCAAATAATTTTTAATTTTGAAATCACAATCAATTTAAACCAAACATGATGCACAAAATTTTCCGACACAAAAAACCCCGTTTCACGAAAAACGTTATTAATCAAACCATTAATGCAATCTGCTAATGCCGAAATACCCGCAATTGGCGGGTTTACAGACGTTAGGCAGCATTAAAACCAAGAGACACACTGAACAATTGACAATGAAAAATGCAAATAAAATAATCCTAATACTGACAATAATTTTAATACCGCAAACAATTCTTGCAAATGCTGGAACTGCATTAATGTGGATGCCAATATTTCAATTAATGTTTGGTAATTTATTAATAGGACTGATTGAGGGATTTGCAGTTTCAATGATTTTTAAGACAAAGTGGCTTCGGTCTATTTTAATAATGATTGGAGGAAATTATGTTTCTTGGCTTATTGGAAATGGACTAATACTCGTATTTCAAGAATTCATAATTGATTCAGTATTTCAACTTAAAGGTGTATTCATAGCATGGATTGCCAGTCTATTTATCCTTTATATCTTGACCGTGATTATTGAATTACCTTTTTATAACTGGATATTCTGCAAAGGAGATAAAAGTTGGAAACGTTCTTGGAGATTATCATTAATCTTAAATGTAATTACTTACACCGCAATGATTTTGATTTACTTGAATGTTAGTAAATACAACTTCTTTTCAGACTTGAAAATAAACCAGTCTTTACTTGATAAGGATTACAGATTTGAACTCTACCTTAAACAAGGAAGAAATATTTATAAAGGAAAAATATCCAATGATTTCAAACAAGAATTAGTTTATAAAATTCCAGAAAATTATGAATACTTACACCCCTTGCTAATTGAAGATTCTAAAGATTCGACAATTGATTTGTATTTAGTGAACTATAACAATGATACATTACTGTTAGAAGACTCTTTTATTGAAACTAAAGAGAAAGTTTTTTATCCAAGTTTATATGAAAAATATAATTGGGTGAAATCAGATTTCAGAGATACTACAAATAGAGACTGGAAAGCATCTACTGGAGGTTGGGCAATAGAAGGATTGACTATTAGAGATGAAAATGAAGTAAAAGAAAATTATGCATTCGAAGTTCCTTGGATGTTTTGGGGAATTGGACAGGTCTCGATAATAAATCAAAACGAATTGATTTGCGAAATTTATGGTCGAATAATAATGATGAATAAGGACACTAAAGAAATTGCTTATATTACAAAAGCAGACAATTATATAATTAGAAAAATAGAATAACGCTACCTAACAATGTATAAGAAAAATAGCCGAAATAGTAGTTTTTTCAAGGGCTTTAGCCCGTTTCAGCTTTCTTGTAACTTGACATAAAAGTGCAACGCAGTCGGCTTCTATTCTTATACCAAACTTTACCAGCTTCAAAAATACGAAATAACCCACTAAATTTCAGCACGGAACCTTTAAATAAAAACTCAAAACTTGAGTCAGCTTTACTTTTCCTTTTCTTCTTCTTATTCGCCAAATATTCCTTCCGTTCCTTTTCGTTTTCTCGAATCAGTTTTTTCCAGTTGTTATCGGTGTCTTTTGTAAAATCGAGGGTTTCGCGGCAGACATTTTTATCGATATCCATTACAGTAATTTCCTTTTCGGGAAAGAATTCAATTTCGGATAGAATATCAATTTTCGGGGAGCTTCAAAACGAAATGGATTTTGATTCAAAAAAATAATAATATTGTATCAAAACCAAAAAAATAATGGAACTAACATGCGTTCAAAGCAAAATTTTCGAAATCAGAGGACATAAAGTGATGCTGGAATTTGAGCTGGCTGAAAGGTACGGAGTTGAAACAGCTCAGTTAAAACGTTCGGTAAGAAGAAATATTGAACGTTTTGAAGGTGATGATTTTATGTTTGAAGTTACAAGAGAGGAACTTTCAAGATGCCAAATTGGCATCTTGAACAAAGGCCAGGGGAGTAACATAAAATACCTTCCATTTGCATTTACTGAATTAGGCGTTTCAATGCTAAGCAGTGTACTTAATTCAAAAACAGCAATCGGAATAAATCGTAGTATCATGAGAGCGTTTGTTGCTGTACGCAAATTGATTTTGACCCCGCCAACTGATCGTGTAACAGAACTTCAGAAAGAAATAAAGGCTTTAAAAGAATATATCGAAGAGGTATTTTCAGACTATAACGACATTAACGAAGATACACAAATGCAACTTGAACTTATCAGTCTGACGTTGGCTGAATTGCAGGCAAATAAAAACTCAGTTGAAACTCCCAGAAAGCCAATCGGGTTTCGCAAAACTGAACACGATAATTAGCTGAAACAAAAAGAAAATGCCATTTTATAGGATCACAAATTGTGATCTCTGGTTCACTCTCAATACTTTACTTTTTCCTCCTCTTCTTAGCCCAATACTCCTTCTGTTCTTTTTCGTTTTCGCGAATCAGCTTTTTCCAGTTGTTATCGGTGTCTTTTGTAAAATCGAGCGTTTCGCGGTAGGCATTTTTGTCGATATCCATTACCATAATGTCTTTGTCGAGAAAGGTTTCAATTTCGGCTAAAATATCTTTCTCTTCGCTGCTGCAAAACGAAACTGCCTGGCCTTTTTTTGTGCCCCGGCCTGTCCGTCCAACCCGGTGTACGTAGTTTTCAGGAACTTCAGGCAAGTCGTAATTCACAACAAAATCAACACTGGGAATATCAATACCACGCGCGCTGATATCGGTGGCAATGAGTAGTTTCACTTCGCCGGTTTTAAATCGGTCCATTGTTGCGGTACGCTCGTTTTGTTCCTTGTCGCTGTGGATTGTATCGCTTATTATCTGAACGCGTTCCATCGCTTTTTTTACCCGTTCGGCACGTACTTTTGTGCGAACAAACACCAATACTTTTGCTTCCGGGTTTTCATCAATCAGTCTTTCCAAAAAAGCCCGTTTATCATCCATTTCAACAAAAGCCACTGAGTGTTCAATGTTTTTGGCTACAGGGTTTTTTGGCGAAATCTGGATTCGGATAGGCTTGCTTACAAGTGAATAAGCCAGTTTTTTAATTTTCGGTTAATGGTTGCCGAGAAAAACAATGTTTGTCGTTTTGCCGGCAGATGGCGCATCAAATCGTTAATGTCCTGATAAAACCAAGATCGAGCATGTGGTCCGCTTCATCAAGGATTAATATTTCGATGGCATGCAATTTTAAATGTCCCTGGCTAACCAGATCGAACATACGACCCGGTGTGGCTACTAAAATATCAATTCCGTTTTCAAGTGCTGCAATTTGTGGCGCCTGATCAACTCCACCAAAAATTCCAATGGTTTTAACACCAGTATTTTTTGCAAGCGCTGTAAAAACCTCTGTTATTTGTTGAGCCAGTTCGTGTGTTGGAACCATAATCAGACATTGAATGTTATTGGTTCGCTTTGTTTTTTTTGCAGTTTGAATTTTGTGGATAACGGGAATGGCAAAAGCTCCCGTTTTTCCGGTTCCGGTTTGTGCTATTGCCAAAACGTCTTCGCCTTTTAAAATGGGCGGAATTGCTTTAAACTGTATGTCAGTTGGCCGCCTGAATCCTTGTTTTTCAAGATTCTTTTTAAGCTCAAACGAAATGGAATACTCTTCGAATTTCATGCACGGTAATTTTGAGTACAAAGATAGCCGAAAGAATGAGAAGAATGCGTGAATGCGAGAATGTTAAAAATGCGTGAATGCGAAAATGAATGAATGAATGAATGAAAAATAATCAACACTAACAAAACACCAAACTTTAAACTTTGTCCCGATAGCAATCGGGATTAAACTTTAAACTTTAAATTTTAAACTTTGAACATTAAACTTTAAACTCTGTACTCTTAAAGCGTTGCCCAAATTCTTGCCAGTGAATATCCCGGCGCTTTTATTTCGAGGTCGAGAAAATAGCCAAACGGTGTTTGTGAAGTTTCGAAACCTGCATTTTGAAGTCGTTTTTCTGCCAAATTAAAAAGTTCTTTTGTGAATTCAACTGATGCTTTCGACTCGCCCAAATGAGCAAATGAATGCAGAATCACGCTGTTGCAGTTATTTTTTCGGGCAGTCCATTTCAGGTGGTTGACAAGTTTTTTTTCGCGGCTTTTCAGGTCATTTTCTTCGTCGCTCTCTTCTACCTGGATAAATGCGAGAATTGAATTATTAAATGAAGCACCTTCCGTAATTTCTTCTGCTGAATCAAGGTTTTTTTGTGCGGGATTATACCTGAATTCATCAACGTACATTACAAGTACTTTCATTTTTCGTTTGAAGAATTTACGAGTTCGCCGCCCTTTTTATCAATCCAGGCAATAATTGCAGCGCGGTCACTATCCGTAAGTTTAGCTTCTTTATGCATCCATACGTATTGTTTTATGGGCATTGTTTTTTGCTCAAGTTCCTGCCTCATATCTTCCAAAGCCCCAATTTTATCATAGTTGTCCAATTTCCCCCAATCCGAAAAATTTAACTCGTCCTTGCCTTCAATAATGTGCTTGTTTATCATCCACGAAACGGGCATAATTCTATGGTACCACAAATATTTTGTATTATTTGTATGGCAGTCGAAGCACGCATTTTTTAGTATTTGCTGAACACTATCCGGAATTTGTTCATGTTTAAAGATGAGGTTTTCTGAATCGGAACTTTGATTTTTTTCAGGTTGAAAAAACTGAATTACAATAAAAATTATAATCACTGTAAACAGTAGAATTTTAAAAAGTAAACGCATAATTGATAATTGGTTAAATTGTAATACATTAAGCTAATTTAAACTTTATTAATGAAAATAAAAAAATCCTTCAATTGAAGGATTTTTAAGGTATTTATAAAACTGTGTTAAAACATTTTTTATTTCATTAACGATTTTGCCTGACTGTCGGCCCAATTCATTAAAGTCTTTTTTTTCGTCATCAGTAAGTTTTTTATCCGGGAATTTTTCGAGGAATTTAGCTGGTGGCATGTCATTTTTTTCCAAAACCTCGCTTATTTCTTTTAAAGCATGTATCATTTTTGGTTTATCCAAATCGCCTAAAGTTTTCAAATCGAGTTTGTCTTTGGCTTTGTCGTTCTTTGAATCGGTGTTGTGGCAACCAAAGCACGATTTTTCGATAATTGTTTTAACATTATCGGGCATATCAACTGCTTTCGCTTTTGCCGGATTTTCTGAAGCTGTTGCTATAAAAGCTGCAAACAGGAAAACCAGAAATGTTGCGGGAAAAATTCTTTTGTTTAGCATAATTGTTTTTTTAATTGGTGAATAAATGTTGTCAACTAAATTTTTATTTAATCATTAAACACCAGATTTAATTTTTTGTTGAGTTGAATAGCAAACAAAGAAATTGGATAAACAATTTTAAAATATATTTTTGTTCTGAATTGAAAATATAAAAATGACTTTTTATCGCTTTTTGATTTTAGTATGGACGGTAATTTACGTGTTACCTGAAATTTGTAATGCTCAAATTTCTCAGGGAGGGATTCCAATGAATACTTCCGTTTTAAAAGTTCGGGAACAAAAGTTGTTGAAATGCCTCCTTTTCAAAATTTCATTGATGCTGAGGTTGACGCTGATACACAGGAACATGAAAAATTATTAAAGCCCTTTGAATTTGCATATCCATTTGATGTTGATCTGACTCCTGAAAACTCGGGAGAGTGGTTCCAGGGTGAAAATGGATTTTATATCTGGAAACTTACCATTCATTCGAAAGGGGCAAAATCTCTGAATTTGATTTTCGATGAATTTAAAATACCTGAAGGTGCTAAGCTTTTTGTTTTTAACGAAAATGAAAACCATGTATTGGGAGCTTTTACTCAATTCAACAACAAGCAATCGGGTAAATTTGCTGTTTCGCCGGTTTTGGGCGATGAAATTACGGTTCAGCTCGAAATCCCTGAAAAATATTCAAAAGAAAAATGTTTTAGAATTGTTACTGTTAACCATGATTATATTGGAATTTTGAAATCTGGCGACAGGCGCCCGCTAAATAAAATTGCCGGAACATGTAATATTGATGTAAATTGTGATGAGTGGGAGGATTGGAATGAAGTTAAAAACTCGGTTTGCCGGTTGATTGTAAAAGGGAAAAGAATTTGTTCGGGTGTATTGATAAACAACACTGCTGAAAATCAGAAACCTTATATTTTATCAGCAGCACATTGTTATGACAGTGTTGAATATCCCGAGGAAACCGTTTATACTTTTAATTACGAAAGTCCGTTTTGTGCGCCACTTGATGGCGATCCATCCAATTCTGTTTCAGGCGCAAAAATGAAAGCGCACTCTGACAGTCTTGATTTTGCACTTGTCGAATTAAGTCTCATCCCGCCGCCCGATTTTCGTCCTTATTATGCCGGCTGGAACCGTTCATCCGATATTCCGGCTTCTACTGCCAGCATACATCATCCGCAGGGTGATATCAAAAAAATATCAATTGACAACAATTCCCCTGTAATTTCAAGTTTTGGCGAACCTAATAGTATTGACAAAGATTATATCAAAAAAGGATTTCTAAGGATAAATAAATGGGAATTTGGCACAACTGAATCCGGTTCATCGGGTGGTGCTTTGTTTGATACTGATAAAAATGTGATTGGAACGCTTACGGGAGGGGAAGCTAAATGGTAATCCAATTTACAAAGCAATTAAAATACTGGCTCGATCCGTTAAAAACCGGGGCTGAAGTATTAAATGGTGTACAGTTTAATGAAGGGGAGAACCTTTGCGCAGCGTTTTCAAACTTAACCAACAACGATAAATATGAAGTGGTTTCAATTTCCGGAACCAATGGTTTTACGGGATATTGGGGCGGTAGTAATAATTTGGGGATAACCGAATTTATGGAACATTTTTCGGTTGAAGGCAACGAAATACTTTCAGGAATTTCTATTGGAGTGGGAAAGTTTAAAAATATCCTCAAAAGCAGTGAAAGTGAGATTCTTATAAAAGTATATACGGGCAATAAATTTCCTGAGAAACTTATTTATTCGCAAGTGGAAAAAACTGCAGGTATGGCTGAAAATGCCATGAATTTTATAGGATTCAATGAACCGATTGAACCCAACGATGACTTTTTTATTGGTTTCGAACTTAAAAATATTCAGCCTATGGATTCTTTTGTTGTTTACCAATCTGTTCGCGCAGCAACTGATATCAACACTTTTTTATATAAACAAAATGGTGAATGGGTTGATTATAAAGATGAAACCGGAAAAAGTATGGCCAATATATTTGAAATTGTGGCTTGTAATATTGACGACTTTGGCACAGATACACAGATTGTTGAAAATCCGCTCGATATAAGAGTATTTCCAAATCCGGCAAATTCAAAGGTTACAGTTGAAACCGGCCAGAAAATTCCCGATAATAAAATAGCAGTTTTCAATATTTTAGGACAGGATATAAAAACAAAAATTACTAAGATCAACGATAATAAAGTAGAAATTGATTTAGCCGGAAATATTCCGGGTGTGTATATTATCCGTTTTCAAAATGGAGAAAGTATTGTTTCACACAAAATTTCTTACGTACCCTGGTAAAATTTTTAGTTTAATTATATCTGACTTTTTAATCTTCTGTTTTCACTAATAAGTATTTTTTTAAACATTGTTTTCATTTTATCAGTTCCTTTGCACGAAATTCACCATTAAGCTTTCGCCAAAATATGGAAGTTTCAGTTTCAGTTATTAATCTCTTTTTGGATTTACACTTTTAGGAATTCTTGGGTTGTTTTTTTTACCAGTTAAAATCAAGCCCTTTTGGGCTGTAGCAACGGTAATTCTAAACTCAGTTGTGTCCACCATTCCATCAGTTGCAGCTTTGGGAGGCGAACCTTTCCTGTTTGTGCTGAACGAAAGCAGTTACTGGGGCAATATTTTACTTCAGATTGATCCGCTGTCTGCATGGTTTATTCTTATTATTAACTTCACTTCAATCACAGGTGCGATTTATGGTATTGGATATTTGAAAAAATACGACAATACCCCACAAAAACTAACCCTTCACTGGATATTATTCATTGTCTTTCATCTTTCAATGGTTTGGGTGTGTATGCTGCAACACAGTCTTGTATTTCTTGTTGCATGGGAAGTGATGTCATTGTCATCGATGTTGCTTGTGGTTTTCGACCATCAAAAACCCAAAACACTAAAAGCGGGTATTAATTATCTGGTGCAGATGCATATTAGCGTAACGCTCTTAACCATCGGGTTTATATGGGTTTATGCAGAAACAGGCACTTTTGGTTTTAGTGCTTTCGAAACCTTTTTTAGCGCTAACAGCAATATTTGGTTATTCATTATATTCTTCGTGGGATTTGGTATAAAAGCCGGATTTGTCCCGCTCCACACGTGGTTACCACACGCGCATCCGGCAGCTCCATCGCATATTTCGGGCGTTATGTCGGGTATAATTGTGAAACTGGGTATTTACGGAATTTTCAGGGTCATATCTTTTTTGAAAGCCGATTTTCTGCTTTTGGGCGAAATTGTGTTGACCGTTTCGTTATTAACCGGTTTTTACGGAATTCTGAATGCAGCAATTCATCGTGATTTTAAACAAATGCTGGCATATTGCACAATCGAAAATATTGGAATTATAGGTATGGGTATTGGCCTTGGATTAATGGGAATGGGAAACGGTTCAACCCTGCTTTATTATTTGGGATTTGGAGGAGCATTGTTGCATGTGCTAAACCACTCACTATTTAAATCATTATTGTTTTTCTCTGCCGGATCGGTTTACCAGCAAACACACACCCGGGATATGAATAAATTAGGTGGACTCATAAAAAATATGCCCGTTACTGCCGGACTTTTTCTAATTGGTTCTGTTGCTATTGGCGGATTACCTCCATTTAATGGTTTTGTCTCAGAATTTATTTTATATGTCGGTTTTCTTGAAGGTCTTAAAACAGGCAATATCAGCGAAATCAGCCTGTTGGTTATTTCATTGGCCGGGCTCAGTATAATTGGGGGAATTTCGATTTTAACATTTACCAAAACTTTTGGGATGATATTCCTCGGAACCGGGAGAACGAACTTAACACACAAGCCAAAAGAGGTGTCGCAAATCATGCTTTTTCCTCAATATCTGATTGTTGGATTGATGTTAAGCATTGCATTCTACCCGCAGTTTTACATGAATACGGTTATGAACCTGCTTCAAAGTTTTAACGCTTCCGGAATTGTACCCGAAAATTTAATTTGGAAAGGATATTCCTCAAGCCTTGCCAATATCAATTTATATTCACTGTTTTTTATTGTGATAATATTATTAATCTGGATTGCCCGTTCAAGATTTATGGTCAGATTAAAAACTGAGACGGGATCAACCTGGGGTTGCGGTTATGTTGCACCAAACAGCAAAATGCAATACACAGGCAAGTCATATTCAAAAACGATGGGAAAAATGTTTTCATTTATCGTTTTCGAGGGCAAGAAATACAAAGAACTTGAAAAGGAGAAATCTTTCCTAAAGCCAGAAAATACCAGTCGTATTACCTGGATTTTTTGAAACCCGGTTTTTTAATTTTATTACACACCAACTGGTTTATGCAGCAAATTATTTTAAATTTATTCAAAATGGACGAGTACAGTCGTATGTTTGGTATGGTATTATTTTTATGATTTCAATTTTCTTGCTTACAGTGTTAAATGTTTTAAAATGATCTTGATAAACGTGTTTTGGCAATTACAGCAATCACACTCGTTTTGCTTCCCTTTTTAAATGTAAAGTGGAAGGGAATGGTTGTGTTTGCAGGAATTGTTTTAAATACAGTGGTTTCTACTTCAGTTGTAATTCCGGCATTATCGGGGCAATTTTTGAGTTGTTATTCGCCGGAAGTTTGGTAACCGGCGGTTAAGGTTCTTGCTGGATGCTCTTTCCGGTGGTTTATCCTGATTATCAATTTTATTTTTCATACCGGTACTTTTTACTTCTTTTTATATGAAGCCTTACAGGAACAAAAATAACCTTACATTACATCAATTGTTTTCATATTGCTTTACTCAGCCTTAATCACCCTTTGTGCTGTACAAAATAGCATTGTTTTTCTGATCGCCTGGGAGATAATGGCAATTTCTGCTTTTGTTGCCGTTATTTTTGAACACGAAAAAATGGAAACACTCAGTTCGGGTGTTAATTACCTGATACAATCGCATGTTTCAATAATAATCCTCATGTTTGGTTTTATCTGGGTTGCCATTAAAACGGGCAGTTATGATTTTCAGGCAATTACCAGCTACACAAGCCAAAATTCAAATGCAAATTGGGAACGAATAATTACATGCTTGCATCACTTGGTTTTGCAGGTGGTTTGTTGCATGTTTGGAACCATGCCCTGTTTAAATCGTTGCTGTTTTTTACCGCCGGAAATGTTTACCAGGCAACACATACTTTGTCTATCGAGCATTTGGGAGGTTTAATTAAAAAGATGCCACAAACAGCTTTGCTATTTCTGATTGCTGCAATTGCTATTTCCGGTATTCCTCCATTTAATGGTTTTATTTCCGAATTTCTCATTTACAGCGGGTTTTACGTTTGGATGCAGGGGTCGTTGCTGGGACAGTTGATGGCAATAATTTTTTCTGTTTTGGCATTGGTATTAATTGGCGGCCTAGCAATGCTCTGTTTTACCAAAGCTTTTGGTATCGTATTTTTGGGTTCTCCCCAACAAACTTTTCAACACGAAGTAAAGGAAGTACCATTTTTTCAACTGTTGCCATTTTACATTATCGCTTTTTTTATAGTATTTATTGGTGTGTTTCCGCATTTTTTCATCAAAGTGCTTTCCCAACCTGTTCATTCACTTGTAAATTTACCACAAGGTACAGGTCCTTCTTTCCAGATGAGATTTCATGAAACACTGCAACCTGTTTCTTTTGCGGTTTGGGGTTTCATTTTAATTATCGGGGTTGTTTTCGGACTTCGAAAAATTTTGCTGACAAATAAGATCATAACAACCGGTACAACCTGGGGCTGCGGTTATGTTGCCCCAACCGAAAAACTACAATATACGGCCGGTTCATTTGTACGCACATACAGTAAACTATTTAAACCTGTCCTGCTGTCTTCTAAAATCCAAAAAGAACCTGAGGGAATTTTCCCTTCAGAAAGCACCTATGAAACTCATATTCACGACCGGATTGAAAAATATTTAATAGATATTCCTGTTTCCGGTTACAAATGGGTTTTAGGAAGATTTGCGTTTCTTCAAAACGGGAAGCTGCAATTTTATATTGCCTACGGAATCATTTTCATAACACTGATTACCATTGTACCAATCTTTTACAAACAAATTTTGATATTTATCGAATTCATTAAGCAATTGTAATATGTTAAGTTTAAGTTTAATTATCATAGCAAGTTTGTTTTTTACCGGAATTATTATCCGTGTAAAAAGTATGGCTTCGGGTCGAAAAGGACCAGGTATTTTCCAGCCATTGAAAGATGTGGCGAGGCTCTTTAAAAAAGGGGCGATTTACAGCGAAACTACAAGCTTTGTATTTCAAATTGCACCCACAATTTATTTTGCATCGGTAGTTATGGCTATGTTGGTAGTGCCTTTTGGGCAATCGAAAGGGCTGATTAGTTTTAATGGCGATTTTATATTTTTTGCTTATGTTCTGGCACTGTGAAAATTTTTCAGCATTATTTCGGCACTCGATACTGGAAGTAGTTTTGAAGGAATGGGCGCAAGTCGCGAAGCTTTGTATTCGATGTTTGCCGAACCTGCTTTTTTTATTTTGATGGGTTCGCTTGCTTTACTTACCGGATACACATCTTTTCATGAAATGTTTATGGCGCTTCACATTGGTTCGTACATTACTTATGCATTGGGTATTTTGGGAACTTTTGTACTGATGATGGTGGCAATGATTGAGAACAGCCGCATGCCAATCGACGACCCTAAAACCCACCTTGAATTAACCATGGTCCATGAAGTAATGATTCTGGATAACAGCGGTTTTGATCTGGGTTTGATATTCACGGCCGGTTACCTGAAATTTGCCATTTACGGCGCCTTGGTGGTTAACCTTTTTATCGGGCTTTTCCCTTATCAGTATGCAATTCCTATGTTTTTTATTATTCAGATAGTTTTGGCCACAGGAGTAGGATTGATTGAATCGTTTATGGCGCGGTTCAGGATGAGTCACAACGCCCAGTTTATATTTGTACTTACTTCAGTTAGCTTACTGATATTTTTTGGCGCCCTGCTCATTTTAGGAAAATTTGTTTAACCAGGAAAAAATAAATACAAAATGATAGACGTATTGCTTATAACATTTTTGATCAGCTTGTTTTATGTGGCCATCGCCAATAGAATAATGACTTATCTTAAAGTACTTGCTTTTCAGGGAGTACTGCTTTTTGTTGTTGTTTTTCTGCAGCTTAGCGAAATCAATCCGGTAAATCTTGCGCTGATTCTGCTCGAAACTATTGTCTTTAAATCGGTTGCGGTACCCCTGTTTATGGCTTATGTACTGAAACGAAACAATATAACCCGCGAGTCGGAGCCTTTTCTGCCCAACTTTGTATCACTCATTATCATCACATTTATCGTTGTTATAACCATTTTGCTTGCCAATGGGGTAGAAGATCCCAATCTCGATAAAATATTTTTTGTTGTGGCGCTTTCATCGCTTTTTACCGGTTTGTATTTTATTGCCACCCGGCGCAAAATTATTACCCATGTAATCGGCTATTTAATTATTGAAAATGGTGTTTTTGTCCTGTCACTTGCGGTTGGTAACGAAATGCCCATGTTGGTGAACCTTGGAATAATGCTGGATATTTTTGCCAGTGTGCTCATACTCGGAATTTTTCTGAACAAGATTGGCGATGTTTTTAAAGACATTGATGTTGATCAGTTGAGCAGATTAAAGGACCACTAATTCGAAATAAAATAAGAATCATGATTGGAATATATTTAATAGCGGCATTTTTAATTTCATTTCTGTTGTTTCTGAACAGGAATAAAATAATTTCCTTTGTGTTACTCGGACTTTTTCTGGCACTTCAAGGTTCACTTACTGTTTATGCATATTTGAATTTTAGTTCAACGGAATTAATTTATTTTACTTACGATTCGCTGGCAATTTTGCTTTTACTTACTTTAGGCATCATTGCAATTCCGGCATTTTTGCACAGCCATATTTATCTCGAAGATCAACCGGCGCCGGCACAATCGAGAGCGATTTATTACGCTGCTGTTGTTTTACTTATAACAGCCATCAGCGCAGGATATTTGGCAAACCACATTGCTGTAATCTGGATTTTTACTGAAATTACCACTTTGAGCGCATCGGCACTGATTTATCATCACCGCAATAAACTTGCACTCGAAGGAACATGGAAATATGTTTTTATTTGTGCCATTAGCATAACTTTTGTTTTTATTGGTATTTTATTTTTAAGTCTTTCACTTGGAAATGCAAGTTCCGATGAGCTATCTTTTAAAAATCTGCTGGCAAACAGCAGCCACTTAAATCCTTTTTGGTTAAGGTTGTCATTTATCTTTATTTTTACAGGTTTTACTGCCAAATTAGGCCTGGTGCCTATGTTTACTGCCGGAATCGATGCAAAGGATAAAGCTCCGGCTCCAGCGGGTGCATTGCTTTCGAGTGTTTTAATGAATCTTGGTTTTGTTGGAATCTTCAGGTTTTATGTTGTAATTGCCAACACACCGTTGCATCATTGGGCAAACCTTGTAATTGGTATAGCAGCTTTCCTTTCGGTTTTTGTTGCCACTGTGTACATGGTAAAAGTAAAAAACCTGAAACGAATGATGGCTTATTCAAGCATAGAACACATGGGACTGGTAATGTTGGGCATTGCTGCCGGAGGAATTGGTTATTATGCAGCAATTCTTCATATTATTCTGCATGCCTTTGTAAAATCGAGCATGTTTTTCCAGTTCACCCAGTTATACCGGGTTTATCAAAGTAAAAGCATTTATGAGGTGGGTAACTATTTTAAATATAACACCACCGGAGCAATGGTTCTTTTACTTGGTTTTATTAGTGCTACAGCAATGCCGCCATCGGGACTTTTCGTCAGTGAATTTCTTATTTTCAGGTCGATGTTCGAAAGCAATCAAATAGTTCTGCTGATCGCCGTTTTGCTTTTGCTCACCATGATTATCTGGGCATTCGGGAAAAATATTTTCAAAATACTTTTTATCCCTCCTGTAATGTTCGACGATTCGAATGTTCCTGTAATAAGCCCATGGGAATCGGCAACTCAGTTTGCTCTGCTTGCTTTGGCTGTTTACCTGGGATTAAATCCTCCGGCTGAATTTGTGGAGTTAATCAAAGAAAGTGTGATGATGTTACCAAATTAGTGAGAAATGAATTATCTGAGTATTAAAAATAATCAAACCGTTTTGTTGTCGGAAATCCCCAAACTAAGTTATAATGAGTTTCTTAGTTTGAATATTGGTTTTTTGAACGATACGCCTGCGAGGCATTGTGTCAATTATTTCGGTTATCAAAACAAAATTGGGTTGCAACTTATTTGTTGCATTGCCGATGATATTTTACACGAAATTTTCATTTCATCGAGTTTGGTAAAAACTTCAGATAAACTTGATTCTTTTTCGGCAATTAACCTGAATTTTGAAAAATTTGAACGGGAAATACATGAGAATTTTGGGTTGGAATATACCAATCACCCGTGGTTAAAACCTGTCCGTTTTTCGCAAAACCGTGCCGACCTTTCGAAAACCATTGCAAATTATCCGTTTTTTTCAATCGATAGCGTGGAACTTCACGAAGTAGGCGTTGGGCCAATCCATGCAGGTGTAATTGAACCCGGTCATTTTCGGTTTATTTGTAACGGGGAACAAATTCTGCATCTCGAAATACAATTGGGTTTTCAACACAGGGGCATTGAACATCAGTTTATTGAAAAGAAAAAGTTATCGCAGCTTACAACCCTTGCCGAATCGATAACCGGAGACACAGTTGTTGGGCACACAACAGCCTTTTCGCAGGTTTGGGAAAGTTTGTGTGGCCTTCGGGTTGACCGTGATATTGAATTTGCCCGCACCATAGCACTCGAAATGGAACGCATGGCAATACACACCGGCGATCTGAGTGCAGTTTGTACCGATATTGCCTACCAGTTGGGAAGTGCTGTTTTTGGCCGTTTACGCACACCGCTCGTTAATTTTATGCAGGAGTGGGGCGGTAATCGTCTGTCAAAAGGACTTATTCGCCCGGGGTGGAATAAGTTTCCTTTTACACCTGAATTAGCAAAACGGTTAGCCGAAGTTCTGGATATTTTCGAACCTGATTTTGATGAAATGAATGAACAGCTTTTTCTTCTGCCAAGCGCACTTTCGCGATTCGAGCGGACAGGAGTTGTTTCCTATGAAGATGTTTTATCTGTCGGAGCAGTGGGAATGTCAGCACGAATGAGCAACCTGAACCGTGATATTCGTACTTCGCACCCGTATGCACTTTATTATGAGTTGGGCCATGAACCTGTAATGAAACACCACGGCGATGTATTTTCAAGGGTTCAAATTCGGAAACATGAAGTAAAACAGTCGATGGGATATGTGAGAAAACTGATTTCGAATGTTCCTGATTTCAGGGCTGAAGCTTTAAAACCAGGTAACCCAAAACCAAATGCCTTCACACTTTCACTCGTTGAAGGTTGGCGCGGAGAAATTTGTCATTGTGCGATTACCGATGAAAAAGGAGAACTTTCACTTTATAAAATTAAGGACCCCTCGTTTCACAACTGGCTGGCGCTGGCACTGGCTGTCCGCAATAACGAAATATCCGATTTCCCCATTTGTAACAAGAGTTTTAACCTGTCCTACTCAGGTCACGATTTATAAGGCCTCACCCAACCCTCTCCAAAGGAGATGGCGAAGTAAGTAAGTTAAATATGTTTGGATTTTGAAAATTTCTGCAAAAGAAAAGTAAAAATTAAAAAGAGAGCTGCTATGTTCGATAATATAAAAATACTTTACCACCAGGGAAAACAATTTATTCCTGACACCGCAAATGCTAAAGTTCCCGGAATTTTTAGAGGTCGCCCTGTAATCAGTACCGAAAAAGTGGATGAAAAGGAATTGATGGAATTGTGTCCGGTTGATGCCATTTCAGTAAATCCGGTAAGTATCGATTTAGGAAAGTGTACTTTTTCGTTCGAAAAGAAATTCACAGGGTATTTGGACGTTCGTTAAAACTAAGACAGGTTAGTGCCGGTGGCGATAACAGTTGTGAGTGGGAATTAGGAGCAGCCAACAATGTTCAATTTGATATGAGCCGTTTCGGGATTGAATTTGTCGCTTCGCCCCGGCATGCCGATGGAATAGTGATAACCGGCCCTATTACCGAAAACATGGCCGAACCCTTGCAGATTTGCTACGATGCTGTACCTGAACCAAAATTATTGTTTTAGCCGGAACCGATGCCATCAGTGGTGGAATTCATGCTGACAGTAAGGCAATTGACCGCAGCTTTTTAAATAAATATCCAATTGATTTATATATTCCGGGAAATCCAACGCATCCGTTAACAATAATAAACGGACTTGTGGATTTAACACGAAAACGAAATAAAACCAAATCAGTTTAGTAAAACTTCCAACAACCCGCTGAGCTGTTCAACACTCATGCCCTTTGGCAAGTATTTTTTGTTTTCGTCTAAAACATAAACTACCGGGGTTTTTCGGGCATCGTATAAAATTTTGAATTGCGAAATGTGTTTTCGTCCCACACATTTATCCAGTCAAACAAATTGTCTTTGATCAAAAAATCGTTCCATTCTTCTTTGTTATCCATCGAATAAATGGCGAAAACTTTTAGCCCTTTATCTTTATATTTTGCATAAACTTCATCGTGAAACTGTGGTACAAATACTTTGCAGTGCGAGCAATTGGGTTCATAAATCAATAAAATTGTGATTTTCGATTGGATTTTATGCAGGTTGACAAATTCGCCGTCAATGTTTTCAAGTGTCAGGTCGGGGGCAGTTTTTCCAATCAGGTTGTGTTCAAAAAAGATAACATTTTCCCTGATTTTTTTTAGCGATTCTTCATTTGTCCAGTATGCCTGTCCGCTTAAATAATATGACCGTGCCAGATCAACAAAAAGTGCATCCATTCCCATAATGTTGCTGTTGATGCTTGAGTTCAGAAACCATGAAACTGCAAACTGAAATATCCTTTTGCTGGGTCGCACGTCTTCAATAAACTTGTAAACAGCGGGTTTTACCGAATCATAGTTTTGATAAAGTACTTTTGTAAACCAAGTTTCAAGTTTAGGTTTGAAAAGTGGAGTATATAAAAAACGTTCGTCGGTGTAATCAAAATAATCCCAAAAATGTTCTTTCTGATAATTAAACCGGGCCAGTAAAAGCAATGAATCGTTTTGTTGAACTTCTGTTGTAAATGAGCTTGTTTCGGGCGCCGGAACATAGTTAGCCAGCAAAAATGCCGATAAAAAAGTATCCGGATATTTTTCCCTGATCTTAAACCAATATGCATGAAGTTCAGCAGTTAACTTACCCATTTCAGTTTGTAACTCCGCTTTTTCACCGGTGGTTGCGGTTTTGGATTTCTCATTAAAATCAGCTCCTTTTTTTTGCAGCTCTTTCAGAAAATTTGAATATTTCGCAAATTCATTTGTTTCAGTTGCGTCCTTTATTTTTATTTCAGGTGAGGTAAACATTTCTTTTCAATAGAAAAAACCTGGTCGGCACCCAGCAGAAAATCGAAGTGGTTGTTTTCGTCGTGATAAATTTTGTAAAGACCCTGGGGAAGCAAAGTATCAGCCTGAAAAACACCCGAACCTTTACTGTCAAGCTGAATTGAATCTTTTACATAAATGTTGTCCAAATAATAATTGGTAAGTTTTACCTTTTGGTTTTGAGCAGAATTTATAGTTAAAGTTATTTTATAACCTTCGCCAAACGCAAGTCCCGAAATAAATAGTAATATTATTGTTATGATTTGCTTCATTGTTTTTATAAAATTGGCTGGTCAAAATTAAAATAATTTACAGAAAATTAAGTTTGAACAAAATTGAGGATATTTACTTTTTTTTGCCACAGATTCTCAGTTTTAGTAAATACTAAATAAGGATAAAAAATAATGTCAAATCAATTGCTGAGTACTGTGAGTCATAACTATGCGACATTGAAGTGTAAATAGTAAATTACAAAATAGTAAATACTTAAGATGCTATCGATAAATATTCCGGTTTATAATTATTTGGTTGGCGATTTGGTTGCCCGGCTTTCATCGCAGGCTGATGAATTGCAAATCAAATATGAAATACGGATTATGATGATGGTTCGGCAAATGAAATAAAAGTTGCAAAACCGGCAAATTGCTGAAAAAGCCAAATGTTGTGTATGTTGAATTGAAAAGAATCTGGGACGCTCAGCAATCCGCAATAAAATGGGTTTTGACTCAAAATTTCAATACTTACTTTTTATTGATGCCGATTCTTTGCCGGTGGAAAAAATTACATCCGAAATTACATTGAAAAATTAAAACCGGGACAGGTTTTGTGTGGCGGAACTGCCTACAGTCAGCAAAAACCAACCGATCCGAAAAAATATTTACGTTGGTTTTATGGTACAAATCGGGAAGCAATTTCAGCTTTAAACCGCAACACCAAAAAAGGTTTTATAATAACTTCAAACAACTTTTTGATTGAGAAACCGGTGTTCGAAAAAGTACATTTCCGTGAGGATATTAAAAATTACGGGCATGAAGATACCTTTGGGTTACGATTTATTCAGGGCAGGAATTGAAATATTTCATATCGATAATCAGCTTGAGCACACAGGTTTGGAAGATTCTTCGGTTTTTATCGGGAAAACAGGAACAGCGCTAAAAAGTCTTTATCTGATTGAAAAACAGATTTTGGCAGGTGATCAGGTTTTTGTTCAGCAGGTTAATTTTTTGAACCATTTTAATCGGATTACAAAATTTTTACCTCCCGTTTTTTGAGACTGCTATTCAAATTAAGCAACGGTTTTATGGTGAGAAATTTGTCGGGCAGCAATCCAAGCCTGTTTCTTTTCGATTTATACAAGTTGGGTTTTTATGCAACGCTGAAATAGAAAACGTGCAAAAAAAAATCGGTTCACATTTCTGTAAACCGATTTTTGTGTTCTCATTTCCTTTTCACATTCCCGCATTCAATCATTCCTGCATTCAGTCCTTCAATCATTCATTCTCCCAATCTTATCTCCCCGTAACGGCTCCTAATCATAACAGTTCCGCCACCTGCTGAACCCACTTTACCTTTCAACTCGAAACTTGTATTTTCTTTCATGCGGTTTCCTTTAAATCTTTCTTCAGGGTACGAGATTCCGCAATAATTGCAGGTTGCATCAACAGCATAGCTGGCACTGTTTAGCCCAAGCGAAATCTGGCCATATGAATTTGTAATCGAAACCGACTCAAAATCAGGTGCAATTTCATTTACTTTCACTCCACCGTAGCCGCTTTCAATTTTTAAACTAGTTGCCAGATAATCAATTTTCAGGTTGCTGTATTTTGTTGTGGCAGTTACCGATTTCACTTTTCCGAAACTGAATTTGTCATATTTCGAATCGATTTGAATTACCCGGCCTTTTTCAAAATCAATGGTTGAATATTTCGAATCAAGTTTTAAATCATTTAAAGTTCCTAAAGTAAGGTTCGAATAACTTATGTCAATATTTATATCACCTGTAGTTTGAATATTCCCTTTTCCGTAGGCAAGGTCAAGGTTAATTCTTCCGTTGTTGGGCGCTATCAATTCATTTGCATTAATGTTGCCATACTGAATATCAAAATCGCCGTTTGCATTTAATTTGTTTACAACCGTGTTCCCGTATTTATTCGAAACAACCAGGTTTTTGTTTGTCGGAACATTAATTACATAATCGATGCTGAATTCGCGGTTGCTTTTAAAATTATTTTCAATCGTAGTTTCAGCCATTACTGTGCTTCCGTTTTTATCGAAATCCACGTCAATTTTATCTAAAAGTTCGTTTGCTTTACTATCACTTGATGCTTCAACCGTAACAAGTACGTCAATTGTTATTTCGCTACTGCCTTCGTTTGTGAATTTTATTTCGCCAAACTTATTTGATATGTTCAGCGTTTCGACTCCGCTGGCTGCCCACGATTCGTGGTATTTTTTTGTTTTTTCAACTGCGTAAATTGTTTGACCAAATCCTAAAATCAGGACAAGGAAAAAAATTGCTGTTTTCTTAAATGGTTTCATGATTTTTGTTTTTTTGTTGTTTTACTTCCTCTAATTTATTCACAATCATATTTATAATATCGAGTTTTGCCTGGTAATATTCAAGCATTGCATTTATCACACGTTCATCGTTGGGGTTAGCTTTCAGGTCGGTTTGCAGGTTTTTAAACCGTGTTTCGAATTCCACCATTTCGCCATCGAGCATTTCCTGTTCTTCATTCGAAATAAAACCCCCGGCTACCATTGTGTTCCATTGGTTTAACTCAACGTTTATTGCATTTGTGTAATAAAACTCAACTTCTTTGTATTCCGGCGAAACCGAAGCAAGTGTAAAACCTGTATTGTTTTCTTGTGTATTGCCGGTTTGCTTGTCGGGCGAAAAATAAATGTTTGCCTGGTTTACAGCCAGCAAAACAAAAACCACTGCCGCAGCTACTTTCCAAACTACATTTAAAGTAATTGTTTTCTTTTTTTGCTGAACGTTCAGTTTTGCCTGAAACCTTTCAAAATGCCCTTCTTTTGGTTCGAAGTCGTTCAACTCCTTCAGGTTGTTCAGTATAATTTCTTCTATGTTATCTTTTGCTTCCATTTTATATCAATTGTATGAGAATACTTCTGTGTCTTTTTAAAATCTCTTTTAGTTTGTTTTTGCCCTTAAAACTGTGTTCGTGAGTTTGAGTTACTGATTCCGAGTAGTTCGCTGATTTCTTCATGGTCGTAACCTTCTATCAAATAGAGACTCAGCACAACGCGATAGCCATCCGGTAATTTCTGGATGGCATCCTTTATTACCTTCATATTTACCTCTTTAGTTTCCATTTGGTAGTCGATAAACCTGTTTGATTTTTCGTTTATCTCCTCAAACTTCACTTTTCTTTTTTTCAAATAATCCAATGAACGGTTTATTACAATTTTCTTCAACCAGGCGCCAAAACTTACTTCACCTTTGTAGGTATCAATTTTTCTAAAGGCGCTTAAAAAAGCTTCCTGCATTACATCTTCAGCATCGGTTTCGTTGTTCATCATTCGCATACAAACACTGTACATTGGTTTGTAATATAATTTGTACAACTGAAATTGAGCTTTTTGACTTCCCTCTCTGCACTGGTCAATTATATCCTGGTGAATATTTTCGTAAAGTGTTTCCAACTTATATCTTAATTTCTGAATGAATGACGAATGTAAAAATCCAATGTTGCATCTGTCACAAATAAAAATGATGTTTTATTGAATTTAAGCAAAGTTAAAGACTGCCGGCGACTTTTACGATACCGGCTGTAGTAATTTTGGGGCAGAAAAAAGGGGTGGTTTTTTTGATTTTTACAATGAATTGTAATACTTCACAAGTTCAGTTAAGCTTTCGGGTTTATTGGTTTTTATTTTATTTTTCGAGATATACTTTTCAATTTTATCCTGATTGTCAGGGAAAGCTGCAATCAGACTTTTTTTGTTATTTACCGAAATTGCCGATCCTGAGCCAAAGCCTAAGTAATATTCATCAGATATTTTTTGAAATTTTGCCGGTTCAGGATCTTTGTACGCTGCCGGTGGTGTTGCCTTTTTATAGATTACACCGGGTTTGACATAAAGTGAAGCTTTTCCTTCTTCCAAAAGTACAAAATATCCTTTTTTTGTTTTATTTGACTCATCATAAGAAAGAAATACCAGAATGGTATCGCCCATTACAACTTTCTCAACAATGTCAGGCGTTGCAAGTGCAAGTACTTCGTCTGTAGGTGTTTTAAATTCAAGTTCATCGTTAAAAATATTGTAACGTAACGGAACTTCTTCAAACTGAACTTTTTGCACCGTGTAAATCGAACCATTTACAAATTCATCATTCAGATAGGGAGAACCTTCAATGTCAATTTCGGTGAGTGTGCTTTTATCGCTTTTCGAAATAAATTTATTTTCGTTGTAAGCTGAAGTGCCTGTCGGGTTTCCATAACTAACCCCAAACTGGCTAAACGAATAATTAGCAAAACCTAAAACAAATGCCAACAATAAAAAAATACTTTCATAATTTGCTCTAATTTTGTTTCTTCATTACAGTTGAAAAATCATAAACCAAAGATAGCAAACATTGTTTTAGAATTAAAAAGAATGGCACATAACCACGATACAAATCAGGTTTCATTAACAAAACTGATCTTTACAATCATTCTGAATTTAATAATTACTGCTGCTCAAATTGTTGGGGGAATCATCTCAGGCAGCCTTGCACTTATATCCGATGCAATACACAATTTAAGCGATTCGGTGTCGGTAATTTTAGCCTGGCTTGCCCAGGTTTTAAGCCGAAAACCGACTACACTAAAATCGACTTTTGGCTACAAACGCGCCGAAATTCTTGCAGCTTTTTTTAATTCAATTGCGTTGATCGTTATTTCGATTTACCTGATTTACGAAGCAATCAACCGGCTTTTACACCCCGAACCTGTTGATCCGAAATGGATGTTTTGGCTCGGGTTGCTCGGTTTGGTTGCAAATGGCATTTCAGTTTTAGTACTCGAACGCGAAAAGAACAAAAACATTAATATTAAAGCTGCTTACCTGCATTTGCTGGGTGATGCACTGACTTCGCTGGCAGTAATTGTTGGCGCGGTTTTAATTTGGCTTTATAATGTGGTTTGGGTTGATGCGCTTGTCACAATTCTGATCGGGATATATTTATTGGTGCACACCTGGAAGTTACTAAAAGAATCGGTAACCATTCTGATGCAAATGGCGCCGGCTGACATCGATATTCAGCAAATTAAAACAAGGTTAATGCAAATTGAAGGTTTAAGAAATGTGCACCACATTCATGTCTGGAATTTAACCGACAAACTTTTGCATTTCGAGTGCCACCTAAATCTTGAAAATGATCTGCACGTTTCCGAAACAGGTTTCATTTGCAGCAAGATCCGCAAAATACTGCATGATGAATTCGACGTTGAACACGTTACCCTTCAGTTTGAATTTGGCGGAAAGAATGGGGTAGGGTGTGACTGTTAAAGAAATCTTAAA
>JADIYN010000031.1 GCA_016705335.1 Draconibacterium sp. | reverse complement strand
TGCTGACGCAGGTAAAGACAAGGTTTTTATTGGTGGAAATAACAGCGAAGTGTTGTCGCCACATTCGATAATCATTAAAAATGAAGGGAAAAATCTGATCATAACCGGAGGATCTTCGCAAAGCGTTTTATATGCGGTTTATGAATTTTTGGAAAAGTATGCAGGCTGTAAGTGGTTTTCGCCTGAAGTTGAAAAGATACCTACAGCAAAATCAGTTTCTGTACAAATTCCCTTAAACGAAATTTACACTCCGGAAATTACGACCCGTACGGTGCATTCCCTTTTGTTTTATGACAATCCCGCTTTTGCCGATAAATTGAAAGTTACACACGATGCATTTCCCGGATATGTTCCAACGGCGCGTGTTCACACGTTTTGGACGGTTCTTGCCTGCAAAAGATTTTTTCAAAACTCATCCCGAATATTATGCTCTGCGCAACGGGAAAAGACAGCACACACAACTTTGTCTTACCAACAAAGAAGTGCTTCGACTGGTTACCGATTCGGTGGCTGTTTGGTTTGAACGATATCCCTGGGCACACGTTTTTTCGGTCAGCCAGGATGACAATACTTTAAATTGCCAGTGTGATGACTGCCGCAAAATAGATGAAGAAGAAGGCTCGGCCAGCGGGACAATGATTCGTTTTGTAAATGCCGTTGCCGCCAATTTTCCAGATAAAACCATTTCAACACTTGCCTACCAATATACCCGAAAACCATCGAAAATAAAGCCAGCCGATAACGTGTTGATTACTTTATGTTCAATTGAATGCGACCGCAGTGCTCCCATTGAAGAAAAATGCACCGATTTTGCCGAAGATTTAATCGGTTGGAAAGCGCAAACCGAACACATTCGGATTTGGGATTACACAACACAATTCACCAATTTTCTGGCACCGTTTCCCAATATCCGCACACTACAACCAAATATTAAATTCTTCCGCGACAACCATGCCACCTGGGTTTTGAACAGCACAGCCACCAACCCAGCGAACTATTTGAGTTGCGCTCGTACCTCACTGCAAAACTGTTGTGGAATCCCGATTTGGATGCCGGTGAAATCATTACAGATTTTACTAACGGATATTATGAAGAGGCCGGGATTTTTGTGAAAAACTATATCGATTTAATTCATGATGAAATTCAAAAAGACAGCACGTTTTTCCTGTTTTTATATGGCGATCCGGCGCAGGCTTTTAACTCGTGGCTGAACCCTGAAATGTTGAACCAATACAATACACTATTTAATAAAGCCGAAAGTGCAGTTGAAAATAAACCTGAAGTTTTGCAGCGGGTTAAAATTGCCCGTCTGAGTACCGATTATGCCATGCTTGAAATGGCCAGAAATGGCATGTCGCCTGATTTTCAACTCCTGGAAAACGGAACTGTTTCAGGTGATGTGAGTTTGCGAATCAACAGGTTTAAAGAAAGCTGTAAAAGTGCGGGCATTACTTTGATGAACGAAATGGGTTACACCGTGGAAGAATACCTGGCTTTGTTTGAAAATACGCTGCAAAGGGCGGCAATGACAAATGTGGCACGAAATAAAAAAGTTACGCTCAACACAAAACCAAAAAAATATGCCGCTGAAAATCCGCAGGCTCTTACCGACGGCGCTTTGGGAGGAAGTAATTTTTATGCCAACTGGCTGGGTTTCGAAGGAAATAATCTGGAAGCTGTTATCGATTTGGGAAGTGAAATGGAAATCGACACCATTTCCACGGCATTTTTGCAGGTTACAAACCACATAGTTTTCTTTCCTGAGAATGTGACTTATTTTATTTCGAACGATTCAAAATCATATCAGAAAATAGAAACTGTTGCCAATCCTCGTCCGCTTTCTGCTGAAAGCAAACGAAACGATATTGCATATTTTACAAGTGTTTTTAAACCTGTGAAAGCCCGGTATATAAAAATTGCAGCTAAAAATATGTCAACGGCACCGGTGTGGCACAATGCTGCGGGAGCGCCAGTTTGGATTTTTGCAGATGAGGTTATTGTGAACTGATTTTTATTTAGGCTGATAAAAAACAAACTTTCTAGGTCCCCCTAAACACAAGTATCACATTAAAGATTTCACTTGGCTTTTGGCTTTCTATGAATAAAATTTAACTTTCGAAAGGTTTTTGTTTCCAAAACTCCTTAATCAAACCAACAGTAAAACCCAGATCATCATCGTCTTTTGTAATCAGTGGTTTGTTTAAAACTACTTCGAGTTTAGTATTAAATGGGAGATAAGTGGTAGAAAGTGTGAGGATTTCTCCCAGCACAAAAACATCTCTTTCATCTTCAAGAACCACAATTGCTATAGTTGAAGGTTGCTGTTCAACAACCATTTTCAAAGTGTTTGGCGTAATTGTATTTCCCGTTTATATATCCACCGTCCTGGTATTCGTTTTCGCGTTGAAATGACACCCACCCTGAAGCTGCAGCGGTTAAAGTATGAACAGATTTCGATGGATTTTTGATGTAGTTCCAATCCCAGGTAACAATGGGCTGAACCCACGAAAGCTGCCTGATTGTCTGACTGTACTGGTAACTTACAAAAATATTTCGTGAGTATTTCGAAAATGTTCTGGCTGGGGATTTTGCAAACATCAGGCTGTCCTTTTTGAATGACACATGTGTGTTATTTACTCCGCCAATTAAGTAAATAGGAGAGAGGTGTTCAACATCATGTGCATAATAAAAATTCAGACTCCAGTTTCCACCTACTGAAAATGTTGTGTTGAATTCTGCAGTAGGTACTTTTTCGGTAAAAAGATTTGTTGGATCGAGCCACTGTGATTTTAGTGAAACACTGGTTTGGGCATAATTATTCAAACCGAGAAAAAATAATTGGTTTTAGGTTTCATTTTTAGGTTTTTTAGAAAATGTCAGGCTAAATTAAAAGGATTGTTTTAAAATCTGCAATCAAATTCCTGTCTCCACAAAATTTTTATTCAATAACATAAAAAATGGATTCCATCCCCGAAAACAGTCGGGGGATTGGAATCCAGCTTTGAACTTTAAACTTTAAACTCTGAACTTTTTCTTCGTTTGTCATCGAATACGGAAAAGCTTCTTTTGAAGTACCCCGCTTTTTATTTGGTGTATGCGTCATCGAGAAAGTGATTTCACCACCATCCAGAATTGTTGAATGTTTGATGAAATTTTTGTCGTATTCAGCACCGTTTAGTTGAATATCATCAACATAAAAATTCTCTTTCGAATTATCTTGTGAATTGATTACAAAATTATTCCCGTTTTCAAGTTGAAGTGTGATTTTATCAAACAGTGGAGCGCCAAAAACATACTCATTTGTTCCGGGTGAAACCGGGTAAAATCCCATCGAACTAAAAACATACCAGGCCGAAGTTTGACCGTTGTCTTCATCACCGCAATAACCATCGGCCTGTGGATTATACAGTTTATTTAAAACTTCGCGAATCCATTTTTGAGTTTTCCAGGGCTGTCCGGCGTAATTGTACAAATAAATCATGTGCTGAATGGGTTGGTTTCCGTGGGCGTAATTTCCCATTCCGGCAATCTGCATTTCGCGTATTTCGTGGATTACACCACCATAATACGATTCATCGAAAATTGGAGGAACAACAAAAACCGAATCCAGCATTCCTGCAAATTGTTCGTTTCCGCCCATCAGATTTTTCAATCCTTCAATATCCTGGAAAACGCTCCATGTGTAGTGCCAGCTGTTTCCTTCGGTAAATGCATCGCCCCATTTATATGGGCTGAACGGCGACTGGAATTCCCCGTTTTCATTTTTTCCGCGCATTAGTTTTGATTCAGGGTCATAAACATTTACATAATTCCGTGCCCGGTTTTTGAAAAGGTCGATTTGTTCCTGTGGTTTTTTTAATTCCTGTGCCAGTTTCCAAACACAATAATCGGCATAAGCATATTCAAGTGTGCGGGCGGTGTTTTCGCGAATGCCAACGTCGTATGGAATGTAGCCCAATTTGTTGTAGTAATCGGCACCAAAACGGCCTACTGAAGTTGTCTTTTCATTCCATTCCTCGGTATTTTTCAAAATGGCTTCATACAAAGTTTCAATGTCATAACCACGAATTCCTTTTAAATATGAATCGGCAATCAAAGAAGCTGAGTTGGAGCCAATCATGCAATCTCTGTGTCCCGGACTTGCCCATTCCGGCAGCCAGCCACTTTCTTTGTAAGTATTTACCAAACCCGCCATAATCTGCGAATTCATTTCGGGGTGCATCAGTGTGAAAAATGGAAACACAGCGCGAAAAGTATCCCAAAAACCATTGTCAGTAAACATGTATCCTGGCAAAACTTCGCCATTGTACGGACTGTAATGAACGATTTCGTTCTGGGCGTTGTATTCATAAAATTTGCGGGGGAACAAAAGCGTGCGGTACAAACTCGAATAAAAAGTTTTACGTTGTTCTTCGGTTCCGCCTTCAACTTTAATTTTTGCAAGTTCTTTTTCCCAAATGGCTTCTCCTTCGTTTTTAATTTCATCGAAGTTTTTAGTGCCGATTTCGCGTTCAAGATTTAATTCAGCCTGCTCCAGACTGATAAACGATGAAGCAACTTTTACGTTTACTTTTTCACCTTTTGTGGTTTTGAAACCCACAATTGCACCTGCATGAAATCCTTTGGCTTCTTTAGAATCTGTCAAATCTTCATCTTTCCAGGTTTTTGTTATTTCGAAATCTTTATCAAAAATGGCTACAAAATGGTTTCTGAAATTGGCCGGAACACCACCATGGTTGTTCTGGCAATAACCTATGATTTTTCGTTCTTCGGGTATTATTTTTACCATCGAACCTCCGTCAAATCCATCTAAAATTAAATATGAATTGTCGTTTTGCGGAAATGTGAACCTGAAATTTGCTGCACGATCTGTTGGTGTAACTTCGGCAGTAACATCGAAATCGGCCAGATACACTTTGTAATAATGTGGTTGTGCAACTTCAGCTTTGTGCGAAAACCACGACTGGCGCTCATCTTCCTTGTATTTCAAATCGCCGGTTACCGCCATAAACGAAAATGCTGCATAATCGTTTATCCACGGACTGGGTTGGTGGGTTTGTTTGATGCCGCGGATTTTTGTGTCGTCATAACCGTAACACCAGCCGTTTCCCATTTTTCCGGTTTGTGGTGTCCAGAAATTCATTCCCCAGGGCCGCGCAATTGCAGGATAAGTATTCCCGTTGGAAAGCGAATAATTTGAATCGGTTCCCATCAACGGGTTGACGAGATCGGTTAATTTTTCGGGTTTAACTTCTGCAGACTTTTCATTTTTAACTGAATTGTTGCACCCGAATAAAAATGCGAGGACGATGATTAATGTTGTGTATTTCATTTTTTGTTTTTTTGTGAACCATAGACACATAGAAAACATAGATTTTTCTATTGTGCCCTATGTGCCTACTGTGGTTATTATTACTGATTAATATACTATCGATTTAGGCCTGTCTTCCATATTCGCTCCAAAATCAGGGTTTGGTGTATTCCCCATTTTGAAAACCAATTCACCACCATTCATTATTTCCTTGTGGGTAATGTATGATTTTGCGTATGGTTTTCCATTTAATGTTGCCGACTGAATATATAGATTTTCCCTGCTGTTGTTTTCAGCAATTATTTTAAATGATTTTCCTTCCTGCAAAACAATTTCGGCTGAATTGAAAAGCGGGCTGCCAAAAACATAAGCGCCATTTGCGGGATTTACCGGGTACATTCCCATTGAAGAAAGAACATACCATGCCGACATTTGGCCGCAGTCTTCGTTTCCGCACAAACCATCGGGTTGGTCGTTGTAAAAAGTAGTACAAATTTCACGGACTTTTTCAGCGGTTTTCCATTGCTGGCCGGCATAAGCAAATAAATAAACCGTATGATGACTTGGCTCATTTCCATGTGCATATTGGCCAATCAACCCCGATATATCAGATGATGCTCCTTCAACCTGTTCCGAAGAAATCGAGAATAAACTGTCAAGTTTCGTAACAAAAGTATTTTCATCATCGTGAATTTCGATCAATCCTTCAACATCCTGTGGTGCAAGCCATGTGTATTGCCAACTGTTTCCTTCGCAAAAATCATCTTCGCGATACTGCGAAAAATCGGGCTGAAAGGGGTTCTCCAAGTTCCATCGGCCATTTTTCCCCGCATAAATTTTATGTTGTCATCGAAATAAAATTTGTAATATTTTGAACGTTTTGTGAACAGTTCAGCATCTTCTACTTTTCCCAAAGCCGTTGCCATTGCTGCAATACACCAGTCATCGATGGCATATTCAAGTGCGCGGGCAACCGATTCAACCTGCGAATCGGCAGGAATAAAACCCTGTGATTTTACAAAATCCAATCCGCGCTCATCACGCAAAGCCGAAGTTTTCATGGCTTCAAAAGCTCGTTCTGCATCAAAACCTGTGTATCCTTTTAAATAAGCATCGGCAATTACAGGAATGGCATGATAACCAACCATTGTATTTGTTTCGTTTACATGCAGGTGCCAAATGGGGAGTTTGCTTTGCTGATCATAAATATTGAGGGTTGTATTTCAAAAATCGTTGACCCGCTCCGGCTGAACCAGTGTAAACAGCGGGTGTGCAGCGCGGTAGGTATCCCACAAGGAAAATGTTGTATAAGTTTGATGTCCCGGATTTTGATGCACTTCATGGTCAGCTCCCCGATAATCACCATTAACATCATTAAAAAGGGAAGGCGCAATCATTGTGTGGAAGAGCGAGGTGTAAAAGGTTTTCTTTTCAGCTAAATCTTCTGTTACTATTTTAATTTTCCCCAATTCGGCATTCCATTTTTCATTTGCAGAATTGCTTACCGAATCAAAATCCCAACCGGCTATTTCGGTTGAAAGATTATTTGTAGCCCCTTCAATACTTACCGGAGAAATGGCAGTTTTAGCCAGTAATTCGCCGTTTCCTTCAAATTCGATAATGGCTGTGATTTCGCCAATATTTTTGTCGGATTTAATGATTTCGAAGTTCTTTATTTCTTTTGAAAATTCAGTGTAATAAAAAACACGTTGATCATTGGCCCAGCCTTTTGAAAAGCGTAATCCCTGAATACTGTTGTTGCCAATCTTTTTTATTTCACCTTTTGTAAGATTGTCCCAACCTGTTCCATATTTTAAATCGATGATTACTTTCGAATTACCCTCATTTTTGAAATTATATTTATGAAAACCAACTCTTTCGGAAGCTGTCAATTCAGCTTTTATATTGTATTTTTCAATGTCGATTGCATAATAACCGGGTTTAACTGTTTCGTTCTGATGCGTATATTTTGCCTGCCAGCTGTATTGTTCCTTGTCATTTTTAGATGGTACAAAATCGCCGGGAACCGGCATGAAAAGTATGTCGCCCAAATCTCCAATTCCTGTTCCGCTTAAATGGGTATGTGCAAAACCGATCAAAATTGAATCGGAATAATGATAACCCGAACACCAGTCCCAACCTTGTGTTGGGTTGTTTGGCCCCAATTGTACTGCTCCAAATGGAACATTTGCACCAACAAAAACATGTCCGTGATAATCGCTTCCAATATATGGATCGACAAATTGTGTAAAGTTGGTTTCGGTTGCAACTGTTGGTTTTGCTTCTTTTTTGCCTGTACATGATGCAATGGTTACAGTAAGAGCCAAAACAGGGAAATAGAATAATTTTTTCATTGAATAAGAACTTTTTAAATTTTTTTACAAATACAAATATAGGCAAGCGAGCGGAAAAATTGGGCGAGACAACATTTAAAAGGAATTGATTTTTCAGAAATCCAACCGTTACGCGATTGTCAGTAACACACTGACTTTTTATACAATAATCGAAAAACTATGTTTTTCCTGTTCTGGTCTGGAAAAAACACAACGGAGTTGGATTTTTTTAAAGAAGAGGTTGGTGTTTCACTTTGGTTTTCAACCTCAGATTTCGCAGATAACACAGATTATTAATAAAAGATGCCACCACTTTTTATTCAAACAAAGTGGTGGCATCCTTAGAAAAAAATCAGATGAAGTTTATAACTCCCTGATTTTTATATTTCTGAACCAAACTGGATATCCATGATCCTGCAAACCTATATATCCCTCTTTTGCAATTCCTTCGGTCCAGCCGGGGAATGATTTGAATTTGCTGTTGGCAACCATTGCATCCCATTCCGGAGTCCACAAAGTATAATTAACTACTTCCGTTCCATTTTGAGTATGGGTAACTTTTCCGTCTTTTACTTTAATTACAATTGTGTTCCATTTTCCGGCAGGATGCACGGTTTTTGGGTCGGCAGCAATAATATCATACAACGAACCAGCAAGGTGGCTGTCGATTTTATTATCGGTAGCATCGTCATTGTCGAGCACCTGAATTTCGGGAGCTGCATAATAAACAGGTTTGCCCGGCACTTCACGAACATTGAAGAAAATACCTGAATTAGCCATTTTACTTGCTTTCCAATCGATTGAAAGTTCGAAGTTTTTGTACTTTTTATCAGAAAACACTATGTCACCATTTGCTCCCTGTCCCGGGTTTTTCCCTTCACCAATTACAACTTTCATTGCATCATCTTCCAATACCCAGTTTGCAGGCATTGCAGTTCCGTTGCACTGGCGCCAGCCATCAAAGTTTTTTCCATTAAACAGTAACACCCAGCCGTCTTTTTTCTCTTTTTTTGAAAGTTTGTTTACCTGTGCAAAAGCAGTACCTGCCAGCAAAACTGCTACAAGCAACAAAACAAGATTTTTTTTCATATCGTTTATAATTTTTTTATTATGTCGAAAAATAGAGCTTTTTGTTGAGAAGTGCATCTCTTTTTAAAACTATTTTCTTTATCATTTATGTTAATGTAAAATGAATAACAAATTTTTAAATGAATCTCAAAAAGTAATTTGAAATCGATATTAAAAAAAGCAATTTTATACATTTACCCTCAAACAATTTCAGATTATGGAAAAATGCGGAACAATAATCAGTTACTACGAGCATATTTATAACAGGCCACTCGCTGACAGGGAAAAAGAAATCATCAGAAATACATTTCAGAAAGAAACATTCAAAAAAAAGGAAATCATATTTAGTAGCGGCGAAAGTAATACTAAACATTATTTTGTTGAAAAGGGTCTGTTAAGAATGTATGTTATTGATACTTCGGGTAAAGAGTTTAATATTCTTTTCGCCAGAGAAAACCAGTGGATTGGCGATCTTTCAACACCTGCCATAACTTCTTTTTATCTCGAAGCAATTGAAAAGAGCACGGTTTATTCTGTTTCCGACGAAAACCTGAATGTGTTAACTGACAACTTCTCCACATTTGTGCGATACATAAAAAAGTCTTACATTTTTTTGCAAAACAGACTGGTTTCAATATTATCAAAAACGGCTGATGAAAATTATGAAGAACTTTCAAAACTTCATCCCGAACTGATTAAAAGACTTCCGCAATATCATATTTCATCCTATTTGGGAGTTACTCCTGAATTTTTAAGCAAGATTTTATCAAATAAGGCAAGAAAAAAAGACTAATTGGTGTTTTTCTTAATCTAGTTTATTTTTTCTGGTATGTTTAAGTAGTATGTTTGCATCGTTAAACAAATAAAAAACAGAAAAAATGAAAAAATTAAGTGGTTTATTAGCAGCAATATTGGTAACAGTTTCTACTGTTTTTGCAACAAATACCAAAGAAGAAAAATCGGCATTTGAAATTGATACGAAAGCCAGTAAAGTAACATGGAACGCAAAAAAGTAACCGGTGAACACACGGGTAATGTTTCGCTGAATGGCGGAAATGTTTGGGTTGAAAAATGCAGTGGTTGGTGCAAATATCAACATTGATATGAATTCTATTTCGTGTACCGATTTAACGGATGCCGAATGGAATAAAAAACTGGTTGGACACTTGAAATCTGATGATTTCTTTTCGGTTGAAAAACATCCGAAAGCTTCTTTCGAAATCACATCGGTAAAAAAGGGAAACGGTGGAGATTACACTGTTGACGGAAAACTTACAATTAAAGGAATAACAAACGACATTAGTTTTCCGGCAAAAGTAAATGTTTCGGATGGTGTTGTAAAAGCTAACGGCACAGCCAAACTTGACCGTACCAAATGGGATATTCGTTATGGTTCGGGCAAATTTTTTGAAGGTTTGGGCGACAAAATGATTTATGATGAATTTGAAATTACTTTCGATATTACAGCAAAAGTAAAACTGAATTGACACAAAAATTAATTCACAGAATAATTAACACCATGATGTAGGAGGGTTCGATTTTTCGAACCCTCTTTTTTTGTAATAAAATTGGCATTGCCCCATGATTTTTCAGATATATTTTTTATTAACCCTTTAATTTTTGTTTTTTTGCCTAACTTTTCAAAATAGGCATTATGAATTCTTTCTATCGGTTGTTGTTTGTGATCATTGCTGTGTTTGTAATATTTGTAAAATCAAATGCACAGGTTTTAAAAATTAACGAAATCATGTCATCAAATACACAGGTTGTATATGATGAAGATGGTGACACACCCGATTGGCTTGAGATTGTAAACAACAGCGATTCAGAAATTAACCTTTCAGATTATTTCTTAAGCGAAAATCCCGATGATTTGCTGAAATGGCAAATGCCTGAAATAATTTTAAAGCCCAATCAGCCACTACTTATTTATGCTTCAGGCAAAGACAGGACTGTAGCCCCGCTACATTGGTACACAATTATTGATATCGGCCAAAACTGGCGTTATTTTGTTCCTTTAAGTGAACCTGCTTCAACATGGAAATCATTTGGTTTTTCTGAAACAGGCTGGTTGACAGGTCCAAGTGGAATTGGGTTTGGCGATAATGACGATAATACAGTGATCGCATCCGGGAAAATGTCGGTTTTTATGCGTAAAAAATTCACTGTAACCGATCTGCAGAATTTAAAATCATTGTGGCTGCATATGGATTATGACGATGGTTTTGTTGCCTATCTGAACGGAACCGAAATTTGCAGGGCAAGCATGGGGGAGGCTGGATCAGCAGTAAGTTTCAACACTGCGGCTAATTCGCATGAAGCAAACATTTTTAATGGTGGTTCACCTGATGGTTTTGATATTTCGCAATACATTAATCTGTTGAATGAAAATGAAAATGTACTGGCAATTCAGGTACATAATACAAATGAAACTTCAAGCGATTTATCGGCAATACCTATATTATCAGTAGGTTATGCAACTCCGGAGAATTTAAATGCACCTGTTTCAATTTATGTGAATGTTCAAGACCTGAATCCGCATACTAATTTCAAACTTTCTTCATCGGGTGAAACATTAAGTATAACTTTTAAAGATGGAACAGTAACCGATTCAATTAGTTACGAAATAATTCCAAGTAATTTTTCATTTGGACGTGATATAAACAACCCTGAAAACTGGGGATATTTTGCTGAATCAACTCCGGGATTTCCAAACAATACTGAAATTGCGACAGATTTTGTGAGTGGTGAAGTCAAATTTTCAATCAAAAATATGTTCCTGTCAACTCCACAATATTTATCGTTAAGTGGCGCAGCGAGCGGCGAGGAAATCAGGTTTACAGAAAATGGAGATGAACCCACAATTACAAGTGCAAAATATCAGTTTGGAATTCAGATTGACAAGAATAAAGTAATCAGAGCAAGAATATTTAAAACAGGCGCCATTCCGGGGAAAATTACATCACACACCTATTTATTTGATAAAAAACCAACTTTACCTGTAATTTCAATTTCAACAAATTACGAAAACCTGTGGGACAACGAGACAGGAATTTATGTTTTGGGTGATTCATATGAAAACCAAAATCCATATTACGGTGCAAATTTTTGGGAAGACTGGGAAAAACCTGCAAGTATTGAAATGATTGGTGCTGACGGGGAACGTGTTTTTAACCTTAATTGTGGAATAAAAATATTTGGTGCCTGGAGCCGTGCAAATCCGCAAAAATCACTTGCTGTCTTTTTTAGTAATGAGTACAGCGATCCGGTTTTGAAAGATGTTGCACTTTTTAAATCGAAACCTGAAATTACTTCATTTAAATCATTTGTATTGCGAAATTCAGGAAATGATTATAGTTATACCCGCTTCAGAGATGGGTTTATGACCGATTTGGTTAAAGATATGAATACTGATATTCAGGCTTTTGAACCTGTAATTTTGTATTTAAACGGGGAATATTGGGGCGAATTGAACCTGCGCGAAAAAGTAAACGAAGATTACATTGAAAGCAATCATGGAATAGATTCAGACAAAATCAATATTCTTGAGGGGCAATCGGATATTGTTGAAGGGTCGAACAGTGAATATCTTGAATTATTGGACTATTTGAATAGTAACAGTTTAATAAATGATGCTAATTATGAGTTTGTTGCAAACCAAATTGACATTGATAATTTTATTGATTACCAGCTATCTCAGATTTATTTTAATAACCGCGACTGGCCAGGGAATAACATAAAATTCTGGCGGCCTCAGGCTGAAGATGGAAAATGGCGGTGGATTTTGTACGATACCGATTTTGGTTTTGGTATTTATGGTAATACTGATTATACGCTAAATACAATTCAGTTTGCCCTCGAACCAAACGGACCAACCTGGCCCAATCCTCCATGGTCAACTTTTATGCTCCGAAGACTTGTTCAAAACGTAACTTTTAAATATAAATTCATAAACCGTTTTGCCGACATGTTAAATACAACATTTGTAAGCGAAAACGTAATTGCGAAAATTGATAGTATTGGAGCAATTATTCTGCCTGAAGTACCGAATAATTATAAAAGATGGGGTACGCCAGGTCCATCGACATGGGAATCATCGGTACAAATAATGAAAACTTTTGCCCAAAACAGGCCGCAATATGTTCGTAATCATATTAATCAGCAATTTGTTAATGCAGGTATTTTTGATTTAATGCTTTCTGTTGTTCCGGTTGAAGCCGGAAATGTAAAACTGAATACAATTGAAGTTGGTGGAGATTTATGGCAGGGAAAATATTTTCAGAATGTTCCGGTAACATTAACAGCAAATCCCCGAAACGGATATATTTTCAAACGCTGGGAAGTTAATGGTGTAACTGTTTTAGACAATTCAATTGAAATTAACCTGAAAAACGCAACTACTGTAAAAGCCATTTATGAAGAAGTTGCCAACGATGGAAATTCAGTAGTTATAAATGAAATAAATTACAGTTCACCTGATGATTATAATGCTGGTGATTGGGTTGAAATATACAACTGGGGTAGGATTGTTCTTAATATTTCAGGCTGGATTTTTAAGATAACGATGACGACCATCAGTACATTATTCCGCAAAATACCATTTTGAAAAGTAACGATTATCTTGTGTTGTGCAGAAAAGAAACTGATTTTAATGCAATTTATCCAAACGTTTTAAACCATATTGGTGATTTTGATTTTGGTTTGGGAAGCACTGAAGATGCTCTTCGTTTGTACGATACCACTGGGCAACTAGTCGATTCTGTAGCCTTTGGAAGTGAATCTCCCTGGCCCGTTGAACCAAATGGAAATGGACCGACACTGGAACTCAGCAGCTATCACAACGATAATTCGAATGCTGAATCATGGAAGGCATCAAATGAAAATCTTGGTACACCCGGAATTGTGAACAGTATTACAACCGGCACGGATTGGCTTGCGAACAGTGGAACTGATAAACATTTGAAAATTTATCCCAACCCGTTTGCTGAAGAAACCAGGTTGAAAATTGAAAACCACAATAATGAAACAATGCGTGTGAACATTTTTTCGTTGGATGGACAACTGGTGAAAAGTGATATAACCCAAACCAATGAATACATTTGGCACGGCGATAACCAGAATGGTCAGAAATTACAACCCGGTATTTATATTTGTATAGTGCAGTCAGGAAATTTTTCGTTTACAGGTAAAGTCGTATTAAGAAAATAAGAAAGTTGGATTTCATATTATACAATTATTATTTAAATAGTTATACTGAATAATTTCCGGATTTAATATTCCCGTAATCCTGATTCTATTTTTTCCATTTGCCAAATTTTAAAAAGTACTTCATCATTTGGTATTTCACTGTTCTTGTTTAACAGAAATTCATCGATACTGTTTTTTAGTTCTTCATCAAGAAGTAGCGGTTTTAATGCTGTTTCACTTCTGAAATGGTAATTTTTATATTTCAATGGCAATTCTTTTGCGTTTATACGGGATGGATCATTATCGAAAATAACCATTGCTTTGTAATTGATTGAACTATCGGAATAATCCCTGATAAACCCTTTTTCTGTTATTATTTCATCGGGTTCAACAAGTGCTTTGGCTATTTGCTTTCTGAATCCTGCTTTTTGAAACCGGTTTTTAAAGAAGAATGAACAGTAATTGATACCAATTTCAAGTTTATTTTCGAAGGCATAATCCAGTATTTCAAGCGCCGCCAGTTCCGACTCCAAAACCACAGGTTGTTCGGCATGAATAAAAGTATAGTTGTGTTTTAACAATTTTGGTGCATTGTGTTTTGTTAACCTTAACTGGTGCAGGTTCAGGTTGGTGACTCCGGCTTTTAACATTTCGGGCAGAAGTTGTATTAACCTTGCTTTTTCTTCAGGAACTGCAGGAATTTCGATGGTGATGTTCGGAATAATTCCTTTTGCATAAGCAATTTTGTCTAAACTGAAATGAGTTGCCCCAATATCAAAACGAACTTCATTTAATCCGGCTGCAGCAAGTTTTCTAAATTTTTCCTCATTGGCTAAAATTCCGTTGGTGTACATCCAAATGTAAATTTCAGGCGAACAATCTTTTCTTATTTGTTCCAGATATTGCAATGTCCGGTCGAAATAAAGCAAAGGCTCACCACCGCTGAAACTCACGCCCTTAAATTTGAAATAATTAATATATTCAGCATAAGATTCAGGAGTTTCGAAATGAAGATTTTGTGATGTTGGAATACAATCTTCTTCCTGCAAAGCAGGACAGTAAAAGCATTTTGCATTGCATTTTCCGGTTATAAAAATACAACTCCAGGTACCTTGTCCGCACAAACTGCATCCTTTAGAAATTTGTTTGTGATAGGGTTTTGTTTCATTAAAAAACCAGTTGTTCTTTAACTTTTCAGTTAGCCTGTCCCTCTTTTTCTGAGCGCTCCGGGCCTGGAATTCATTTAACCATTTGATGTTTGGATAAGCCGAAAACTCAATTCTGTTTTTATTTACCAGGTCATTCTGGTAATTTATAAACGATTCCATATTAATTTCTTAAATAGAAATTTGTAAATAAAAAATGTATTAAAAAGAGTGGGGGAAACGGCAGGTTTTATAGTTCAGAAAAAATGTACAAAAACATCAGAAGTAGCTCATTCAAAATGAAATTTGGGAATAACTTACTTTTGTTTTGAAATAAATTCATATACTAAATTCCGGTAATTGCTTAATAGTAAAACTCAAAATTAATGAGGCCGAAATTACTAAAAATCACGGATTTACAAGTTTATTTCCGGTTTAAATTTGTATCGTCAGATTTTAAATGAATATCCATTTGCGGAAAAGGAATATTTATTTTGTTTTCAATAAATTTTCGATTAATAATTTTTGGGATATCGCTTTTAACCTTTTCAATACGGAACACATTTTCGCTAAAAAAACAGCAATTGAAAATCAAGTGATGATTTGTCAAAATCTGCAAACCTGCCTTCAACCTGATTTGATTCAATGATTTAAGGGTGTTCTAGAGCACTTTCTTTAAGCAGCCTTAAAACCAGGTCAACATCGCTTCCATATGCTACTCCAACACTAATTCTGAAGCGGGTTTTTTTGTCTGGTGGCTCCAGTTTATGACTTTGTTGGTGGTAATCAGTGAGTTTGGGATAATAATTGAAATTTCATCACGGTTCAGTCCTTTCGAGGTTCGCAGTCCAATTTTCTGAATCATAACAATGTCACTGTCAATTTCGAGAATGTCATTTATTTTTATTGATCTTTCTGAAAGCAATATTATTCCCGAAATTATATCGTTAAAAGTTTGCTGCAATCCCAATCCAATGCCAACAAGCAAAGCTGCCGAACCGGCAATTAGTACAGTTACTTTTACACCAACTGAATCCAGAATCAAACCAATTGAAATAACCCAAATAAAATATTTAATAATTTGAAAAATTGCATAGGCATTTCCCTGATCAAAGTCGTCGGTTCTTTTTCTGAATAACGCTTTTTTAATGAGCCAAACCGTAAGTTTTGTTAATATGAAAACCAGAAATATAACAACAATGGTGAAAACCCTGATTTTATATTCACCAATACTGAGAATTTCGAATTGTAAGAAACTATTAATTTTCTCCATTCCTGTTTACATTAAATTTCAAAGCACAAAAGTAGGTTAAACTTTTATACCTGAATATAAAAGATTAATCCTACGATTGTGCTTAAATCATCTTGTATTTAATTCCGGAGATAAATACGGATAAATGATTACTAAAAAGCTTTAGGTTATCGTTAAAATATTTCCATTCTTTTTCACGTCATATCTTTTTAAAGGATCGGGAGCCGGGCCATTTACAACTGTTCCATTAATGGTGTACAACGATCCATGACACGGACAAGGCAAATTATTGTTGCCTGAATTGTAAGTGACCGTACATCCCTGGTGGGTGCAAACTTTGGATAACGCAACATAAACCGAATCGGTTGATCGGATAATTATTATATCACCTTTATAAGCATATCCTCCAACCGTGTTTAATGCTGCAAAAGCCGAATCTGTTAAATCGACTGTAATTCCACCAGCCGGAGGTTGGTTGCCATCATCAGGAGAGTCGTCGGAACACGATATTTATATAATAGAAGGTAATTAAAATCTTATAATTGATTTTAAAACGTTCAATGTGTAATTCTTAAAATGAAGAACAGATAAACAAAATAAATAATTATAAAAGCATATTTTTGTGCGGTAAAAACAGTGACTTTGATAAACAATAAAAATGATGTTTTGTTTCTCATTATCAATTGACAAATATATATAAAGCAATGATGGACAAATTTTCTTCAGTAGGGAATCAGGAATTGACAGCCATTGAGGATCTGTATCAACCATATCTTGAAAACCCTGATTCAGTTGATAAAAGCTGGCAACAATTTTTTGCCGGATTTGAACTCGCCCGTACCAATTATCAGCAAAATAATTCAACGGTTAATCTTGATGATATCGACAAGGAATTCGCAATACTTAGCCTGATACACGGTTACTGTCAGCGAGGACATTTGTTTACAAAAACAAATCCCGTCAGAAATCGCCGTAAGTATGAGCCAACTCTTGCTATTGAAAATTTTGGGCTTGAACAAAAGGATTTAGAGAAAGTTTTTAAAGCCGGTAACGAAATAGGAATTGGCCCGGCAAAACTAAAAGATATTATAGACCATCTCGAAGCAACTTATTGTCACTCAATTGGTGTTGAGTTTGTTTATATCAGGCATCCGGAAGTTGTACAGTGGCTCAAACAAAAAATGGAAAGCACCCGGAATACTGAGAATTTTTCGGATGAAAAACGGAAACATTTTTTCTATCACCTAAAACTGGCAGTTGGTTTCGAGAATTTTATTCATAAAAAATTCGTAGGGCAAAAACGGTTTTCACTTGAAGGCGCCGAATCTTTAATTCCTTCGCTTGACGCCGTCATTGAAAGGGGAGCAGAGCTGGGTATCGAAGAGTTTGTAATAGGAATGGCACATCGCGGCCGATTAAATGTTCTTGCAAACATTCTTGAAAAACCCTATGAAAATATTTTCAAGGAATATACAGGGAAGGAATATGATGATGCAATGTCGCAGGGCGATGTAAAATACCATTTGGGTTATGAAAGTGAAGTTTTAACCGATCATGGCAAAAAAGTAAAACTTAAACTTGTTCCCAATCCATCACATTTGGAAACAGTGGCGCCCATTGTTGAAGGATTAGTCCGTTCACGGATGAATTCAGATTATGATAAGGATTTTAATAAAGCTGCGGCAATTATAATTCACGGCGATGCTGCAATAGCGACACAGGGAGTTGTTTATGAAACCATTCAAATGTCGCAACTTGACGGTTATAAAACAGGCGGGACAATACATTTGGTAATCAATAACCAGGTTGGTTTCACCACAAGCTATCTCGAAGCCCGTTCAAGTACTTATTGCACCGATGTTGCCAAAGTTACGCGTTCGCCCGTATTTCATGTAAATGGCGATGATGTTGAAGCATTGATTGTTACTATACAACTGGCCATGGAATTCAGACAAAAATTTCATTCCGATGTTTTTATTGATATTCTGTGTTATAGAAGATATGGTCATAATGAAGGAGATGAACCCCGTTTTACACAACCGGTACTTTACAAAGCAATCGAAAACATCCCAATCCGCGTGATATTTATTCCGAAAAGCTTGATAAACTTGGGATAATGTCTTTGGAAGAGTCGAAAAGCAGAATTAAGGAATTTGACCAGCTGCTTGAAAGTAAATACAACGAATCTGAACTAATAGAAAAGGTAAGGATTAAAAAATTTCTTGGAAATGAATTCAAAGATTTTGAATTACCACATAAATATGATTTTGAATCTGAAGTTAAAACAGGAGTTTCAATAAAAATTCTAAAAGAAATTGCTGTTAAAATAAATACACTTCCTGATGATTTAAAATTCTTTAAAAAAGTTGACAGGATTGTTTCCGATAGGCAAACGATGATAAATGACGGACGACTTGATTGGGCAATGGCTGAATTGCTGGCATATGGAACTCTTGTAAACGAAGGACATCCGGTTCGGTTGAGCGGACAAGACAGCGAGCGGGGAACTTTTGCACACCGGCATGCTTCGTTTGTTGTTGAAGGAACCGATGAAAAATATTTCCCACTGAAATATGTTTCGGAAAAACAGGCACCTTTTCATGTATATAATTCATTGTTATCTGAATATGCAGTTCTTGGTTTTGAATATGGTTATGCACTTTCCAGGCCAAATGGATTGACAATCTGGGAAGCACAATTTGGTGATTTTCTGAATGTAGCGCAGGTTATTGTCGATCAGTATATTTCTTCTGCCTACGAAAAATGGGGAATGATGAATGGTTTGACACTTTTCTTACCACATGGTTTTGAAGGTCAGGGACCAGAACATTCAAGCGGACGAATCGAAAGATTTCTTGAGCTATCGGCAAATAATAACATGCAAATTGTTGTTCCAACTACTCCAGCCAACATGTTCCATTTGCTGCGCCGCCAGGTTAAAATGAATATACGCCTGCCACTGGTGGTTTTTACGCCAAAAAGTTTATTGCGTCATCCTATGGTAATTTCACAAATAAAGGAATTTGAAACCGGAAGGTTTAATGAAGTTATAGATGATCCGATAGCAGTACCCGAATTGGTTGAAAATATTGTTTTTACATCAGGTAGATTGTATTATGATCTGGAAAAATTCCAGGTTGAAAATGGTATTACAAATACTGCAGTTGTTCGTTTAGAACAGATTTTCCCAATTCCGCATAAACAAATCAGTCAGATTTTGAAAAAATACAATAAATCGAAACATTTGATCTGGGCGCAGGATGAACCTGAAAATATGGGAGCCTGGCCTTTTATTAACAGAAAACTGTCGGATTTTGGGTTTAAAGTTGTTTCGCGCAAGGAAAGTGCAAGCCCTGCAGTTGGATTAATGGAAAAACATAAGAAAGAGTTGGAACATATATTAAATTCAGCTTTTGCTGTAAATGAAAGAGAATTAGCGGAAACCACGGGTGCCGTTAAAAAGAACCACGAATAAAATACAAAAATCAAACTCTTAAAAATTGAATATTTGTAAAATGAAATATTAGTGTTTTTAGTTTAAATGTAAATGCTGATTTTCAAAAAAAATAAAAGATGATTGTAGAAATTAAAGTTCCCAGTCCGGGAGAATCAATAACCGAAGTAGAAATCGGTAGCTGGCTTGTCGCCGATGGCGCACTTGTTACAAAAAACCAGGAAATAGCAGAAGTTGAGTCTGATAAAGCTACGTTGACTATTATGGCCAGTGAAGCAGGAAAAATAAAAATCAAAGCCGAAGAAGGTTCTACAATTGCGGTAGGATCAGTTGTTTGTACTATCGATACAAGTGCTGCCCCAAAACAAACTTACGCTGAGGGGCAGCCACAAATAGTGGAAGATCAGCCAACAAAAGAGGAAAAAAAGCCAGTTCAGGAAAAAATGAAAGCAAAAAACCTGAAAAGGAAGCTGAATTACCAAAAGTTGGAAAGGAAACTGAAACTTCCACCGAATTTAGTAATGTGAAAATAACTTCGGTGGCTAAAGAAATGATGAAAGAACTTAATCTTTCGGTTGAAGATGTAATAAATGGATTAAAACGGATTGGAAAAAAGGAGGTTGAAATTGTTGCCGGTTTGCCAAAAACTGAACGGACACCAGTAATATCTTCACATAAAACCATTTCGCGTGAAATCGACCGCGAACGAATGTCAAGCCTACGACGTAAGTTAAGTGAAAGGCTGGTAACGGTGAAAAACGAAACCGCAATGCTGACTACTTTCAACGAAGTGGACATGAGTTTTGTGATGGATTTACGCGCAAAATATCAGCAGAAATTTGTTGAGAAACATGGTTTGAAACTTGGTTTCATGTCGTTTTTTACAAAGGCAGTTGCATTGGCTATGGAATTTCACCCAATGGTAAATGCACAAATGGATGGCGATGAGATTGTTTCTCCCCGGTTTGTCGATGTTGGAATTGCAGTTTCTACACCAAAAGGTTTAATGGTTCCAATTGTTCGGAATGCTGAAAGCAAAACCATTCCCCAAATCGAAATCGAAATAAAAGATCTGGCCGAAAAAGCCCGTACAAAAAAAATATCAGTTGAAGAATTAACCGGCGGCACATTTACTATTACCAATGGTGGAGTATTTGGTTCGCTGCTTTCAACACCAATTATCAATCCTCCGCAATCGGCAATTCTCGGGATGCACAACATTCTCGACCGCCCTGTTGCAGTGAATGGCCAGGTGGTCATTCGTCCAATGATGTACATTGCGCTATCCTACGATCACCGGGTTATTGATGGTAAAGATTCAGTTGGATTCCTTGTAAAAGTTAAAGAGTTACTTGAAAATCCTGAACGGATGCTGACGGGTGGACAGGATGCGGGGAAATTGTTGCTTGGCGTTTGATTAAAAACTTCGAAATAGTAGATATAAAAAATGCCATCCGTATAGATTGAAAAAAATACGGATGGCATTTTTATTTTGGATAAATATTCAACTTACTTTTCCAAAGAACCCCGTTTATCTTTTATTCATATGAAATATTCCCAATTGTTTTTATTTTTTCTGCAAAACAGTTACACTAAATAATTTCTTTAGTTCATCTGTGTCAATTTTTGTTGAAGGTTGAAAACTTTCTGATTTCATATATTCAAAAATGCTTTGCTGAAATTGCCGTCCTTCAGGTTTGTCCTGAATTGCAGCCAAATCGCTCATGCAAACCAGCAATTTACCTTCGCCAACCTGAAACTCAAAAATTAAACCCAATTTGTGGTTTCTTTCAATATTATCAACCACCTGAACAAGTGGTTTATAACCAGCAGGTGCATTATCGAGAATAAATGGCCGGCTGTTTTTTACAATCTCCCACCATTGCCAATTGGTGTGATATTCTGTTGGAAATGTTGTGAAAAGCATATGTCGCGGATTAGTCAGAATACCCATCGTTCCCGGAGAAACAGGTTTATTGTTCCGCTCCGAAATACCTTTGAACATTTTATAATTCCAGTAATCGGTTGTAAACAAGCCTCCAACTGTAAAATCCTCATATTTTTTGTGGTTGGGAACAAACAAAACCTTTTTCCCTGATTTTAAATTTTGCAATGTTTCCGCCAAATCACCTGTAACTACAATTTCTTCAGGAACGTCGGTTTTTTTGATTACAGGATAAACCCAAACCGGATAACTGTTTTTGTATGAAGTTCCATCCAATTCAATATTCAAAGTAAGTTTCTGAGGTGATTTTATTTCTGAAAGAGAAAGTTTAATGTCAGAAATGTCAGCAATTTTTCCTTGTGGAATTTCTGCTGTTTCAGTTCCGCTTCCAATTTTTTGTCCGTTTTCCGATATAATTTCCCATTTCACAATTTGTTTTTCAAGCGATTTTTCAGCGTAGTTTGCCACCTGAATTTTTGCATAGAAAGTTTCTGTGTTTTCCCAGCAATATTTTTCCATTATCAAAAGCGGAACAACCTTGTTACAAAAATGTGAAAACTCATCAGGTGTAATAAGTCCTTTGCTATCCATAAAAGCATCAAGAATACCAACAAGAGCGCTTCCCTGGCCAGGAAAATCCTGTAGGTCGAGTAATTGAAAACCGCCAAATCCGGGAGTTCTGATCGCCATTTCAATATCTGCACGGTAACACAACATACTTGCAGTGCCCGATGCCCTGAAAAATTCCATTGCCTGATCTGCCATTCCAGCTTCTTCAATCCGACGTTTGAAAATCTCAAAGTTCCAGGGTTTCAAAACTCCTGTGTATTTTCGCATTTCATCGTAATTGGGATAAATTTCGTATTGTGCAATTTCGTGGCCAATTACCGGAACTGTACATTTGCTTATTGCTCCGGCATAATTTACGCTTGTTGACGGATATTTTCCGTTTACATATCCGCCGTCATAAGCATCGGCAAACGAAAATGATGCGCGGGTGTGGGTACTAAATGTAGTGTCGGTATCAGCGCCAACCCGGCAGGTTGTATAATAATCTTCCCCTTCTCCTTGTCCGCGCGTGCCAAGGTAATTATTGGACCCAAATGCATAAAGTTTATTTGGGTTTATAGTTCTGAAATGACTTACCATTTTTTGCATCTGTGCAAGGCTTCCACTGAGTTCGTTACCAAGGGCAAACATTACAAACGATGCGTGGTTGCTGTATTTTTCCAATATATTTTCGCCTTCTGAAATCAAAAACTCATTTAATCCGGTTGTGTCGTTTTCGCGAAGTCCACCCCAGTACGGAAGTTCGGGTTGCATGTAAATTCCCTCAATATCAGCAGCAGAAAATGCGGCATTTGGCGGAGTCCAGGAATGAAAACGGTAGTGGTTGATTCCATAGGTTTTTGCAATCTGAAAAACTTTTCTCCAGCTTTCAACGTCCATTGGCGGATATCCGGTTAGCGGGAAAACACACGCGTTGTGTTCGCCGCGTAAAAAAGTTGTCAATCCGTTAATTTGAAATTGAGTTCCTTCAGTCGAAAATTTCCGCATTCCAAAATCAACTTGCTGGTTGTCTTTACCTGATGAAGTTTCAAGTTCGGCACTAAGTTTATAAAGGGTAGGGGAGAATTCGCTCCAAAGTTGTGCCTTTTTGCCCAACGGATATTTAACAACAACGCGGTTTATTCCCGGAACCAGTCTGGTTTTAACTGTTTTTCCCGAAGCTTTATGTTTAATTGTTGAATTCCAGGCACTCGCATTCAATTTAATTTTAACTTCTTCTGAAGTTTCGCCTGCGAAATAAATACCGATTGCCACAACTGCTTCCTTGTTGTTAATTTCCGGTGTAATTTCAATGGATTCGATATAATTTTTTGAAGTTGCTTCCAACGAAATTTCCCCAATAATCCCATTCCAGTTGGTTTGTGTATGTTCTGTCCAGGCATGTGAACCTTTAATGCCATGTGGAACCGAGTTCGGTCCGTTGTCAACCAAAACTGTGATTGTGTGCTCTCCGGGTGTTAAAAACTGGGTTAAATTGTATTTCTGCGCTGATAAAATGGTGGAATTTTCTCCTGCAAAATTGCTGTCAACCCACACTTTTGCTGGTTTTGTGCGTTCAAGAGTCAACATTATTTCCTTATTTTTCCATGAATCTTCAATTGTAACTTTTTTCTGATACCAGGCAAATCCTTCATATGTTTTTCTCTCGACAAACGCATGGTTTCATCGTGGTTGTTATTTACAAAACCAATGTTGTTTTCGTCTAAAGTACCCGGAAGTACTACAAAATTGGATAATTCTTTTTCAAACCAATTTCCGTTCAGCCCGTTTTCAGCCGAATCGAGGTCAAATTGCCAGGTTCCGCTCAAATTCAAAGTTAATCGGGTTGAAACAAATTCAGTTTTAGAACAGGAAAACAGAAACAAAATACCGATAGTAATGATTAACTGAAATACAGATTTTGAAGTCATGGTTAGCGTTGGTTTAAATTTTTTATAAAGAAAAGAATTGTTGATTAAAATCTTTTGTGCCATTCCAATTTGGAAGTTTTATCGAAGGTATTTCCAGTTCAACCCATAACCGCCAATAAAAATTGCGGTAAAAATAACCTGCGTTGCTGCCAATGAATTCCAACCAATCCAAACGACAGGCAAAAACAAAATGAACATTTGGGCAGCCAGATAAATAAAAAAGCCAACCAGTGAAACTGCTGACAATGCCATAAATATTGTAAAATAGAATGGCGAAATTGCTTCAGTAGAATACCAATTCGAATATTTTACAATAAAATCAGAGGCTTTATCAAAAAACAGAGAAGCAAGAAAATATGCGAAGAAAGACAAAGTACTTCCAATAAAAGTCAATAAACACAGTGCACTCAGTAAATTTGTCCGGGTTGGTTTTTGCTCATTCATCATTTTACTGTTTAATAATACGTTTTCTGATTTTGTAAAAATAGATTTTTAAAATTTGATTAAGAAACAGATTATTTAAAATGCATTTTGATTGATATCTAAAATAACTACCTGGTCAACTCTCAAATTAATAATCATTATCTTTGTTTCCAATTCAAAAAAATATGTCAGAAAAACCTTTAATATTAGTTACCAACGATGATGGAATCCATGCACGGGGATTGCGCGAACTCGTTGAAGTGATGCAGTTTTTTGGAGATATCGTTGTTATATCATCCGAAACAGCAATGTCGGGCAAATCTTCGGCTATCACTGTTGATCAGCCTTTGCGAACTGTACCCTTCGAGAAAATACATGGAGTGCCAACTTTTAAATGCAGTGGAACACCGGTTGACAGCGTTAAACTTAGTTTCAATGGCTTACTCGATCGCAAACCTGATTATGTTGTTTCAGGAATCAACCATGGTACAAATTCATCAATAAGCGTGATATACAGCGGTACGATGGGTGCTGCGATTGAAGGTAGTTTACACGGGGTTCCTTCAATGGGATTTTCGCTTGACGATCATCATTTTGATGCTGACTTTTCAAAGGCAAAAATTATTGTTGCAAAGGTTTTTCAAAGTGTGCTTGAAAATGGGTTACCACCGTTTACTTGTTTAAATGTAAATATTCCAAAAGGGAAACCAAAAGGAATAAAAGTTTGCAGACAGGCACACGGAAAGTGGGTTGAAGAGTTTGAAAAACGTACTGATCCGCAAGGAAGGGATTACCATTGGATGTCTGGCTATTTTAAGAATTTCGAGCTGGATTCAACTGAAACAGATATTTACTGGATGGAAAACGATTACGCATCGGTGGTGCCCGTTACTGTTGATATGACATGTTACAAAACCTTCGAACAAATTAAAAACTGGGTATTTTAATGCAACGGCGCAAAACAAACAGGTTTGATAATATCAGCATCGGTTTTTTAATTGGTTTCGTTTTGCCGGTTGTTGTTTTTTTTGTGGTTTATCTTATTGGCAAAAACGATATTTCTGTTGCCGAATACATAAAAAGTTTGAAACAATTAAATGTTCTCATAAAACTTGGCAGTTTATGTGTTTTTCTGAATAGTGCTGTTTTTATGGGATTTATAAAACTTAAATTTGAAAAAACTGCCCGTGGAATTCTGGGAGCAACAATTATTTATGCATTTGCAATATTAATTTCAAGAGCATTTTAATATGAAATGTATTTTTTTGTCATGATACTTTTATTTCAGAATCTCATTACCGGCAAAAATGAAGTACTATCTTATAGCAGGCGAAGCATCGGGCGATTTGCACGGTTCAAATTTGATGAAAGAACTAAAAATTGCCGATAAAAATGCTGAATTCAGGTTTTTTGGAGGCGATTTAATGCAAGATGTTGGCGGCGAACTTGTTAAACATTACCGCGAAATGGCTTTCATGGGGATAGTAAATGTTGTACTGAATTTAAAAACCATCAACAGGAACCTTAAATTCTGTAAATCAGATTTGCTCGAATTTAATCCCGATGTTTTAATACTGATCGACTATCCCGGATTCAACCTGAGAATTGCTGAATTTGCCAAACAAAACAACATAAAGGTTTTTTATTATATCTCGCCAAAAGTGTGGGCATGGAAAGAGCACAGGGTGAAAAAAATAAAAGAAGTAGTTGATGAGATGTTCACTATTTTCCCGTTTGAAACAGAGTTTTATAAAAAATATAATTTTGATGTGCATTATGTAGGGAACCCGCTGCTGGATTCTATTTCCGAATTTAATAAACGTGCACTTTCCAAAAACCATTTCGTTGTCCGAAACAATCTTGACAATCGGGAAATTGTTGCATTGCTGGCGGGTAGCCGCATTCAGGAGATCAAAAATACCTTGCCTTTAATGGTCGAAATTTCAAAACAATTCCCCACTTTTCAGTTTGTGGTTGCCGGGGTAAAAAGTATTGATATTGAACTTTATAAGACATATTTGAGAGATTTGCCGGTGCAACTGATTTTCGATCAAACCTATGATTTATTGAATAATTCGCATACAGCACTTGTGGCATCGGGGACTGCAGCACTTGAAACCGCATTATTTGATGTTCCTCAAACTGTCATTTACAAAATGGAAGGTGGCTGGCCGGTTGATATTGTAATGCGTAATTTTGTATTGAAAACTGTTGGTGTTGCATTGCCTAATATCATTTTGAATAAAATCATTGTGAGCGAATACATTCAAATGAAAATGACGGTAAAAAATGTAAAAGCAGAAATGGAGAAACTTCTTTTTAATGATGGTTACCGCAAAAAAATATTTGAGAATTATAAACGTTTAAAGGAATTGATGGGTGAACCGGGCAGTTCAAAACGTGCAGCACAAAAAATGGTTGAACTTTTAAAATCATAAAATTTGAATTTATTAAATGAACCCTTCAACTTTAATTTTATACTTTGTCCCTATAGCAATCGGGATAAACTTTAAACTTTGAACTAGTAACTACTATGTACAGTTTATACAAAAAGGAAATAAAGACATTTTTAGGATCACTGATTGGAATGCTGGTGATTATTGTGTTTCTGTTGGTTACCGGTTTGTTTTTATGGGTTTTTCCAGGGGTTTACAATATTCCTGATAATGGTTATGCAACTTTGGAAGGGTTGTTTTTGCTCGCTCCATGGTTGTATCTCTTTCTTGTTCCGGCAATTACTATGCGCTTATTTGCTGATGAAAAGCGAACAGGAACAATTGAAATATTATTGACTCATCCGATTTCTGATTTTCAACTTGTTTTAGCCAAATTCTTTGCCGGATTGATGCTTGTTGTATTTTCCCTGCTGCCAACTTTGCTTTATTTTTTGTCGGTTTATTTGTTGGGGAATCCGGTTGGAAGTATTGATGTTGGCGCAACCTGGGGTTCATATATTGGTCTTTTTTTCTTAGCTGCAATATATATTGCTATTGGTGTTTTTGCATCCTCGTTGACTGATAACCAGATCGTTTCGTTTATTTTGGCATTGGCTTTGTCATTTGTTTTTTATCTTGGTTTTGATTTTATTGCTTCATCCGGCTTACCATATATTTTCGAACAAATACTTTCTTATTTCAGCATCAATAATCATTATTTATCAATTTCACGGGGTGTTGTTGATATGCGCGACATAATTTATTTTGTCGGGATGGCGCTGTTTTTCCTTTTTATTACCGGAATATTACTGCGGAAAGGAAATCTCAAACTTAGGAAAGTACAAATCAATGTTGCGGTTTTTATCGTTTTGCTGTTCACGGTTTTTTTTATTTCAACAAACTTTCTTTTTCGCGCCGATCTTACCGCCGACAAAAGATTTTCCCTTTCTGATATAAGCAAGGATGTTGCATCGAATAATAATAACATTATTGAAATCGAACTTTATCTTGAAGGTGAGCTTGAACCCGGACTTCAAAAATTGCAACAGGAAATTTTTGAAAAAATTGCGGTACTGAACGTTTATTCTCCAAAACCAATCAGGTTGAAAATAACAGATCAAAAAATTGGGCAGGGATAAAAAATCAACTGTTGCTTTTCTCGAAGGAAATGGAGAATTTAATCAATATGAAGTCCTTGATTTTACAAATGCCTTAAAAGGGGATTTCAATGTGAAAAGAATTTCAACTCAGTCTTTAGAATCGAAAAATCCGGAAATTGATATTTTAATAGTTGCCGGTCCAAAACAGCCATTTTCGGAAAAGGATAAATTCATAATCGATCAGTTTATAATGCAGGGCGGAAAAGTTGTCTGGCTCATTGATCCTGTTCAGGTTAGTTTGGATAGCTTGTCAAGTGGATTTCAAACATTCGCATTTCCCCGCGATTTGAATCTTGGAGATCAACTCTTCAAATATGGTGTTCGGCTAAATTACGAACTTTTGCAGGATGTTGATTGCGCGCAACTTTTGGTAAACACAGCACCCGCCGGCAGCCAGTCACAATGGAATTTATTTCCGTGGTATTATTCTCCGCTGCTTATCCCGGTTGACAATCATCCTTTGAGCCGTAATCTTAACCGGATATATACTGAATTTGTTTCTTCTGTCGATACAGTTTCAGGAAATCAAAATCTGGCAAAATCGATTATTCTAACAACTTCGCCATATGCACGCCGTGTAAAATCACCTTCGTCTGTTAGCCTCGAAAACATAAAAAATCCACCAGCCCGCGAACTTTTTAACCAATCATTTATTCCGGTTGGTGTTTTGGTTGAAGGGGAATTTACTTCAGTATTCGAAAACCGGATGATTGAAAACCTTGGAATATCGGGTGTTGATTTTCAGGTAAAAAGTAAACCCACAAAAATGGTAATTATTGGCGATGCCGGTTTAATTTCCAATAACGTGAATTACTCAAAACAGCCACCACAAATCCAGGAACTAGGTTATGACAGGGTTTCGAAACAAACATTCGGAAATAAAGAGTTTTTACTTAATACAATTTATTATCTGAATGATGAAGCCGGGATAATGCAACTTCGCAGTCGTACTGTGCAATTGCGCTTGCTCGACAAGGTTAAATTGCGTGAAGAGAAAAGCTTTTGGCAGTGGTTAAATATATTTGCACCGCTGGTAATTGTTTTGCTGTTCGGCCTGGGTTACAACTTCATCCGGAGGTATCGTTATTCCCGTTGATAACTGGCTGAAAAAATCGAACTTTACAGCATACCGATATATAATTAAAGTTTGTATATTCGTGTTCTTATATTGAAAAATAAGAGTTTAGCCTAATTTTAAAATTCAAAAAAAATTAAAAATAATTAAAATGAAGTTTGTTGTATCAAGTACCGAATTATTAAGCCATTTGGCAGCATTAAGCAGGGTAATCAGCAGTAAAAGCACCATGCCGATACTCGACAATTTTTTGTTTCAACTTTCAGAATCAGCTTTAACGATAACCGCTTCCGATTTAGAATCAACATTGATTACAAGTCTCGAACTCGATAATATTGAAGGTGAAGGTTCAATAGCAGTTCCTGCAAAGTTGTTTATCGATACGTTAAAGGAATTTCCTGAACAACCCCTCACTTTCCAGATTGATGGAGGTTCTTATTCAGTTGAAATCTTTTCGGATAACGGAAAATACAGTATTACAGGACAAAATGCCGACGATTTTCCTGAATTGCCCCGGTTAAACGAAGAATCAACTTCAACGATAAATGTAAGCCATGTTGCGTTGAGAAAAGGGATTGAAAAAACGTTGTTTGCCACAGCAGACGATGAACTCAGACCAGTAATGAACGGAATTTTTATTGAGCTTACACCTGATTATATGAGTTTTGTAGCCTCTGATGCTCACAAATTGGTTCGCTACCGCCGCACCGATGCAAAAGCTGATTTTGAATCATCATTTATTCTTCCAAAAAAGCCAGCCGGTTTGTTGAAAAACCTGCTTCCCAAAGAAGAATTTGATGTAAAAATCGAATTCGATGAAAAGAATGCACATTTTACTTTGAGTAGTTATAAATTAATTTGCCGTTTGGTTGAAGGAAATTATCCGAGTTACAATTCGGTTATCCCAACAAAAAACCCAAATGTTATGGTAATTGACAGGCTCAACTTTTTAATACAGTAAAAAGGGTTTCAGTTTTTTCAAACCAGGCAAGTAACTTAATTAAACTTAATATTAATGATAACCAGTTAGTTGTTTCGGCACAGGACATAGATTTTTCAATTTCTGCGGTTGAGCGTTTAGCTTGCGAATATGAAGGGGATGAAATGGAAATTGGGTTTAAATCTACTTTCCTTCAGGAAATACTTACCAACATTTCGACAGGAGATGTTCAGGTTGAAATGAGTGACCCAACCCGTGCAGGATTACTTTTACCGGCTGATAGCGGAGACGATTCGGAAGATATGCTTATGCTGTTAATGCCAATGATGATTAACGCATAAAATTTATAACGAAAATTATGAAAGGGTATCTTTGAAACCATATAATAAAAAGGTTTCAGGATACCTTTTCTTTTAAATATAAGCTATGTTGTTAAAATTAAAAAACCCGGTTGTAGTGCTCGATTTGGAAACTACGGGAATGAATATTGTTACAGATCGCATTGTCGAAATTGCATTACTAAAAATAAATATCGATGGCAACGAAGAGGAGAAATTGATGTTAATAAACCCTGAAATGCCTATTCCGCCCGAGGTTTCTCAAATTCATGGCATAACCGACGATGATGTAAAAGACAAACCAACATTTAGGGAAGTAGCAAAAACACTTGCAAAATTTATTGAAGGTTGTGATTTGTGCGGTTTCAATTCCAACCGTTTTGATATTCCGTTGCTGGCCGAAGAATTTTTACGTGCCGATATTGATATCGACCTGAAAAAACACAAATTTATTGATGTACAGGCAATATTCCATAAAATGGAAAAACGCACTTTGGCCGCTGCCTATAAATTTTACTGCAACAAGGAATTGATTGATGCGCACAGTGCAATGGCCGATACAAAAGCCACCTACGAGGTTTTAAAAGCACAATTGGATATGTACAAAGGGGCAGAGTTCGAAGATTGAAAAGGTGTTAAAACTGTTCCGATTGTTAATGACGTAGAGAAGTTAAGTGAATTTTCAGCTTATGATCAGAATGTAGATTTTGTTGGTCGTATTGTTTATGACGAAAATGGGGTGGAGGTTTTCAATTTTGGCAAGAACAAAGGTATGCCGGTTGAAAAAGTTTTAAGAGAGCAACCTGGTTATTTTGGATGGATGCTTGACAGCGAATTTCCTCTCTATACTAAAAAAGTACTTACCCGAATTAGGTTAAGAATGACTGGTAAATAATATTAACTTAAAGTTGTTCATGTTTTGTGTAAAGCATTAAGAATAAAAATGTTTCGGATAAATCATTTTTTCTATCTTTGGCATTCTCTAATCATAAGACCGAATATATTTTTAAATATATTCATATAAAATAAAATAGAAAATACTTCACAAAAATGCAACTTGTATTTATGACAAGTATTTTGAATGATTTAAAGGATGGAATTTACAGATAAACTAAATCGAATTACGCTTAGTTTCCCCGATGAAAGAGAAATCCAATATCGGGAACATTATTTCATTCAATCTTATAATACAACAAGAGTAGCATACCTTATTTTAGCAGTACTTTATGCTTTTTTCGGATATTTGGACAGTGTTGTTGCCAAAGATTTTTTTGAGATATTTATTACAATCAGGATAGTTGTTGTCGTGATTTTATTGTCCGTTTTTCTTTTATCATATTCGAAAAATTTTAGAAATTACTGGCAGTCATTAATATTTATTTCATTTTTTATTGGAGCTGTAGGTATTATTATAATGCTGATAATGATGCCAGACAATGTTATGTACAGCAGTGGTTTAATACTTGTATTTCTTGCCGGGTTTGTTCTTATAAAACTAAGGTTTTTTGCGGTTTCGATAGCTAGTTGGGTAGTAATTATTATTTACATTGTTGCAGCTCTGGCCTGGAAAATAGAAATAAACATTGCCCTGTCAAACAGTTTCTTTTTTATTGGTGCAAATTTAATTGGTATGTTAGCTGCATATCGTACTGAAATATATAACAGGCAAAATTTTAATCTCTACCAGCAAATAGCAAAAAAGAATGAACAGATAGAACAGGCAAACAAAAATCTGGAGGGAAAAGTTGAAGAAAGAACAAGGCTATTAAATTTCAGAAATAAAGAGCTTAGAGACGAAGTAAAAAGAAGGGCGGAAGTTGAAAAAGAACTGATTGCAGCCAAAGAAAAAGCTGAACAATCAGATAAGCTGAAATCGGCATTTCTTGCTAATATGAGTCATGAAATCAGGACTCCAATGAATGGCATTCTGGGTTTTGCCAGCATATTACGCGAAGCTGAAAATGAAGAGGAATTCAATGAATTTATTGATGCAATAATAAATAGTGGCGAACATTTATTAAACCTGATAAACGATATTATCGATTTATCGAAAATTGAAGCAGGAATTTTACAAATTGAAAAAAGTAAATTTGAATTAAACCGACTTACAAAAGAAATTTATGAAATGTTTAGTATCGATTCAAATGTAGTTTCCAAAAAAATTGAATTCAGTTATACTGACGGTTTGCCCAATGATGACTGTATGATCTATACCGATAGAATGAGATTGAAACAGATAATGATAAATGTGGTAAACAATGCATGTAAATATACCGACCATGGAAGCATTGAATTTTACTATGCAATCAAAAACGGTTCACTTGAATTTACTGTCAAAGATACAGGCATTGGAATTCATGATGATTTGAAAGAATCAATATTTAATCGTTTTATGCAGGTTTCATTAAGCAGAACAGCAGGAAGAAACAGTACAGGCTTGGGTTTGGCTATTACAAAAACATATTTAAATCTTATGGGTGGAAATATAAGTGTGAAAAGCCAACTGGGCGTAGGATCTGAATTTACATTTGAATTGCCCGATATTTTTAACTTTGAAAATTAATACCTAACCAAAGTGGAATTAAACTGGAAAGAAAAAACCATAGTTATAGTTGATGATACAAAACTCAATTTTGTATTGTTAAAAACAATACTTCGAAAAACAGAAGCTAATATTGTCTGGCTCGAAAACGGTCAGGAAGTAATTGATTATGTTAAAAATTTAAATGTGGTTGATTTAATATTGATGGATATTAGAATGCCCATTATTGATGGAATTGAAGCCTCAAAAGTTATTAAAAAAATAGCACCACAAATTCCGATTATTATTCAAACAGCAAGTGTTATGGGCGAAGCTTACGATGATATAAAAAACTCAGGATGCGACGATACCATCTTTAAACCTATTGATAGTGCCAAGTTGATTAATAAAATACAAAACCAACTTGAAAAAAAATCAAATAAATGATAAGACAAGAAAATCCAGGCAATCGGTATAACATCTCGGTGCTCTTTGTTGACGACAATGAAACAATCCGGCAGTTGTACCGGCGAATTCTTGAAAAACATGTAAACCATTTATACATTGCTGAAAACGGTTCACATGGATTGGAGTTATACCAGAAATATAAACCCGATTTGGTAATTACCGATATGATGATGCCGGTAATGAACGGTTTGGAAATGGTAAAGGAAATTAAAAAAATTGCCCCTGAAGCAAAATTCGTTGTTATGTCGGCATACAGCGAAAAGGACAGTTTTATCGAATCTATCCATTTGGGTATTGACGGGTACTTAATGAAACCGGTGGAAGCAAAAAAACTCCTTTCATTAATTGATGAATTTGCGGGTATCACCCTTATGAAGTGGGAACTTGAAAGAAAAGAGAAAAAACGGCAGGAAGCGGAAGAATATTTAAAAAAATCGTTGGAAGAAAAGGATGTTTTGCTTCGTGAGGTTCATCACCGTGTAAAAAATAACATGCAAATTATTTCAAGCATTTTAAGCATGCAAAGCCGAAATATCGACGATCCAAAATTGAAAGATATCCTTCAGGAGAGCCAAAACAGGATTCATTCGATGGCACTTATTCATGAAAATTTATATAATCATAAAAGTCTGGCAAATATAATGTTCTCTGCCTATGTTAAAAGTTTGTGCGGAAATATAGCTAGAACATACGCCAATCAACAGGCTATTGTAAGATTTGATTTTCAAATGGACGACGCATACCTACCGATGGATATTGCAATTCCGTGTGGTTTGATTATCAACGAACTAATTTCAAATTCTTTTAAATATGCCTTTGTAAACCGACCTGATGGAGTAATTAGTATCCGTTTTATAAATATAGAAAATGACAGATTTGAATTGATAGTATCAGATAATGGAATAGGTATTCCTTCGGATATTAATATACTTAAAACTAAATCGTTGGGAATGAAAATTCTACACAAATTGGTACAACAAATTGATGGAGAGATTCAAAACGATTTTTCGAATGGAACAAAATTTACAATAACTTTTGAAGCAACAAACAAATAACAGAAAGTAAAAAATTTTTAAAATCACCTTTTTCAACAGATATTCAGGAAAGTCTTGAAAGCCTGGGTTATACTGTTCAGAATTCAGTAGATACCGGATTGAAAGCTATACAGGCGGTAGAAAAAGAATTACCCGATTTAGTGTTAATGGACATTAATTTGAAGGGTGAAATGACCGGTATTGAAGCTGCTAAAACCATCAATCAAAAACATGATGTGCCTATTATTTACTTAACAGCAAATGCCGATATTGATACGGTAAATAAAGCAAAGGTAGCACTTCCGTATGGCTATATAATTAAACCCTTTACCGACAAAGATTTACAAACAAACATTGAAATAGCCATATTTAAGTTTGGTAATGATTTAAAACTTAAAATGGAGAGCGAACAGTTTAACACTTTCTTCGATTTAAAAGATCATGCCAAAAATCAGATCATTGTTCATGGCACTCAGGGTCTTGAAAAAATAAATATCGATGAAGTTTATTTTATTGAAAAAAGTGAGGATAACTCAATAATTCATTTAGCTTATGATGAGGTTGTTACAAGTAAATCATTTGATGAACTTTTGGAATTGTTCCCAAAGAAAAAATTTATCCAGGTAAGTAAACATTTCGTTATAAATACCTCAAAAGTATTTGCCGTAAAATATCCTGAAGTGATAATTGCTGATAAAATGAGTGTTATTTCAGTAGATAAAGAATATAAAGAGATAATTGGAACTATTAGTAGTGAACTTGGTGAAATAGTTGATGATGAATAATATACAATCCTCAAATGAATTATCAACCCTGAAATTGATACTTTTGACGTCGACGCTTATATCCAGGAAATTTTTGCAAAAAATGGGCCGGACGAAGAGGATTATGCTGATTTTTATGGAATGGTTGACCAGGTCAAAGATGAAGAGATAGAAAGTTTTAGAAAAAAAGTGTCTTCAATTTTACATCCGGGCACGCTTTTCGGATTTTCATACACCAAGCCTTTTGGATACAGTGGCGATTTTTTTATTATCGAAAAGTTTTACCAGGGATATGTAAATCCTGATGAAAAATGCCGGAAGTGGGATCACTTCATTCACGCTTCAGGAGCAGTAACTGCGGTAGTAAACAGGAAGACTCTTGCAATCGATATTTTTGAGAAGTTAAATGAAAAGGCATTGGGTTTGCGTCAGGATGTTATGATCTTAGGAAGCGGACCTGTTACCGAAACCTTTGAATTTTTAGAAAGAAACCCTGATAGTCCGTTGGTTTTCGAAATGCTCGACCTCGATAAAAGAGCAATTGCTTATGCAAAAAATAAAAACAGGAAGTATCTGGATCGGATGACTTTTCATAATGCGAATGTAATCCGGTTTACGCCAACAAGAAATTTTGATTTAATATGGAGCGCCGGATTATTCGATTATTTCAAAGGCAAACACTTTGTTTACTTACTGAAAAAATATTACGAATATCTTAATGAAGGCGGTGAAATGATAATCGGTAATTTTAATATCGAAAATCCATCACGACGCAATATGGAAATTCTGGGTGATTGGTTTCTGTATCACCGATCTGCCGAAGAATTGAAAGGTTTTGCAACACAGGCAGGAATTGATGAATCAAAAATTGATGTAATTCAGGAACCCCTTGGAATTAACTTGTTTTTAAGAGTTAAAAAGTAAAAGGTTCGGCTTTGTATGCAATTCATGAAAATTGATCAATTTAGTTGATAAATTGTCATATTATTTACCGGTTGATCTCAGATTTACCGGTAAATTTTTTGCAAACCGGGGGAATGTCTATACCAAAATACTACTTTTAAAAACAAAAGTTGAATTGATTTTAGTAAAACCAGCTTATGAAAATAATTTGTATTGGCCGTAATTATGTAGCACATGCTCATGAATTAAACAACGAAGTTCCCGATGAACCTGTATTTTTCATGAAACCTGATTCATCGTTGTTGCGTAACAATGATCCGTTTTACATACCAGACTGGACTAAAGAAGTGCATCATGAAATTGAATTGGTAATTAAAATAAACCGCATCGGTAAAAACATTGAAAAACGTTTTGCAAACAGATATTTTGATGAAATAGGGTTGGGAATCGATTTTACTGCCAGAGATGTACAGAACAAATTAAAGGAAAAAGGGTTGCCTTGGGAAAAGGCAAAAGCATTTGATCAGGCAGCTGTTTTAGGAGGCGAATTCTTTGATAAAACGAAGTTTACTGACCCAAATAGTATTTCGTTTAATCTGAAGATTAATGATATACTGGTTCAGGATGGCAATTCAAATCTGATGATTTTTAGTTTTGAAGATATTATTTCTCACGTTTCGAAATACGTTACTTTAAAAATAGGTGATTTGATTTATACAGGTACACCCGCTGGTGTTGGTCCTGTTAAAATTGGGGATCATCTTGAAGGTTTTTTGGAAGAACAGAAGATTTTAGATTTTATGGTAAAATAAACAAGTTGTCGTTGCTCTTTTTGTTGTTTGATAAATGAAATAATTGGTCAACTACCTTATTAATTTGATGACGATGATAACTCAAAAACAACGACAATCTGAAAACCATGTCAATATTGATAACTTAAAACAATAACTATGGTAACTTTAAACGAAATTCAAAAATTCCTCGAACCCCGAAAGATGGCAATTGCAGGTGCATCGCGTAACATGAAAAAATTTGGTGGTGTAGTTTTTAAAGAACTAAAGGAAAAGGGTTTTGAATTATACCCGATTAACCCAAACGCTGTTGAAATTCAGGGGGTAAAATGCTGTAAATCTGTTGAAGAACTTCCTTCGGATGTTGAAAATCTATTGATTATTACTTCCAGCGAAGAAACAATTTCAGTGGCCCGGGCTGCAATTGGAAAAGGGATAAAAATGGTTTGGATTCAGCAGAAATCAGAAACGCCTGAAGCTGTTAAAACCATTGTAGATGCCGGAATTCCGTTAATTCATAATAAATGTATTCTTATGTTTGCTTCACCGGTTAAAGGTGTTCATGGCTTTCACAGATTTTTAACAAAAACTTTTGGCGCTTATCCAAAACTTGTTGTCGCCAATTAAGTTTTGTTATGAAAAAATTTGATTTTCAACTTGAAATGCAGGTGCGTGATTACGAATGCGATATTCAGGGTATTGTAAATAATGCAGTTTATCAGAATTATTTGGAACATTGCCGCCACAAGTTTTTAAATTCAGTGGGACTGGATTTTACTCAGGCGCACAATGATGGGATTGATGGAGTTGTCATTCGCGCCGAGTTGGATTACAAATTCCCACTTCGACCGGGTGATGAATTTATCGTTGGTCTTAAAATGGCAAAAAAAGGAAAATTACGTTTGATCTTCGATCAACAAATTATACGAAAGGCTGATGATAAACTGATGGTGGCAGCCCGCATAACCACTGTGCTTACAAAAAACAACCGACCCATTTCTTCTGATTATTTTGTTGAAAAGATGGAGAAAGCCGGGATTAGTATCAACGAAGTTTGAAATTAGAAATTAACAGCTATCGGTAATTAATAAATTTGCCATTTTCAAAAACGGTAACGCCATTATCAGTTCCCATCCACACAACACCATTATTGTCAACAATAATGCACAGTATATTATTACTGCCTAATCCATCTTTTTCTGTATAAGAAGTCCAGACTGAGCCATCAAAAACCGATATTCCACCTTTGGTGCCAAACCAGATTTTACCTTCCTTGTCGGAAGCAATTGCCTGAACAAAATTATTTACAAGCCCATTTTCAACAGTTAAGGCAGTCCAGTTATCCAGTGAATTCTGACCCATGTGTCTGGCTACGCCCATATCAGTGCCAAACCATCTTGCACCATCAGGAGCTATTAAAATACTGTAGATTTTATCGGAAGGTAAAATCATTGGCCCCCATTGCGCCAAAACGGAAGCACCTGAAATTCCATCCACCTCATTGCTGAAAACTCTGGCAACCCCGGCACCGTTGGTTCCAATGTAAAGTGTATCACCATCCGAATCTGTAGCCATTGATAAAACAGGAAATTCCTGGAATAGAAATTCAGGATAGATATCTTCGTAATCAGGAGTCAGCCATTTGTCGGTTTTAAATGCCGAAATACCCTTATCGGTTCCAAACCAGCGCAGCGTACTTTTACCAACCGATATTCGCAGTACATTGTTACTTGTTAACGGATTATTTGAACTATTATATAAAGTTGCTCCTGAAACTGCATCTATTGGCAGTGAAGCAACATTTGCACCTTTTGTGTGGCAAGCCAGATTTCTTCTCCATGGGAATTTTTTTCAAAAGCGATTCCTTTAATATCAAGCGATTCTACCTTGCTGTTCTTATTATGCAAAGTCCATTTTTTTCCATCAAAACCAACAATTCCCGATTCTGTTAAAAACCATTTGTTATTGTTACTATCCACAACTACGGCACTAAATATTTTAGCAGGTATTTCCAAATCCATTGTTATGCTGTTTTGATTACCATCATTTATTTCGACATTCACAGCATTAACATTAGCGTCTTTTAAAATCACTGAAATTCGCTTCATTTTGTCCTTTTTCAGAATGCTTTTCACTTTGATCTGAAATTCTTTCATTACTTTTTTGTTCAGGGGAATAAACAGTTACAAATTGTATTTCTGAAAAAGATGAAGTACTCAGGCAAACAAAAACAATAAAAACCAAAAAGATTGTTTTGAGTTTGGATTGATGATGAATTTTAATTTCCATAATAACTGTAGTTTAAAGAATTTACTTAAAAATTATTAAAACCAAATTCAAGGGTATAACAGCGGGAAAGCCTGAAAAACATAGTATTTAATACATCAGTTTTTCTGTGGCTAAAACAAAGTATTTTGCTTCGGAATTAAAGTTACGGAATTTGAGTGAATAGTCATTACTAATTTGTAAACGAGGATTATCTTTTTGTACAAAACTTAAAAACTTGCTTTTAATAAATTCGAAAATGAGAGAATGTGCTTTGTTCCAATCTGATAATCAACCGGATTATTAAAATTTCACATACATTTATTTTTGTTCCTATGTAAATTTCTTTACCTTTAGAAGATAGTTTTTATCAGTTTTAAACTGATACTTGTCAAAAAACTTAAAAATCAACATTACTTTTTGCTCTTTGTTTGTTTTGTTAAAAGTTGGGTGAAATAAGCCAGGTTTATTCATTTATATTTTAAAAATAAAGTAATGAAAAGACGTGATTTTATTAGGGTATCCTCCGCAGCGGGTGTAGCTGCTATTGTAACTCCGGGTTTTGATGCTGTGGCAAATTCGGCCTGGTCGGCAGAGAAGGTTTCGACCTTCATCCTTTTATAAAAGAACACCCTGAAGCAGTTTTATAAATCTTACATCAGTACAGAATAAAGTCGATTCAAAGGGAATTCATGATGCAGCATTTAAGCTTGCAAATGAGATGTTTGTTAAAACCTCAAATGGTGAAGGTTTTCCAAACACAACCAAAATAACATGTAAACCCAACTGGACTTGCAATAATTATAATGATGAAAGCAAGGTTGCTCAAATGGGCGTAACTACCGACGGAAATTTTGTAGAAGGATTCTTAAAAGCAGTAAAAACAAAAGGACCAAAGGAATTTTATTTGAGGGAATGTGCCTGTTCAAACCTTTGGGAGGCCAATGGCTGGACAGCAATGGCAGAAAGAAATAATTTTGATCTGCGTGATCTGACTTCAAAGGATTTCTGGGATCTTGGAAAAGATGATATTCTTTTTAAAGAAGTTGATGGGAATGTTTTTAAACAAGTGGCATTTATGGCTCCAATGACTGCGCCCGATACTTTTCTTATAAATATTGCAAAATTCAAAGCCCATATGATGGGAATTACCGCTTCCATTAAAAATCTGCAAGGTATTACTGCAAAGAAATTTCACAGCTACTGCGGGGGTCACTACAACATTTTTAAAACTTACGATAAACGATATCACGAATTTTTTCAGCCCGATTATATGCAAAGAATTGCTGAACTGCATCAGAAACACCTGAACAGTGGCATTCCACGCTGGAAAAGTAAAATGGACAGGCCTCCATACGGTGGGGGTATGTTTATGGAACAGTGGGTTCAAAGAATGCTTGATTCATACAGTATTACTCCTACAGGTATTAATATCGTTGAAGGTATTTACGGTCGTGATGGTGATGGTTTTGCAAATGGGCCGCATGATGGAAAAGGTATGGATTTTATGAGTAATAATATAATTTTTGGGAAAGATGCATTCAGGGTTGATATAATCACGCACTGGCTGGCCGGTCATGAACCCGGAAATTTTGGATTGTTTCATATTGGAATTGAGAGAGGACTTTCGGATGTACTTGACCCCAATGATATTCCGGTTTATCTATGGGAAAACGGACAGGCAAAACTTGTAAAACTTGATTCACTTAAAAGAACTCCTCTTTTAAGCTATTACCTGAGAAGAAATTATGACGGAATGAATGAAGACATGTTTCATATGTGTGATGAACCATTTGACTACGGTTCCTGGAAAATGGGTAAATCATCGCAAAATGTTACTCCGGATATTCGTGCAATTGGAACAGATTCAAATGATCATGTTATAATAGAAGTTTCTGTTCCTGAAAAAAGTGATGTTTATGTTGATATTCTGAACCGGCATGGCGATGTTGTCTGGCGCATGCATGCTCCTGATCTGGAACCCGGCAAACACCAGGTAGTTTGGGATGGATTCTCGCAACCGGGCATGTACAATATGTATGTTAAAGGCATGAGTTGGGACGCCGAACGGGAAATGGTTATATATACATAAACAGATGAGCTATATAAAATCTGTTCGGAAAAATATATCAGGTTTAATAATAAGTAAAACATGCCTTTATTATAATTAGCAATGTGGTCATAATAGTACTTTTTGAAGGAGAAATAATTGTTAAATTAGGACATCAGACTGAAGAGGAAATTGGTTGCTGAGGAGCAACCAATCAGCATAGGTTTGATGAGTAAACGATAATAGAAAGGGTGGTGATGAGCCATCCTTTTTCTATTATCGGTACTTGATATGGCTTAAAACCTATTTGAATTTTGATTTTTAAAATACAGGTACCACTTAACAGTCTTTCTGGAAGGTAATCTTAATCGGCAGGGTAAGCTTTTCTTTTGTGTGTAAAATAGCTTGTCGAGCTATTTGTGTATTGGGTATGTAGTCATCCAGGTAATGAAACATATTCGATAGCATTGATTATCAGAGATATTGCCAGGGTAGATTTTTATGGTGAACCAATCCCAACCCGTTCCTGATTGATTGATTTTTCGTTGATATATGCCTGGTTTTCATCATACCATCGTTTAAAACTCAACAGCCAGAGATTGGATTGTTGTGGTTTCAATCTCGTAATTTTTGGACAATCGTAACAGTTCCTGGCTAACTGATGTTTAGGATACTCACCAGATAGTTCTTTACCTGGTTTAATATGTACCGACATCGCTGAATAATGGCCTGGATAAACTCTTGGTTACTGAAACTTTAATATTGACTTGGTCCATCGCAGGTTACGTGTAAATATCCACTCCAAAACTTTCAGATTTTGTAGGTCTTCCTTGGATATCTCTCATTTTTTCCTTATCGTCTCCTGTATAACTGAACATCCGGATATTATTCGTAATACAAAAATCACACATCCATGAAAAGTAGGTCCTGTCATAAATGTACACGTGATTTGCTCTTATCTTTACTGCCGGAGCTGACTGAAGATACTGTCTGAAAAAGTCGTTGCAGGCTGCTTGGCTATTAGCTGTTCTAACCAGGTCGGGTAAACCTGTCTTTCCATCACCCATTTCTTGAACCATACAAACTGATTATTTAAACACCCTTGTTTCGAAAAGAAAAATAACCAAAACATTCCTGACATTGATAACGGTTTCCACTGCTTTCCTTCTTTTGCGTTTTCTGAGAACCACAAAATCGGGCATTTTTCCTTTTTTCACAAAATAAAAAGATTACATTGAAACAACTCCAATGTAATCTTCTAAAACACATAATAAAATCAACCTCTACAAATGATTTTAGATGCTATTTTGACCACTATGTCTATAATTACAATCTAATCTGTATGGGATAATTAGCAAATCTAACATTTTTCAAATTTGCCCGTGCATTTCGTGTTGTTATTATTTGGGCTCATAATTTAATGGTAGTGTATCTCCAATTCTCTTTTCTGCAAAATCTCCAAGCCAGGTTATTCCAGGAAGAATCATAATACCCGGTTTCATCAAAATAAACTTTTGGTTTACGAAAAACAATATTCCTTTTCGGTGCTATGATAAATGTAAAGGTTAAGAGGCAGTCATGAATTTATTAATCATAGTTGGTTCAACTTTGAGATTTCTGAATTCTTTAATCACAATAGAATCATAGTTAAGATCTATATCATCTGAATTTTTAACTTCAAATCCGGATGATTTCAATTCATTTTGCCCCAGTGCCCTTAAAAGTGCATTCTCGAACCTAAATAGGTGTTTTTCCTTTTCTTCATATAACTTCTACTGGTATCGTCAGTTGACAGATTCTTCGTTGAAGACAATATTTCCTATAATTAAAAGACTTACTTTTTCTGTAATACTCAAATTTATCGAGATAATAGGTAATCTTGTAACCCAGAACTTTGTTGTAAATAAGGATAGGCTTTAACGCAAAAGCCTTTAGTGTATCCTTTCAGAGTCATAATTAAAGGTAATGTCATTTTCGTTAATTGTTTCCAACTTCTCGCATTTGCAGTTTTCCAAGAAATTCATTTTTAAACAATCTTAGATTTACCTTTCTTTTCCTGGCAAGAGATTTGCTGAAACAAAAACATCATTAATTTCAAAAACCTTGGGTTCCAAATAAATTATTAAAGGTTCATCAGTTAAAAAATCGGACGATACCGAATAATAACCACTACTGCTAACTGTTAATGTCATTGAAGCATTTTTGAGATGTCAAGTTTAAAATTCCCATTTATGTCTGATGAAGTTCCGACAAATGTTCCGTTAAAATAAATTGTGGCAAAACAAATGGTGCTGTCGGTTTTGCTATCTATAATAGTGCCATTAATAACCTGACAATAAGCAGCCATTTGCAGTATTATTAATGCAATTAATAAAAAGAATTTTCTCATGCCATATAATTTTCATTCATGACCAGGGTTAAAATATATCAGGTTATTCTTTCACTTCAAAAAAAGTTTCAGATTTAATAATCTCACTTTCAGCCGATATTCCTTCAAGTACAACTTTATAAGTGCCATATAAATCCGAAGTATAAAAAGTTACTTTGCTATTTCCCTGTTCATCCAGTTTTACAGTCGGATTCCAATATAAAGTTGAACGATTATCTGGTCTTTCCTGATTACTCTTATCTGTTGAATAAACAGGTACATAAAATTCCCTGGCTTTACTAAAACCGGGGTGAATAAAACTAATAATCCCTTTTCTTTCTTTTGTTTCAGTAAAATCGAGTATATCTTCTGCATCAAGAGTGTAAACTGCAAAAACTCCATTAACTGCCTTTATACCATACAATAATGTTTTTGCCAAGCAATATATCAACAAAGTCGATCTGAGAAATGGGACAGGTAAAAGCTCATCCTGGTTACCTGGTATCCCATCTAAAAGAAAAAAGTGATAAAGTTTCCTCAGAATTTTCCTTCCAATACTTCTAATCCTGAGAACCCAACCATTGATCGGTATAATCATTTGAATTGGGTGACCTGGTAACTCTTTAAAGTTAACATAGCGGGTTGGTTCTTTCAACAACCTTGTTTAGCAATTCTATCCTTTTATTACTTCTTCTAATCCAACAAAATATCACCATCCTTAACAGTAAACAGTGAATCAATCTCTTCCATTGTGAGAGAACTTACCGGATATTTGTAATTGAAAATTTCACTAATTGAATCATTGTAATTTCTGTCTGCCAATTCAATTGGTGGAGGTAATGAATCTATTTCGATATAAAAATCCCCGGGATTTTCTTTTGAATCCTTTTCCTCTTTAATATCTTTTGCCTGAATAACAACAGAAGTAGTATCCCAAAAACAATCTTGTCAAATTTGAAATACCCTGTTTATCTGCATCGGTTTCGGACTGACTAAATTCGTCGTTATTGTTACAGGTAAGTGAAATAACAGCTTCTTTTTATTTACCTTCGGTTGTAAGCCTGAAATCCTACCTCAAATCTTAATCCGGTTTCTATGGAAATTTTAGTGCAGGTGCCTGTATTTCAGGTGTCATTCCATACAAACCGTCTCCATCCCTGCGTCATCATTAACAAGTCCAACACTTTTCCCCGGCGGGTCGTCTGAATAAAAGTAGTAGCCAGGTTGTTCAATTTCTCCTTAATTTCAGATTTCAACAAAAATTGAGATTTTATGTCAAGTGCATAATTATCCGGCATTGCCTGCAATTTGTGCAACTGCTACCGACATTTTTGCTTCCGGCATTTCGTAACAAGACTGCTCTGTTGAAACATCCAGTTCAACCAGCTCTCTTTTTTCGCGTATTCTTTTTGAGGTTGTAAGGTTTACATTTGAACCGAAATCGCTGTCTTCAACAAAAACCAGGCGTTCGCATAATGGTTTACTTTATTACCGTCGAATAGGGTAAATTGTGCAATTCCTTCCTTAAAAATATCTTTTGGAACTTTAAGTATGTTTCCGCGTCATTTTCAGAATTTCAGTAGTCTTACAACATTGTTTTTGTGTGCTGATGAATGAAAAGTTTTTACACCGTTCTTTAAAGATGAATATACAGTAACTTTATAAAAATCTTCCTCTTCGTTAACCTGCATAACTGCACCATTTGTTTGAAGCATCAGGAAGCTCATAATAATATTCGGCATTATTCCATTTAATTCGGGCTTTGTATGTTCTCTTTCCCAGAACCAGTTGAATCTCCCTAATCCAAATTTTAAAGTGCTGAATTCCGCAACTTTTTTCCTGAATTATCTAAAACAGAACCCGAAACATCAATCCCTTTTCCATCGAAACCCATGGCTTTTATGCCAATGTTACACTGAAATCCGCATATGAGGTAGCCACCTTCAGGGAAAAACTGAACATCAGGCTTTAATATTTGCATTTAAATTTAATACTTCCCGCAATTATGTTTTCCTGTATTGAATCCCTGGGTTCAGATATAATTTGTATTACCTGTTTTATGTAAATTTTCTTTCTGAAAAAGAAAGCATCATCAAAATTTCGCATATAAGTAGTGTATGCCCTCACTGTATATTCTCCGCTTCCCAAATCTATGGGCAGTTTAAAATCCCCGTTCCCACACCCTTCATCAATTTTTATGGTTTTGGTGGTTACAATTTCAAACAAAGGGTTGAGAAGATCTACGTAAACCACCGTGCTTAAGGCTTCGGGTTTATGTGTACCGGCATCAACAAGATAAACTTTAAACCAAAGATCGTCACCCGCCGTGTATAAAGTTTTGTCGATGTGGAGGTAGATTTTTTCCTGTGGAAAATTTGCATTTCTTAGTCTGGCAAAATCACTAACTTCTTGTGAATAACATACCTTAAAGGAAAATAGTACTACAATAAAAGCAAAACTGAATTTAAAAGTCAATTGCTTTGAAATCAGATTAGTTAAAGAATTATGTTTCATTTGAAAGGGGAATTATTGCATTTATATCCCTGGAATAATTTGAATTATTAAATCACTATAAATCAAATCATAATATTAATCAGGAAATATTTTCTTCAAGTATTTCCTTAATTCGATTTGCAACTATATCAACCTGTTTGGGTTGAAGTAAAACTACTCCCACACTTAACGCATCTTCGCCACCACCGGCAATAATGCTGGGCGTACCTTCATCCAAAGCTTTTGTAACTTCTTTAGGGTTAATAACAATTTTGGTTTTATCCCAGCTTACCTTCATAGTGGGAAATGCATTTGCAGGTCCGGGATTAATTATTGTTTCACATTTTACTGTTGGCAATTTTTCCAGAATTTTTGAAATGCGTTTAATCCTGTCGAGCCACTCCTGCCATTCGGCGTCATGATCTCTTTCCAAATAGGATTTTAGCGCTGCATACATACCAAAAATTTCTTCCTTATTTACTTTCATCGGTCTGCTAATGGGGCATTCATGCGGGCTGTTGTTTAATTTGGCAGCTTCAATCAAATCTTTACGGCCAAATAACAGTCCTGCACTCTGTGGACCCATAATCATTTTTCCACCTGAAAAGGTAATCATATCAAATCCCATTTTTTGAAATTTGAAAAGGTTTTCAACCGGAGGAACATCCGCTGCCGCATCAATAAATGTTGGAATGTTGTGCTTTTTTGCAATCGCAACAAACTCTTCATGAGTGATGCTGTCAGGAACACCAAACCACGAAATTGCACCGTTAAAAAAAAGCGCCATCACTGTATTTTCGTTAATGGCATTTTCCATTTGTTCGGGGCCTTCAACTTCAACAAACTTAATTCCTGTATTTCGAACCGCCTGATCAAAAACGTAGCGGTGCGATTTTTGAATAATAACTTCACGTTGCGGACCGGGGAGATTGGGCAGTTGCTTCATTTTTTCCGCATCGTTACCGGTTAGCGCAGCCGCAGTTCCCAAAACCAAAGCGCCTGCTGCACCCGACGTTACCATTGCCGCCTCACAATTGAGCATTTCGGCAATTTTAGCACCCGCTTTGTCCTGCAACTCATACATATTGGCAAAATCATGAGCCGTTGAATGAATCGCCTCCAACACCTCGGGCAACATGAGCGAACCTGAGAGGAATGTCATTGTACCGCCCGCATTTATTTTGGGGGTTACTCCCAGTTCTTCAAAAAAATTACGTTTGGGAGCAGGAGCCGCTGAAGGCGCAGCAAACAGGGATTCCATGGGAAGTGAAGCCCCGATTGCTGCCCCGGCTATCGGTAAAACTGACAAATTTTTGATAAGTTCCCGACGTTTCATAATATCCAGGTTTTAGATATAAGCAATACAATCCATCTCAACCAGAGAATTTCCGGGTACTCCGCCTTTTGCAACAGCTACAGTTGTGCGGACAGGAGGATTTTTACCAAACCGGCCTTTATAAACTTCATTCATTCCTTTATAGTCGGCAATGTCATTTAGGAAAACAGAAACCTTTAATACCTTTTCCATTGACGAACCGGCTTTTATTAATTCTTTTTCCAATTCCTGAAGTACAATTTCTGTATGTGCTTTAATTTCAAAAGGTTCGGTATGTGCCCCTTTTCCGGCAACAAATACCATATTTCCAAGTTTGGTTGAACCTGAGAATAAAGGTACATCCTGAAAATCGGTAATGTTTGATGCAATTTTTCTGCAGCAGGTTCATTTTTGCTCCTGCAACCATTGCAACTCCAGTTAATCCCAAAAGGGATGCAAACATTTTTTTAAAGCTGTTCTTCTTTGTGTTTTCATAGGAATTTTTTAAAAGTTGATAATTTATTATTAAAACAGATTTTTATTTTTCAAACTTCATGATTAATGTTTATAAACATTTGCAGCAAGACCATTCAAATCCCAAACAATTTTTCCTGCACGGATTGTCAATTCAGCTTCCAGTTTTTGTGTTCCTTCAATTTTGTCTTCTCCAACATCAATAAAACCGAAATCTCCTTTTCTGAGGCTAAATACAGCAACATCAGCTTCAGTCCCCACACTCAAATTTCCAAGTTCAGGCCGGTTAATTATTTTTGCCGGATTCCAGGTTGAACGCAAAATTACGTCCTGAACCGACAAACCCAGGTTAAGGAATTTCGACATCAGATTTGCCATATCTTTCATTCCGCCATTCATACTGCCGATATGCAAATCGGAGCTTATTACATCAGGTAAAAAACCCTGTTCAATCGCTGGTATGGCCTGGCTCCACCGAAACGAACCTCCACCGTGTCCTACTTCGAAAATTATCCCTTTTTTTCTTGCTTCAAATACAAAAGGTTTCACTTTGCCATTTTCATCAACCACTGATTCCCTGCTGGTTAAGGAAGCATAACAGTGTGCAAAAATATCGCCTGCCCGAAGATGTTTCATAAACAAATCTTCAATTGAAAGTGGGGGATTGGCACCTCCAAAATCAATCATTACAGGAAGATTGGCCAATCGGCCTGCTCTTGCTGCACTGTCTGTGGGAGCCCACTCGTAGCCGTCATAATGAGCCAGCTTTATCCCAATAATTTCATTTGGATTATTCTTTGCAAATTCAGCTGTTCTTTGTGCATTCATGTCTTTTACATTTTGTTCAAACGGGCCACCGCGCATACCTTCTCCAACAATATTTAAAAAGCAAGCACCCTGGTTTTCGACATGTCAATGGTTTGCTTTTAAAAACCGGAAAAGTACGCCATCCCGAACTTCCGGCATCAACAACAGTTGTAACACCTGCACGAAAAGTAAAACCGTCGGGACCCACAGCATTCGGGCCGTTCATGTAATCCTGGCCTGCATTTGTGCCATGAAAAACATGCACATGCATATCAATAATTCCAGGAGTTACATACATATTTTTTGCATCAATTACCTTTTTGCCTTTCGCCTGATCAATGTTTTTTGCAACAAATGCAATTTTTCCTTCATTGATGGCGATATCCATAACTGCATCAATACTATTTTTTGGATCGATTATATGTCCACCCTTAATAACAATATCATAGGATTGAGATTTAATTATTCCGGTAGTTAAACACAGAAGTACAGGAATCATTAACAGTTTTATTTTCATCTGATTAAGTTTTAAATATGTGATATTTTAAAATTGAGAGACCATTAATAACATTCGGATAAAATTTTTAAGCTGAAGCTCTTTTAAGCTCCTCCTGAACTCTTTTGCCACAACTTTTCCTGTCCCGGTTTTAACATCCAAACCGTGATATTAATACTACTTTCTCCGCTACCCATTACTGCTATTGAGGGATCTCCATTTCGTAATTTTTCCAAAAGTTCATCCTTTGTCAATTTTACTTTGTTTATATCCCACGAAATAGTAAGTGTTGGAGTTACATTTGCCACCGGAGGAATTGTAATATGAGTCGTTACACCATCTATCTTTTTTGCTGCATTTTCAATTATAGCAACCTGGTCTTCCCACATTTTCCATTCTTTTTTGTGGTCGATGCTCACAAACTTTTCAAGGGCGACATACATTCCAAGAATTTCCTCTTTATTCACTTTCATTCCACGGCCAATATTTCCCCCGCGTGGTGGAGCGTTTAACCGGGCAGCGGCGATCAGATCTTTTTTTCCCATTAATATTCCGGCACTTTGAGGGCCCCGCAGTCCTTTGCCTCCCGAAACACAAACCAGGTCGAAACCCATGTCATTAAATTTCCAAAGGTTTTCTACCGGTGGCAGATCTGCTGCCATATCAATCATTGTTGGTATATTGTGTTTTTTACCCAGCGCCACCCATTCTTTGTCTTTTATTTTTCCATCCGGCCCTGCGTAGTTGAGAAACCACATCATGGCAGTTTTTTCATTTACTGCATTTTCCAATTCTTCCACAGTTTCAATTTCAACAATTTTTACTCCTGTATTGGTTAGTGCATGAACATAGGCATGGTTATGAGTTTTTTGAACAATAACTTCAGACTTAATGCCTTCGAGATTGGGTAACTGCGCAACCTTTTTCATGTCCATTCCGGTGAGTACACCAGCTGTTCCCAGAACCAATGCCGACCAGCAACCAGCTGTTACAGTTGCATCTTCGGCGTGGCAAATTGCTGCAATTTTTGCACCTGCTTTTTCCTGTACCTCATCAATCATTGCAAATTCAGAAGATGAAGATCGGATAACATCTACAACTTCTTCGTGCATTATGCTTCCTGACATTGCGGTATAGGTGCCGGCAGCATTAATAAATGTGTTTATTCCCAGTTCTTTAAAATATCTCTTTTTGCAGAAGGGGCTGAAACAGGAGAAGCAACAGGTGACTCAAATGGAATAACACCGCCAATAAATGCCCCGGATACAGGCAATATTGACAAATTTTTTATTAGTTCCCGGCGTTTCATTTTTTTTAAATTTATTAGTTTGGTTTACTTTCTGTAAAACTATTTATACCTAAAAAATGCAATTCATAAAGTATTTTTAACTGTTAATGCTTTGAATTTCTATTAAGGATTTACCTTTTTTGCATTTTCCATTCACGACCGGGTGTTTCTACCCTGAAGCTTTCTATATTCCCTTTGTCCTGAAGAGTAACATAAACAGTACATCCGTCATCACCTCCAAATGCCACGTTGGTCGGCCTTTTACCAGCTAGCTGAACTTCCTGCAAAACTTTACCTGAAGGAGATACTTTTACCACTGTTCCCTTACCAAAACGGGCGATATACAAATTGCCGCTTACGTCACATCGCATTCCATCCATCACAAAATCGGAAATTCAATAAGTAACCTTTTGTTTTTAACCTCGCCATTTTTCGACAAATCATAAGCCCAGACTTTAGGCGACGCATTCACGTACAATATATTATCACCAGGGCTGACCTCTATTCCATTTGTTGCTCCCTGCATTGAATCCAATAAAAAAACTTTATTATTCTCAATTCTCCATATACGCCCTTTTTTTAATTTAAAATCCGGGTCGCTTGCATATATTCGGTCATTTTCATCGATGGCTATATCGTTGGGTTGGTTCATATCAGGCTCGTGTGCAAGAACTGTAATTTCTGATGTTTTCATATCAACCTTAAGAATATTGTGCCCTGTATAATCTGCAATTAGCATATTTCCTTCACTGTTAAAACGAATTCCGTTTCCGGTACTTCCTTCGGGCAATTGAATGAATAAACCGGCCACACCGTTGGAAGTAACTTTTCCAATAGTTCCCTGACGGTTAAAATTCACTGCATAAATAATTCCTGATTTATCGACAGCAGGACCTTCAATTCCCGATGTAAAGAGATTTTCGGGAGTTAAAACAGAAGATTGATATAAAACGGGGGATTTAGTTTCCTGAGCAAAAGTTGTTGTAAACAATCCGATTACAAAAAGGGGGATAAAAAATAAAGGAACCGCATATTTCATTTAATTATATTATTAATAAAAATGTAAAATGACTTACGCTTCAAATATCAATTGGCTTACTTCAAACAGTAATTTCAGTTAATCCATCATAATAGGTGTTTCGGCTTCTTTCAAATATAAAAATTTTCTGTCACCTTTCCTTCATGTTATTTCTCTAATTTCAAATAAATCAGTCAAATAATATCTATTTAGATTTATAAATCTGAAAGTTTTAATAATTACAGACCTGTTTATTGAAAAGAACCAGCAAACAGTATTATTCCAATATCACGGGTAGAATTTTATTTTGAAGTAATTTTATTACTTGTCTTTATTCAATATGCTTAAATGTGAATTCGGAAATTGCATTTTTAAAAGAACAAATTCAGGAGTTTTTCTGAAAGAACAATTGCCACAATTACAGTTTTGATTTTTTCTTCTGCCACATCCTTTCAATATCTTCCAACGAAACACCGGTCGTTTCCGGAACAAGTTTCCAGACAATGTACATATAGGGCAGGCACATTATTGCAAAAAGCAGAAAAACTCCGGCGGGAGAAAGTGTTGTCATTAACCACGGCGTGAGTTGACCGATCAGGAATGTACCAATCCACAACGAAAAACCTGCTGCCGACATGGCCAGGCCACGCACTTTTGCCGGGTACATTTCGGAAAGCAGCACCCAAATAACCACACAATTGAAATTGCACGAGAATATGTATAAGAGAATGAGCACCAGCAAAGTTACCGGCGGTACAACATTGCCCGATTTATTTAAAGTGAAATAAACTGCAATGAGAATGAGTGTAATCAACATTCCTGAAACACCGTAATAAACAAGTTTCTTTCGCCCGATTTTATCGATAACAGCCATGGCGAGAATGGTGGAACCAAAGTTAACCGCACCCACAATTACCTGGTAAAAAAGTGAATCGCCTTCAGAAAGTCCGGTTTGTTGAAAGATTGATGGTCCGTAATATAAAACAGCGTTCACTCCCATAAACTGCCCGAGAATTGCAAGACTTACACCAATAAACAAAGCTGTTCGAAATCCCGGAAGTAAAGGATTTTCCAATCGGTTTCCTTTTCCGATAAAACAAGGTTTTTGAGATCGGTAATTTGAATTTTTGCTTCTTTGTCGCCATAAATCCGGTTAAAATATTCTGTGCTTTGTTTTCTTTTGCTTTTAAACCAGCCACCGTGGACTTTCAGGAATAAAGAAAAGCATGACAAAAAACAACAGTGCCGGAAATGTTTCAGCGCCCAGCATTCCCCGCCAGTTTTCGCTGATCATAATTTTCCACCACCAACCTGTTGATTGTGAAAATTCTACTGCACCTGAAGTGTATTCGTTAATGGCATAGTTTACAAGGTAAGCCACCACAAAACCGATTGTTATTGCCAATTGATAAAGCGTTACAAGTGTCCCGCGATATTTTGCAACCGAAACTTCAGAAATATACAAGGGCGAAATAACCGATGCAACTCCAATTCCTAATCCACCAATAATCCGGTAAACTACCAATGCCGAAATTGAATCTGAAAACATACAGCCAATTGCCGACATCGAAAACATTACTGCCGAAAGCAACAGCACGATTTTCCGTCCAAAATAGTCGCTCAGTTTTCCGGCAATGGCAACCCCTGCAATGGAGCCCACAAGCGCGAAACCAACATACCAGCCGGTGGTAACGTCATTCAACCCGAATTGTGTGGCAACATTTCCAATTGTTCCTGAAATTACTGCCGTGGCGTAACCAAACAGGAAACCGCCAAGCGCCGCAACAGCGGAAAGGAATATAACATAAGCGAGATTTTCGCCGGAGTTTTTGTTATTCATAAGAGATTTTATTTGATATCGAAGTAGTTTTTATAACGGTCGTATAAATGCCCTGCCTGCAAATAGGATGATTGCGGGCTCATAAAATGTGAAAATTCGAATGTAATTCCTTTGTCATATCCGGCACGCGCAGCAGCTTCAAGTTTTAAACGAAGTTTATCGAATTTGATGGGAAAGAATTTGATGGGCATATCTCGGTCAAAAGTTTCGGCATTTGTCCAGCATTTCATTCCGTATTTGTCGGCCATTTTTTTGTTTACTGTAAAGAAAGCATCCAGTTCGTCATAATCAATATGCCCGTCCTGAAAGGCAACTGCATCAACCACTTCATGAATTCCGGCAAAAATTTCGCTCCATTCGCGTTCATGTTCCTGCACCGAAACTGCATTTGCTTTTGTGATATCGCTGCCCGCTGCTTCAACTGCTTTTTTCCCGTCAATCCAGGGCGAAATAAATGTTGGCAAACCACCTGAAACATCTTTACACTGTTTTCCCATGGCATAAAAAGCTCCAATTGCACCTTTTGTTTTACGGCTGATTTCGCCGCTTATATACCAACCCTGAAAGCTTTTGTATTTACTTCCGTAGTTCTTCCAAACCTCGTCGATCACATATTTATTTGAATCGATTTCCCAGCTTAAATCGCCCGTGTCCCAGTATTTTCCGGAATCGTACAAACCAAAATAGAATTTCAATCCATGTTTATCAGCTAAGCGCAAATACATTTCAAGTAAATCAACTGTTGGTTTGTAGCAGTTGAAAGTTTTAATCAGATATTCCGACGGATAGGTTATAAATTTTCGGTAACCCGACCGAATCATGATAACTGTATCAATTCCAATGGCTTTCATGTAGGCAAAATCCTGATCCCACTCTTTTTCGCCCCAGTTTTGGTGCGGAATATCGTGCGAAATTTCATCAAGAAAAGTTCCTGTAATTTTTAAGCCTGCTCCTTTGGGAACAATTAATTTGTCTTCAATTTCTACTTTTCCTTCCAAACCGATAATATTTTCCGAATTTGAAGAAAACGGAATTGTCATTTGCCGCTATTCCGGTAACAGATGCTTTCTTAAAAAATCGCGCCGTGAGTTTTGCATATTTTGAATGTGTTTTAAAGTAATTGTAATTATTCAGTTGCCAGACACAAGACAACAGTATCAAGTATCGAGAATCAAAATCATTATTGAAATATGAAATCTTGATACTTATATCTTGATACTTGATACTGATTTGTTACAAACAATTAATGTTTTCCGGTTTCTCTTTCTTCCCAACCGCTTTTCCCATTATCAATAAATAATTCCTGAACTGTTTTTGAAACTCGATCGTCCACTTCTTCAACTAGATGAACACGCAATGGATTTAATAAACGGTTTCTCCATTCCAGAACAGGTTGATAAGGATTTTCTCCATCCGTTGTTTCATAAACCAGGTAAGCCCATTTTTCGGCAAAATAATTACCTTTTAAAGCTGGCACCATTTGCTGCATATTTGATGAAAGAAACGTTAGAGAAAGCGCCCTGGCCCAGTAAATCCATGGTCCGCCAGTAATATATATAAACGGGTTTAAAAGTCTTTCGCGCGATTCAAGCCCGCTGTTTGAATAGTCAAGCTGAATTCCTGCAAAACCGAGTTTTTCCTTTTCGTTGTAAAAAGTAATCCACGGAACATCGGCTTCCATTTTTAAATCGGTGAGGTCGGGCATATCTGTAACATCATAAGTAATTACCTTATTTCGGATTACATCGAACCAGGCGGCGTGGGTCATAAGTTCACGTTTAAAAACTATTTCACCATTTCTCAGGGCAATACAGTTCATGGTTTCGTTTATCCGCAAACTGGTTGAACTAATAAAATAAGGAACATCGGGATAGAACTGGTAACGAACCGAAGCATCAACTTCAGGAATGTCGCGTAAACTTCCCCATAATTCGGTAATTGCTGTTACAGGGCCTGAAATCAGATTTATATTTTGTGGCGGATTCCAGTCGGCAGTGTGTGTCCATGGTTTTGGTGGCGAGTAAATTTCAGGGTTCCAATGAATTGCACCGTTGGTTTCCATCCGGTGAAACAATGGAAATTCAGGTTTTTCTTTTAAAGTTAACTGGTCGAAATGGCCTGAATTGGGATGCAGCACGATTGAAATTTTTCCATTATCGACATTTATCCCAGGCATTTCGCCCTGGACTTTTAAATTGCTGTTATATACCTTTACCAACGCTTTATCGTTGTTGTAAAACACCAGGTAAACCTTGCTTTTACCTGCCTGAACATCGGCCAAAAATGCTACCCTCGCACTAGTTGTTGGCAACCAGATTGGCACTTCACGGGTAGGTTTTCCGTTTTCATCGGGATCAAGTTTATCTTCAACCGTATATTTCTGCAAATCGTAAACCTGACTTGGAACTTCGGTTAAAACATGCGTTTCAGGATCAACTTCAACAACCCTGATTTCGCGTTTTAAATCGAAGGCCTCATCAGGATAAAAGGCAAGAAGAACTCAACCGGCTCTGTTTTTCTGGCAATTCCGGCAGTTTCTGTCACTACAACCGATTTGTAATTTTTCCAGGCCGGATCGAAAACCGCAATATTTCCGGGAGCCTTCACCGTTTCTGTTTTTGTGAGCCACACATCGTTTTCCGACGCTTTTACATTCTTTTTTATTCGAACAGATATTTTAATCGTGTATTCTTTACCGGGTTCCCATTTTACCCAGCCAACCACATGCATGTTTTTATATAAAGTTGCGTCCTGAGACAAACCATATCCCGATGGCGGACGATGCGAAATTGGTGGCCGATCCATTTCCTTTTCATCTTTTATGCGATGTAAATCGGTAGCGCGAAGTGTCTTCCCGTTTACTTCGGCCTGAACTTCAATAATCGAAGGTTCAGGTAAATCAATTTCGGCTATGAAATGATAAAAAGGGATTGCCGGAACTGGTGGTCCCAGTTCAATGTGTTTAATATTCAGTTCTTTTAAAACCTCTTTTGCATCGACATTAATAATAACAAAAATAGAAGCGAGCAAAATTGCTGTTTTAAATAATGTTTTGTTTTTCATGTTATTTCAGTTTTGTTGATTTCATTATTATTCATTTTTTGACGTTGTCAGGAGCTTCGCACGCTGACAAGTCAGTAAAAACCTTTCAAACCTGTTAAACGCCCCAGGTTTAACAGCATTAATCCAATTTCAACGAACAGAAATTAAATTCCGTTTTCTAAGTTCATCAACTGCATTTTGCCAGGCTCCGCCACTTCCCCAAATATAGTAACTAAAATACATTGTGGTTTTTTGTACGATGGGAGTCCATGGTTGAAACTCAACATAATAATGTGGTGCTTCAGCATTGTCAGGATGATTCATCCACATGTGCAGAAAATGGGGTTGTGATACAGGAAATGCTCCAACAAAGGATATGTCCTCCATGGTATCGTAGCCTGCATTCCAGCCTTCTTTTGCATTAATCGCCTGTCCGTAATATTTTTCGGGTCGCATTCTGTATTCCTTTAACCCTTCCATGGTAGGAACTGTGAACACATCCTCCGTCCAGTGTTTTTTACCAAGTTCAAGAATGGGTTGTGGTCCCAGCACATTTGCCTCCGGATTTTTAAAGGTCAGTTCAAACCGGACTTCAAGTAAAGGCGAGTTGCCATATAAAGTAAATGTCTTTTTAATGTGATTTCCATAATAGTCAGCGTCCATTTCAACACGAACAAAATCGCCTTCGCTTTTGATGATTTTTGCATCATATATTTTGTGTGTTTCCATGCTTGCCTGCCCCAGAAAATCTTCGAATCCGCCATAAGGATAGTAGCCGCGCTCTCTGAAAGGTTTTTTGTCGTTATAGGTTTTCTCGGGCCAGGCTTTAAAAAACAGATTATCATTTTTGCTTTTTACAATGTACTCGATAACGCGGGCGCCGGTTCGCAGTAAAGTAACCTGCACCGAATCGTTTTCCATGCGGTATTCATTTATTCCATCGCTGTTTAAATCAACTTCGTACAAATAGTTTTTGCCTTTTGCTTCACCAACTCCCAATTGAGTTTTTGCTGTACTTTCAAGTGCATTTACTTCAACTGTGTAATCGCCCGGATTGAGTTTCAAATCGAAATGAATTTGCAGAAATGCAGAAGTTTGAATCTCTACATTTTGTGTTTGCTGAAGAACAGGTTTTTTTAGATCGTCTTTTTTGTAAACCGAAACATTCACCGGAAATTTGGTTTGTGCAGTATAGTTGTGTATAGTAACCGGAAACTCAACTTTAGGTGCATTGCCATAAAGTAACTGGTGAACAGAAATTGCGGGTGGTAAATCAAGCATTGCAACCGTACTTTTTGAAATTTCATCGCCCTTAAAATGAATTGCAATTGGATTTGCCTTTCCCATTGCTTTTTCCTGAGGTTGAAGTGGAATTATTAACTGTGTTGATTCTTTTGCTGAAAGTGAAATCTGCACCGGTTCATTTCCGTTTGTTTTTAATGCTGATGAGGTAACAATCTCAATTTCGCCCGAAAGAATTGTTGAGGCGCAGTTTTTTAAGGTTATGATTAAATTGTACCCCTCTGTTTTTGCCTCAATATCAATATTATCCCCAAAATAGTCAGCCAGAAAATTCTCATCAAGGTATAATAATTCAAGTGTATTTCTAAATTTTGCAGCTCCCATCATTTTTGCTTCATCCAAAACTGCCACACTTTTTCTTGACATTATCGCATCCCAAATAGTTTTGTTTGTCAGCGGTTTTTCTTTTTCAACAAACAAAACCATCGAAGGAATTGCGTTCTCCAACAAAGTACCTGTTTTACTTATAAAAGGCACATTTTCGTTGTCGATCTGTTTTTTATTTCCTTCGCCTGCCAAATAACCGTCAAATTCAAAAGCATCGCTTTCGGGATCATAAACCGGACGGAAAGCGTATCCACTTTTTTTATGGGCAAAATCAATCCATGCCTGGTTTGTAGCCATATCCTGAACCTGTAATCCATCGTAATCGCTGCATCCGTAAATTGGCGAAAATCCGGCATCTGCAACTACTGGAAGTTTAACTTCGTTTACCCAATTTTCAATTTCATTTTTGCCAGAAAATCCATGTAACCATCAAAAATGAACCATGAATTTCCTTCGTTCATTCCTTTTCCAATTACTTCTATAGGGTGGCCGGGTGTGCATGTAACACTTTTCAGCAAAGTTGCAGCGCCAAACCATCCTTTTTCAAGACGGTATGCAGCCAGTAATTCGCGGGTTTGATCAATAAGTTTGATTAATTTATTTGTCAATTCATCCGAATTCGAAGAGATAACAAATATTTGCCGATCGCCGTTAAAAAGGCAGAAAGCTTTTATTGTTTCAAGTTCCGGGTCGTTATACTGATAACTTTGTAAATCTTTTGTCCAATTAAAAACAGGGGCGGCAATTTCTTCCATTTTTTTACCTATTTCAGAGTTTGAGGTTGTTGTAATAAGAAGATTTTCAGTTTTAATTTTATCTTCTACCTGTTGTGAGGTTGGATTTTGCAGGACTTGATATTTTACTGACAAAAGTTTTGAAATAAAACCTTCCTGCATTAGCAAGCCCGGCATTCCTAAATCTTCAGCAACATTCAATTTACTTTGTAAAATTGTTTTCTGAACATTGGGCACAGCCATTTTAAACAAGTTACCATATCTGTACAATTCAGTGTAACTGTTTTGCCAATGATTTGTGTAACCATTAAACTGTGTTTGATTTACAACTCCTGATTTATTTGCAGAACCGGAATCTGAGATTTTAAAATCAGTAATTTTTTGAGCAAAACCCGATGGACATGCAAACAGGATTATAACTGACAACAAGAAGAATGTTTAATTTTTGAAAATGTTCCATGTTTTGTATAGGTTTAGATTGGTTAATAAAATAAAGATAGTGACAGGTTTTTGTTAAAGCTACAATATACCTGTTTTTTCTGTGGATAAAGAATTGATTTTCAAGTGAAAAAAATTTATATAAAAAGAAAAAAGGCCGCCACTCTGCCGGGCGGCCTTTATCATTTAGTAAAAACTAAAATTAGAAATTATTTACATTACCAGTATCCCACCACAAGCGGGTAGCAATATTATCAGGTCCACCAAGTTTGGTAGTTGCATCAGCAACACCATCCTTGTTATCATTGCGTTCAGAATTCACAAATGGCATTCTTTTTAAAAATCGTCGGCTGCAATTACACCCCAGTCAGCGCTACTGTCGTTTTTGGTATTGTACGGCAGTTTAGGATAGCCAGTCCTGCGATGATCAGTCCAGGCTTCGAGCGAATTGGTAAAGTTATTAAACCACTTTTGAGTAATTATCTTTTCCAGTTTCCTTTCGTTGCTGTCGGCATCATTCCATGCAACAGTTATATCAGAGCGGGAAGTAAAATTGTTCTTTGGTTCTAACGGATCTACATAATTAATTGGTTTGCTTGTTGCATCTGCAAGATAAGCATCTACACCACCAGCACCCCAATCGGCAAACAAAGCTCTTACTCCATTTTCGTAGTTAGTTTTTGCATCACCTGCACCTGCCCAACCTCTAAGTGCTGCTTCTGCTTTAAGATGTAAAACTTCAGAATAGGTAAAAAACCTTCTTGAAGTAACGGTTTTAAACGATTCGTTAATTGTTGAAAAAGGAAGCCTTTGATCTTTTGCAGCAAGTAATGCTCCACTATGAATACCTTTGTATGGCCAGTCAGGATGATCTGTTACCAAAGATGGATCTGTTACCGGCGCAAAATAACTGGCAATCCTGTTATCTTTCATACCTACTCCAAAAGATTCCATTCCTGATCCCATTCGGGTATCACCCCATTCAAAACAAATCACATTCATTGGTAATTTATTACCATAAAGCGAAACATTAAAATTTTCACTGTTAGCTGAGATTAAACCGGCAGGATCGCTCATCGCTTTTTCTCCCTGAGTTTTTGCGAGTGCAGGAGCAACTTTCGAAATCCTGATTGCAAAGCGCAAACGCATTGAATTAACCAGTTTGCTCCATTTTGCTATGTCACCATTGTAGCTGGCATCAAATTTTGTTAATCCTTTATAAGTTTTGTTGGCGGCAAATACAGCCTGAATTGCATCTAAATCAGCAAAAATTTATTGTACAAATCAGATTCCTTGTCGTAAATATTTGCCTTGCCTGAAACACCATAGTTGAGAATATAAGTTGGTCCTGATTTGCTGTAAGCTTTGGAGCCACCCAGTACCTGCATTAGTTTTGCCCATGCTGAGAATACTTCTATCCTCCTTCATCGGCCTGTTTAATTACCTGAAGTGACGGTGACA
>JADIYN010000030.1 GCA_016705335.1 Draconibacterium sp. | reverse complement strand
CATGCAGGGTTTTCTGAATTCAGTTTTGCAAAAATTAAGTAACGAGCGATTTGTAGCCAGCGCACCTGAAGCAGTTGTTGCACTTGAAAAAGCAAAACAGGCGGATGCGGAGGCTAAGATTAAAGTTTTGGAGGAGAGGATTGCGGGGTTGAGATAGGATTCTATTTAAGCTTTAAAGTCCTTTGATAAAAAAGTAAAAAAAAGGTGCTAGTTAGATTCAATTCCTCTGGCACCTTTTTGTTTATTCATCGTCTTTTTCATCATCATCCGGAGCCGGTGTAAAAAACCCGGCATGAACAGGCGCCGGACAAGGACTGTCAAATCCTTTAATTGCAGCCCAAATCACCATGTTAAACAGGTCATCCCTAATTCTGTCTTCCTTGCTGAAATCAAATTTTTCACTTAATCGTGACATAGAAGTTTCTGCAGTATTTTTAAGATTTAAATCGACTAAGTTGGGAAGCGAATTAAACGGTGGATGACTTGCCGTTTTTTCGAAACAGCGCCACATGGGCTCGGCAGCCGCATCATACTGGCTCATTGGCGGTAATCCTAAAATCAACTCTATTGTGCGCAAAGCCGATGAGGTTGAATACATGGTGTGATCGACAAAACCTTGTTTAACAAAACCTCCTGCAATGTAAGCAGTCGTTCGGTGCGCATCTACATGGTCGGGACCATTTTGGGCATCATCTTCCAAAATTATTATTACACTTTCATTCCAGATTGGCGAATGGCTCAAATAATCGACAAACATTCCAACTGCCAGGTCGTTATCGGCAACATGGGCTTTTTGGGTTGGGCGGCCAACTTTCAGCCCTTCGGTGTGGTCGTTGCCAAATCGGATGCTGTTAAATTGTGGTACATTACCGGCAGTCAGTAAATTCTCGAAATCTTTTTTCCACCAGCCAAATCTCACTGTATCCCGAATCGACATATCCCAACCTACATAATTTTCACAGAAATGATCTTTCAAAGCAGGTATATTTGGGGTTTTGTCATCCGAAATAAACTCGCCATAACTCCTGTATGACACACCGTATTTTTTACACAGATCCCACAAAAATACTTTCCCGTTGGCAATTTCGCGGCTTCCTTCCCCCGGATATGAACCGCCTCTTCCACCGTAACTTGTAGGCCAGTTTTTTTCAAGATAATCAGTAGCATATGCACCCATTGTCCAGTTGTGGCCATCAGCGCTAACTTCGCCATCAACATAAAAATTATCTAGTAATACAAATTGTTGCGCAATTGCATGTTGATTGGGTGTAACATCTTTCCCAAAAAGAACAAGATTGGGATCGCCATTTCCTTCAGGAATATCTCCCAAAACCTGGTCGTAAGTTCGGTTTTCCTTGATAACATAAAAAACATATTTGATTGGCGATTTTTCCCCCACCGTTGAAGGCACAGGATTTCCTTCTTCGCCGGAAGATATCATTTCGTTTTCTTTGTTGTAGGGTACATTTTGATAAACTGCCTGTGAAAAAATGCCCAGTTGTTTTTCATCAGGTGTTTCCAATGCTTGAAGCGTACCGTGGAAAAGCCCTCCAATATACTGAACCTCCATGTTTTTCACGTCCAAATCCTTGTGGCGCTCTACTCTTTCTTTGCTGCTTTCGGGACTGGGACCCAGTGGATTTGGTTTTGAAGAGAGCCCTTTTCCGTTGGTAATAAAAATGTCATTCCCCACAACCCGAACACAGGTTGGATACCAGGCAGTTGGAATAAAACCTTTGCTAAAACTTTTTCCGGGAGTACTCACATCAAAAACTGCCAGGCAATTATTATCGGCATTGGCAATATACAATGTTTCCTCATCTTCACTCAAGGCCAAACTATTTGTGGTAGAACCAGATGGAGAATTGGGATAAAGAGCAGAATTCAGTATTTCAACTACTTTTTTTTCTTTTAGCGAAATCACTGAAACCGAGTTGTCGTTGGCATTACTTACAAAAAGGAATTTCCCGTTTTTGGTGATGCACATGTCGTTGGGATTGTCGCCAACCGGCACAGAACCGGCAATTTCCTGCCTCTCAGTATCATACAAAATTACCTTATCGCAACCCCAGCACGAAACAAAAAGCATTTTTTTATCTTTTGATAACAGGCAGGTATAACCTTCGCCACCAAGCGGAATTTGCTTTTGAACCGTTTTACTTTTTAAATCAACAACATACAAGGAATTATTTTCCTTTGTAACTGTGTACAGCAAATTTCTGTCGTCATCAACAGCAATTCCGGCAATAGATATTTTTTCAGGCCAGGGATTTCCAATAACTATTGTATCGAAATTTTCCAGTTTATTGGCTTTTACTTTATATCGAATAATCCAGTTATCATTTCCACCAGATGCATAAAGTGTTTTTCCATCTTTCGAAAAAGTCAGGCCAAGCCAGCTTTTACCAATAACAACCGAGTCGAGCGTTTTAAATTCTTTTGCATCGATAAGCTGGATGCTTTGTGTACTTTGCCCGTTGTTTGTAACCGCAAGCAATTTCCCTGAAGGCGAAACTGCAATGTTTAACGGCAAATCGCCAAGTGGCAGCATTTTACCAACAGGTGAGAGTTTCCAACCATTGGCGAGCGACACCCGGTCAGCAGTTATTTCACTAAGCGATTGCCCAAAAACAGGCACAGCAAAACTTATAATCACAGGAATTACAAGGGAAAAAAGAGAAAGCTTTTTTATAATATTTAGCATGACAAACTGATTTAGTTGTTTTTATTATTCATTTAAATCGATATACAACATTTAATAATATCATATTTTGCTGAGTTCAATTTCAAATGATATTGTGCAATTTAAGGAAATATCTGTGAATTATTGGTGACACTTAAATCATGTTAAAAATTTAGTTAAATGTTGTTATGCCAAAATTTAAAATGTTTACAACAACTATTTTTGACTGAAGTAAAAAAAATTCAAACACAAGTTCTCGCAATCCACCTTTCAATAAACAAAGTGCAATGAAAATAAACTTAATCAGAGGCATAATACAAAAAATAAACACTTTCGTTTTACCTTTTCTTTATTTGCTTTTCAATCGTTGCCCAAACTGAGGATACAATAAAACTGAAAAGCCCTGGAATCTATATTCCGCAGAAATTAAACATACTACCATTCTCAACTGATTTGCAATCCAATTATTTTAATAATCTATCACTCCAAAATCCTTCAACCCGTTTAAATGAAATATTCTTTTTAAATGAAACTTCTTCGTTTAAAAAAATATCATTTGATCAAAACAAAATTGAAAACAAATATCCCGGGCTGGGTTCTTATGAATTTTTCAATAACAGCTTAAAATACAGGGTAAACAATAAAACTATAATTGATCTTGGAATAGGACTGGCACGTCAAAATTCAATTCTCAACGCCGCCAAACCCAATTATCAAATTGGATTTCAGGCATCTGTCGAATTTGCGGTTACTCCAAAACTTGATGCTTTTATTTATGGTCAGTATTTTACTTCGCCCATAAATAAACCAAAAGATTTTTTTGATCCGATGATGTACAGAAATCCGTTGTTTCTGCAAAGCGAAGTGGGTGCAGGGTTAAAACGAAAAACCAAAAATGTGAATACCAAATTTCAGATTAATTCAATTTATGATAATAACCTGAAACAATTTACACCTGTAAATTCAAAAATTTCAATCGCTTTTTAATAATGATAGCAGATCGCAACAATATAAAAGTTCGGTTAAAAAATGTTTATAACAACCCTCCGTTAAACATTTTACATATTTTTGAAAGATTAAAATTAAAAGGATGAAAATCGTTGCTGTTATTGGTTTTTTAAGTTTTGTGTTTCTTTCATTTCAAGGCATTGCACAGGATGATCCTGATTTGATCGATCCTGTTCTTATCAAACTTCAGGGACGGATTATCAGTGCAGGCGACAGTTCTGCAGTTCCTTACGCAAATGTTATAAATTTCCGCACGCACAGCGGCACAACTACCAACTCCGATGGTTATTTCACTATCGAAATGATGAATATAGACAGTTTAATTGTTACTTCCATCGGGTTTGAACAAAAGAAAATAAAAGTACCGGCAAATTATACAGGCTATAACACGCTCGTTTTTATTATGTTGCCTTCGAATTACGCGCTTCGTGAAGTGGTGGTTGAAGGTGAAAAGCCAAAAGTAGATTTGGGAATTGGCGCCGGGAAACCAACCGACATTACCCCTGAATTGCGTGGCGATGCTTTTAACGAAGCCCCGCCAATTCTGGCTGCATTTTTTAATCCGGTTTCATACTGGCAATATTATTTGAGCAAAAAAGAAAAACGAAAACGCGAAGTGCGAAAAGAAATGATAATCCAAAAGAACTGGGAAATGCACTCGCAAAATTACAACAAGGAAAAAGTGATGATGCTGACAGGAATGAATGACTCAGAAGCCGACTCATTTATGTTGTGGTTTAACAGCCAGGACGTTTTACCTTACTTATCATCAGAGTATCAGGTTCGGGCTACAATAATTGAGTTTTTTCATTATTACAAGATTGAAAAGGCCTCCCCCAACCCCTCCAAAGAATAAGCCTCCCTTAATCCCTCCAAAGGAGGGAAACAAAAAATCCATCTTTTTAAAAATAAAAAAGATGGATTTTTTTACCCCCTCTTCCTTCTGATGGGCTTGGGGAGGCTGAACTCCTTCTACTTTCAAATTCCGCCATTTAACTTTTATGCCACCGCCATCATGAATTTGTAAAGCAATTGCACCTTTCCTTCGGCAATTTTATCATCGGTTATGTCAACCATTTGCTCACCATTGAGCCACGTTGTAACATGACCGCCCTCAACACGGATCTTCATTTTGTTCCACTCACCCATTTTCAGGATATTTTCCTTTTCATCGGGGATTTGAACCAGCCAACCACGACCGTATGATTCGTAAATTCCGCCTGTGTCATGATTTGGCGGAGCCACTTCAACCTGCCAGCCGCTAACTTTTGTGCCTTCGAAAGTTGAACGAAAAAAAAACTCCGCTGTTTCCGTTTGCTTCCTGCTGGAAATTCAACATCGAGTTCAAAATCATTGTAGTTTTTTTCGGTCGAAAGGTAACCGTATTCTTTGTCGGGACCGCTTTCGCAAATTAAAAGACCATCTTCGACATACCATTTTTCGGTGCCGTGTTTTACCCAACCATCCAGGTTTTTACCGTTAAAAATTGATTTACTTTTCTGTGCATCTGCAATTTGCGAAACAGAAAACATCAATAAAAAAACAAGTGCCAAATTGATTTTCATATTTTGAAATTTTATTTTTTTGAAAAGTACAAAACGAAAAACGAAGGTACAAGGTAAAAAATCATCTTTAAAGAAATTTATGAACTAATAACAGTGGTTAGAAATAAACCTCAACCGTAACACTTTCGCGTTCAAATCCTTTGGTTTTCAGAATTTCCATGGCATCGAAAATCATGTCACTGTTACCACAAAGGTAAAAGCAAGTGTTTTTATTGAATTCTGTTTTTTTCAGATATTCAGTCAGACGGCCTTTGAAATCGCCTTTTTCATCGCGGGATGTGCAAAGTGTAAACATTTTTCTGTCGTAATCCTCTATTTCATACGCTTCATTTGCATACCGAACGCCAAGAATAAGTTGGTAATTTAAATCAGGATTCGTTTTTACGATACTGTGAAAAGGTGCAATCCCAGTTCCACTTGCAATAAAAACATGTTGATGTGTGTGGCGCTTTTTTTCTTCGAGCCCAAATTTCCCGAAAGGTCCGTGCACTTCAACCATATCTCCGGCTTTTAAATGCTTTAGTTTTGGCGAAAAATAACCACCTTCCACTTCCTTAACCAACACCTGAAGATTATCGCTTTCCTCTGCGCTGTAAATCGAATATTCACGACTTTGGTAATCTCCTTTGATTGAAAGTGAAATATGTTGTCCGGCAACAAATTTGAACCTGCTTTTTGGTAATGAAAGAACAAAAGTATTTTCGGTAAGCTGTTTTATTTCCTGAACTTTATAGTAATTAGTGATAATTTGCAAATCTGGTTTCATATCAATTTCCATAGTGTTTTTTCGTAAAAATTTTGTGCAAAAGTAACAGTTTTAATAATTAAAGACTTTATTGTGTGTTATTTTAATTTAACGTCATTCGAAATTTAACCCATTTTTAAGACAATTGTTCAACTATTTGCGATATTTTATTAAACATAGAAATTTTTTGAACCTGCGAAAACCAATTTTTAGAGTTTTAAATAGAAATCACGGCTCAAGGCTATAAATTCGTCTGAGTATTCTGTTTTTGAATTATCGAAAACTGACATTTGTGCTTTTTGCATAAACTTTTCAGTTTTCCCAAACTCCATCAAAATACGGTTGGGTTCTTTGTTTGGAAAAGGTGAAACTTCTGTTACGCGGTTTAAAAATAAACCATTTACTTTTGCTTTCTCAACAAAACTGTTAGCCTGATCGAAAGGTAAAATCAGTGCCAACCTTCCATTTTCGCCGAGCAATTTTGTTGAACCATAAATTATATCATCAAAAGGCAGCATGTGATTGTGACGCGCCATTGATAAATGAGGATTTGCATTTTTAATACCGTTTGAAAAAAAAGGAGGATTAGAAACAATTAAATCGAATTTTTCATCGGTATTGGCAGCAAAATACTGAAAAGAACAATTTTGAATAATAATACGGTTCCCCCATTGTGAGTTTTGCACATTTTGAACCGCTTCATCTGCTGCATTTTTTTCAATTTCCACACCTGTAATCGTTGCATCACATCTCTGTGCAATCATCAGTGCAATTAAACCAGTTCCTGTGCCAACGTCAAGCACAGATCCTGCTTCATGAATGTTTGTCCAGGCACCCAGTAAAACCCCGTCGGTGTTCACTTTCATGGCTGCTTTTTCCTGAATGATTTTGAACTGTTTAAATTGGAAATATAAATTCTTTGCCATAACAAAAATCTCAATTTAAAACTTTTCAAAAGCACCCAGCCCAAAAAGTGCAAAGTCGTATTTTATCGGATCGGCAGGATCAAATTTTCGGAGGTTTTGGGTTACTTCTTCAACAGCTTTCCAATCGTTTGATTTACGTTGCAACAATCCTAATTTCCGGGCAACATTACCGGTATGAACATCGAGTGGAAGTAGTAATTCAGATTGAGGGATTCCTTTCCACAAACCAAAGTCAACGCCGGATTTATCGTTGCGAACCATCCAGCGCAAAAACATATTTAAGCGTTTTGCCGATGCACCTTTTTCAACATTCGAAACGTGTTTTCGGCTGCGTTCGCCACCAATTTCAAAAAAACCTTGTAAATTCAGACAGTGCTGATTTTACTTCGTTTTCTTTTCGGAAACCATTTTCGACAAAAGTTTGCAAACCTCCGTGGTTTTGGTAAATATTTTTTAGCGAACGGACAAAATAAATACAGTCGCTTCCGTTAAAAGTGCGGTGTACAAATTTTTCAAGAATTTTCAGGTCGTTAACCGAGTGATTTAAAACAAAATCCTGGGGCTCATTTTCCATCAAAGCCATCAATTTTTTTGCATTTTTTATTATCGATTGTCTGTTTCCCCAGGCAATTGTGGCAGTTAAAAAGCGGAAATTTCAATATTTTCTTTTCCTGAAAAATTCTTTGGAACCTGAATCGGATCGGTTTCAATAAAAAAGGTTGGTTGTATTTGAGTACCTTTTCGTCAAGGAAGTTCTTTAAATCAGAATGTTCGACTTTCTCAGGAGTCATTTTTCAACAATCATCGTCATTTTCTATAAACATGCAACCTCTCTGAAGTATGTTTTGTCATATCCGCATTCGCATCGCATTCATTCATTAAAGCTACCCCGCAATTATCCCGTCTTTGATATGAATAATTTTATCCGATCGTTCAGCAAAATTATCATCGTGTGTAACAATAATAAAAGTCTGGCCGAAATCATCACGCAATTTAAAAAGCAGTTCGTGTAATTCATCACGGTTGGCAGAATCGAGGTTGCCTGAAGGTTCGTCGGCTAAAACTACCGATGGATTGTTGATTAGTGCGCGGGCAACTGCAACACGTTGTTTTTCGCCACCTGAAAGTTCTGATGGTTTATGTTCTTTTCTGTCGGATAGCCCAAGATAATTCGAGCAATTCCAATGCTTTTTTCTCAGCTTCCGGTTTTGATTTTTTCCGATAAAGCCGGGATACAAACATTTTCGAGTGCTGTAAATTCGGGCAGAAGGTGATGAAACTGAAAAACAAAACCAATTTCCTTGTTTCTGAAAGCTGAAATTTCCTTTTCGTTAAATGTCGAAATATTTCTGTCGTTAAAATAAATACTGCCGCTATCGGGTTTGCCTAAGGTTCCGAGAATTTGTAAAAGTGTTGTTTTCCCGGCACCGCTGGCACCCACAATCGAATAAATTTTCCCCATTGGAATTTCAAGGTTTATACCTTTTAGAACCTCCAGGGCGCCGAACGATTTTTTTATGTTTTCAGCTTTAATCAAATGTGAGTTATAGTATTTGAAATGATGAACTTGTTACCAAAATGGGTTTTGAATTGGAGGATTTCTATTAATCCTCATATTTTTCTTTGATCTCTTTTGTAATTTCATCAGCATCCCTGCTCACCGATGATGAAACTTCATTCATTTCCTTTTTAATTTCGGTAGCCTGTTTGTTAACAGAACTCGAAATCTCATCCATATCTTTTTTAATATCAGAAGAGTAGTCGTTGATTTCACGTTGAATTTCGTTTGTTGCCTTTTTAAACTCGCGCATTCCTTTTCCCAATGTTTTTGCGATATCAGGAATTGCTTTCGACCCAAAAAACAGTAGCGCAAGAAGCATTACCAAAACAATTTCGCCACCACTTATAAATAAAATAGAATTTACCATTGCCTTTATATTAAGGGGACAAATATACAAATTGAGTTGTTGATTATCTCATAAAAGATTTAAAAAAGGGGACCGGGTTCAGAGTTTAAAGTTTAAGCGGAGGGTTTCAAAGTCAAAACAAAAGTTTAAAGTTTAAAATACTGTTCTGTCGATCCTAAATAAAAAAATGGCTGCCTTCAAAAGGAGACAGCCATTTTCATGTTATTTTCAGAAAATTATTTATGCAATTTTAGCTACAACTTTCTTAAATCTTTTGAAGCTTCGTAAACAATTGGAGTAGCAACAAATATTGATGAATAAGTACCAATACTGATACCAACAAGAAGTGCAAAAACAAATCCACGGATATTTTCTCCACCAAAAATAAATATAATCAGCAAAACCAATAATGTAGTGAGCGATGTATTTAATGTACGGCGCAGGTGTGGTTCATTGCTTCATCCATATTAATTTTCAAATTGCGCTTCGGATGAATGTGCAGGTATTCACGAATTCGGTCATAAACAATTACTGTATCGTTAATTGAATACCCAATCACCGTAAGGATTGCCGCGATAAATGCCTGATCGATTTCGAGTGAAAACGGTAACCATCCATGGAACAATGAAAATACGCCAAGGGTGATAATTGTATCATGAGCCAGAGACAACACACCACCCAAACCATATCTCCAATCGCTAAACCGAACCATAATGTACAGGAAGATTGCAAGTAAAGCAATTGTAATTGCAATTATTGCATCCTTTTGTATATCGTCAGAAATGGTTGGTCCCACTTTTTGGGAACTTGTGCGATAGTTTTCTGAAAAATTCTTGTAGTCAACATTTGCAAGAAAACCACCATTAACCAACCCTTTAAAAAGTGCCTGATCTACTTCGTTGTCAACACTTTCCGACAATTCTTCGATTTTATACTTTGTTGTTATACGAACCTGGTTGTCTGAACCAAACGTTTTAACTTCAGGAGCAACTCCAAATTCAACAGCCAAAGCTTTTTGAACATCTCCTACTTTTACATCCTGATCAAATTTCACAGTATAAGTACGTCCTCCCTGGAAATCAATACCGAGGTTAAATCCGCGAACAACAAATGAAAGCAGAGATAGTGTAATGAGAGTACCTGAAATAATATATGCAATCCTTCTTTTATCAAGGAATTTGATTTTTGGATTTACCAACCAGTTTTCAGTAATTTTCGCAGTAAAAGTAATCTTCTTGTTTTTCTTTAATTGCCATTCGAAAATCAAACGGGTAATAAAAATTGCAGTAAACAGAGAAGTTACAATACCAACCATCAAAGTAGTTGCAAAACCCTTAATCGGACCAGAGCCAAAAATATACAGAACAATACCTGTCATCAATGTTGTAACCTGACCATCAATAATCGCCGAATAAGCATTTTTATATCCATCGGAAATGGCAAGGCTAATTCCTTTACCTGCCCGTATTTCCTCCTGTATCCTTTCATAAATAATAACGTTTGCATCAACCGCCATACCCATTGTTAAAACAATACCGGCAATACCGGGTAATGTAAGCACTGCACCCAATGAAGCCAAAACTCCGATCAGGAAAAACAAGTTTGCCAAAAGGGCAATGTTTGCAGAAAGACCTGCCTTTTTACTGTAAAAGAACAACATATAAGCAAGCACCATAACAAAGGCTACAACAAATGAAAACATACCCGAACGAATTGATTCTTTACCAAGAGACGGACCTACAACCTGTTCTTCAACAATACGTGCAGGTGCCGGCATTTTACCCGATTTCAAAACGTTTGCAAGGTCTTTTGCCTCTTCAATACTTTCCAAACCTGTAATACTTGAACGGCCTCCCGAAATCTCATTTTGAACTGTTGGGAATGAACGAACATAATCGTCGAGAACAATTGCAATTGATTTGCCAATATTCTCCTTTGTCATGCGTTGCCAGGTTTTTGCACCTTCACTGTTCATGCTCATTGCAACTTCCGGGTTTGATCCCAACTGGTCGAAATCCTGAGTAGCATCCGTAATAACGTCACCATCAAGTGGTGCACGTCCATCGCGCGAAGTTACTTTTAAGGCAATTAAACGGTAGTAGTTTCCATTTTCAGATGCAGGTTTTGCAGTCCAGCGGAAAATCATATTCTGCGGAAAAATATTTCTAACCTGCGGTTGGTGCAAATATTGATTTACCTGGATAGTATCTTTAAAATGCGCCATACCAACAACCGGCCCGGGGTACAATTGACCGCTTTGGTCGGTACTTGGATTTAAAAGTGCAAAAAGCGGATAATCCTTTTTGAAATCGGCCATATTATCAACCCCGGAAGTATCGGTACTTGTTGTGCCTGATAATTCTTCCAAAAGTGAACTTTCAGTTTTCGAAGTATCAGCAGGAGCCACCTCAGATGCAGCAGTATTCAAAGAATCGGTTGCAGTAGGAACGACAGTGTTTCCCTGCATATCTTTGATTTTTTGGTTGGCAGCCAGCAGATACTGGTAAACTTCCTGGTTTTCATATGTTTCCCAGAATTCAAGAGATGCAGTTCCCTGCAACAGGTTACGAACACGAGCCTGATCTTTTACGCCCGGTAATTCGACCAAAATACGTCCCTTTGTTTGCAGTTGCTGAATGTTTGGTTGAGCAACCCCGAAACGGTCGATACGTGTACGCAGGATATTGAATGAGTTGTCGATAGCTGCATCGGTTTCCTCTCTGATTACATCAAGTACTTCGGCATTTGTTGAGTTAAAGTTAATCCTGTCGCGAAGATCCATTGTGTTAAAAACAGAAGCCATTTTAGCATTGGGATCAATTTCCTGAAAAGCCTGACCAAAAAGGGTTACAAAATCTTTCTGGCTGTTAAGCTGAAGTTGAGTCGCTTTTGCCAGAGCAGCATTAAATGTTGAGTCAGTATTGTAGTCCGACATTGCCCTGATTAAATCGATCACCGAAATTTCAAGGGTTACGTTCATCCCACCTTTTAAGTCGAGACCCAAATTGATTTCATACTCCTTAACGTCTTTGTAAGTAAATTTTTTCAGGCCGAGAAAGTTGTAAACAACTTCGGTCGAAACAGAATCAAGGTAATGACTTTCCTTGTCAGGATTACCTTGTGCATATTCAATGGCTCGTTTTTCAATTTGTTTCGATTTCCAGGTAAAAGATAACTGGTAAACACAAACTGCAGCCAAAAGAATAGCGAATGTAAAAATTACACCTTTGTTTTGCATTTTAACTTAGTTTTTTAAATGATTAAAATTTGATTATTATTTTTTGAAATTTTTGTTGATTAGCAACAATAATCATAATTTCCGGAGATTTCAAAATCCCCGATCCAGCCCAAAAAATGGTTCAGGATTATTACGAAATTAACGGTATTTCGTCGGGAACCGAATAGAAATAGTTTTTGAAAGCCAGGTAATGATAAGTACTAATCAGTGGGGTGGTTTGTGTTTGTACTTCAGCTTTCAATACCTGATAATTTCTTAACTGGTAATATTTTTGGATGAATTTATCCTGCGATTTAATTTGAATTTTCCGGGGGATTGTTTTCTCAACAGTAGTTTTTACACCAATATTTGTCGTTTGACTTATAAAAACAAGTGTCTTTTGTTCCTGATTTTCTTTTGACGAACGCGTCTCAATTTCCTTAGCTTCTGCAGTATTTTTATCGAAATAATGATCGAATAAAGTTGCAAAACCGATTACTGCCACAAAAACAGCCAGTTTCAGAACAACCTTTTTCGATATTTTATTTTTAAAATCCATACAAAACTTTTTTTCTCTTACTCCTCCCCCTGGGGAGTCCCGATAGCTATCGGGAGGGAGGGGCTTTTTTTTGAAGCGGGGCAAATATACCGAAACATTTCAGGTTTGCAAAAATGAAGGTTGTAATTTTGTGGTTTGAAACGTTTTAAACAGTACAATGCAAAACTTATTTGTTTACGGCACATTGCTTTCACCTGAAATTACAGAAAAACTAACAGGTAAAACTTTTGAAACAAATCATGCAGTTTTGGAAGGGTATAAAATATATTGTGTAAAAGATTGCGATTATCCTGCAATTGTTGGCGAAGTGGGCGCAGAAACAAAAGGAAAAATTCTGATAAATGTTGATGATTCTGCTTTAAAAATCCTGTCGGTTTTTGAAGGCGATGAATATGAAAAAAGGAAGGTAAAAGTATTGTGTAACAACAAATATGAAGATGCTCTAACTTTCGTTTGGTCGAAAGAACTTTGTCTGTTAGAAAACAGAGATTGGGATTTTAAGGATTTTCAGAAAAACAGGCTGAAATTTTATTTGGATGTTTGAAACCGGCATACTCTTGCATGGAATAACGACAAGTCAAATAATTCTTTAAGTTAAATTGTCTTTGCACACGATCAATTTGTAAACCGGAGATCAAAACAAATTTACCTTCCGAAAACCGGAATGCTCCAAAAGATTATACTTTCAGGAGCTAAACATGTGATTTGTTCCCTCCCGACCGGAAAGCGCAAAACAAGAGATTTATACTCTTCCGATGCTTCAAAACATGTGATTTGTACTCTTCCGAAAACCGGAATGCTCCAAAACATGTGATTTGTTCCCATCCGAAAACCAGAAAGCTGCAAAACAAGAGATTTATACCAATAGTTTGGCGCGAATGCTGCAAATGTGGCAAAAATTAAAAAACGGTTGACTCCAAAGGAACCAACCGTTTTAATGTATAAAAATATTTGTTGCTTATAAAATATTCATTCCGTCGAGTACATCCATAATTCCTTTTACTGAATTTGCCGAAGCATGGAGTAATTGTTTTTCGTCATCGTTCAATGCAACTTCAATAATTCTTTCGATACCGTTTTTACCCAATACAACCGGAGCGCCAACAAACATATCGTTCAAACCATATTCGCCATCCAATTTCACGCAACATGGGAAAACACGTTTTTGGTTCATTACAATAGCTTCAACCATTTGTGCTGCTGCCGAACCCGGAGCATACCATGCTGAAGTTCCCATTAAATTTACCAATTCTCCACCGCCTGATTTTGTGCGTTCAACTATTGCATTCAATTTTTCTTCATCAATTAATTCAGTAACAGGGATTCCGCCAACTGTAGTATAACGTGGTAGTGGCACCATTGTATCGCCATGTCCGCCCATTAAAAGCGCCTGAATATCGCGTGGAGAAACATCCAAAGCTTCAGCAAGGAATGCACGGTAACGGGCTGTATCAAGAATACCGGCCATACCCATTACCTGATTTTTAGGCAATTTGGCAGTTTTAAAAGCTGCGTAAGTCATTACATCCAACGGATTGGAAACAATAATGATGATTGCTTTTGGCGAATGTTTGATGATGTTTTCAGTAACATTCTTAACAATCCCGGCGTTAATCGAAATCAAATCATCGCGGCTCATCCCGGGTTTACGGGGAATACCTGATGTGATAACTACTACATCAGAGTTGGCTGTTTTTGAGTAATCATTTGTTGATCCAACCAGCCTTGTATCATAATAATTAATTGGGGCGGTTTGCCACAAATCCAATGATTTTCCTTCAGAAATACCTTCTTTAATATCGAGAAGTACTACTTCCTGCACGATATTTTTTTCGGCAACAATTTGTGCACAAGTGGCACCAACATTTCCTGCTCCAACTACTGTTACTTTCATGATGACTTCGATTTTTGAATTTTTTGTTGTGTTATAAAACCTTTAATAATAAACAATATAAAACCAATTTGTTTAAAAAGTTGTGCAAAGATATATGATTTTACCATAGTTGAAAGTGTTTATGGTTAAGTAGATTTCGGTTTAACATTTTGGTAAGAAAGAAAGAGAAGCCCCCCACCCTAGCCCTCTCTCCCAGGGAAGTCGGAAGTGAAACACGATTTCATAACTCCGGCTTAAATTATCATGTATCAATACTATGTATGCTTTTGTCAGGTATTCAATAACCAGTAACCATTAACCAGCATCTGGCATCAATTCAGCCAGTAAGTCATTTTCAATACCAATGCGCGGTTTCTTGAGTTCCAGCTACCCGGAAAATAATTATCGGTATAAACCACAAAAATATCGGAAACGGGTTGATACCGCCATTGAAAACGCATGTTTATATTCATGTTGTCCATTTGCTCGTTGTATTGTACAAAAGTTGACCAAAACAAATTCTCGGTGAAAGTTACATCTACTTTTGGGCCAACCAGCCATAATTTTGTATGTTCAAATGATCCGCCTAAATCCATGTCGGTGTAATTAAAATTTACCGACATATTAATATATGGCTGAACCCTGTAACCCAGTTCGCCCAAAATGTATTGAATATTTCCGCTGTAAAAGGTACCTTTTGCCGCCTCTGCATTCCAGTTAAACAATGTTTTTACCATTGCGCTGAATATAACCCGTTTCAGCACGGTAGTTTTCACCAACCGACCGTTGCACAACTTCAAGTTGAAGATGTTTGGTACTGTAGGTCAGGCTGACTCCCTGAGCAAACTGTTTGTCAGGATTATCGGGTTGAAATGAACGATGATAAAAAAACTTTCCATCCCAAATGTTGTCGATGCTTGCCAGATTATAATCGAAACCTGCCACGCGATTAAACAGGGTTGTATCAACGGGTTGATTGAAATATTCTTGTTCACGAAAATGAACCCGACATTTGAGCGGGCAAATATTTTTTCTGCACAGAGGCAACCGTAAAATTTCGGGAAAGAAGATCTTCAGTTTTCTCAGTAGTCATATTCATAAATCCGATTCGCCAATCGTTGCCAATTTTACCGCTTAAGCGTGCACCAGCCAAAACAGGCGCATCCAAACCAATTCTTCGCGAGAAAAACGGATTAATATTATCATCGCCAAATCCTGAAAATAAGTCACTGTTTTCAAGAAAGAACTGTCGCTTTTCGGGAAAGAAAAGTTCGAATCGATCGATATTAGTTACCTGCTGATCAACTTCAACCTGCGCGTAATCGGGATTGTAGGTTAAATCGAGATTCATGGCAGTTGAAATTCCAATTTTTGCATCGAAGCCAAAATCCTTCCGATACTCAGCGCCGGTTCCATTCTCATAATCTTTGGCATAACTTCCGAAAACGTATGGTATAAAAGATATTTGCGGTTTTGGTTTTGGCAGTGGTTCTTCAAAATTCATTACACCTGTATAAGCCAGCGAAGCGGTTGGAAACTGCCTCGGAACCGGTGCCCATGCTGATTTTTCGTTCGATTTCAAATCAAGCCGGCTAAAATTTGTGTACCATTTTTGACTTCCTTTTGGATAACGCACCGATTTAAATGGGATTCGAATTTCAGAAGTCCATCTGTCGGGATAATGTTTTACTTTCGATTCCCATTTGCAATCCCAGTCAAGATTGCTTGCTGCTCCATCATGCATTATGCCGTCCCATTTGGCTCCCGATGCCGAAACGCCAAAGGAAAAACCATTGGTTTGATCGAGGAAAGTATCGAAAAAAACAAGCAGGTTGTCGTTGTTTGAAAAAACAAAATCGCGGCGAAATGATTCCATGATCCGTTTCCCGGGAATTGTATCATAAAAATCTGCGCAATATAAAATGCTTTGTCATCGTAGGTAATCATTATTTCCGATGGTTGGTAGGCAAGTCCTGTATCGATGGGTAGCACCCTGTGAAAATCAGTGGCTTTTTGTGCTGCCAACCAGTCCGATTCATCGATGACTCCATCAATGATTATAGGAGAATTTGATTTTTTGACGTTGTAAATAAAATCCTTGTTGAAAGTATTTGTAATTGTATCGCTATCCGATTTTTTAAAAGTACTGGCAAACACCCCAAAATAAAAATAGAAGACAGGAAAAATAAAGATAAATGTTTCATTTTGAACAATAACTTAGCTGATTTAGGTAAAGGGTGCAAATATATTGAAATAGTGCAAACAAAAATCCCACAGATTATTTATGTGAGATTTTTTTATCTAAAATTCAATCGGAATTCCGTTATAAAAATCGAGGATTTTTGTACGGAAAATATATTCGTATTTGGCTTGCAGTAACTGCGATTTTGCGGAAGTCAACTGGTTTTTTTGCAGGTTGTAATCCACCGAGTTTACCATACCCACATTAAACTTTTCTTCGATATACCGAAAAGCTTCTTCCATGGAAACCACAGCTTTTTGGGTTGAAATATAACGGTTTAAAGCGGCAAGCGCATTTGTGTACGAAAGTTCAATGTCTTTGCGAAGAATATTACTTTCGGTTTGCAAACGGTATTTGTAATCTGTAATTTGTATGGTCGCATTTGTGATATTATTTTTTACCTGGAAACGGTTAAAAATCGGGATATTCAATGTTAATCCCAACGAGGAGCGTCTATTGTTTTTCAACTGATCGCCAAATTTAATTTTTGCACCAGTTATATCTGAATATTTATTATTGTACAGATTGTAATAGTTTGCATTGAAACTTAAACTTGGATACCGGTTTCCCTTTGCAATATCAAGTTGAGTTTCGGCGCTTTTTACCCGCAATTGTGCTGCCTGTATTTCGGGCCGCGAATTCATTGCATTGTTATATACATCAATCGAATTAGCCATTGAAATATTTGCTTTTATCTCGGGCAAAACCGGTTTGCTTTCTGCAGATCTTTCAGATTTGCTTGCAAATCAAGTTGTTGCTTTTCGATTGTATTTGTTAAAATTAATCCATTAAATAATGGTAAAATTGGACTGGCACCTCCAATCAAACTTGATGAGTTTACATTCTCATAAGTATTATCGTAGGTTTAACGACCTCCCAAAACTGTTGTCGTTACCGATTTGCGCATTCAGATTAGGCAAGCGGTTTGATTTCGCCTGACTAAGTTGTGTTTCGTAGTAATTTGTATTTAACTCCTGTTGTTTTATCTGAATATTATTTTCCAGTGCATAGTCGATGCATTTTTGTAACGACCAAACATTCTGAGCGCCGGAAGTAATACCCGAGAGTATAAAAACTATTGAAAATAAAGTGAATAGATGCTTCATTGTATTTCTATTTTTTTTAAACGTGCTAATTTAAATAAACTAATTGAGAGGCTCACCATTTTTATGCCTTCCCGGCTTCATTCTCCTTTATTTTTTTAGGATCGACTTTTTCGCCCTTAACTTTATCCTCTTTTTTCAGACCTTCTGTAATTTCGATATTAATTCCGTCAGACAAACCAGTTTTGACATATCTCTTTTCGAATTGTTGATCTACACCAGTTTGTATTTCAACATACGAAGAATCTTTTTCGAATTTCAAAAGGCCTTCGGGAATTACAAGTACACTGTCTTTCTTTTCAAGTACAATATTTGCATTGGCGCTGTAACCAGCCTGATAAACTGATCTTCCTTTAAAACAACAGTTGCTTTTATTTCAAACTGAATAGCTCCGTTTTCTTCTTTACCTTTTGGAGCAATATATTCGAGAATGGCACCAAATTTATCTTTTTCAATTGCTCCGATTTCCAATTCTATATTCATGCCTTCCTTAATTTTTCCAACCTCGGTTTCATCAACCTTTCCCTGAAAAATCATGTCTTTCATATCGGCTACAGTGCAAATGGTTGTGCCGTTGTTAAATGTGTTCGACTGAATAACAGAGTTTCCTTCTTTTATCGGAACGTCGGGCACCATGCCGTTTACAGTTGACCGAACCAAAGTATTTGTTGTGGTTTTCGCCTTTTTGTTACCCGTTTTTTATTAATTCAAGGTTATTTTCAGCAGCGGTTAATTCTTCTTTTGCCGAATCGAATTTAACTTTTGCAGTTTTATATTCTTCATATGAAATTACGTTTTTGTCAAACAGTTTTTGCTGGCGATCGAGGTCGATCTGCGCATCATCACTATTTATTTTCGCTCTGTTTAACCTTGTTTCAGCGCTATTAAGGTTTACCATATCAGGAATAATCTTGATCTTAGCTATTACCTGATCTTTTTTAACAAAGTCGCCAGCAACAATATACAATTCATCGATAATGCCGGATACCTGTGGCACAATTTCGATTTCTTTGCGGGGAACAACCGAGCCGGTAGCTACGTTTTGCGAATAACATTCGAAACAAACGGATTTTTGTTTCAAAAACTTCAGGCGCTTTTTTTGATTTTGTATAGAGGAAGTAAATTGTTCCTCCAAAAACTCCAACAAGGATAACGATTCCAATGATTCTTAAAATTTTTTCATGACTGTTTTATTATATGTTTCTGTTTTCTAAAATCTTATATCTGTTTTTATTTTTCGTCGCGCAATGCATCAATGGGCTTTATACTTATAGCCCTTTTGGCTGGAATAAGTCCGGCAAACATTCCGGCAATAACAAGCACTCCTAATGCTGCAAGCGCCATACCTAAGTTTATTTCCGGATTTCGGAAAAATAATTCACTTCCCGAATCGGCTGATTTTATCAATATTTGGTTCAGTATTTCCAAAATACCAACACCAAGCGACAAACCAACATAACCAGCCATTACAGTGAGAAAAACACTTTCAGCAACAATATGCTTGATGATAACTGCGGGTGTTGCCCCTATTGCACGCTGGATGCCAATTTCCTGTGTTCGTTCCTTTATAATTACAAGCATAATGTTACTTACACCAATAATACCTGCCAGGAGTGTTCCAAGTCCTACTATCCATGTAAGAACCTGAATTCCCAAAAACAAAGCAGAAAATTTGACGAATTCCTTTTCGATATTAAAAGATCCCACTGCCTGAAGATCGTCTGGAGCAACTTTATGGCGTTCTTTAAGAATTCGCTGAAGTTTTGCTTCCAAATCGCTAACTTTGTTTCCTTTTTTTGATGTTACTGAGAAAAAATGTACGCGGTTTCCGTAATTGTAGGCCGATTGCATGGTTGAAAACGGGATGATGATTGTTTCTTCCTTTTTCCCTCCACCAATATTTATTCTTGTTTCGGCATGAATAACACCAATTACCTGAAAATATACGCCACTGATTTTAAGATATTGCCCAATGGGATCCTCATCTTTATCAAACAATACTTCAACAACCCGTTCGCCAATGTTACACACTTTTCGTTTTTGCAGAATATCAATTTCGTTCATTAAACGGCCTTTAACCGGTGTCCAGCGGTCGATTTTAAAGTAGTCAGGGTAGTCGCCGAACATTTGAAAAGAGCCGGTTCTTTCACCTCTTACTGTGTTGTCTCCATTTTGTTGCCAGCCAAACAATCGTGGTGAGAGATATTCTATCTCTTTTACGTTATCCCGCAGATATTTTATGTCGTCATTATCATAGTCCCAACGCCTGCCCCGTTGAAATCCGGCATAAGGAATACTAGTTCTTTCAGTCCAAAAAAATGCAGAATTTGTAGCAAATGCCCTCACACCGTCAAGCACTCCATTTTCGAGTGCTTTTCCTGCTCCCGACATTAAGATCAGCATAAAAATTCCCCAGAAAACCCCGAAAGCAGTCATAAAACTCCTCATCCTGTTTTTTCTCAGGGCGCTGATAATTTCGTTCCAAAGGTCTAAGTCAAACATAACGAAGCCTCCCCCCTGCCCCTCCAAAAGAGGGGTGATTTTTTAGTTTTGTAATTATTAATTGTTTTCATTTCAATTTTGTTATCCTTAAAATCATTTCAAAATCCTCCACTTCGGGGAGGGTTGGGAAGGGCTGACTTTCCTATTCATCTCTCAATGCTTCAATAGGTTTAATACTGGCAGCCCGTTTGGCTGGAATATAACCTGCTATTGCTCCTGCAACAATTAGCAGCAATGTTGCTGAAACTGCAATATTAAAATCCACAGTCGGGTTTAGAAAAACCGATTCTCCCTGCTGCCCGCCGTTTGCTGCTGCAGCACTTGCAGCATCTGCTGATTGTAACATGAAATAGTTTATCATTTCCATCAAACCTGTTCCCATTACAAGTCCAATATAACCGGCTACAGTGGTAATCATAATTGCATCCAATAAAATCAGGCCAATTACAGATGACGGGCTGGCACCAATTGCTTTTCGGATACCAATTTCTTTTGTCCGTTCCTTTACAACTATCAGCATAATATTACTGACTCCTACAATTCCTGCGATCAAGGTTCCAATTCCAATAATCCATATAAATATTTTTATGGCCTGAAATATCCTCATGGTTTGAATGTAGTTTTCAAGTTTATTGTAAAGACCGATGGCACTTTCGTCTTTTGGATCGAATTTGTATTGCCGGCCTAAAACATTTCGAATCTGATCTTCAATTGCCTGGCTTTCATCAAGTGTTTCCGCATTTATTGTCAATGCCAGATTGTGTAACCGGTTTGAACCATTAAAAATCATTTGAGCAGTTGACAGCGGCATATAAGCGTTGCGATTCCGTGTAGATCCGGGTTCGGTGCAAACGCCAACAACTTTAAAGGGTACGTTATTAACATTTACATACTCTCCTATCGCTGTTGAGTCTTTAAAAAGTGCAGTTTTCATATCCGCTCCAATTACCACAACTTTGCGGTTCTGCATAACGTCAATTTGATTAATAAACCGACCTTCTTCCATAACCAGATTTTCAACCTGAATTAATTCAGGCTGACATGTTATTGTGGTATATTCACCTGATTCTTTATTATAGGAATACCGGGTATTGCCCATAAAATATCTTCCTGAAACTGCACCAATACCGGGAACTTTTTTAATAATTTCCTGATCTGCGTTGTGAAACTGAATGGTGCGACCCGTTTTCATCCCTTCATATGCAATTGTAGTTTTTCCAGTCCAAATCCACATTGCATTTACGGCATCATTCATAAAATTGCTTGCTACACCGTTGCTCAAACCATTTCCCGAACCCAGTAAAATCATGAGCATAAAAATCCCCCAGGCCACGCTGAACCCGGTAAGGAAAGTCCTCATTTTATTCTTTTTGATGGTGGCAAATATTTCCTGCCATTTGTCGATATCAAACATATTAGTTTCGAGTTTAAAGTTTAAAGGAAGACCGAAGTCGGAAGTCAGAAGACCGAAGGTTGAATATTACCGGTTCTTTATTTCCTGATTTGTTATTCAGTGTTCCTTATTTTGTTATTTCCTATTCTTCAGGAATCATCATTCGTTAATAGAGATCATCTCCTGTTACTTTTCCATCCTAAACCACTTCAAATTCCTTTGCATGCTGGTATTTCCATTCACGTAATTCACCATTTTTAATTATTTCAGCAATTTTCCCGTCACTCAACCCGGATAATTTTGTGAGTCATTGCTGCAATATCATGCTCATGGGTCACAATTATAAGTGTAATTCCTTCCTTGTTTATTTCCTTTAGAATTTCCATAACTTCTATTGAAGTAACAGAATCGAGAGCGCCGGTAGGTTCATCAGCAAAAATTATTTTTGGCTTCGATATCAGTGACCGCGCAATGGCAACACGTTGTTTTTGACCACCCGACATTTCGCTTGGCAAATGGTTGGCCCATTCAAGCAAACCCATTTTATCGAGATATTCAAGTGCAATTATATTCCGTTTTTTTCGGCTTACACCTTGATAATAAAGCGGAAGAGCTACATTTTCCATGGCATTTTTAAACGAAATAAGGTTGAACGACTGGAAAACAAAGCCCAGTAATTCGTTCCGCAACTTTGCAGCCTGCTTTTCCGACATGTTTTTAATCAGGGTTCCATTTAAATGGTAACTCCCTTCATCGTAGTTATCAAGAATACCCAAAATATTTAAAAGAGTCGATTTTCCTGAACCCGATGAACCCATAATTGAAACAAACTCTCCCTGCTCTATTTCAAGGTTTATACCCTTCAACACATGCAGCGAATTGCTGCCCATCGCATAAGATTTGTGAATACTGTTAAGACTAATCATAGCTGTTTAATTGTTTCTGCTGTTTTCTATCAATAAAGTCTTCTAAAATTCTTCTTTTATTTTCAAACCCGCCACATTTTTTCGATAAACACCCTTTTTTTAGGTGTGAAAAAAGTATTTGTTTCGTTTTCTGTTTTATAAGAAGTCGAATTTGCTCTTATAAAACGTGAGACGCCTATTTTGTAAATTCGTTACAGTATCAGGTAATTTTTCAATTTATTAAATGCTTGTACAAATGTTGCAATTCGTTTTATGTTAGAGAATTAAAATAATTTGAACAGGTATTTATAAGGGATGAAAGGGTTTTTCAGAAGGTGAATTGATTTTTTGCCACGTATGGATTTTCAAATATCTTAGCCGCTAAAAAACATGTCAAACTTCACGCATTTAATTTTCGACCTCGACGGAACGCTGACGGATAATACCCGGGGAATCTGGAATTCAGTTAAATACGCACTTAAAAAAATGCACATCGACGGGTATTCTCCTGAAATACTTGCAAAGTTTATTGGCCCACCTTTGCAATGGGGTTTTAGCAATTTGTTTGGGATGAATGAGCAAAACACTAAACTCGCCGTGGAATATTTCCGCGAATATTATGGAGAAAATGGCTGGCACGAAAATGTACCCTATCCCGGAGTTTTGGAAATGCTGCAGGAACTCGGCAATTCCGGGAGAAAAATGTATATAGCAACTTCAAAACTCGAAAAGTATGCGGTACAAATTTCAGGGCATTTTGAGTTCGACAAATACATTTTACAGGTAACCGGAGCTGATTACTCAGGGAAAAAGGCCAGTAAACCCATGATAATATCAACTTTGATGGAAACTCAACAACTTTTACCATCGAAGCAGATTGTGATGATCGGCGATACGGTTTTCGATATTGAAGGCGGAAAGGAAAACGGACTCTCCACAATTGCAGTTGGATATGGTTTTGGCGATAAAACGGAATTACTAAATGCAAATCCTGATTTTTTTGCCGAAGACGTGGAAGAACTTTTTGAGATTTTAAGTACTTAATTTCTGCCTAATCCACTCCATTTTTATAACTTTCATTTTGAAATATAAGTGGAGTAAACAATTTAAAGATGAAAATTCCAGAATTTTTAAAACCAGGTGATAAAATCCGTATTGTTTCACCAGCCGGAAAAGTCAAAAAAGAATTTGTAATTCCGGCAGTAGAATGGTTGACACAAAAAGGTTTTAAAGTTGAACTTGGCAAACATGTTTTTGCCGATCACTTTCAGTTTGCCGGTACTGATAAACAACGGCTTGATGATTTACAAACGGCGTTTGATGACGCTGAAACAGCTGCAATAATGTGCTCGCGCGGTGGTTATGGAACAGTGCGGATAATTAACCAGTTAAAATGCGATAACTTTAAAAATATCCAAAATGGCTGGTAGGGTTTTCTGACATAACAATATTGCACACTTGCATAAATAATTTAGGCGTTGCAACAATTCACGGTGTGATGCCACGGCATTTTTTAGATGAAAACAAAACTCCTTCCGAAAACCTTGAAAGTTTGATGCAATTGCTGCAAGGTGAGAAAGTTCACTATACATTAACTTCTGAAAAAAACAATAAACCGGGAAATGCTGTGGGCGAGCTTGTTGGTGGAAACCTCTCAATTATTTCGAGCATGCTGGGAACAAAGTATGAAATAGACACTTATGGAAAAATACTGTTCCTTGAAGATGTTGACGAGTTTCTTTACCACACTGACCGCATAATTCACCAACTTAAACTTTCGGGAAAACTGGATAATCTGGCAGGGTTGGTTATTGGCGATTTTACTGATATGAAAGACAACGAATCGCCTTTTGGGAAATTGGTTCATGAAATTATTTCTGAAGCTGTTGAAGAGTTTGATTATCCGGTTTGTTTTGGTTTTCCCGCCGGTCACGACAAAAAAAATCTTGCTCTGGCTTTTGGAAGAAAATGGGAACTTGATGTTTCGGAGCAAAAGGCTTTTTGGGATTGGATGGATAAGAAAAGGAGAATTTACAATTTATAAAAAATAAAAATGAAGATAAATTCCCTAAAATTGAATCTGAAACCCGAAACCCGGAACTTTAAACTTTGAACCCGAAACCTTAAACTAACATGGCTACACAACAGGAAATAGGTGAAATGGCTGAACAACTTGCACAGGAACATTTGTTACGCCTCGGTTACAAAATTCTTGACACAAATTATCAGTTTGGGCATCTTGAACTTGATATTGTTGCAAAAGATGGGGATGAACTTGTGATTGTTGAAGTAAAAGGAAGAAGTGGTTTACGGTACGAACACCCGTCAGAAGCCGTTACCAACAGTAAAATAAAAAGAATAGTAGATGCTGCCGAAGGATATATACACGATAAATGTTGGGAAGGAGATACACGTTTTGATGTTGTAACTGTGATTTTTTTTAAGGAAAACCACGAATTGGAACATTTTAAAGAAGCATTTTATCCTTCATTATAAAATTTTGATTTCAAAATGATTCTATTATTTTTATCGCCGTTAAATCAACTAAGATGAATATCGAAGAACTCCGTGATTATTGCCTGTCGCTAAAAGGTGTAACTGAAGAATTTCCGTTTGATGAAACCACATTGGTTTTTAAAGTGGTTGGAAAAATTTTCTGCATTACCGATTTGCAAGATAAATTTTCAGTGGCTCTTAAAAACGACCCTGAAAAGAATATCGAACTCAGAGAAGAGTTTCCGGCGGTAAAACCCGGTTACCATTTGAGTAAAACCCATTGGAACACCATAGAAATCGATGGTTCGATGCCTGACGACCTGATAAAAAACTTAATCGACGAATCGTATGATTTAGTGGTGTTGAAATTGAAAAAGGATGAAAAGCAAAAACTAAAAGATTATTAATTATTCATGAAAAACAAAGGGTTAACACTGATTTTGGCGTTTTCGTTTTTTATTGCATTTGCCGGTTTTTCGCAGGAGGAAAAGGAAGAATTTACAATAGAAAAAGAGATAAAGCATTTACCTGTTATTAGCCAGGGAGGAACTGGTACCTGCTGGAGTTTCGCAACAACAAGCTTCATTGAATCAGAAATAATCAGAAAGGGATTTGCTGAAACCGATTTATCGGAAATGTATTTTGTGTATTACGGATACATTAATAAAACAAAGCAATTCCTTATGTACCAGGGAAACAACAACTTTGGACAAGGCGGACAGGCACATGATGTTTTGATGTTTTGCGTGAAAAGGCATGGTAACTTTTAATGAATTTCCGGGCGAAAAAATCGAAGGAAAATACCAACATAAAAACCTTGTAAATGATTTGAAAGTTGAGGTTACAGAATTAAATAAAAAAAGAGATTATTTCAATGCAAATGATTTGAAATCAATTGATACAATCCTCAAAGCACAAATAGGGAAAATTCCACAAAAGATTAAAACTGATGACAGTAAATATTCGCCGGAGGAATTTGCTGAAAAATATGATTTAAACCCTGATGATTATATTGAAATATCATCGTACAGCCACCACCCGTTTTATAGACAATTTGTGTTGGAAGTACCCGATAACTGGGCGCATGAAATGTATTACAATGTACCAATCAACGAGTTGATGGAAATTATATATAACTCGCTTAACAATGGCTACACAGTTTGCTGGGATGGAGACACAAGTGAAAAAACGTTCACTCATAAAAAGGGGAAAGCCGATTTGCCCGAAAAACAACTCGGAAAAGTTGACCAGGAACTCAGGCAGGAAACTTTTTTAAACCGTACAACTACCGACGATCACTTGATGCATATTGTTGGCCTTTCAAAAGATTCGGAGGGAAGAAAATGTTTCTACACAAAAAATTCATGGGGTACCGAAAGCAACAGTTACGGCGGCTATTTGCACTTGACCGATGATTACGTTCGTTTAAAAACAATAGCAATATTGGTCAATAAAGATGCAGTTCCGGAAAATATCAGAAAAAAACTCAATTTATAATGCGGGAATTCAAACTTACTTCAGAATACATTGAACTTATTAAGTTGCTAAAACTCTTGCGGATTGCTGAAACAGGGGGCCACGCAAAAATTATTGTTGAAGATGGAGAAGTAACTCTGAATGGAATTCAGGAATTCAGAAAAAGAGCAAAACTCCGCGCTGGCGATAAAATTGAAGTAATGGGAGAGGAAATACGAATCAGAAACTAAGCTGATTTTCCCAAATACTGAATTGTTTTCTTCACAGTTTCCAGTTTTCCCAAATCATCGTCGTCAATCGAAATTTTGAATACTCCTTCAAGATAATAAGCAAAAATCGACCAGTCAACCGGATCAAATCGTAAATCATCATTAAATGATGTATTGAGTTTTATATTATTCTTTTGAACTCCTGTTTTACGGAGTACGCGGTAAAGATTGCGCCTTATTTTTTTCTCTTCCATATTTTTTTGACTGCTTCAGTTATTCGAACAAAAAAGCAAATCGGTCAAATATATGAATTAATTAAAGAAATAAATTACCGTTCAGTATAATATTATTTTTATCAATTTGTTATCTGCTTGAATGCTTGTATTTTGCACGTTAATAATTTTAAAACGCGTTATTCAAAAAAATATTGAATTAACAATTGGAGACGAAATTTTTGCCTCAACTTTTTATCTTTACACGAATTTATTTAAAAAATAGTTGTTTAAAACCTAAAATTGATCAATGAAAAGATTTGCTTTATTAATAGCAATCGCCCTTTATGCAGTTGTAGTTTCATGTGGCGGAAATGCCAATAAAACGGATGAAACAATAGTTTCGATAAAAACTGATTTTGGCGAAATCAAAGTGAAATTGTATAACGACACTCCGAAACACAGGGAAAATTTCATAAAACTTGCGAAAGAAGGGTTTTATAACGATTTATTGTTTCACAGGGTAATGAGCAATTTCATGATACAGGGCGGCGACCCTAATTCGAAAACCGCAGAACCAGATGCAATGTTGGGCAGTGGCGGACCAGGCTATACTATTCCGGCCGAAATTCTCCCAAATCATTTTCACAAAAAGGAGCTCTGGCGGCGGCGCGGCTTGGTGGACCAAAAAATCCGGGGAAAGAATCAAGCGGATCACAGTTTTATATTGTACAAGGCAGAGTTTTTCGTCCTGGCGAATTGGATTCAATGAATGTGATTATTAACAACCAACGCAAAGAAATGATGATGCGTGAACAATTTAACGTTGAAAAAAGCAAATTCGATTCGATACGGGGTAAAAATGATCCGGCCGGCTTTAATATTCTGCTTGCTGAACTTAGGGCCAAAGTTGACAGCATTTATGCTGCCGGTCCACAGTTTACCTTAACTGATGAACAGCGCGAAATATATTCAACTGTTGGCGGATATCCTTCGCTTGATGGTGAATATACTGTTTTTGGTGAAGTTGTGGAAGGATTGGATGTTCTTGATAAAATTGCAGCGGTAAAAACGAATAAAGCAAACCGTCCGTTGGAAAATGTACGGATGAAAATTGAAATTATAAAATAAGAATGGTGCGTTATCTCATATTACTACTTTTCATGATTTTCCCTTTTGTTGGTTTTTCACAATCGAAAGTTTTTGAAATATCTACAAATTTGGGTAAAATGAAATTCAAATTGTATTACGACACGCCCAAACACCGCGATGCTTTTATTGAACTTGCCAAAGAAGGTTATTATGACGGAACGCTGTTTTACAGGGTTATCCAGGATTTTTTGATACAAGGCGGTTCAAAAAGTTCAAGAGGTGCTGCACCCGGGAAACGAATTGGATACGGTGATCCAGACAAAACTGTTGACGATGAGATATTATCGAACCATTTCCATAAAAAAGGAGCATTGTGTGCTCCGCGCCAACCCGATGAAAGCAATCCTTTCAAACAATCCGATATTTCACAATTCTATGTTGTAAAAGGTCGGGTTCACACAATGGGAGAGATTGACACAATGGAACTTGCAGTTAACCGGCCAATCAGAAATAAAATTGTAGAAAATATAATGACACCTGAAGTTCGGGAACAGTTAAAACAATTGAAAGAGGAAAAAAAGGTTACTGAATTTCGTGAACTTGCGCAGGAAGTTAAAGACAAAATTGAAACGGCTTACCGATACAGCCCGGGCGTGCTTGAATTCGGCGAAGCACAACGCGAGGCATACACAACAGTTGGCGGTTATCCAGATTTGGATGGAAAATTCACAATTTTTGGCGAGTGTATTTCAGGTTTTGATGTGATTGATAAAATTGCCGCCCTTCCGACCGATAAAAATAACCGCCCGTTTACCGATATAAAAATCAACGTAACAGTTTTAAAAGATTGAAATGACGAAATTTGTTCAGTTTATGTTTTTGGTGACGATTCTTTTCTCCTGCGGTGGAAAAGAGAATCAGAAAAATGCAGAACAGAAAAACAAAACTAACGAAAATACAACTTCGCAAAACTCAAATTCCGATTGGGAAGAAATAAGGCAATCGGTGGTTACATTTAATTCTTTTGATGGAAACCGTATTTTAGAATCAGGTCAGGGATTTTTTGTAGCCGAAAATATAATTGTTACAACCTACTCATTAGTTAGCAGGGTAAATAATATTGTGTTTTTTCCACTAAATGAAAATGTGAAATTTAAAGCCGACAAATTTGTTGCTGTTGATCGCATAAATGACTTGATTTTAATTTATTGCGATAGTGTAAAACGCAAACCAATAAATCTTTTCGAAGGAACTGCGCCAAATTCGGCTAAAACAAGCTACATAAATCCGGCATCAGAAAAAATTATCCAGCTTTTTTCGGGCAAATTATTAAACCTCGCAACTGTAAAAGGGACAAAACTTTACAGAATTACAAACCGCGTGCGTAAATCGAATTTTGGAATGCCCATTTTTGTATCTACAAAAGAAGCAATTGGCGTTGCTTTTTCGGCAGTTGAAAGTTATGAAATGCAGAGTTTTGCAATCCCCTCCGACTTTATTACGCAACTTTTGAAAAATCAAAAATCACCTGCATCAATGGAATCATTGCGGTCAAACACAAGTGAAGCTGTGGCAGCCGAAAACAGAAGTATCAAAGGATTGGTTCTGGAAACCGATGAAGGAAATATTACAATCCGCCTTTTTAACGAAACAAACGAATACCGCGACAACTTTATAAAACTTACAAAAGAACATTTTTTCGACAGTTTGCTTATTCACCGTGTAATCAAAAACTTTGGTATCCAAAGCGGAGCCGCCGATACACGCTATGCCGAAAAGGGTGATATTGTTGGATACAAAGGTCCGGGATACACAATTCCGGCGCACATTGTCCCAGGTTTGTTTCACAAACGGGGGATGATTGGTTCTCCGCGAAAACCTGATACAAATAATGAACGGCTTCGTTCCGATGGTTCACAGTTTTATATCGTTTCCGGACGAAAATATTCCGATAAAGAATTGGATGATCTTGAAAAGGAAAATAATTACAAATTCAGTGAAACCCAGCGGCAAGCGTACAAATCTGTTGGAGGTGCCCCACATCTCGACGGAACTTACACAGTTTTTGGTGAAGTAATATCGGGAATGGAAGTAGTAGATAAAATCGTTCAGGTAAAAACCGATGACGACTGGCGTCCTTTGGAAGATATTCGTTTGAAGAAGGTTAAAATTTTGAAATAATTCATTCCTGAAAAATATCTGTCATTTCCATTCCGTTTTTCAGCCAGAACGTTTTTAAACCTGCCTTTTGAGCGCCAATTATATTTTTTTCCAAATCATCAATAAAAACCGATTCTTCCGGATTTATTCCCGAGAGTTCGATTACTTTTTGATATGAAATCAAATCAGGTTTGCGTTCATGAATTTCATGCGAATAATAATCTTTTACAAAAAGCGAAGGAAAATCGAAGCCAAATTCAGCTTTAAATGATTGGTGCAAACGTTCAATATGAATTTGGTTTGTATTACTGAAAAGATAAATATTGTATTTCCTGCTCAAATCCTGAACAACTTTCACGCGGTTCTCCGGAATATCCAGAATCATAGCATACCAGGCATTTTCAATCTGTAAATCAGTTGCTTCAGGATTATTTAAAACTTTTCGAACCCGATCGCAAAACGCCTTTGGCGATATTTTACCAACTTCAAGTTCATAAAAAACCGGATCGGAATATGCCTGTTTGTTATCCAAAACATCAGTTTGCAATCCCAATTCCTGAAAAGCTTTTATTGATGCTTCAAAATCGAGATTAAGTAAAACCCTGCCCAAATCGAAAATGATATTTTTAATATTCGTTAGGTCTATCTTCATTTTATTTATTTTAGCTGGCGAAATTAAAAAATTAAGCAACATTGATTTTAATTTCATTGCAAACTTAAAAACAACAAATTACTAATATAAATCAGGAAGTAAAACCTGCCGTTGATCCATTCCCGGTCTTCCAACATTTCAGCAAATGAAAATTCAAAATAAACATTATCAAACCATCTGGTTAAAAAATGAAACTCCTGAAATTATTCAGGTGATCGACCAACGAAAACTCCCTTTTCAGTTCGAAATTTTTGAAATAAAAACTGTTCAGGATGCATTTTTTGCAATCAAAGAAATGGTAGTCAGAGGTGCACCTTTAATTGGTGTAACAGCTGCTTACGGAATGTATCTTGCCGTTTTAAACTTCGGGGAAGGTGATTTTGAAAAATACATTTTCGAAAAGGCGGATTACTTAAAATCATCGCGGCCAACTGCTGTAAACCTTGCTTTTGCAGTTGATGAGATGTTGGAGTTTATTATCAAAAATAAAATACAGAGAGACTTTAAAAAGATGCTGCTTCAAAAAGCAAATGATTTAAAAGAAACCGAGATCGAATTCAGTAGTAAAATAGGAGATTTCGGTTTAAAAATTATCGAAGAGATTTTTCAGCGAAAAAAACAAACGGTAAATATACTTACACATTGTAATGCAGGCTGGCTGGCTTGTATCGATTGGGGAACTGCAACCGCGCCAATTTACAAAGCACATTTAAAAGGGATTCCAGTTCATGTTTGGGTTGATGAAACCCGTCCACGCAACCAGGGCGCCCGGTTAACTGCTTTTGAGCTGGGTGAAGAAGGAGTTTCACATACAATAATTCCAGATAATACAGGCGGGCATTTAATGCAACACGGATTGGTTGATTTGGTTATTGTTGGCAGCGACAGAACCACCGCAACCGGAGATATAGCCAACAAAATTGGCACTTACTTAAAAGCGCTAGCCGCAAAAGACAATAATATCCCGTTTTATGTTGCTTTGCCATCTTCTACTTTCGATTTTACGATTGAAAATGGGTTGACTGAAATTCCAATCGAACAACGTGATCCAAAAGAAGTAGCTGAAATTGAGGGTTGGACAGGTTCAGAAATAAAAAGCGTGAGGTTGATTCCTGAAAAAAGCGGGGTTGCAAATTATGGGTTTGATGTTACTCCGGCAAGGTTAGTTTCAGGATTAATTACTGAACGCGGTATTTGCAAAGGAGAAAGAGAGAGTATTTTAAATTTATTCCCTGAAAAAAGGAAGTAATAGAAAACCAACAGCATGAAAAAAATAGCAATCATCGGCGGATCGGGATTTGAAAACCCTGATATTCTGAAAAATAATGGAGAAACTACCATTGAAACTCCTTATGGAAAAACTTCATCGAACTTTAAAACCGGACAAATTGGAGGTGTTGATGTAATTATATTATCGAGACATGGAAGAGACCATTCAATTCCACCAACCGAGGTAAATAACCGTGCAAATTTGTGGGCAATCAAAGAATTAGGTTGTACCCACATATTGGCAACTACAGCTTGCGGAAGTTTGCGCGAAGAAATTGGTCGGGGTGATTTGGTAATCCTCGATCAGTTTATCGATTTTACACGTCACAGGAAAATTACATTCCATGATTCATTTAATATAGGAGAACTGAACCATGCACAAATGGCCGATCCGTTTAACAATGATTTGCGAATGAAATTGATTCAGAAGGCTTCGGAATTAAAACTGAATTATCATAAAAAAGGAACAGTCGTAACGATTGAAGGACCCCGGTTTTCAACACGTGCCGAATCAAAAATGTTCAGGTTGTGGGGCGCAGATGTAATTAATATGTCAGTTGCTCCTGAGTGTATCTTGGCTAATGAACTGAAAATTCCTTACGCTGCAGTTGCTCTAAGTACAGATTACGATTGCTGGAAAACGGACGAAGAACCGGTTAGCTGGGAAGAAGTATTGCGGGTTTTTAATAAAAACGTTGATAACGTAATCCGGTTGCTGAATGAAACGATTTCTTCGTTGTAATATATGCTGCTTAACATATTACTTTGCGTTTTTTTGGCATAGCATTTGTTAAACTTTAAGTACTGTTTCAAAGCCATGAAACAATGTTTTTTGTAAATAGAATTAAATATTTCTGTTGTTTAACAACAACGACTTATTCCCGGCGGCATCTGTAAAAGGTGCCGCTTCTTTTTGCTTTAACGTTAATTTTTATTTGCTTTCAGAATAAATTGAAAATTGCATTTGTCGCTGTGCAATGTTACATTTTATGATGAATATTCAAAATCAACACAAAAATGGATCGCAGAAACTTTTCAAAATATCTTTAACCGCCGCAACAGGCATTGCAGCATTTCCGGGAATGGCAAAATCATTGAATATGGAAAATACAAATATAAAATTGGGTGGCCCGGTTTTCGCAAAATACAGTAATCCTGAAGAATGGATTTCAGCACTTCACGAATTAAATTATAAGGCAGCTTATTGTCCGGTTCAACCGGGAGTAAGTTCAGATGAAATAAAATTGTATAAGAACGCGGCACAAAAAGCCAATATTATAGTTGCCGAAGTTGGGGCCTGGAGCAATCCTATTGATCCTGATGATATGAAAAGCAAAGCAGCAATTGAAAAATGCATCAACGCATTGCAACTGGCTGATGAAATTGGTGCCAATTGCTGCGTAAATATTAGTGGTTCGCGAAACCCTGAAAAATGGGCCGGTCCGCACATTGACAATCTCACAGCCGGTACTTTTGATTTGATTGTGGAGACAACCCGGAAAATAATTGATGCAGTGAATCCAAAAAATACTTTTTATGCTTTGGAAACCATGCCATGGGCATACCCTGATTCAGTTGATTCTTATGAAAAATTAATAAAAGCAATTGATCGTGAACGATTTGGTGTTCATCTCGATCCTGTTAATCTGGTGGTCAGTCCACAGGTATATTTTAAAAATGGCGAAATGATTTCAGAAGCATTTAAAAAACTTGGCCCGTTTATTAAAAGTTGCCATGCCAAAGATATTTTGCTACTTGAAGACGAATTAACGCCGCACCTGCCCGAAGTGCGTGCCGGGCTCGGAAAACTTAATTACACGGTATATTTAAAAGAACTGTCGAAATTGAATATTATACCGTTGATGCTTGAACATTTGAATACCAAAGAAGAATATATTCTGGCTGCCAGTTATATAAGGTCAGTTGCTGAAAAAAACAATATTTTTCTTTAAATTCTTATGGGAAATTTCGATATTGAAATTAGTTTTGTAAAGCTTGATAACAGAATTAAAATTGTTGAACCACTTAAAATTTAGAAGTCATGGCAAAATCATTGGATGCAAAAAAAACAGTTAAAAAAGAACCGTTAAAAACTGCAAAAGAAAAAAAAGCTGAGAAAAGAGAAAAGAAAGCGAAATACTAAAATATATGAATGACGGCGATAAAACTGAAACAGATAATAATTCTTCGGGTTACACGAGTTTTATCCAGTTGTTGATTTCGTTTTTTCTGATTTTTCTTTTGTTACTGGGCTGTGGAGTAAAAGATACTCCACAGCCCAATGTTATTTTTGTATTTGCCGATCAGTGGAGGGCACAGGATGTTGGATATAATGGTAATTCACAGGTAAAAACTCCGGCAATTGATCAGTTTGCCAAAGAAAGTGTGGTTTTCTCAAATGCTGTTTCAGGATGTCCGGTTTGCTGCCCATACAGAGCCAGTTTATTAACCGGACAGTATCCGTTAACTCACGGTGTTTTTTACAACGACAAAGCTTTGAACCCCGATGCAACAACAATAGGTAAAGTATATAAACAAGCTGGTTATGAAACTGGATATATAGGCAAATGGCATTTAAATGGCCACGAACCCGGAGAGAAAACATTCGAGGCCCGAATGAAATTTATCCCAAAAGAACGCCGGCAAGGTTTCGATTTTTGGCAGGTTCTTGAGTGTACCCACGATTACAATAACTCATTTTATTACGAAGATATACCGGAACGATTGAAATGGACGGAATATGATGCAATTGCACAAACAAAATCGGCAATCGGTTATATCCGGAAAAATCAAAATCAGAAAAGCCATTTTTATTGATGCTTTCGTGGGGCCCGCCACACGAACCTTATGAAACTGCACCCGAAAAATACAGACAAATGTTTAATCCTGACAGTATAAAAGTGCGCCCAAATGTGCCAGATGAATTGCGTGAAAAAGCACGAAAAGATATTGCCGGATATTACGCACACATTGCAGCCCTTGATGATTGCATGAAAGAACTGTTAACCGCGGTTAAAAATTGCGGGATTGAAGAAAACACAATTTTTGTTTTTACTTCCGACCATGGCGACATGCTCTATTCACACGGGGAAATTAAAAAACAAAAACCCTGGGACGAATCGTTGCTTGTTCCATTTCTGTTGCGTTATCCGGAAAAATTGGGGAACTCCCAAAAAGTAATCGAAATGCCAATAAATACACCTGACATTTTCCCAACACTTTTGGGATTGTCGGGAATTGAAATTCCAGCAACTGTTGAAGGCAGTGATTATTCAAAAATAATAACAGGCAAAGAAAAAGCCGCTAATGAAGCAGTATTAATTCAGTGCGCCGTACCGTTTCATCAATGGAATTATGGGTTTGGAGGGCGTGAATACCGTGGAGTGCGAACAACCCGGTTTACTTATGTTCGTGATTTAAACGGCCCATGGTTGTTGTACGATAATCTGGAAGATCCTTATCAAATGAACAATTTGATTGGTACTGATGAAATGATTTTTATTCAGTCGGATCTTGAAAACCAGCTACAGGAATTATTGTTAAAATCCAATGACGAATTTTTGCCCGGAGCAGATTACATGAAAATGTGGAATTATACCTGGGATATGAATGACAGTCTGAAAGTTAACTGATTATTTGAAAATTAAAATTCTTCCAAATCTTCATCTTCAGCCAAATAGACCAACTGCACCATAACAATCGAACTTTTATTTCTTTTAACAATCGAAAATTCATAATTTCCAACTGTTATTTTTTCTTTGACAGCCGGTATTTTTCCAAATTTTAAAATCAGGTAACCGGCCAGCGTTTCATACTGTTTATCTTTTTCAATAGGTTCAGGTATGTATTCATTTATATCATCAAGCGAAACTGATGCCAGCACATTGTATGTTTTTTCGCCTGTTTTTTCGACAAACGGTATCTCATTATCATATTCATCCTGAATTTCACCTACGAGTTCCTCAAGTATATCTTCCATTGTAATGATCCCTTCGGTACCGCCGTATTCGTTGACTACCAATGCCATTTGTTGGTGCCTCAGCTGAAACTCGTTGAGTAAATGTCCGATTCCTTTTGTTTCAGGTACTACATGCATATTCCGAACAATACTTCGAATATCAAATTTCCCCTTTTTCCGGGCGGCAATCAAAATATCTTTTAAATAAACAACCCCAATAATATTGTCAAGACTTTCATCGTAACAAGGAATTCTTGAATAACTTTCTTCAAGAATTTTATCAAGTATTGTTTCATTAAAGTTGTTTATATCAATTGCAAAAATCTGAGTTCGCGGCACCATAATTTGCTTCACTGTTTGTTCAGAAAATTCGAAAGCGTTTTTTATTATTCTATATTCCGCGTCATCAATTTCACCACTTTTTTGCCCCTCCTGCACAAGGTATTTTAGCTCTTCACTGCTGTGAATATCTGATCCATGGACTGTTGTAATCCCAATACCCTTCAGAATAAAATTGGCAATTCCGTTTAACACCCAAATGAATGGACGAAAAATAACAAAGAAAAACTGAAGTGGGTAGGCAATAAATAAAGTCGTGCTTTCTGACCGCTGAATTGCCAGTGATTTCGGTGCAAGCTCGCCAAAAACAATGTGTAAAACAGTAATAAAAACAAAGGCAACGGGCAATGCAATTTGATGGGCAATGTCAGGATTCGGATTCAAACCTGTTAAATCCATAATGTTGATAATGATTTTTGAAACTACAGGTTCGCCAATCCATCCCAGTCCTAAACTGGCAAGTGTAATTCCAAGTTGTGTAGCTGCGAGGTAACCATCAAGATGCATAACAATATGTCGTGAAAGTATTGCAACCCGATTACCTTCTTTAACTTTCAATTCGAGTTGTGAAGTTCGGACTTTTACAATTGCAAATTCGGCGGCAACAAAAAATCCATTAAAAAAAACCAAAAGGAATGTGATAAAAATATCCAACGCCATAATTTTGGGACTAAAATATTATGCGGCAAATCTACAAAAAACTTTGTCAGGCATGCATAAAAATGGGTTTTGTTGCCTTTGCCAGTGCCAGCAATTCGGTTGTTTCCTTTTCGCTTATGGGTTGATATTCATTCATAAATTCGAGTGCTTTAAGGAAAAGTGTATTTTTCCCGGGAGGAACCGCGGCCGTAATATTTTTCGACAAGGTATATTTTAAAGCCATTTTCATTATTTGTTCATCCTGGATAGGCCTGTACCAAACGTTTTTGTCATATTTTGCTTCGCCTTTTTCCAGTGGTGTTAATGCCATTGCTTTTAATGCCAGAATTCCCATTCCGCGTTTCTCGGCTTCGGCAAAAACCTGAGGCCCAAAATTTCCTGCATTCCAGCAGGCAAAATTTATGGGGAACAAAATCGAATCGAAATCATAGTTTTTCATGGCCAGTAATGCGGCATCTACTGAATGTGCCGAAAAACCAACATGTTTTATTTTCCCTTCTTTTTCGCCTTAACAATTGTTTCCATTGCCCCGCCTTTTGCAAAAACCTTTTCAACATCTTCTACCGAACTTAAAGCATGCAACTGGTACAAATCAAAATGATCGGTTTCAAGTTTCCGCAATGAATCCTCCAGTTCATTTTGTGATCCTACAGCGGTTCTGTCGCCAGTTTTACAGGCAAGAAAACAATTTTTCGGTAAGGTTTTAAAGCTGGTCCCATTTTTTCCTGCGCATTGCCGTAATTGGGTGCAACATCGAAATAATTTACTCCGAGTTCATAAGCTTTGGCAACAATTTCGTTGGCAAAATCCTGTGGATTGTCGTTAAGCATTATTCCGCCAAATCCAATTACCGAAAGTTTTTCACCGGTTTTTCCCAGAAGTCGTTTTGGAATTTTATAATCTGCCGAAAAATTATTTCCAAAACTTCTGATTACCGGAATTGTTAATACCAAACTTGTAAGAACACTGTTTCTGATAAATATTCTGCGTTTCATAAGCGTGTTTTATTTTGTGTTTTGAAAACGTAATCAACTATTATTCTGAAAAATAAGAAAATTCATGAAAATAACAAAGGGCGCATGGTAACGCCCTCCTTTAATTCAACTGAAATCAGACTATCCTTGAAATTGAAAGGATACTTTCAACTTAGTACGGTAATATTCAACTTTACCGTCTTTCAGATGCATGTCCATCTGGACAACTTCAGCAATTCTCAATTCGCGCAGTGATTTTGAAGCGCGTTCAATGGCATTTTGAGCAGCTTTTTCCCATGATTCGGTGCTGCTTCCAACCAATTCAATAATTTTGTAAACGCTATCAGGCATCGATTATCTATTTTGATGAATACAACTTCAAATTGCTTTCTTCTACGAAACTTTTCAGGTTTTGTTTTAGTCAACACACAGTTTGTAAAGTGTATCTTCGTTGCAAAAACAAAACGAAAATGACATTTCAGGAATTGATTAATAAGCGCCAAAGTGTACGCAAATACCAGGCAAAACCCGTTGAAAAGGAGAAGATTCAATTAATTGTTGAAGCTGTTAGGATTGCACCATCAGCTTCCAATTCGCAGCCCTGGAAACTGATAATTGTAGATGAGCCCGAACTAAAAGACAAAGTTGCACAGTCAACTTTCAGTAAAACCATTTCATTTAACAAATTTGCTGTTCAAGCTCCTGTTTTAGCGGTTTTGGTTATCGAAAAGGCAAAACTGATTACGCAAATTGGAGGTAGAATTAAAAATATTGAATATCCTCAAATCGATATAGGAATTGCAGTCGAACATTTTTGCCTGCAAGCTGCAGAATTGGGTTTGGGAACCTGCATGATTGGGTGGTTCAACGAAGATAAAATAAAACAACTATTACATATTCCCGAAAAACGTAAAATTGGTCTTGTAATTACTTTAGGATATCCAACTGAAGGTTATAAACTGCGACAAAAAATCCGCAAACCGATGAACGAAATTTGCGGATTTAATCGCTATTAATTATTGTTTTTTCCTTACAACTAATTTTTAGTTAAAACCGAATATTTCTCAAAAACTCGCCGCTTGACCGCAAGCAGCCAATCCCGTCGGGTTCGTTGTCACGTTCAACAATATAATGTTCAATTCCCTGTTTGTTTGCCTCTTTAAATATCGGGGCAAAATCAATAATTCCCGAACCCGGGCAGATAAAATCCTGATCAGCACCTTCTGCCATATCTTTTACATGGAGGATTGGAATTCTTCCTTTATATTTTTTTAAGCATTGCCAAAGGGTCGCCACCACCCTTTTTTACCCAGTAAATGTCCAATTCGCACTGTACTAATTTTGGGTCGGTGTGTTTCATCAAATAATCGAAAGGATAACCTTCTTCCATTTCGTGGAATTCATTGTCGTGGTTGTGCCACAACAGTTGCAAGCCGTTTTGACTGGCTTTTTCTCCCAGTTCATTTAACATTTCTGCTGATTTTTTGCAATCATCAAGCATAAACGGCCGACCACCCAACCAGGGCCAGTAACAAACTATGTATTTCATTCCCAACTCGTTTTGGTCGTCAAAAAACTTTTGAGGTTCCTTCATCATGGGTTCCAGACTTGAGCCGCTGGCAATTGGTTTTATGCCAATTTCTTTGCAAAAAGTTACAAACTCCCTTGGAGAACCGGCAAAATTACTTCCACCTTCAATTTCAGAAAAACCAAATTCTACGGCCTGCCTGAGTGTACCTTTCCAATCAGCTTTCATTGCTTCACCTGCAATTCCCGAAATAAACCCGAAGTTTTTCAGTTTATTTTTCCCTTCTGCTGCGAATGATAAAAGCGGGTTTGCGGCAAAAATGCCTGCAGTTGCAAAGGCACTTGTTTTTAAAAAATTTCTTCGCGTATTCATAGTTAAGTTCCTTTTTTTGTCAGTTGAATAAAAATTTCGAGTCTAAAAACTCATTTTCAAAATCTGATAGTATTAATTCAGAATTTAAACTTCAGGCAATTTCCAGGGTGCGCGATAAACCGGCGTAATAAATGCATTTGCCTTTTCACAGTTGGTAAAACGGTTACCGGCATCGTCCCATTCCAAAATGGGTTGACCAACCCGAGCGGAAATATTTGCAATATGCACATGAACTGCTGCTGCCCGCCCAATTTCAGGTGGACATGAAGTTTTTTCACGTGATTTGATACAGGAAAGGAAATTGTCAACATGTTCGCGGTGTGATTCCTGTCCTTTATCGTAGGAGATTTCTTCGACTTTGGGGGCTTTATTTTCGCCATCCCATTCAGGATACAAATGATATTTGCTACGGTCGGCTACCAAAGTTCCCTTTTCACCGATAAACTGAATACCATAAGCGCTATCGTACGGTCCCTGCTGGATTCCGGCGGTTAAATCATAGTTAATCACGAAATCATTTTTCGGATAAATAACATTCATTGTGTCGAAAGTTTCGCGGGCCATTTTTTGTTTTGACAGATTTGAAGCATAAGTAATAACTGTTTTTGGTGCTTCTGTAATATTACCGGCCCAAAGACCCATATCAATCAGGTGGACTCCCCAATCACTCATCAAGCCTCCGCCGTAATCCCAGTAATGACGCCAGCTTCCGTGAAAACGTGCCTGATTAAATGCACGTTTTGGGGCAGGCCCTAACCAAAAATCGTAGTCAACACCAGCTGGAACAGGACCATCGGGAACCGGAACAGTTCCCAGACCGTAATTAAAATTAGCCCAGATATTTATCTTGCGTAAAGTGCCTATTTCGCCACCTTTTATCAGGTTCATACAATCAATAAAAACCTTTCCGTCGCGCTGTTGCTGTCCCACCTGAACAACCCTGTTATAACGGTTGGCAGCTTTTACCATAATATTACATTCACTAATTGTGTTTGCCATCGGTTTTTCAACATATACATCTTTATCTGCTTTACAGGCTTCAACCATTATCAGGCAGTGCCAGTGATCGGGAGTACCAATAATTACTGAATCAATATCCTTACGTTCAAGGACTTTTCGAAAATCCTTAAACAATTCAGGCGACTGGTTGTAATCTTTTTTTACTGAATCTGATTTTTCCTTCAGTACGTTTTCATCAATATCGCAAAGAGCAACACAATTCACCATTCCTGTATCAAGGTGGTGTTTTAATATTCCAAAACCCATGTTTCGACAGCCTATTAAGGCAACATTCACTTTGTCGCCGGGAGCAAATTGTGCCGACCAGACTTTTGACGGAATTACTGTTGTTGCAGAAATTGCAACGGCTGATTTCTTTAGAAAACTTCTTCTTGATGGATTCATAGTTTTTAGCTGTTGGTTTATTAGTTTGCAATGTACAAAATTCCGGTTTGAAATATTTTGGTTCCTGAAAAGAATCTCCTGTAAATTATTAAAAACCGCTAAGCTGAAAAATTCAGAACTTTAACTTTTGTATAATTGTTAGGGAAAAAACAAACAGATAAAAATGGAAAAGCCAGTATTTAAAGAATTCAGTTACAAAACAACATCTGAAAAACTTTGGGAAGCTTTGACTGTGAAAGAGCAAATGAAACTCTGGTATTTTGATATGGAAGAATTTAAACCCGAAGTTGGTTTTGAATTCACGTTTTGGGGTGGGACTGAAACAAGGCAGTATCTGCATATTTGCAAAATTACCGAGGTGATTTTTGGCAAAAAACTTTGTCATACATGGAGTTACGAGGGAATACCGGGAGAAACCATTTTATGCTTTGAAATTGAACAAAAAGGAAATGAAGCAACAATACTGAAACTCACTCATTCAGGTTTTGAAACTTTCCCAAAAGAAAATCCCGACCTTGCGCCAAGGAACTTTGAAGAAGGCTGGAATTTTATATTAGGTACTTCTTTAAAAAATTATCTCGAAAGTAAAAGTTAGTTTTAAACCTCTCGTTTTACTGTGCGCACTCCAAAAACAGGCCCTGCCCGATGCCCGTCATGGGGCAAAAATTTAACTGTAATTTTTGTTTTCCCCGAAATCAGATTCTGAGGTATTTCATAGGTCACGTTCATAAATTCACCGGGATTTTTGTTTGAAATATTCTCGGTCGCAATAATTTTGTCATTTATTAAAATATCGAAAGTTTTGCTTCCTGTGTAACCGCCCCAATATTCGCAAACCAAATCAGCAGGTTCATTTTTATTTACTTTCATTTCGCATGAAAACCATCCGCCACGATCTGCTTCACGAAACTTCCGGTTTTTATTTTGGCCGGTCCATGTTTTCGAATCTTTAAAATTGTGTTCCCTTTCAGGTTGCATTTCGCCGGGTTGAAAAAAATCGACAGTTGCTGCTTCCAATTGTTTTTTTATTTCGAGTTTTTGCAGATAATCCCGTTGGTGATCTTCCCAACCCTTCTCCGAAAACATATCGAAATAAACCGAATAGCTGCGGTTGTGTGTGGCGTAAAATGGTTTGAACACTATTTCATGCGGGCGGCCAACATTTTGTGTTTCGAAAGTATTTGACTGACCTTCAACCAGTTTCAGCCAATTTTTTGGGTCCCGGTTTTCTGTCATTATTACCGGAACAAAATCAGGATTAAACCGGTTCGAATCGTTTTCAGCACCCAGATCGCCGGCCAAAACAAGTGGCCCGTAAAAAATAGCTACGCGGGTTGAATCATCGGGCATGGTTTCAAGCCGCAGTGAAAACGGGAAGTTAATTTCCACCACATCCCCATTTTTCCAGTATCTGGTTATACCTGCAAAACTGCCCGGTTTTTCTTTTATTCTTTTGTTTTTACCGTTTACTTTTATTTGCATTCCGTTTTCAGCCCATTTTGGATAACGGATTTGGATTGTTAATGGAACAGTTTCTTCACACGAAATTACCAACCTGCTTGTTTGTTCATCAGGGAAATTAGTTTCCTGCCTAATTTTCAAACCTTTTTCTTTCCATGTTAATTCCGCCGCAATAAATTGTGAAATGTACAACTCGTCATTATTATGAAAGAAAATATTTCTGCCGTATTTTGAATGGTTTTCCATCCCTGAACCAACGCAACAAGTAAATGATTCGGGGTCCTGGTATTCTTTGTGGCTGCCCATTTCAAGCGACAGGTTGTAGATTACATGTCCGGTTTCGGGGTGTTGCGATGAAAGGATATGGTTGAATAATGCCCTTTCATAAAAATCGGCCACTTTAGGCGAAGCTTCCCATTCAAAAAGGTGTTCTGAAAGTTTCAACATATTGTAAACATTGCAGGTTTCAGTGGTTTCGTCACTTAATTGATTGCGCAACGTGTCGGGCGGACCAAAATACTCGTGGTTGCAATGGCCTCCGGTAACATACGAATGATGGTTGACCACCCTGTCCCAGAAAAATTCTGCAGTTTTGCGGTCGGTTGAATCACCGGAAAGTTCGTATCGACGCGCAAGCCCAACAAGCTTAGGAATCTGGGTATTTGCATGTTTTCCCGGCAAAATATCAATCCCATTTGAAAGCGGATCAAGAATTGCCTTGTGATGAAAAATCCGGGACATTTTCATGTATTTTTCATCGCCGGTTTTTGCATACAATTCTGCCAAAGATTCATTGATTCCGCCATGTTCGCAATTCAGCATTTTTTGAATTTGTTCTTCATTCAGCCCTGAAACAATAGAGTTTAACCAATCGGCAAAACGTATATTGATTTCGAGTGCTTTTGTGTTTCCGCATAAATCATAAGCTTCAAAAAGCCCCGCCATTACTTTGTGTTCGGTATAAAATGGCACCCAAATCCCGTTTAAATCAAAACCCTGTGCCCGAATATTTCCTTTGGCAACTTCATCTTCCAAAATCCTTTTCCCCTTTGGGAAAGCACCGATATAACCGTTTCCATCGGCTTGTTGACACGTATCGAGTTCGGCAACAATATAATTAACCCTAAACGCTGGTCTCCGGTTGTGCTGTACATTAAGGCACAAGCGCTTAAATAATGTCCCAGACTATGCCCGGCAATAGTCATGGCTTCCCAGCCTCCGTATGGTTCTGCCTTTGGTTTAAGTCCAGCCTCACTTCGAAATTTGGACAACAATCTGTCGGGTTGATAATTTAGCAGGGATTGAATATTAAGTTCAGTAGCATGTTTAAAAGGTCCGTCAAGCAATTGAATATCTTTAAGTTCAAACGGCAGAACTTTAAATGATACTATTTCCGGACCACCGGTTACTATTTTTGTATCATGCTTTTTAAATGACGTTATGCATACAAAAATGGTCAATACAAAAAGGAAAGGTTTAGTTAGTTTTTTCATCTCGTTATAATTGTTAATTCTATAAGGTATTCCCTTTATTTATCATAGAAAATGTCATTTAATGGTTTATCTGTGCCGAGTAATCGGGATGGCGCATTTCAATTAATATGATTAAATTATTTTTCATAAATCCAAAGATTCCATCCCGGATTTGCTTTTACAAGTTTATTTAGTGATTCCTGAGCATCAGATTCATTGTCAAATGAATCAATACCAACAAGATACAATTTGCCTTTTTGCCCCAAAGCAAAACCATTTATCCCTTTTTCCTTTAACTTAAGAATGTATTTTTCAACTTTTTCTTCGTTTTTAAAACCTCCTCCAACAATGTAAAATTTTGAAACTCCATTTGATACTGTTTTTTCGGGACTAACATTCATTGCCGTTTCGGGTTCAATGGTATCATCCAAATTATTTTCAGTGGAATCAACAGGAACAGCAGTTTCCGGTTGTGTATTTTGTTGCTGAATATTTGAACTTACTTCAGTATCAGTTGTGGTTTCACTGTTTTTTGATTTGTTGTTTAAAATGAAAAAACCAGTTATCAAAATGGGTATCAAAATTAGCAGATACCAATACCAGCCAGTTTTTTTCCTTTCTTCGTGCCTTTCAGATTTTTCTGCAGTTTTAAATTCCGGAAAATGTTTTATTTCTGATTTTTTTTCCTGAATAACTTCATCCTCTTTTTCAATCACCGGGCTGATAATTTCTTCAGCTTTTATTTCTGTTTCTTCCTCTATTGGTGCAACAATTGATTCAGTTTCGGTTTCATCAATAATTTCAGCTATTTCTTCAGGATCAACAACTTCTTCAATTACCGGAGTTTCAATATTTACAATTTCGATTTTTTTAATCACATCTTCCTTCGAAATGGTTTCGAGACCAAAAGAATCCAAAAGCAAATTTTCATCCTGAAAAGGAGTAAACTGAATTTCGTTTTTTTCGTTGTAAACGAGTGTTCCTATATTCTCAATAATAACAGTTTCTCCTTTGTCCAATTCATAAAGCATATTTTCGTGTGCCTTTTCAATTCTTTTCATGGCATACGATTGAGATATCTTTGCTTTCCGGGCAATGATTTCTGCAAGCATACCATCATTATTTTTGATTTTCTGGGTAAACGAAATTTCTTTTGAGGGAGGTTTTATTTCGTTTTCGAGTATAACCGCAGGCTTGTAAGTTGACACAAATGCCCCAAATCCGGGAATGATTACTGTGTCGTTTTCCAATAAAAGGCTGTATATGAAATTACTTAAGTTCAAAACCATATAGTTGAATTTTACGAAATATTTGAATTATTATTTTAGGCTAAAATATGAATATTAGCAGGTAAATGCAAAGTACTTTTTAAGTTAAGCGTTAATGAAGTTAAATTGTTTTTATAAAATAGAAAACATAGGTATGTTTGTATTTAAAACTGGTAAAATGGAATTCCAATTGAATGAACACATTTGAAACTGGATTCAAACTGCAACATTAAAAAACAATTGAAAATAAATTATAAACAGAATCATGATTTACCTAGCAAATAAAAAATGGCAAATAAAATATTAGTTACCGGCGGTACCGGATATATTGGTTCTCATACTGTTGTTGAACTGCAGCTATCGGGTTATGAAGTAATTATTATTGATGATCTTTCAAATTCAAGTAGTGAAGTTTTAAAAAATATTGAAAAAATTACCGGAATAAAACCTGGCTTTGAACAGTTCAATCTGATCGACAAAGACAAAACTGAAGATTTTTTTATACGAAATGAGGGAATTCAGGCAATTATCCATTTTGCTGCTTCAAAAGCAGTGGGAGAGTCGGTTGAAAAACCACTTATGTATTACCGGAATAATTTGGTTACACTCATGAATTTACTTGAATGCCAGATAAAATTCAGTATCCCGAATATTGTGTTTTCTTCATCATGCACAGTTTACGGTCAACCTGATGTTTTACCGGTAACAGAACAAACACCGCGCAAAGATGCAGAATCACCTTACGGAAATACAAAACGGGTGAATGAAGATATTTTGAGAGATACAATTTTCGCAAACCATCAATTAAAGGGAATTGCTCTGCGTTATTTTAACCCCATCGGCGCTCATCCAAGTGCTTTAATTGGAGAGTTACCGCTGGGAGTTCCACAAAATCTTGTGCCATTTGTAACACAAACAGCTGCCGGGCTGCGCAAAGAATTAAATGTATTTGGCGATGATTACAATACTATTGATGGTTCGGCAGTGCGTGAGTATATAAATGTTGTTGATTTGGCAAAAGCACATGTTATTGCGATAGAACGATTACTTAACGGAAAAAACAAATTGAATTACGAAATTTTTAATTTAGGGACAGGTACAGGTGTATCAGTTTTGCAAATTATTAAAGGATTCGAAAATGCTACAGGGATAAAACTTAATTATAAAATTGTTGCCCGACGTGCCGGCGACATAGAACAAATATGGGCCGACACTGTTTATGCAAACGAAGAATTGGGCTGGACAGCCGAAAAGGATTGGAAGAAACTTTACTTTCGGCATGGAAGTGGGAAAAACATGTGAGGGGGATAAATTAAGGTTAAGTTTCTTTTGGCTGCCATTCTTTTGGTAATTTTTTTTAATATCAGGTAAATATTACTTTATGAAAACAATTTTAATCACCGGCGGTGCTGGATTTATCGGTTCGCACGTTGTTCGCTTATTTGTCGAAAAATATCCTGATTATAAAATCGTAAACCTCGACAAATTGACTTATGCAGGAAATCTCAACAACCTAAAAGATATTGAAAACAAACCCAACTACGAGTTTGTAAAAGGCGATATTGTTGACGCTGATTTTATCCAAAAACTTTTTGAGGAAAGAAAGTTTGACGGCGTAATTCACCTCGCAGCCGAATCACATGTTGATCGTTCAATTTCGAACCCAACCGAATTTTTTTTACCAACGTAATTGGAACGAGTAAATTGCTGAATGCGGCAAAACACATTTGGAAAGATAATTTGGAAGGTAAACGTTTTTATCATATTTCAACCGATGAAGTTTATGGTTCGTTGGGTGCCGAAGGAATGTTTACTGGAAGAAACCGCCTACGATCCGCACAGTCCATATTCTGCATCAAAAGCCAGTTCCGACCATTTTGTCAGAGCCTATCTTGATACTTTCGGATTGCCATCGGTTATATCAAACTGTTCAAATAATTACGGGTCTTTTCAGTTTCCCGAAAAACTAATCCCTCTTTTCATTCACAATATAAAGAACAACAAACCACTTCCTGTTTACGGAAAAGGCGAAAACGTTCGCGACTGGCTTTGGGTTGTTGATCATGCACGGGCAATTGATGTTATTTACCATAAGGGAAAAATTGGTGAAACCTATAATATTGGCGGTTTCAACGAATGGACAAACATTGATTTAATTAAAGTGATGTGCCTGAAAATGGATGAAAACTTGGTCGCGAAAAAGGAGAATCTGAAAACTTATTTCCTATGTAAAAGACCGCGCCGGGCATGATTTACGTTATGCAATTGACGCTACAAAAATTAAACGCGAACTCGGTTGGGAACCTTCCCTGCAATTTGAAGAAGGCATCGAAAAAACAATCGATTGGTATCTTGAAAATACTGAATGGTTGGAAAATGTAACTTCCGGCGATTATAAAAAATACTACGAACAACAGTATGTGAAGAGGTAAAAAAAAGCCTCCCCCGGCCTCTCCAAAGGAGGGAGTTAGAAAAACAAATTTTAAACAAAAAATAAATTTATAGCAGGTTTCTGAATTTCCCTCCTTTGGAGGGATTTAGGGAGGCTATTTTTTTATTAGTTTTTTATCCTATCTTTGCGCCACATTTTTCAAAAAATTTAAAAAAGAATTATGCCAGTAAAAATGAGACTAGCGCGGCATGGCCGCAAACGTTTTGCTTACTACCACATTGTGGTAGCTGATAGCAGGTCGCCACGAGATGGCAGGTACATTGAATCAATAGGAACTTACAATCCGAATTCAAATCCTGCTACTATCAATCTCGATTTTGATAAAGCTTACGACTGGCTTACAAAAGGCGCACAACCTACCGACACCGTAAAGGCAATTTTGTCGTACAAAGGTGTACTCTACAAAAAACACCTTATGGGTGGAGTTAAAAAAGGAGCTTTTGATGTTGTTGAAGCTGAAAAGCGATTGGACAATTGGATGACTGAAAAGACGCAACAATCCAGGCAAAAATCGACAGATTAGCTGGCGACGCTGACGCAGAAGTTAAAAAACAAATGGCTGCCGAAGCAAAAGTGAAGGAACAAAAAGTTGCTGCAATTGCCGCTAAAAATGCTGAATTAGCTGCTGAAGCTAAAGCAAAAAGAGATGCGGAAAGAGCAGAAAAAGAAGCTGCAACAGAAGCTGCTGCCGAAGTTGAAGCTCCTGAAGCTCCTGAAACCGAAGGCGCTGAATCTTAATTAAAAGAAATCATCGCAAAATAAAAAACCATTCGTTAATAGACTGATGGTTTTTTTTGCTTCCAACCAAGCCTTTTAACTATATTTGCAACAATGGAAACAATACCAAAAGCTGATTGCGAAAAAGTTGGTTTTATAAAAAAAACACATGGTGTTTTTGGCGAAATTGTGCTTGAGTTTGAACCTCATTTTGAAGCTTCGATTGAAAATGCCGACCGCTTTTTGTTGAACTTGATGGATTGCTTGTGCCATTTTTTTTTTGGAAGATGGTTTCCGTTTTAAAACCGACAATTCGGCGATTATAACTTTCGATGGAGTTGAATCAGAAAAATATGCAAAACGGATGGTGGGCAGTTCGGTGTTTTTATTCAAAACCGAAATTATTGTTTCACCTGATGAACTAAATGATTCAGAATTGGTAAACTACTTATTGGTTGACGAAATTTTAGGCGAAATAGGTTTGATCGATCAGGTGGATAATTATTCAGGAAATATTGTTTTACAGTTAATTTTAAGGGCAAAGAACTACTTGTTCCTTTTAATGAAGATTTTTATAGTTCTTCTTGACAAAATCAATAAAATCATTAAACTAAAGTTGTTTGAAGGGTTTTTGTTTGATTAACTTCTATCCGAAATATTTTTTTCCTGTGTAACATTTCAATTTTTAACCGTCATTTGTAAGTGTCAAAAATATGAATTGCGTTTAAAATTCAATCTGAACATTTTTTAAATCAATTAATAATGAAAAGCAAAATCTTATTTTTCATTATCTCTTTGATGATTGGTTTTTTTTGGGGAAATCCGGTTTTGGCAAAGGAAGAAACCCGTGAATTACCATCGTTTTCCGGAAATATCATTAAGGATTTCGGCAAAAGTTTATCTGGAGCAGGGAGAGAAACAAAGCGTGAGGATAGTCGCAGATTCTGAAACTCTTGAACAAATTATTACCGAAGTTAAGGGGCGAACCTTAAATATTAAGTTTCCAACCAATAATATTTTTAAGAAATGGGATCCGGGAAAAATCGAAATCTACATTTCTGTTCCTGAAGTAGATGGTTTAAATTTATCGGGATCTGGTGATATCATTTCTGAAAAAATTGAAACAAGAATCCTGGATTTGTTAATTAGTGGCAGCGGAAATATCAAAATTGAACAACTTACAGCTGAACGGGTAAGTGCAACAATTTCAGGTTCAGGAAATATCAAAATTGAGGGTAGCGGTGTTGCCGATGAATTAAAAACACGCATTACAGGCTCAGGAAATATGGATGCCAGCGGTTTTGAAGCCAAAAATGTGGATGCCCAAACTTCGGGCTCTGGCAATAGTTCAGTTTTTTCAAACGGGTCAATAAAAGTAAGAATCGCAGGTTCAGGCAATGTTTATTACACCGGAAACCCGGCAATAGAATCTTCAATAGCAGGTTCGGGAAAAGTAAAAGAAAGATAAAATCATTTAAACTTATGGTTAGCCGGTGAATTTTTTCATCGGCTTTTTTTTTCTTTTATTTTTCAATAATTTTTTTAACTTTCTTGCTTTAAATTTAACTTAATAAAAATCAATGTCATGAGTATGTTAAAAGAATTCAAAGAGTTTGCTATGCGCGGTAACGTGGTTGACATGGCAGTGGGTATCATTATTGGTGGTGCTTTCGGAAAAATCGTCAGTTCTGTTGTTGCGGATGTAATTATGCCGCCTATTGGTTTACTAATGGGAGGTGTATCTTTTACCGATTTGAAATTTATTCTTAAAGAACCTGTTTTTGATGCTGCCGGTGCGGTTACAACTGCTGCGGTTTCCATTAATTACGGAAATTTCATTCAGGTTACAGTCGATTTCATCATTATCGCATTTGCTATTTTCATGATGATTAAAGCAATGAACAGCATGAAAAAGAAACAAGAAGCAGTACCTGCAGCGCCACCTGCACCAGCACTTCCAACAAAAGAAGAAGTTTTGTTGTCAGAAATCCGTGATATTTTAAAGGAAAAGAAATAAAAATTAAACCGAAAAATATATAAGCTGCTTCGATCTGGGGCAGCTTTTTTTATTTTCTGATGATATCAATTCGCCCGCCGGCACCAAGTTTAATAATACTTGATGGATTGGCAGGTGTTGTATCATTTTGACGGAATTCAACAATATAATCCACTTGACTTTTAATTTCTTCCGAAATTTCATCAAAAAATGCCGGCGATTTTTCGCCACTTATATTTGCCGAAGTTGAAACAAGCGGTTTGCGAAAACGCTGTAAAAGTTGAGTAGTAAAAGCCTCTTTTGTAAACCTGATTCCGATACTTCCATCATCGGCAACAAGGTTTTTTGCCAGGTTTTTTGCATTCGGATAAATAACAGTAAGCGGCGTTGTGGCAACTTCAACCAGATCCCATGCAATTTCCGGAACATCATCAACATAACGTTCAAGCAATGCTGGGTTCTCCATCAAAACCAGCATACTTTTGCTGTCTTCGCGCTTTTTGATTTTGTATATTTTTTCAACCGCTTTTTCATTTGTTGCATCGCAGCCAATTCCCCAAATAGTGTCGGTAGGATACAAAATTATGCCGCCATTTTTAAAACCTCAAGTGCTTTTTTAATGTCTTCGTGCATGGTATTCAGAATAGAATTTCGTTGTACAAAGAAATCATTTTTTTAGAAAAATGTTCAGGATGAAATATTTTTGCTCTTTCCAAACCTTTTTCAACCAAAACCTGTCGGTGGGTTTTATTTTCAAGAATTAATCGAATCTGTTTTCCAAGTTCACCAATATCGTTAAGCGAACACAAAACGGCAGCCCCACCCGCAGTTTCAGGCAGGCACGAAACATTTGATGTAATAACCGGACAGCCACTTGCCATTGACTCAATTACCGGCAAACCAAATCCTTCGAAAAACGAAATATAAACTGACAAAGTTGCCAGCCTGTAAAGTCCGGCCAAATCGATTTCTGATATATCGTTTAGAAAAATTACCTGGCCTGCCATTTTATTCTCTGCAATAAAACGGTTCATTTTTTTAGTATATGAAGTATGTTTTCCTACAAAAACAACCTGTATGTCAAGTCTTTCATATATTATTGCTTTTAATAATGAAAGTTGGTTTTTCCGGGGTTCGTGGGTCCCAACAGATAAAACAAACTGTTTTTTAAGATTGTATTTTGAACGCAGGTTTTCTGAGTTGAAAAACCTGATAATATCGTCCCTGGTTTGTTCGCTTATTGCAATAATTTTTTGTGCTGAAGAACAGGCATATTTTACTTTGTTGAAATAAATATTACGGTCGATGGCTTTGTAGAATTCAGGGAAACGAATAAAAATCAAATCGTGAATTGTAACTACTGACGGAATTTCAGTTTTATGGATTCCTTTTGGCAATTCGTTACTCAACCCGTGAAAAATGTCAATACTCCTTGTTTTCAATTCGCGGCTAACCATAAAATTTCGCCAAAACGAACTGTAAATTTTAAACATCCGATTTTGGGGCGAAACAACTTCAAATTGACTGTAGTTTGAAAATAATTCGTTTTTAATTTCAGGGGTAAAAAGTATCAGTTGATTTTCAGCGTTATAATGATGAAGTGCATTTATCGTATTCCGACTGTAATTTCCCAGTCCCGAAGCATTTAAAAAAGCGCGTTTTGCATCAAATCCTATTCTCATTCCTTTTTTGTAATTGGCTTCTAAATTACAAAAAAAAGGCTGGTTTTAAGTTTGAACGGTTTTGGTTTTCAGGGTTTATTATTTTTGGTCGATGGTAAAAGAAATACTTTTTACTAATTATACAGGAACCTCATCCACTTTCAGGTTGATATCAAAGGTTCCTTAATTTAACTGACAGATTATCGATATTTAATTTATTACAGCATTTATTTTTTCCCAAAGCGCATTGTCAAATCCTGAAAGTGCAAAACCCGGATTAGCCGGATCTGATGCATTTCCCATTCTTACAACCACCATATTTTTGCCTGGAATTACATAAATGCGCTGATCCTCCGCGCCCATTGCAGCATACATATCCGATGGAGCATTTGGCACCAAGGTTCCTGGTAAACGGTTTGGCCGCCGGGAATCATATAACTCGTTTTACCATTTAACCACCATAAATATCCGTATGCCGGGTTTATATTTTGTGAAGTACCAATACTTTCACTAAAAAAAGCTTCATATATGATTGATTCATTTTCCCATTTTCCTTTGTTGAGTGCCAATAATCCAAATCTTGCCATGCTTCGGGTATTGCTATGATATATTTTAAATATTATTCCATTGTTCCAAATGCCGTCCATTCCAATTTTGTTTTTTAATCTTGTATTAAAATATGCCTCAAAATCCTGGCTACCCGCCTCTGCAACAACATCCATTAATTTTTGAAATACATTATGGTATGACCACCTTGTACCGGCATCTGCAAGGTATTTTAAATTCAGTTTTATTACCAGTTCGCTTGCATCATCAATGCCCGAAGTCATTGTGAGCAGGTTTCGTGAGGTAATTAAATTTTCTTTTTCCAAGGGTTCACTTGTCCAACCCGTTCCTAAATATTGTGATACTTTGTTGTTAATATTCAGCAGTCCTTCCTGTTGAGCTATTCCTGTTGTAGTTGCAACCAATGTTTTACTTGCACTATTCCATTGCCATGACGTAGCTGAAGTATGCCCATCAAAATACTCCTCCATAACAATTCTTCCGTTTACAAGAATCATAAACGATTTTGTGTGCTTTTGATTAAGAAATTCTTTTAAAGGTTGTACTGCACTTTCGTTCCAACCCAAACTTGAAAGTGATTTTGTTTCCCAGACGTCATCAGTATTTGAAGGAAAATACATAGATTCATCAGGATTGGGTGGTGTTTCATCATCATTTTTACTACAACCTAAAATTGGAATTATCAGTACAAATAGGATTTTCAGGAATTTCATAAATAAGTTTTAAAATTGAAATTTTTCACAAAGATAGAAGCTAAAATTTCAGAGAGATTAAAATTTAGTTTGGTTTTTTTTTGAACAGATTGGTGATAACGTTTTGCCAATATGGGTAGGCGTGGATTTCGGAGCTCGTTCGTATCCGCCGAGAAAAACACTGAAACGGAGACGGGATGTTAAATGCAACCACTATCCCCACGCATACCTATATTGGCTGTTGGCACTCGTTTTTCTTTTATTTTCTGATCTTGATATCATTATGTAAATTTGGAAATCTTTTTTTAATTTCTCTTTTTGATTCCCAATATTCACCTAGAATCACATGTGTTCCAAAATCATAATTTATCAATGAAGCATAAATACTCGGTAAATCATTTTCATTTACATTATTATTTTTTTGTTTATAGGCATCATCTGAAACAAATAACAATCCTTCTCCCCAATAATCAATCATTAAAAATTTCCCGTAATTATTCGTAGAGTCAATCAATGTGTAATATGGTATTTTACCCTGTAATAAAGCCGCACATCTAAAATATAAAAATGTATCATCTGAAACGTAATTATCAATGAGCTTTTGAGCAGCCATTACATTGTAATGATATGATTTCATCAATGTCTCTCGAAATGTACATTCAAATTTTTTAATGAAATCATTATCCTTATTTGTCAGCTCAAGTGTCAATGATTTTATTTGTCCATTTAAGTCATTTGATTTGCTTTTAGTTGATTCTATCAATTCCCAGAAAAGATTTTCATCAATTTTCATTGTATCAGGATATTCTCTAGGTGATGGATTTTGTTTCGCATATTCTTGTCCTTGTTTAAATTGTTCGTTTATCCCTTTTTAATCCTCATTACTACAATCAAAACTATCAGTCCAAGTACTCAATTATCCATAAAAATATTTTCTTTTAATTGTCTAATTTGTCGGTTTTAAATGGTGCCAAACATCTGTATACCCGCATATTGCGGGTATCATTCTATTACACGCAAGTTTTAATTATTTGTTTTAAACTGTTTTTTTTTTTGAAATGTTTGGTTTTGGGCAAGGCTATTTGGTTCATCTTGTTTGGTTTAAAATAATTGTTTTTTCAAATGTAAAAATTTTTAGTACCACTTGTTGTAAAACACTTAACAATTATTGGAAACGGGATAGGCTTTGGTGCATTTACCTGTTTTCAGGCAAACAGAAAAACCCTTCCTGCAGGTGGAAATTGCGTCCTGCTGGTTTGGGGTGCTTCCCTGCTCAGCAAATTGGCTCCCTGCAACAAAAAAACGCTTCCCTGCTACAGGTTTTCCTTTCCTGTTGCATGATAGGGCTTCCCTGTGAATGATTTTCTCTGCCCTGCTGGTAGTGGAACCTTCTCTGTGGGTGGAAATCGTCGCCCTGCTAAGCAGGGAACCAAAACCAGTTGCAGGATGGCAGTATTTTCAGCAGGACAGGTAAGTTATCAGCAGGAAGCCAAAAGCACCGGCAGGACAAGTGAACTTGCAGCAGGATGGGTGAAAATGCAGCAGTGTTTAATTAAAAAGGCCGGGTTTCGTTCCGGCCTTTTTAAATATTTCATTTTGTCAATTATACTTTAAAATCCTTTAATCCGTCAAAATCGAGTGTTGCAAAATAATCTTCAATTGTTTCGGCGCGGCGGATTTCAACTGCATCGCCATTTTCGCGCAACAGCAGTTCTGCCGATTTTAGTTTGCCATTGTAGTTAAAACCCATTGAATGGCCATGTGCACCGGCATCGTGAATTACAATAATATCATTGGGTTCCAGTGCGGGCAACATTCTACCTATTGCAAATTTGTCGTTGTTTTCGCACAGCGAGCCGGTTACATCGTATTTTTCTGTATGTTTTTCGTTTTCTTTTCCAACAACTGTAATGTGGTGGTAGGCGCCGTACATTGCGGGGCGCATTAAATTCACCATGCAGGCATCCAAACCGGCAAACTTTTTAAATGTGTTTTTTATATGGCGCACTTTTGTTACCAAATATCCATAAGGCCCGGTAATTGCCCTGCCCGACTCGAAGAAAATTTTAAGCGGCGCCAAATCGTTGGGAACAATCATATTATCATACAATTTTTTAATTCCCGCACTTACGTATTCCAAATCAACGGCTTTGTCTTCAGGTTTGTAAGGTATTCCGATTCCTCCGCCCAAATTGGCAAATTCAATTTTAATACCCGTTTTTTCCTTTACTTCTATAATCAGTTTGAAAAGAATTTCGGCAGTTTCAATAAAATAATCGGGGTCTAACTCGTTGCTGGCAACCATTGTATGAATTCCAAAATGTTTCACCCCTTTTGCTTTTAACAAGCTGTAACCTTCAATCATCTGTTCGTGCGTGAAACCGTATTTTGCATCTTCAGGGTGGCCGATTATCAGGTTTCCCTGTTTCAGGTCGCCGGGATTGTAACGCATACAAATTGTATCAGGCAGCCCAACATGTTTGTCAACATATTCGATGTGCGAAATATCATCAAGATTAATGATTGCGCCTAAATCTTTGGCCAACTGAAATTCGCTGGCAGGTGTATCGTTTGAAGTGAGCATAATTTCATCGCCGCTCATTCCTACACGTTTGGCCAGTTCAAGTTCGGCAGTTGAGCTGCAATCGATGCCAAATCCTTCTTCCCTCAAAATTTTCATCAGGTACGGATTCGGAGCCGATTTTATGGCATAATATTCTTTAAAACCTTCGTTCCACGAAAAGGCATTTTTAAAATATCGTGCATTTTCGCGAATTGCTTTTTCATCATAAATGTGAAACGGAGTCGGATTGGTTTCAATTATTTTCTCAATCTGTTGTTTTGAAAACGGTAAATTTTTTGTTGCCATAAATTTTTGTTGCTTTTTAGGAAGTGCAAAAGTACAATTTATCCCGAATCTAATAGAATTGTTCTAAATAAAGAAAAAAGCATTTGGAAGAATTAACAACGGCTTTACAAATTTTCGTTCTGTTATATAAATTATATCCACTCAACGTATTTTATTACAGAATCCAATAGTAAGTAAAACAGCAAGTCTGGTATTAATCGCCTTTTTAATCTTATCAGTAAAATGTGTTCAATCCACATTTCAATAACTTTATTTTTATTAATACCAATACTGATTTAAGATAATTTGCAATTGGATTGCAAATTATCTTAAATCAAATTGCAAATTATCTTAATTTCTTAAATCAATTTGGTGAATACCGGTTTGAAATTTTACAAACAAATAGCAATTAACAGAAAGGTTTGATGTGTTTCTATAAAATTCCCATCGCTGCTTTTACACCATCAGCCGCACTAGAAATAATACCTCCTGCATATCCACTGCCCTCGCCAATCATGTATAAATTTTCAAAACCTTCAACCAAACCATTTTTTTCGCGCACAACCTGAATTGGTGATGAAGTTTTACTTTCAAGACCGATCAAATTTCCAGTTTCAAAACCACGCATTTTTCTGATAAAATCAGTTAATCCTACCTGCATTGAAGATACCACAGATTTAGGGAGCAATTCCCAAAGAGGTGCTGAAACCAACCCCAACGGATAACTGCTTTCAAATTTCCCGTCCTGATTTTTTTGTTTAAGGAAATTTGTAATCCGACAAGCTGGTGCTGAATAGCTGTTTGTATACTGATAAAATTTTTCTTCCAGTTTTTGAAGGTTTTCCAAAGCTTCAAGCGGTGAAACTATTTTTCCGGCCAGTTCGTCAGGATGGATTCCGGCTACACAGGCAGCATTCGCAAAATTACCGTTGCGTTGGTAAAAACTCATGCCGTTAACTATGTTTGTGTTTTCGTAGGCAGCAGCCGGAACTACAATTCCCCCCGGGCACATGCAAAACGAAAAAACCTGGTGTTTGCCATCAGCGGGAGAAGTTAAACGGTATTCGGCAGCTTTTACACCGGGAAGTTTTACACGACCCCACTGTGCCTGGTTAATAATCTCCTGACTATGTTCCATTCGGCTTCCAATGGCAAAATTTTTTGTGCGAAATTGAACTCCACGCCGGATCAGCATTTTATAAGTTTCGGTGGCGGAATGCCCCGGAGCTATGAAAAGCGCATCGGTGGGTAATGTACCTTGCGAAGTAATTACTTCACTCACTTTCGAATTTCTGACAATAATATGTTCCAGCAAGGTTTCGAAAAGTATCTTTCCGCCAAGGTTTTCAAACTGCACCCTGAGTGTTTGAACTATTTTCCTCAGATTGTCAGTTCCCAGGTGTGGATGTGCCATATACATAATTTCGCCGGGCGCACCCGCCTCAACATAACTGCTGAGTATGAACTGTTTTTCAAGTGAAATATGTTTTGATCGTGAAGTGAGTTTCCCATCAGAAAAAGTTCCGGCTCCACCCTCTCCAAAAGCGTAATTATTTTGAGCATCAAATATTCCGGTGCGTTCAAAAGTTTGAATTGATTTTCCACGTTTTGAAACCTCCGATCCGCGCTCGATTAAAGTAACGTTGAATCCCGCTTTTTGAAGAACAAAAGCAGCAAAAAAACCTGCAGGACCGCTGCCAACAACCACAATTTGTTCTTTTCGCTTTTTGAAAGGGATTTGAAGTATTTCAAAAATAGGCTGTTCTTCGCCTTTAATTTCAGGAGAATTTACTGCAACCTGCACCAACCAAAAAATATCCGTTTTCTTTCGGGCATCGAGGCTTTTATTTTCAACCTGAAAAGTAAAATCTCTGATTCGCAACTCTTTGGCAATTTTTTGCTGAAGTTGTTCCTGTGTATAATCCGTCGGTAGTTTTATCGAAATTGATTTGAATCCCATGCTGCAAATGTAAAAAGGATGAGGAGATTTTAATAGAAATTGAATTGTCTTTTAATTCTAAAAACCAACAATTACGGAACAGTTTTTGATTTTCGAAATAACAAAATCGAAGTAAAATTCAACGCCATGAAAAAAATCTACTTCCACATTTTTATTGCCACACTACTTTTCTCAGTTGCATGCTCTGAAAAGCTATCCGCAGGAATTTTTAACCGCAAAACAGATTCAATTCAAATCTTTATCGACAAAAACCAATTGGTACTTCCTGGAGAATCGTTCAAGATTGGCGTGATTTCATATCATCAAAAAAATAAAATAAAGAAGACAACAGGAATGGACGGCGGTTCAGTTTTGTGGTGGAGATTTAAAACAGAGGTAGTTGGAGGCGAAAGCTGGGGAGGAAAAGTTACTGTCAATCCACAATTAATGCCTTCGATAGGTAAATATATCAGCATAAAAGTTTATCCGCGAAGAAACCCAAAACTTGCGCAAACTGTGCTTGTTCCTTTAAATTATGAAACCGAAGTTACTTTTCAGCCTACCTCTGAATTCGACAAAGCGCCGGGCTGTTCATTTACTGGGGAAATTATTTCGACTTTCGACAATGGTATAGAGAGAACATGCAATATAATATCAAGCCATGACTCCAATAATTTTATGATTTTCACAAACGGGCTTTTATCGCGAAAAGGAAAGTTTACAATTGAATCAGATTTTACAAAAATTGAAGATCATCAAGTTGATTTGGAAATAATTCCAAACCGAAACCCAAAAATCAGCAAAACATTTTCGGTTTTGCTCGATTACAAACATGCTTATAATTTGTCGTTTTACGGAAGTTCAGGTTCAAAAGGCTTTGATGGTTTTGACGGCATAAACGGAACCTTTGGAAACAATGGAGGAAACGGTGTGCCGGGCGGTTCGGGAGAGTCGGGTTATGATGGACCTGATATTGGCGTTTGGACAGACATGTACTACGACTCAATTTTGAATTGCAATTTGCTTTATGTTTATACCGAAAACATTCAAACTGGCCAGGAATTCAGGTATCTGGTAAATCCTGAAGGCGGGGAGATAACTGTTACATCTAAAGGTGGAGATGGCGGGAATGGCGGAAATGGCGGTGATGGAGGGAATGGAGGGAATGGTGCTGATGGCGAAATTTGGTACGAAACAAAAATTGAAAAAAGAATGGTCAGTAAACCATTTACTGAAACTGTAACAAGGAAGGTAAAAAAAACCAGAACCAATAGCGAGGGAATACCAGTAGAAACAGAGGTGGAAGTTACGGAGTTAATAACAGTGTACCGGCAGGTAGAGGAAGAATATGAGGTAAAAATTATGCACCAAAAACCAGGACAAAACGGTGGGCATGGAGGAAATGGAGCCTCAGGGGAGATGGCGGACACGGAGGTTTTGGTGGAAACATTTCTCTGTATTTTACCGCTGATGCACAGGAATTTGAAAACAGTATTGTTGCACAGAGTTTTGGAGGAAGTGGCGGATTTTACGGATCCGGCGGTGCACCCGGAAACGGTGGACAGGGAGGAAATGGTAATCCAAATGGGAGCAATGGATATTCAGGAAGCTCAGGTACTTCGGGGTATAGTGGTTCATATGGTTACAATGGAAATATTTTTAAAAGCACCACCGAAGAATTTTTCTTTTACAGCCCGGTTGCAGAAAAATAGTTGAATTAACTGATTAAGCCGAAAATCAAACCTATACTCGGTTATTGTACTTACAATAAGTGTAACATACAATTATTTAAAAACCACGTTTTTCTTATTTTTCATTTATCTTTGCCAACCTAAAATCAGATTCAAAAAAGAGAAATATTTCAGCATGAACAATTTCAAACGTACACTCATCACAACTGCTTTGCCGTATGCAAACGGGCCAATACATATTGGCCACCTGGCCGGGGTTTATGTGCCTGCCGATATTTATGCCCGCTATCTTCGTCTGAAAAATGAAGATGTTTTGTTAATAGGCGGCTCCGATGAACATGGTGTACCAATTACTTTAAAAGCTAAAAAAGAGGGAATTACACCTCAGGATGTTGTTGACAAATTCCACGGAATCATAAAAAAATCATTTCAGGATTTTGGGATTTCATTTGATGTTTATTCGCGCACAAGCGCCCAAATCCACCATGAAACAGCTTCTGAAATTTTCAGGACTTTGTATGATAAAGGAAAATTAATTGAAAAAACTTCGGAACAGTATTTTGATGAAGAAAATAAACAGTTTCTGGCCGACCGTTACATTACCGGAACCTGCCCGAAATGCGGTTTCGAAAAAGCTTATGGCGACCAATGCGAAAGTTGCGGAACTTCACTCAGTCCAACGGAACTGATTAATCCTGTATCGATGATCAGCGGAAACCAACCGGTTTTAAAGGAAACCAAACACTGGTACATGCCGCTCGACCAGTACGAACCGTGGCTAAAAGAGTGGATTCTGGAAGGCCACAAAGAGTGGAAACCCAATGTTTACGGGCAATGCAAATCGTGGATCGACAGCGGACTGTTGCCCCGCGCCGTTACCCGCGACCTCGATTGGGGCGTGCCTGTTCCCGTTGAAGGTTCAGAAGGTAAAGTTCTTTACGTTTGGTTTGACGCGCCCATCGGGTACATTTCGGCAACAAAAGAACTGACTGCCGACTGGGAAAAATACTGGAAAGACCCTGAAACCCGCATCTTGCATTTCATTGGCAAAGATAATATTGTATTTCACTGCATTATTTTCCCCGTTGTTTTGAAAGCTGAAGGAACGTACAATTTGCCCGAAAACGTACCAGCCAACGAATTTCTGAATCTCGAAAACGACAAGATTTCTACTTCAAGAAACTGGGCAGTTTGGTTACATGAATATTTGGAAGATTTTCCGGGGAAAGAAGATGTTTTGAAATACGTTCTCACAGCAAACGCACCTGAAACAAAAGATAACGATTTTACCTGGAAAGATTTTCAGACTCGCAACAACAATGAATTGGTTGCAATACTGGGGAATTTTGTAAACCGTGCGCTTGTGCTCACCCAAAAATATTACAGCGGTTTGGTTCCCGAATGTGGAAATTTAACCGATTCTGACAAAGAAACGCTGAAATCGATTTCAACAATAAAAGCCGAAGTTGAAAAAAGTCTCGACAGTTTCCGCATTCGCGAAGCATTGAAAAATGCAATGGATCTGGCTCGGCTTGGAAATAAATACCTTGCCGATGAAGAACCCTGGAAAGTTGTAAAAACCGATGCCGAACGTGTAAAAACTGTAATGTTTGTAAGTCTGCAAATCACTGCTAACCTTACCATTTGTCTTGAGCCGTTTCTTCCTTTCAGCATGAATAAATTACGTGTTTTTTTGAACCTCGGTAAACTGGATTGGGTAAAACTGGGCGATACAAATCTGCTGGCTGAAGGGCATCAGTTAAATGAACCCGAACTGCTTTTCGAGAAAATTGAAGATGACGTAATTGAAGTGCAGGTGCAGAAATTGCTCAACACTAAAAAAGCTAATGAAATTGCCCAATCAAAAGCAACACCGGCAAAAGAGAATATCGAATATGACGATTTCAGCAAAATGGATATACGTGTCGGAACAATTCTGGAAGCTGAAAAAAGTAGCCAAAACAAAAAAACTTTTGAAACTTCTAATCGATACAGGAATTGATAAACGCACAGTGGTTTCGGGGATTGCAGAATATTACGAACCCGAAAAATTAATCGGCAAACAGGTTTCGATTTTGGTAAACCTGGCACCTAAAAACCTGAAAGGCATCGAATCGCAGGGAATGATTTTGTGTGCTGAAAACGCGGATGGTTCTTTGTCGATTGTAGAACCGGATGTGAAGATTAAAAATGGTGCTGAAGTAAAGTAAAAGAAGCCCCCCTGAATCCCCCCGGGTCCGGACTTTGAAAAACAGAATTTAATCAGAAAAATCATATTGTGATAAAATAAAAAACAGGAGGATGATTCGCACAGTCAGGACAAATTCGGAAAATGTTGATTTTATTCAACTGGTTGCCAGTTTGGATATTTTACTTGCTGATTTGGATGGTCGTGACCATGATTTCTATGATGAATTCAACAGATTGGACAAAATCAAACATGTTGTTCTGGCATATGATGATGATATTGCGGTTTCATGTGGTGCAATAAAAGAATTCGATTCAGAAACCATGGAAGTAAAACGGATGTTTACCTCTGAAAGTCAACGCGGAAAAGGAATTGCCACACTGGTTTTAGCTGAACTGGAAAATTGGGCAAGGGAACTGGGTTATTCGAAATGTGTTTTGGAAACCGGAAAGCGACTGTCAGATGCAGTGAGGCTTTACCAGAAAAATGCTTACCGGCAAATACCCAATTACCGCCAGTACATTCATGTTGAAAATAGCATTTGTTTTGAAAAGATCTTAAAGGAATAAAAAATCGTGCCGGCATTTGCCGGTGCGTTTCTGTAAGGTGCAGTACCGTTTAACACGGGTCGGCAGCTTACCCTAAATAAATAAACCGCTTTTGTACGCAAAGGCGGTTTTGCTTTTTCTCCCAATAATGAGTCAGTAAATGAATTTTTATTTCCTCCTTTTTAACACAGGAATCCATTCCAACGCCCCCAAATCAGGGCCTTCATCTTCAAGCCGTGAATAGTCATTCAAATCAATTGAAACAGTTTAGCGATTTCAATATCTCCAATATTTCTTGCAGGAGAAAGTGAATCGATAGCATAATTGTTTTCAGATATATTTACAAAAAGCGGTTCCTTATTAAAAACTGAGTTTTCGAAACCTGAATTCAAATTCGTATTTACAAGGCAATTTTCGAATAAATAGGTGAACGAACCATTTCCATCTTTAGCCAATAATATCTCATTTTCTTTGTTTCCATACACAATACAATTCCCGAAAAAAGTATTTAAATCAAAACTGTATGTAATTTATTGAAAACATAATAATTGTTTAAAAGCAAAGCAGGTTCTTTGCGGTTTCCAAAGCCTGAATAATTGACTACAGTACAATGGTTAAATTCGTAATCGCCACCGAAACGCAATGCAACAGTATATGAACCAGAGTTGGCAAAAACAGAGTTTGAGGCTTTTAAAAAAGTTGTACGTGCATCAATACAATTTAGCGCCATGTTTTCGATTCTTGAGTTTGATATGGTTAAAACCGGGTTTTCAGAAAAATCCCATACTATCGATTTGGATACCTTTTGTTGCATTTTTATAATCGAATAATCCAACACATTGTCCTTGCTCCCAACTAAAAAATGAATGCCTCCATAAATGTACAAACCTCCATCAGCAAATTCAGTATAAGCGCCCCACTGACCGGGAATATTTCCGTAACTCTCTTCCAGCCTATCGCCCTGAAAACTTATCGGTTCCTCAAACGTACCTGTCGCCTTCAGTGTTCCTTTTACAAACATGCCCGAACCATAGTGAAAGTGAATGCGGCAACCCGGATCGATAATTAAAGTTTCGAGCGAATCCACCAAAACTGAATTATAAATCAAATAAGGTTTATCGTTTATCCAATGTTGGGTTTTTAAAACGTCGCCATTAAAAAGGTGGAAATCTGCCCAAATGCAATCAAATCAATATCCTGCGTGTTTCCGTTCAGTTTAAAAATAACTGAATCCTGCACAACCATCGGGTTATTTTGCCTGGTCGGATCAATTGTAACCTCAACAAAAACAAACAAACTGTCACCTGCTGAAATCGTTACATCGAAATCTTCATTGGCCTGCATTCCATTAATATTTAAACGAAAAGGGGATCGGTTTCCACCTGCCAAAAATATCTTTGAAATTTTAACAGATTGTTTGTTTGGATTTTTTACCGTAAACCATTTTGTGGCTGAACCGATTGTGGAAAAAACAGTATCGAATGTAACAGTATCTGCGGCAAATTGAAGTTTTGAATCGGTGGCAAAAGTAAACTCTTCTTCATTGCATGAAAAAAAGATTATTGAAATCAATAAAATATAAACGAATAAACGGAATTGCATGTTTTTTTTTAGTAACGTTTGCAATCCGTTTTTCATATCTGCATTTTAAAAGAAAGATCTGAATATTCTATACTTTATTAAATCCTCCACTTCCGGGCGAATCAGTTAAGGTTTTAAAAAATAATTATCAGCAGAATCAATAGAATCAGCAACATATAAAGCACAAACTGGTTGCGTACAAAAAGCCCCAGCAAAATCAAAACTTCAATTTCTTCGTTGCATGAAGTTAAAGTTCAATCTCTCCTTTGTCTTTGGTAATGAATTCGTTGGATGAGAACCGTATAATTTCTGCGCCGTTGTATTTCCACGACCAGTGTGACTGATAAAAGTTTTTGATTTCGAGTTCGAACCGTTTACCGTTAATAACCACATCGCTTCGCGGATTAAACATATTTACCATAACCGATCCTAAAAGTGACTGATCGTTGGCATCGTAAATTTCAAGTTTCGAAAGGAAAAATTCACGGTTCAGTATAAATAGTTTACCATTTATCATTGCCTGCGCCTTCGAACTGACCATGTTTTCCCACTGGATTTTTCCAATCCGCTCGTTTCCCTGCATTAACTCAAGCTTCGATCCAAAAATATCTTTCGTCCACTTTAGCTTTTCCATTATTTCATTTCTCTTTAAACGGGGATGCAATTTATGAAAATTATCGGTAATGAATTTTGATAAAAAATAATCAAAACAACGATTTAGTTTTTAGAATCTTTAACGAATAAAAAGCAGGGTTTCATTCTGTAAAACTTACACAGTTCATGTTTCCTAAACATGATTTTTATACACATACATTCAATTACCTTAGTTATTCTGTTCGTCAATTTTTTAAATCAACTAATTTTGCACCTCGATTTTCAAAATAATTTTCAACATGACAGAAATAAAGCAAAAACTTTTCGCCGATTTTGCGCCTGTTACTACCGATGAATGGGAAGCAAAAATAAATGCCGATTTAAAAGGCAAAGATTACGAAAGGGCGCTCGTTTGGAAAACCTATGAAGGGTTTAACGTCCGCCCATATTACCGCCAGGAAAACCTGGAAAGTTTAAAATATTTAGATAACCTGCCTGGTGAATTTCCGTTTGTTAGGGGAAACAAAAAAACCGGCAACGACTGGCTAATCCGCCAAAATATCTTTATTTCCGATTTCAAATCAGCAAATAAAAAAGCGCTTGAAATTCTTGGGAAAGGGGTTACTTCACTTGGTTTGTATTTTAACGATTGTGAGAATAGGACCAAAGAGGACTTGAGCGTTTTGTTAAAAGATATTTGTTTGGAGTCCGCTGAAATCAATTTGGTTTGTCCTGAGGATTCAAGCAAATGCGCCCAACTTTTGCTGAATTTGTAGCTGAAGGAAAATGGGAAAATAAAAACGTTACAGCTTCAGCATCAATCGACCCAATTGGAACTTATGTTTTAAAAGGGAAGTTTGAAAAAAATGCATTTACAAAACTTAAAGAAGTTGTTGAGAAAGCCAAAATATTGCCAAAATTCAGAGTTATTGGCGTTCATGGAAAATTTTTCGCCAACAGCGGTTCATCAATTGTTCAGGAGCTGGCATTTTCGCTTGCACAGGGTGCTGAGTATTTAACACAGCTTACTGAACTGGGAATGAATTTAGATGATGTTGCCAAATCCATCAAATTCAATTTTGGTATCGGCAACAATTATTTCATGGAAATTGCCAAGTTGCGGGCTGCCCGTTTACTTTGGGCGCAAATTGTTAAAGCTTACGGACCGGAAAATGATTGTTCAGCCAAATTGATTGCCCACAGCGAAACAAACCGCTACAACCTTACCATTTACGATTCGAATGTAAATATGCTCCGTACACAAACCGAAGCAATGTCGGCTGCGTTGGGTGGCGCCCATTCAATAACAGTTTTGCCTTTTAATGCCATATACGAAACTCCCACTGAATTTTCTGAACGTATTGCACGTAACCAGCAGATTTTGTTAAAAGAGGAGTCATATCTTGATAAAGTTTCCGATCCTGGTGCAGGTTCATATTATATCGAGAATTTAACTGATTCACTTGTAAAACAATCATGGAGTTTGTTTTTAACGATTCAGGAAAAAGGTGGATTTTTAGCTGCATTTACTGAGGGTTTTATCCAAAAGGAAATAAAGGCAATGGCTGCCAAACGCGATTTGAATATTGCATTGCGACGCGAAAATCTGCTTGGTACAAATCAATTTCCAAATCTCAACGAGAAAATTACAGCAGAATTGGACGGTTCACTTTTCGAACCTGTTGATTTAACAGCAAAAGATGCAGAAGTTGAAACGTTGAAACCATACCGGGGTGCCCAGGCGTTTGAAGCGCTCCGTTATTCAACAGATGTGTATTCAAAAACAAACAAACGCCCGGTTGCATTTATGCTTACCATTGGGAACCTCACTTTCCGTAAAGCACGCGCACAATTTAGCTGCAACTTTTTTGCTGTTGCTGGTTTCACTGTAATCGACAATAACGGATTTAACACAATTGGTGAAGGAATTGCCGCAGCAAAAGCAGCCAATGCTGATATTGTTGTTTTGTGCAGTTCTGATGAAGAATATGCTGAACTGGCCCCAAAAGCATTTGAACTTTTGGAAAACGAAATTTTGGTTGTTGCCGGAGCTCCTGCCTGTCAGGCTGAATTGGAAGTGAAGGGAATAACAAATTTTATCAGTGTAAAAAGTAATATTCTGGAAGAGTTGGAAGCTTATCAGGAAAATTTAGGAATCTAAACAATAGTAGCAAGATTAACAGACACAAGTAGCAAGACAAAAATAAAGAGATAAAAGATCAGAAATCGTGTGAATTCAATCTTGATTCTCGAGACACTTCACCTGAAGCTTTCCTAATCCTGATACTTGATACTTTTCTTCTTGATACAAAAACAAAAAAATTATGAAACCAGATTTCAAAAAAATAGATATTAAAACGGTTGCTGAGCAAAAAGATACTGCCAGTTGGATTGCCGAAAACAAAATAGAGAAAAACTGGAAAACGCCGGAGCAGATTCCGGTGAAACCGGTTTACACCAAAGAAGATTTGGAAGGAATGGAACATTTGAATTATGCTGCAGGTGTAGCACCATTTCTCCGCGGTCCGTATTCATCAATGTATGTGATGCAACCCTGGACGATCCGTCAGTACGCAGGATTTTCAACTGCTGAAGAATCAAATGCATTCTATCGCAGAAACCTTGCTGCAGGCCAAAAAGGATTGTCGGTTGCGTTCGACCTTGCAACCCACCGCGGCTACGATTCCGATCATCCGCGTGTTATTGGCGATGTTGGTAAAGCCGGTGTTGCCATCGATTCAATTCTCGATATGAAAATCCTTTTCGACCAGATTCCGCTTGATAAAATGTCGGTGTCGATGACAATGAACGGCGCTGTTTTGCCGGTTTTGGCATTTTACATCGTAACCGGACTGGAACAGGGCGCTACTCTGGAACAACTTTCGGGAACTATTCAAAACGATATTTTGAAAGAATTTATGGTGCGTAATACCTACATTTATCCACCCGGATTCTCGATGAAAATTATTGCTGATATTTTTGAATTCACTTCGCAGAAAATGCCGAAGTTCAATTCAATCTCTATTTCGGGTTACCACATGCAGGAAGCCGGCGCCACTGCCGATATTGAAATGGCTTACACATTGGCTGACGGACTTGAATATCTCCGTGCCGGAATAAATGCCGGAATGGATATCGATGCTTTTGCACCTCGCTTATCGTTTTTCTGGGCAATTGGCATGAACCATTTTATGGAAATTGCCAAAATGCGTGCTGCCCGGATGATTTGGGCAAAACTGGTAAAACAGTTCAACCCGAAAAATCCAAAATCGATGGCACTTCGTACCCACTCACAAACTTCGGGCTGGTCGTTAACCGAGCAGGATCCGTTTAACAATGTGGGTCGTACTGCAATTGAAGCGATGGCTGTAACACTTGGCCACACGCAGAGTTTACACACCAATGCACTCGACGAAGCAATTGCTTTGCCAACTGATTTCTCAGCACGAATTGCACGAAATACACAAATTTACCTTCAGCAGGAAACTGAAATTTGCCGCTCGGTTGACCCATGGGCAGGTTCATATTATGTTGAAACGCTTACACACGAACTGGCGCAAAAGGCATGGGCGTTAATCGAAGAAGTTGAAAAACTGGGTGGTATGGCGAAAGCAATTGAAACAGGTGTACCAAAAATGCGCATTGAAGAAGCTGCAGCACGTTCACAGGGAAAAATTGACAGTGGTACACAAACAATTGTTGGTATCAATAAATACCGTTTGGAAAAAGAAGACCCGATTGATATTTTAGATATTGACAATACAGCAGTTCGTTTGTCTCAAATTGAACGTTTAAAAACTTTGCGTGCCAACCGGAATGAAGCAGAAGTTCAGGCTTCGCTGGCTGCAATTACAAAATGTGCCGAAACCGGTAAGGGAAATTTATTGGAATTGGCGATTGATGCAGCACAAAAACGTGCATCTTTGGGAGAAATTTCGGATGCCTGCGAAAAAGTGGCAGGACGTTATAAAGCAGTAATCAGAACAATTGAAGGCGTGTATAAATCGGAAGCACAAGGAAAAGACGAGTTTAAGGAAGCTCAGGCACTGGCAAAACAATTTGCCGAAATGGAAGGCCGCCAGCCACGTATCATGATCGCAAAAATGGGTCAGGATGGCCACGACCGCGGCGCAAAAGTTGTTGCCACAGGTTATGCCGATATCGGTTTCGATGTTGACATGGGACCGCTGTTCCAGACTCCGGAAGAAGCCGCCAAACAAGCCGTTGAAAACGACGTACATGTACTTGGTGTTTCATCGCTGGCAGCAGGCCACAAAACTTTGGTGCCTGCCGTTATCGAGGAACTGAAAAAACTGGGCCGCGACGATATTATGGTGATTTGCGGTGGAGTTATTCCCCACCAGGATTATCAGTATTTATACGATGCAGGTGCCGTTGCCATTTTTGGCCCCGGAACCAGCGTTGCCGCAGCCGGAAAGAAAATCCTGGAGATTTTGATTGAGGCGTTTAAATAAAGCCCCTCCCCAGCCCTCCCCGAGGGAGAGAGAAAGAAAAGAAATGTGATATAGAAAGCCGGTTCCGAAAGGAGTCGGCTTTTTATCTTTTCAAGGGAACGGTTCGTATGGCATTACAGGTCAAGATGCATTTTTTAAAAAACCTTATCATTCTATTTCCAAAACCTTAGTAGAGAAAAAACAAGACCCACAAACCACAACCTTATTAAACTGGTTTTAATGATAACCAGCCACACAAAATAAGGTTGAAATCAATGGGGGATTTAGGGGCTACGAAGGTTTGGGGAAGAAAATAAGGTTTTAAAACTTTCGTTGGGAATGAGCGGAAAGATGCCCACCGAAAACCACTGCTGCCGCACTTGACGGATTGCTGAAGTTAGCAACCGTTGTTCGTTATTCAACAGGTTTAAAGTCAGCGATGTATATATTAATATAGTCATAAGAAGGATACAATGTTATACATGCTCTGAGTTCGTTTTCTTCTGCTTTTCTTAGTTTAACTAACACCTTTTGGTTGATTTCAAAAGTATCTTTCATCAGATTAACTGTCTGATAGTAATTGTCTCTACTTGCACCAAGCTCATGTCTTATTGTCAAAGAATCATTAGGAAATTTTAGTATGCAGGTTGAGCAATTCAAGTCGAAACCTACTATTTCTCCAACGACATAAGAGTCAAGCGTATCGTAATTGTCTCTACTACATGAAAATGCAAAGAGAAAAATAATTAAAGCAATTGAAAGTCTGTTCATAATTTAGAATTTAGAGTTTCTTCATTAGATGAATTTCCAGTCATTATGGTTGCGTTTCTTTGTTTTATTTGTCCTAACAGTAAGATGCCGCAAATACAATGGGTGCTAACTACTTAATCCCCCGAAGTTCTTATACTTTTTCTCATCTTTTCAGCACCGTTTTTAATGGTAGGGCTGGGTTGGGTTTCGATGGAGTTCATGGTTGAATCAGGTTTTTTGTTTTTCAAATGTATGAAATTCAGAATCAGAACCCATAATCAACCGGTGTTTATTTAGGTTCATTTTTACATCGCGGTTCATCCAGCCACTCCTGATTAAAAAGTTCGCCAGTTTGCTGCCTCATCCCTCTGCTTCGCCAACGGCAATGGGCGTCTTTGGGGCAATTGCCGCGTTTTGCAAGGTCAACCCGGCAATTCGCGAAGACATTCCGCCGTCTTGCGAAGACACCTGGACGACTTTCCAGGTCCGCAGGAAGGCGTAATCCGTCTAAAAGAAGCGGAAACCGTTTGCAAGAAGGCGGGAAATCGTTAAAAAGAAGGCGGAATCTTTTAGCAAGAAGGCGGGAACCGTCTGCGAAAGAGGCGGAAACTTGTTAATCGCGATACGGTTCCAGGCATCTGCAAGGCAAAAATGAGGCCAAAAGTTATCCGGGAATCGCTTTAGGGTTGGTGGTTTCCGGATTTTTTTATTCTCATTCAAAATAATTTTCATAAATATTTACATTCTGTGTAACGAATCAACTATTTTCAGGTATTGATTACAGTTGAACGATTAAAAAACAAACGATATTAAAATTGAATGACTGAACGGCTGAGTGATGAAATGCTGATGGAGCAACTGGTGCGTGGCGATAAACGGGCGGCCGGTGTTCTGTACGACAGGTATTACAAACAGGTTTACGGGTATTTTGTGCGCATGACAAACGACTCTGAAATCAGCCGCGATCTCACGCAAAACGTTTTTTTGAAAATACTGAAATACAGTCACAGCTGGAAAGATGACAAAGTTTTTGCCTACTGGCTTTTTCGTATCGCACGAAATATTCTGATTGATCATTACAACGAATCGCGGAAATTCTTTACTGTGGAAGAGGAACAGGAAATAGCCGTTAAAGATCAGGCAGAATCAGTAAGAGATGCTGACATGAAAGAATCGTTCGGGTTTCTGATGGAAGCAATGTCGCAACTGCCGCCCGAGTACCGCGAACTGATTGAGCTGAACCGATTTCAGGGATTTTCATACAGGGAGATAGCACAAACTGTTTTGTCAACAGAAAATGCTGTGAAAGTGAAAACATTCAGGGCAATACAAAAACTAAAAGAAATTTATACCAAAATAATGATTGAGTGATGAAAAAATGTGATGAAATAAGAATAGAACTTCCGGAATACATTGATGGAGTGCTTGACGAAAAAACATCGGCATGGGTGAGTGAACATCTGGAAACCTGCGATTCATGCAAAAAGCTTCACTCCGAAATGAGTTCGTTTTTAAAATTTACCGGTTCTTTTCCTTCTGTTGAACCACCTGTTGGCATGAAAGAAGAATTTATGGAACTGGCCGGACTGAACGAAAAAAATACAGCAAAAAAAGTGTGGTTTCCGGCATGGTTAAAAATTGCAGCATCGGTTTTAATTATTGCCGGAACTTTTATAACAGGATATTTTTCAGGCTCAAAAAATAATGAAATTACAGGCATGCAGGCTGAACTAACCACAATGAAACAGGAAGTTTTATTGGCAGGTTTGAGCGAATATTCGGGACCGCAAAAAATACAAGCTGTGTACAACATCAAAACATCGGGACAGGCAAGCGAAACTCTTGTGGATGCTTTGGTAAATACCATGAACAGCGATAAAAACGTAAATGTGCGGCTGGCTGCAATCAATGCTTTGTCGGAAATGATGGACAAAAACCAAAAAATTAAAACAGAACTCATCAAATCTTTGTCTGTCCAGGAAAACCCGCTTTTACAGATTTCCCTCATCCAGGTGCTTACCGAATCGGGAGTAAAAGAAGCCAAAGATGAAATTGAATCGATATCGAACAACGAAAACACAAACGAACAGGTGAAAGAATATGCAAAGAATATGGTAAAAACAATCATATAATCCGAAAGCCGATTTAACGCCGGCTAATGAAATCTTTCGGAACAAGTTGAATAAATTAAAAACAATCTGAAATTGACTTTTGAGACAAGAAATGTAAAAACTCAGGTGTTGGTTTCGAAAAAACTTTAAAAATAAAACAGATGAAAAGAGTAATATTATTAGTAATTGTATTTATTTCCCCGCTACTGATATTCGGGCAGGGGAAAAAATTTGAGTACACCCCAAAAGTGAAAAACCAGGTTCAGATTACAAAGCTTTTGGGCGAAGTTTCGGTAAAAAATGCAAGCGGAAACGCAATTGTTATTGAATCGAATTTTGACATGGAACGCCCGGAACGTGCAGAAGGACTCAAGCTTCTGGGAGGCATGGAAGACAATACTGAAATTGGACTAAATGTTTCTGAAGAAAACGGTGTTGTTACCATTTCGGGAATTACCAAACAGGTAATGGATTACAAATATACCATTTCAATTCCGCAGGGAATTGCTGTAAACCTTGATTACAACAGTCCGTTTGCCAACAACGATATTACTGTTGATTCATACAAAGGCAGTCTCGAAATTAAAACACTGAGCGCGAATGTAACAATAACAAATTGCAGCGGCCCGTTCACAGTTAATTCAATAAGCGGAAATGTTGAGGCAGTTTTTAGCAGTGTAAGTCAGGACGAACCATCGTCACTGGCATCGGTTAGCGGATTTATCGACCTAACCTTGCCCGGCGACAGCAAAGCCACTTTCGATATAAGTAACGTAACGGGCAATGTGTATAACAATCTGAATCTTGTTGGCGGATCATCAGAAAAAGGAGATAATAGATCCGATGGACTGGCTTCGATTAAACATGGAAACGGGAAAAACAACTACACACTAAACGGTGGAGGTTCCAAAATTCTGTTGAAATCGATTTCAGGTAATATTTACCTGCGCAAAAAATAATGGCCATGAAACGATTTATACTCACATCAGCAATTATTTTGGGAGCTGTAACACTTACATTTTCCCAAAAAATAATCGACAAACAAATTGAAGTTGATGGAAAAGAACTGAAATGAAACTGAGTTTTGCCGATAATATTAAAATTGAAGTCTGGAACAACAATTACATTGGTTTTCACGCTACAGCCAATATAGATGATAACAAGTACAACGATTTTTATAATCTGAATATCAACGAAAAATCAGGCAAAATCGAAATTGTGGAAGACGTTGATTTTGATGGAATCAAAAAGAAAACAGGAGAAAAAAACCTTTGCAATTTCAACACCGAAATAAACTACACCATTAAAAGTTCCGAAAAACCTGAATTTTAGTGTAAATACCATTTCAGGCGAAGTTGAACTGATTGGTTGCGAGGGCGAAATGGCTGTTAACTCGGTTAGCGGATTTATCGATTATTCAATTCCTGAAAAACTACAGGCGAAAATCGATCTGTCAACAGTAACAGGCGATGTGTATTCAAATGTAAAATTCGACAACGCCGATTCGAAAGAAATTTCGTGGGTAGGAACCAAACGTGAACTTACCTTAAACGGGGGAAACAAAGATGTGGAGCTAAAAACTGTTAGCGGCGATATTTTTCTGCGAAAATATTAGTGTGAAAACTTAAGTTCGAAAACCTAAAAACCATGGGATCATCAAATCCGATGGTTTTTTTATTTTGAGACTAAAGTTTTCCCAACGCCTCAAAAATTTCTTCATTATCAGCCCGGTCACCGTGAGTTGTACTTATTTTTGAGAACACAATTTTTCCATTTTTACTGATAACAAAAGTTGATGGATAAGCAGTTTCTTTGGGTGCATCCCAGCGCAAACCATATTCATTTATCATCGAATAATCAGGATCGATGGTAAATATGAAGTTATCGGGGAATTTGAAATCTTCAGTAAATTCTTTGGCATGATTTTGTAATTCGTCGGAAGGACCTGGATAAACCATTAAAACAACAGTTTTTAATTCTGAAAATTCATCGGCATCTGAAATTAAGCCACCCACCTGTTTTGTACAGGCTGGACACTGATAACCCGGCCATCCCCGCAAAACAATCAAAACAACTGAATTGCTTTTTAACAATTCACTCAATTGAATTTCACTTCCCTGAATTGTTTTCAGTTTGAAATCGGGTGCTTTTTCTCCAACAGCAATATTTCCAAAATTCTGGGCAAATGATTGTATTGAAATGAAAATCAATGCTATTAATATTATCCTCTTCATGATTTTTTAATTTTTATAACTAAACATACCAACAGAATGAATACTTAAAAGTTTTGTATTTCAGTTGCATTTTTTTCTACATTTGGTTTCAATAAATTAAAAAAGGATGAAAAACTACACTTTAGCTAAACTGTACAGCGAAACATTTCAAAATAACTGGGATAAACTTGCATTTACTGACTACGAAGGCAAAGATTTCAAATATGGTGAAGTTGCCAAAACCATCATGTCGCTGCAGCTTTTTTACCAGATCATGGGTTTGCAAAAGGGAGACAAAGTTGCTGTACTCGGCAGGAATTCAGCAAATTGGGGCGCAACTTTTCTTTCGGCTCTCTCTTCAGGTTTGGTAATCGTTCCGGTTTTGCCCGATTTCAATAAAAGCGATACAAACCACATAATTAACCACTCGGAAGCAAAAATTGTAATTGGGGCAAAATCACTGCTTGACAAAATTGATATGGAGAATTTGCCTTTGGTACAGGCAGTTTTGGTTCTTGAAGACTTTTCATTGTTCAAAGCAAAGGATAATAATGTACAGTATAAAATCGTAGATTCATTTCAGTATTACGAAAAGAATCAGTTAAAAAAATCAGGCTTTTCTTTTCAGGAATGGAAACCAGAAGAACCCTGTGTTATTTCTTATACTTCGGGTACTTCAGGATTTACAAAAGGGGTTATGATACCTGAACGTAGTTTGGTTTCGAATATAGTTTTTGCGCGTGAGCACATGCCATTGAAAACGGGGGATAAAATAGTTTCGTTTTTACCAATGGCGCATGTTTATGGTTTGCTTTTCGAGTTTTGTTTCCGCTGTCAGTCGGCTGCCAAATTACATTTTTGAACAAAATGCCCGCACCTGCCTTGCTTACAAAAGTTTTTGGCGAAGTAAAACCTCATTTGGTACTTTCAGTTCCGCTTATTATTGAAAAGATTTACAAAAAAAGATTGTTGCCAACACTTGATAAACCAATCATAAAAATATTGTTGCACATTCCGGGTATTTCTTCAATTCTCCTCAATAAAATTAAGTCGAAATTATTTGAAACTTTTGGTGGCCGGTTTTTCGAAATTGTGATTGGTGGAGCGCCGCTGAATGCCGATGTTGAGAAGTTCTTCAAACGCATTAATTTCCCTTTTTCAATAGGATATGGAATGACGGAATGCGGGCCGCTGATCAGTTATGAAGCCTGGGATAAAACCATGCAATCATCAGCAGGAAAATTAGTTGACAGAATGGAAGTTCGAATCGATTCGGAAGATCCGTACAACATTGTTGGCGAAATTCAGGTGAAAGGAGAAAATGTGATGCTTGGCTATTACAAAAACGAAGAAGCAACCAACGATTCGTTTACCGAAGATGGCTGGCTGAAAACGGGCGATTTGGGAATTATTGATAAAAACAATTTCATTTATATAAAAGGCCGGTCGAAAAACATGTTGCTTGGTCCATCGGGGCAGAATATTTATCCCGAGGAAATTGAATCAAAATTAACCAACCAACCATTTATTGCAGAATGTGTTGTCACCGAACGAAAGGGTAAATTGATTGCGCTGATTTATCCGGATTTGGAAGCTTTAAAAACGGAGAACATTGAAGAATCGGCTATTCAAAAAATAATGGAAGAAAACATAAAAAAAACCAACCATGAACTGCCAAAATACGAGCAAATCAGTGGTTTTGAAATTGTAAGCGAGGAGTTTGAGAAAACGCCAAAAAAGAATATCAAACGGTTTAAGTATGTTTGAAACTTCAGCCTGTAATTAAATCAAAAATGCAAAACACAAAAATTACCGAACCAACTAACACCCGTTTACTTTCGCTGGATTTTTTCAGGGGAATAACAATGTTTTTACTTGTTGCTGAAGGAACAGCACTTTGGAGTGTTATGGTAAAAGAACCAATTGCCGGAACTTTTCTTGAACCGTTTTTCCAGCAATTTCATCATCACCCCTGGCATGGCCTGCGGTTTTGGGATTTAATACAACCATTTTTCATGTTTATTGTTGGTGTTGCAATGCCGTTTTCGTATGCAAAACGCATTAAAATGGGCGAACCGAAAAAGAAAATTACATGGCACATTATTCAGCGCTGCATCATTTTACTGGCTTTTGGCGTGGGTTTGCATATTGGTTACAGCCACAAATTAGTTTGGGAATTATGGAATGTCCTCTCCCAGCTTTCCGTTACAATCATAATCGCCTACTTTTTAATGCAATACAAATGGCCGGTTCAAATTGCTGTTTCATTCGGCTTACTGATTTTAACTGAATTTGCCTACCGCACTTTTTCTCTTGAAGGATATAATCAGCCTTTTGTAAAAGACCATAATTTCGGGAGTTGGATGGACATGGTTTTGATGGGCAAAATAAACAACGGCGGAGGCTGGGTTGCAATCAATTTCATTCCTACCGCAGCACATACCATTTGGGGAGTTGTAGCTGGTCAAATGTTGATGTCGGCGAAACCGGTTATGGATAAATTCAAAATAATTGCCGTTGCCGGATTAATTTTCCTCGCACTGGGATATTTGCTCGACTGGACTTCAATAACACCAATTATTAAACGCATTTGCACCTCATCTTTTGTTCTGGCTTCAGGAGGCTGGGCTTTACTTGTACTTGCTTTCAGTTACTGGCTTATTGATATCAAAAAAATTAACGGCTGGATTTTCCCATTTGTGATTTTCGGTACAAATGCAATTTTTATTTACATGTTTTTCAATACCGTGGGAGAACAGTGGTTTAATGATTTTGTTTCCATTTTTACCGGCGGCGTTTTAGGTTGGTTTGGAGCTTCTGTTTTTGTAACAAACCTGTTTACCTCACTAACCATTTTAACTTTAGAGTGGTTTCTTTGTTACTATCTGTATAAAAAACGAATATTTTTTAGGATTTAAATTCACAAAAATTAAAAACTAAAACTATGAATACAACAAATCGAAGGAATTTTATTAAAACAACAATCGCCGCAACTGCAGGTACAATGGTTGTTTCAAATGTATTTGCGGGTATTGCTGCAAAAGAATCTCCTTTCAAAATCTCACTTGCTGAATGGTCATTACACAAAACTTTGTTTGCAAAAGAAATGACAAACCTACAGTTTCCGGTTGTTTCGCGCGAACTGGGAATTGAAGCGGTAGAATATGTAAACCAGTTTTTCAAAGAACAGGCAAAAGATGAAAAATATTTGGCTGAGTTATTAAAAATAACCAAAAACGAAGGCGTTACAAACGTTTTAATTATGTGCGACGGCGAAGGGATGGTTGGTGCTCCTGTTAAGGCGGAAAGAATAAAAACCGTTGAAAACCACAAGAAATGGATTAATGCAGCGGCATTTCTTGGCTGCCATTCAATACGTGTAAATGCCGGAAGCCAGGGAAGTTTTGAAGAACAGCAAAAACTTGCCGCCGATGGTTTGCACATGTTATGTGAATATGGCGACACAAAAAAAATAAATGTGATTGTCGAAAACCATGGCGGACTTTCAAGTAACGGAGATTGGCTGGTGGGAGTTATGAAAATGGTTGATCACAAAAGGGTTGGCACATTACCTGATTTTGGTAATTTCACAATCAACCGCGAAACCGGAGAAGAGTATGATCGCTACAAAGGCGTTGAACAACTAATGCCTTATGCAAAAGGTGTAAGCGGAAAATCATATGCTTTTGATGCCCAGGGAAATGAAACCAAAATGGACTATTACAAATTGATGAAAATTGTAAAAGACTCGGGTTACAAAGGTTATGTTGACGTTGAATATGAAGGAAGCGAACTACCTGAGAAAGAAGGAATTATTGCGACAAAAAAACTTCTCGAAAAAGTGTTTGCTTCTCTTTAAAACAAATATTAAATTGAATAACTCAATGTAACCAAAGAATAGTTGTTTTGTGGTTACATTATTTTAAAACAACACCCCATTCTGTTATAAAAAAACCTTCCCTTTTGAATGTTAGATCAATTTGCGGTTCGGGCAAAGTAAATCCTTGTTTTTGGTTTGATTCACGCACTGCGTAAAACAAGCGCAATATATTGTCAGGCTTTTTTGAAACCTCAAATTTTATAACGCTTTCAATGATTTGTTTGTTTTGGGGATAAATTTCATAAATTTCAGCAGTAAAACGCGGAATCCAGTAATCCGTAAAATCCTTGATTTCCTGATCAGAAAAACCATAATCAGTCATGTTTTCAACAAAGAAATCCTTTAAATCTTCCTTTTTTACAACCCACCCTTCAGCAAGTTGCCAAACATCCGGCTGTTGACTTTCATAAAACAGGTAATCGTAAGAATCGTCTATCAATCCCGATTTGTCGACAGTAAAATACCATCCGTTGTTATATTCCGGAATTGATGCAACAACTTTCCCCCCTAGTGGAAAAATCAATGATAAAGTTAAATCAGTTTTTTCTTCGGGATAAATGTAAATATTTGGTTTATAAGCGATAATGCACGAGTCGCATCCTTCATCTTCGGGACCTTCGGGGTTGCAACTTTGGTTAAAAGTTGATGCCACGATAAACAATGCAAAAATAAAAACGGGGAATACGAAAGATTTAATTGATTTCATTCTTTTTGAGTTTTTATATCCAGATGGGATTAACTTCAATTAAGTTGCGTTGATATTTGATATTATCTAAATCTGGATCAAATTGTTACTTTAGTTCGAAAAAAAACATGAAAATACATAACAACAGTTATTTGACGACCAAAACTACAATCTTGCTGTTTATCCTGTTTTCATTGCCACCTTTTCTGCTTTTAGCGCAGAAAAATAAAAATTCTTTGGAGTTGGAAAGTGTTGCGCGAATCTGGGATAAAGCTCCCCACAACGCTTTCACCGATTTGGTGCAGTTTAATAACCAGTTCTTTTGTGTATTTCGTGAAGGGGAAAAACATGTTTCTGCTGACGGTGCATTGCGGGTGATTACTTCAAAAGATGGTAAAAATTGGAAGTCAGCTGCTTTAATTACTTCGCTGGATTCAGATTTGCGCGATGCAAAAATCACTGTTACACCCGACGGGAAATTAATGCTGAGCGGAGCTGAAGCACTTCACGACAAATCGGTTCACACCCACCAGTCGCTGGTTTGGTTTTCGGCTGACGGTTACAAATGGAGCGATAAACAGGAAATTGGCGATCCTGATTTTTGGCTTTGGCGAACAACATGGCACAATGGAAAAGCATATAATTTTGGTTATGGCTGCCGCGAGGAAAAGTCGCTAAGATTGTATGCCAGCAACGATGGAAAAACATTCGAAACACTTATTGAAAATCTGAATATCAAAGGTTACCCAAACGAAACTTCTATTGTATTTAAGGGCGATACAGCGTTCTGTTTGTTACGCAGGGATGGGGAGAAAAAATCGGGGTTACTTGGAATTTCTCTTCCGCCATACACCGTTTGGAACTGGAAAGATATGGAAGTCAGGTTTGGTGGCCCGCACATGATTTTTCTACCTGATGGCCGGTTGTTAGCCGCAGTGCGTTTGTATGGAGGCGATGGCTGGAGCCCGGCACGAACTTCGCTTTGCTGGATAAATCCAAAAACAGGAAAACTTACAGAAGCGCTTGAACTTCCCTCGGGAGGAGACACAAGCTATGCCGGACTTGAGTTGTACGATGGATTTATTTGGGTTAGTTATTATTCATCTCACGAAGAAAAAACGGCAATATATCTGGCAAAAGTTAAATTTGAAAATTGAATATTATAACATTGCAACATGCTAAAAAAAGTATTTTCCATATTCTTGCTGATATTCTCTGTATTCGGGGCCTTTTCACAAGCACCCGATCCTGAGTTTACCGATAAAATTGCAGCACAGGAGAAACAAAAATTCATGCTGAAATCGTCATTTAAAGAGAGTCAGAATTACTCAGATTATGATCTGGTTTATCAGCGGATGGAATGGAGAATCAATCCAAATGTTAAGTATATCAAAGGAAAAGTAACTTCATATTTTGTGAGCCGATTAGATGAATTAACCCAAATTGAGTTTGATTTGAATGATTCTACAATGACAGTCGATTCAGTATTTCAGCATAATCAAAAGATTGATTTTACGCAAAACGAAAAAAAGCTTCGGGTTGTATTAAGCCAACCGTTACAGGTTTCCGAAGTTGATTCAATTTCTGTTTTTTACCAGGGCGAACCGGAGCCGGAAATCAATGGTTTTGGTTCATTTACAAAAAGTGAACATGCCGGAATGCCAGCTATTTTCACACTTTCAGAACCTTACGGTGCGCTGGAATGGTGGCCCTGCAAACAGTCATTAACTGATAAAATTGATTCAATCGACATAATTGTAACCTCGCCCGAAATGTACAGAACTGCAAGCAATGGTGTGCTTGTTTCTGATAAAGTGGAAAATGGATTTCGTAAAATGCACTGGAAACACCGTCACCCGATTGCAACTTATCTTGTGGCAATTGCAGTAACCAATTATGCCGTTTATTCCGATTGGTTAGATTTGGAAGATGGCCGCAAAATCGAGATACTGAATTACGTTTATCCCGAGAATCTGGACACGGCCAAAGTAAAAACCCCTGTAACAGCTGAATTTATTGAGCTTTACAATCAAATTATTGGAGAATATCCGTTTGCCAACGAAAAATATGGCCATGCACAATTTGGCTGGGGCGGTGGAATGGAACACCAAACCATGAGTTTTATGTACAACTTTAGTTACGATTTAATTGCCCACGAACTGGCTCACCAGTGGTTTGGCGATTATATAACATGCGGATCGTGGCAGGATATATGGCTAAACGAAGGTTTTGCAACCTACCTTACCGGGCTTGTGTACGAAAACCTGCAGGACGGCTACTGGTGGACAACCTGGAAAAAAGCCAATTTAAACAGAATTGTAAATCTTCCCGGTGGATCGGTTTTCGTAAAAGACACAACAAAAGTTGATGACATTTTTAGTAGCCGACTTTCTTATTCAGAAGGTGCCTATTTGCTGCACATGCTGCGCTGGGTTTTAGGCGATGACAATTTTTTTAGTGGATTGAGAAACTATTTTAACGACCCTGAAATTGCCAATGGTTTTGCTTTTACAAATGATCTTGTGCGAAATATGGAAAATGCAGGAGATACAGTTTTAACCGAGTTTTTCAACGACTGGTATTATGGCGAAGGTTTTCCATTTTATTCAACAGAGTTTACTCCTGTTGATGAAGGAATCTTAAAAATTACCCTCTCGCAAACTACTTCTCATCCTTCCGTTGATTTTTTTGAAATGCCTGTCCCGGTGCGGGTTTACAATTTCAACAAAACAGATTCGATGGATTTTCGATTGGTTCAAACTGCAAATAACCAGGAATTTTTTGTTGAAGTTGATTTTAATGTTGCTGAATTAAAAATTGATCCCGATCGCTGGTTAATTGCGAAAACTTCGCAAATAGTTGGCGTTCAACCAACCATGAAAAATAATAAGATTGCGGTTTTCCCGAATCCATTTACTGAACGTTTTTCGGTGAAACTACCGGCAGATGAACGCTTTGTTTCTCTTCAATTATTTAATACTGATGGCCGGATTGTTAAGCAATTTCAAGGAGATAAAACAGATTTCAACTTGCCGGAAATAGCGAATGGAATTTATATATTAAGCTTAAAAACCTCAAAAAGCAGTTACGAGCAGAAAATTCTAAAACAATAACTAAAACTTTTTTTTAAAAGGATTCTATCTCCCCAATAATTATCAGGGCAATTGCGAAAAAACAGATAAAATCCAATCTTCAACTCTGAACCCTGAACTGCCGTTTACCAGTTAAACTTAATAGTCTGCTTTAAATCGGGGTGCAAACTTAATGGAACCGGACTTATTCCTGCCACACTTTCAACAAGCTTTTTTTCTTCTTCAGTATAACCCTTTTTAGGGAAAGTGAAATCGACAATAACCTCTGCAACCCGTCGTGGACCGGAGGCCATAATTTTTGTAATTTCAATTTCCGTTCCCCGAATGTCAATACCATTATCGCGGGCTTTTATTCCCATAATAGTCATTATGCAATTTCCCAGGGCTGTTGCCAGTAAATCGGTTGGCGAAAATGCCTCTCCTTTCCCCTGGTTGTCGGTGGGTGCATCGGTAATAATTTTGTTTCCCGATTGCAAATGCTCATTTTCAGTGCGTAAATCGCCAAGATAAACTGTTTTTACAGTTGCCATATTATTTAGTTTTTTATTTTTTTCAATCAACTCAAATCTAAATACAATTTGCCTAATAATAAAGTTACAGCTACTTTTAGCGTTTAAATTTTCAAAAATGAATCATCCTGATAAACGAATTGTAGATTTTATAAACGAACACCATGTTTTAACACTGGCAACCTGTACTGAAAATAATGCCTGGTGTGCGCATTGTTACTATGTTTGGCTAAAGGATGAAAACTGTTTTGTTTTTACTTCCGGAGCCGAGTCAAAACATATTAAAGATGTAAATGCAAATCCAAAAGTTGCCGGGAGTGTGGTACTTGAAACAAGCATCGTTGGAAAAGTTCAGGGGATTCAATTTCTTGGAATCATGGAAATCCCAGATAAAGAACTGTTGTTAAAAGCAAGAATTGCCTATTATAAAAAATTCCCTTTGGCAGTTGCAATGAACTCTACGCTTTGGATAGTTCATGTTGATTATATAAAATGACTGACAATCGTCTGGGTTTTGGGAAAAACCTGATTTGGGAAAGTAGCGAAGTATAAAAGTTAATTTAGAATACTGCAAGCAATAAATTTATATCCTTCGACGGAATATTAAACAAATACCCGATTTCAGGATTTGTTAAAATGCCGTGATAAATATAAACTCCTTTGCGAAAACCTTTTGAAGTTTTTATGTAGTTGTTAACCCCGCCGTCGTCGCTGATTGACAGCAAAATAGGGATTAAAATATTGCTCATCGAAATGGAGGCGGTGCGTGCAACCAAAGCCGGCGAATTGGGCACACAATAATGCACGACCCCATGTTTTACATAAGTTGGATTATTAAAATCGGTACATTGCGAAGTTTCAAAACAACCGCCCTGGCTCACATTCAAGTCAATAATTACCGAACCTTCCTTCATTTGCTTTACCAATTCTTCCGAAACTTTAAATTTCAGGGAAGTGTTAAACGACATTGCACCAATTACAACGTCAGCAGAAACCAATGCCTTTTTTAAAACTTTGGGATAAAAAACTGAAGTAAAATCCTGCGCCCAAGTTTTTCTTCCAATTTACTTAATTCGTACACCGAAGTATCAAAAACCTTAACAAAAATCCCAAGTCCGACTGCTGCTCTGGCTGCATATTCTGCGGCAGTGCTTGTCCCGATAATCACAAGTTCAGCAGGCGTTACACCGGTAACTTCGCCAAAAAGAACTCCTTTCCCGTTTCGTGATTTACTCAAATATTCGCTTGCTATTGTTATTGAAGTCACCCCGGCAATCTGGCTCATTTGATGCACAAACGGCATAAAACCTTCTTCGTTTTCAAGATATTCAAACGCGATGGCAGTTACCTTTTTTTGCATCATTTTCTGAATTGTATCAGTGCAATAGGCGTGTGGCTGCATACTCGATAAAACTACCTGGTTCCCGCGGAGCATATCAATTTCTTCGCTGCTAAACGGCGAAATGCGCAAAATAATATCACATTGAAAAATCTCGGCACTGGTTTCAACAATCACCGCACCCATGTCGCTGTATGCCTTGTCGGAATAGCTGGCCGATTTACCGGCGTTGGTTTCGATTAAAATTTCGTGACCATAGGAAACCAGCAAATCAACTGCCTGCGGAGTAAGCGGAACACGGTATTCAACTTTTGAAAAATCCGATGGGATGCCGATTTTAATTTTCTGCCCACGCTTTTTTATTTCCAGCATTTCCTCCTGCGGCATGAGCATGGTTTTTGAAATCAGGTGGTTTTCTTTAGATTTTTCCTTTGATGTCATAATTCGCGGATGATTTAATACTGGTTTTATATCGATTTTAATGGGAACAAGTTACACTCAAAAGCGGATATTTCAAAATGAATAAAACTGAGTTAAACTATTTCTGCCGAAATGTTGCGCTCACCGTCTTCACCAACTTCAATTTTTACTTTAACAATATTTTCAGGAAGTAAAGGTTCTATCATTTCCGACCATTCAATCAGACAATAATTTCCACTGAACAAATAATCTTCGTATCCCAAATCAAATGCTTCTTCAATATCCTTAATCCGGTAAAAATCGAAATGGAAAATTGATTTTTGCTGCAAGGTTTTATATTCATTTATCAGGGCGAAAGTTGGGCTTGTAACATTGTCAGGGTTCCCAGAATCTTACAAACCGATTGTATAAACGTGGTTTTGCCTGCACCCATTTTACCGTAAAATGCAAAAATATGATGATCGGGAAATTGACGAATTAATTTTTCGGCAACTGCATCAAGTGCCTCCAGGTGATCTGCTTTTTCAGAAAACATAAATCTTTAATTTTTGCAATAATACAAAATGACGATCATTTTTTTTGGGGTAGCCTTAAGATTTAATATGAATAAATTGTGAATTGGCTGATTTTTATGCCTGTTTCTTTCATTAAAAAGTATTATTTTTGAACAAAACTTAAAGAATTAATAATATGAAAATACCGGCAGATTTGAAATACACGCAAGATCACGAGTGGGTTCGCGTTGATGGCGAAGTAGCTATTATTGGCGTAACTGATTTTGCACAAGGCGAGTTGGGGGACGTGGTTTTTGTTGAAATTGAAACCGAAGGTGAACACCTGGGAAAAGGGGATACTTTTGGGACAGTAGAAGCTGTAAAGACTGTGTCGGATTTATTTATGCCGGTTGGCGGCCAGGTTACCGAAGTTAATCCGGCTCTTGCTGATGAACCTGAACTTGTAAATAAAGATCCATACCTCGCCGGATGGATGATAAAAGTTAAAATGGTTGAACTTTCAGAACTTGACGAACTTCTTTCTGCTGATGATTATAAAAAAATGATTGAAGCGTAATATAGTTTCAATCTTAAGATATTGAAATAGCACCGCGGTTTGTGGTGCTATTTTTTTGCAATAAAAAACCAGAACTGTTGCCGGTTCTGGTTTTTTATTTCCTCCAATATGGGGAAGCCGGGAAAAAACTTTTAGTTCAATCCACTCCTCTTTAAAAATGCATCAACCGAAGGTTCGTGACCACGGAAACGTTTATATAAAATCATAGGATGTTCGCTGCCACCTTTTTCGAGGATATTTTCGCGGAAAGACTTTGCTACTTCCTTATTAAACAATCCTTTCTCTTTAAAAACACTAAAAGCATCGGCATCAAGCACTTCCGCCCATTTGTAGCTGTAATAACCGGCAGCATAACCACCGGCAAAAAGATGCCCAAACTGTGTACTCATGCACACTTCAGGAATGATTGGGAAAATGCGGGTTTTTGCCCAGGCATTTTCTTCAAAATCTTTTACATTTCCATTGAAGGGTAAGTCAAGCGAGTGCCACGCCATATCAAGGTAACCAAAACTTAACTGACGGATTGATAAATATCCGGCCAGATAATTTTGAGCATCGACAATTTTTTTCACAAGCTCAGCAGGAATTTTTTCCCCGGTTTTGTAATGAACAGCAAAACGATCGAGGAAATCTTTTTCAACCGCCCAGTTTTCCATAATTTGCGATGGAAGTTCAACAAAATCGCGGTAAACGCTGGTCCCCGACAAACTTGAATAGGTTGAATTTGCCAGCATTCCGTGCAGGGCATGGCCAAACTCGTGCATCAAAGTTTCAACTTCGTCAAAAGTCAGAAGTGCAGGCAAGGTTTCGGTGGGGCGGGTAAAATTCATGACAATTGTGATGTGCGGCCGCGAATCAACACCGTTATCTTTCCACTGTCCTTTAAAATCGTTCATCCAGGCGCCTCCCTGTTTACCGTCACGCGGATGGAAATCGGTATATAAAACCGACAAAAACTTCCCGTCAGCATCATAAACTTCATACGGAATCACTTCTTCATTATAAACCGGAATTGAATTGTTTACTTTAAATGTTATGCCATAAAGTTCGGTTGCCAGGCCAAAAACGCCATCCACAACCTTGCTCAGTTCGAAATAGGGTTTTAGCATTTCATCGTTCAAATCGAACTTTTCAACTTTTAATTTTTCGCTGTAATAAGTCCAATCCCAGGGCATTATTTCGCCATCGAAACCACTTTTTTGCGCGAATGCCTGAACTTCGGCTTTCTCCTGATTCGCTTTATTGAATGATGCTTCATATAAATCATTCAGGAGTTTATAAACACCTTCCTGGTTCATTGCCATGCGGCGTTCCAAAGCGTAATCGGCATAATTTTTATAACCCAGCAATTGTGCCATTTCCAATCGTAATGCAGCCAGTTTCCGCACATTTTCCTTGTTATCGAATTCATTTCCTTTAAAAGCTTTTGAACCATACGCAAGACTTAATTCCTTCCGCAATTCACGGTTATCGGCATATTTCATAAACGGCAGGTAACTTGGCATATTCAGTGTAAAAAGCCAGCCTTCCTTATTTTTTGATTTTGCCAGACCGGCAGCGGCTTCCAACGCACTTTCGGGCAAACCAGCCAGTTTGCTTTGATCGGTAATCAGCAACTCGTAACTGTTGGTTTCTTTCAATACATTCTCATTAAAAGTCAATGATAATTTTGAAAGTTCAGTACTTATTTCACGGAATTTATCTTTCTGTTCATCATTGAGGTTGGCACCCTGTCTTATAAAATTCGAATAAGAATTTTCAAGAAGGGTTTGTTGTTCTGCATTCAGATTCAGTTTATCTTTTTGTGCATAAACGGCTTTAATTTTTGCGAAAAGATCTGGGTTCAAAGAAATATCGTTTTGAAACTTTGTGAGCATTGGGGAAACTTCCTGTGCAATTTTCTGCAATTCGTCGTTTGTTTCCGAGCCCATCAGATTAAAAAACACACCGGCAGTGCGGCTAAGCAATCGTCCCGTATTTTCAAGTGCCACAACCGTATTTTCAAAGGTTGGGCTTGCCGGGTTGCTAATAATTGCTTCAATTTCATCCTCTCCCTGTTTTATGTTTTCCTGAAAAGCCGGGATAAAATGTTCATTTTTAATTTCATTAAACGGCGCTGTTTGATGCGGCGCTTTAAACTCACCCAAAAGCGGGTTATTTTGTGCATTTACCATTCCTAAATTCATTATTAAAATTACAACTGCAAATAACTTTTTTTTCATTTTGATCTGATTTAATAAAACATGACGAACGAGAAATCAGATTGCAACATTCATTACAAAAATGAACATGGATTGTTTTGTTGCAACACTAATTTTTGCCTATTTTTTTCTGATTGCTTTTTTCCTTTCGACTGACCAGCCGAATTTTCCTATTTTTTTCCCCAATCCAAAATAATGCCCGTGACTGTAAACCAACGGATTGGCTTTTGCAAAACTAAATGCCTGTTGTTCATTCAAAAATTCATCGTCAACTGAAACACTGACTACTTCGGAAACAAACATGTGATGCGATCCCAATTCAACTATATTTTTAACCTTACATTCAATGTTTACAGGTGATTCAAGGATGATTGGAGCCTTAACAATTTTTGCAGGTGCCGGAGTAAGATTCATCATTTTCCATTTGTTGTACTTTCTTCCCGAGTTGCAACCGCACCAATCGGTCGCCTGTGCCAGTTTTTCGGTAGTGAGGTTAATTACAAATTCACCTGTGCGTTTAATTATTTCGTATGAATGCCGGCCCGGTCGAACTGAAATATAACACATCGGAGGATCACTGTTTATTGTACCGGTCCAGGCAATGGTTAATATGTTGTACTCTTCTTCGTTTTCTCCGCAACTAACCATCACTGCAGGTAAGGGGTAAATAATTGTTCCGGGTTTCCAATAGGTTTTTGCCATATGTCTTTACAATTTATCAGGTTAAAAAATTATAAGCAAACAAACATAATCATTCCCACTGAATTTGAAAATTCAAAAAGTTGAAAGGACGATTTTCAGCATAATTTCAAACAAAAGGATAGAATTAACTACCCTGAATTCATTTATGAAATCCCTGAATTTTATGTAAACAGATTATAAATTCAAACCAGCATCAATCAACTGGATCTTTCCAGTCACCATTTTCACGAATTATCTGTTCAAGTTCTTCGACAGCATCTTCGTAAGAAATATGGCGTTTTACCGGCTGCAAACCTTTATACAGATTAACTTTATTAACGGCTGTGCCCACAAAACCATAATCGGCATCGCCCATTTCGCCGGGACCGTTTACAACGCAGCCCATTACAGCAATTTTCAGGTGGTCGAGATGCTTGAAATGTTTTTTGATTTTTCTGAGTTGTTTCCTGTAAATCGAACAAAGTACGTCCGCATCCGGGGCATGATACAAATTCGGTTTTGGAAACCCTCATCCGGCTTGCCTGTAAAATTCCAAAGCTAAGATCTTTCAGTTCAGTAAAAGTTATATTTTCTTTGTCATTGGATAAGCAAATCCCATCACCATAACCATCGAGGAACAAACCACCCAGATCAGACGATGCCTTTATTTGCAAATCTTCGATTTCGCTCTCGTTATATCTTCGGTAAAGAATTACCGGAACTTTCCAGATGTGTGTTTCAAGCGACATAAAAAATGCCCTCAACTCTGCAAACGGATTTTTGTTAATACTTTCGAGAATCAGTACTGTTTTGCGGGTTTGTTTCAGCTTAGTAATAATTTCAGGATGTTTGTCCATAAAACGGTCAAACTCCATTTTATCGGTACGGATAAATTTCATCCTTCCCCAGCGAGTGCTTTCAAAAAGATACTCTTCAAGCGAAATAATAGGGTATTCCTCGCCTTTTATATCTAAAATTTTATTTCCCGATAAAAAATAATCGGGGATTAGTTTTCCACGGATTGGTATCATTTCGCTTAAACTGCGTTCGCCCAAATCGGCAATTACCACCGGAAGCTGTTTGTCGCCCATGTTTAAAACCGGACGGGTTGAGCGGCGTTCATATTCAAATGGATTGGCCTGTGCAATCATTGGGGCCGTAATAGGTTGATGGTTTTGGTAGCTTTTAAAATGATTAACAAGTTTTAGTGCAACCGGAATTTCTTTTATCGGATCTTCTGTCAATGAAACCCTGACAGTATCACCAATCCCATCGGCAAGTAATGCGCCTATTCCAACTGCAGATTTTATTCTTCCGTCCTCACCTTCACCAGCTTCGGTAACTCCCAAATGGATGGGGTATTTCATCCCTTCGAGCCGCATTTTAAAATTCAAAAGCCGCACTGTGTAAACCATTACACGCGTGTTGCTCGATTTTATTGAAACCACAACATTATTAAAATCCTCCTTTTTACAAATACGCAGGAATTCCAGCACCGACTCAGCAATTCCGGTTGGTGTGTCACCAAAACGACTCATTACCCTGTCGGACAGAGAACCATGATTTGCACCAATCCGCAAAGCTGTATTTGTTGTTTTAAGTATTTTCAGGAACTGGATAAACTGTTCTTCAATTTTCAAAAGCTCTTGTTTATACTCATCATCGGAATATACTTTGCTTTTAAACTGGGCTCGTTTATCATAAAAATTACCCGGATTAATGCGTACTTTAGAAATAGTTTGAGCTGCAATTTCAGCCAGTCTAGGGTTAAAATGTATGTCACCAATCAAAGGGGTATTATAACCGCGTGCAACCAAATCACGTTTTATGTTTTTAAGGTTTTCAGCTTCAGGAGTTCCATTAACCGTTACCCTGACATAATCGGAACCTGCTTTAATAGCCCTTATTATTTGCTCCACGGTAGCATCAGTATCCAAGGAATCAGTATCGGTCATGGTTTGAATCCTGATTGGATTATCTCCACCAACCGGCACCGTGCCTATTTTTACTTCCCAGGTTTTTTGACGTTCGTATCGGGTTAAATCTTCTATATAATTAAAATGACGATCTTTCATCTTTGTAGAATTTCAAAATTGTTTAATTCTGTAGCTTATAAGTTATTCAGTTATTAGTTCTTTAACAGAAATCTATTCATTTTGTTAAAGGTTTTTACTAAAAAATGCAAATTTAGTCTAATGCTTTCAAAATAAAAAGAAAGGACTATTTTTGTTTTTGAATATAAATGTATGAGCGTAGAAACGAGACAGATAACAAAATTATTTGGAAAACAAAAGGCTTTAAATGAGGTCAGTTTTTCGATAAAAAAAGGTGAATTGGTTGGTTTTTTGGGACCAAACGGCGCAGGCAAGTCAACAATGATGAAAATTATTACCGGATTTTTGCCCTCCGACTCCGGGGAAGTGTTTGTAAATGGCCAAAAAAATATGTCGAAAAACCTCGAAATCAGAAAGAATATTGGTTATTTGCCTGAACACAATCCGCTTTATACTGATTTATATGTGAAAGAATTTTTAGAAATAACTGCCGGTTTTTATAAACTTGAAAAAGTCAAAAAACGAATTGCAGAAATGGTTGAATTAACCGGACTTGGTGATGAACAACATAAAAAGATAAGGGCACTTTCAAAAGGTTATCGTCAGCGGGTTGGATTGGCACAGGCACTAATTCACGACCCTTCAGTTTTAATTCTTGATGAACCAACAACTGGACTTGATCCCAACCAATTGGAAGAAATCAGACAATTAATCAGAGAAACAAGCCGTGAAAAAACTGTTATGCTTTCATCGCACATTATGCAGGAAGTAGAAGCAGTTTGTAACCGGGTAATCATAATCAATAAAGGCAAAATTGTTGCTGACGGCGGAATAAATGAAATCAAAAACGGTAAAACAAATCGTAACCAGGTGGTTTTTGTTGAGTTTTCGACAGCCGTTAAATCCGAAAAATTAATTGCGGTTGAAGGTGTAAAAAATGTTGAACTACACGGAGATGTTTTTGAAATTGAATCAACCGGCGAAAGAGATATCCGCCCCGCCATTTTTGATTTTGCCGTTAAAAATCAGCTTATTATTTTGACATTGAACGAAAAACAACAAAATCTTGAATCTGTTTTTCATCAGCTGACACAATAGTTTTATGTTACAAAAGGTCGCTTCAGACTTTAAATTCAAAAAGAAACTGCTATAAGTTAAGTTCACGGAATAAAAAAAGAGACTGCCTTTTCAGACAGCCTCTTTCCATTAAATATGATTGCATTAATTAAGCTGGCATATCAGGCAAACTCCAGGGAGCGCGATAGGTGTGTTTAATTAATTCAGCAGCAAATTCTTTAGCTGAAACAGGTTCTGTCCAGTCTTTTTTGAAAGTTGGATGACCATCGTGAATTTCGAAACCATCTTTTATAACAGTTCTTATTTTTTCATCGTCGGTAAGATTGGTAAACTTCATGTTTGGTCCATCCCAATCAAGTACTTTATTCAGTGACTGTAAACGAACACCTAAAACTCCCATTACAACCATTTCGTTAAATGGTCCGGCTTCACTGAAATCAGAAGCAGTTTTAACGCGGTTTTCAGGACTTTCTTTACATGCACGCACCCAATCCATTTCATGGCTGGTTTCAACTCTGCGGCGGAATTTTGGTGCATCAGGCACACGACCAGAAAGCAACCATGGATTTACACCGTAACAACCACAAGCCAATGTATCTTTTGTTCCGTGGAAAAGTACACCACCACCGCTGTCATTTGGATTTTTTCCATCAGGCCATACTTCAGGAAGCATTGGTTTAATACCACCATCAAACCAATAAACATCCACTTCTTTTAATGGAGTGTTTTTCTTCATTCCTTTCCATGCACGTTTTGGCGTACGTTCAGGGAATGTAAGTTTAACTGATTGAGAAACTGGTGCACAATCCTGCAACAATAAACTTGAATTTCCCTGTGCATGAATTGGATAACCTAATTCAAGACCAACAAATACCGGGTGAAGGATGTGACAAGCCATATCGCCAAGAGCACCTGTACCATAATCCCACCAACCGCGCCAGTTCCATGGATGATATACTTTATTGTAAGGACGCATTTTTGCAGGTCCTGTAAATAAATCCCAATCCAATGTTTCAGGAACCCAATCGCCACGTTCAGGTGTATTTAAACCTTGTGGCCAGATTGGACGGTCAGTAAATGCTTCAACTTTTGTTACTTCACCGATTTCGCCGTTGGCTAGCCATTCTGTAGTTAAATTAACGCCTTCGCCTGATGAACCCTGGTTACCCATTTGTGTTGCAACTTTGTATTTATCAGCAAGTTTGGTGAGTAAACGTGATTCGTAAACTGTATGTGTTAATGGTTTTTGCACATAAACATGTTTTCCCATCGTAATTGCGGTAGCAGCAATAATAGCATGGGAGTGGTCGGCAGTTGCTACAACTACTGCATCGAAATCTTTACCCATTTCATCGTACATTTTTCGCCAGTCTTTGTACTTTTTGGCTTTTGGAAAACGATCGAAAACACCGTTGTCGCCAGTGTACTTCCAGTCAACATCGCATAATCCAATGATGTTTTCTGCTTCAAGATTTTTAAGGTTTGCGAAACCCATTCCACCAACACCTACACCTACAATGTTGAGTTTGTCACTTGGAGCCTTGTGCCCCAAACCAGCTACTGCATGGCTCGGAATAATTGTAATTCCGGCAGCTGCAATGGCTGTTGTCCCCAGAAAAGATCTTCTGGAAACCGAAATTTTGTTTGAATTTTGTTCCATAATAATTAATTGTTTTAATTGGATAGGTATCTATCAATAATGTTATTTATTCAAAAAAACAGCTAAATATAGTGATATTAAGAGTACAGTCAAACAATAGAAGTCTGTTTAATTTTTTCACTTATTTCAATTACAATTTTAAAATATAGTATCAGAAATCAAATTACAACCAGACAAAGCTCAGGTTCAGCCGGTTACTTATCAGGAAATAGCTTTTGTCTAATTGAGTTAAAAAAAATCAATTTGATTGACCGTTGAACGCTATTTATATTTGCAGACGAAGAATAATTCCTTCTTAATAAAAATCAAAAACAAGAATAAAATTTATGTTAACAGTAGGCAAGAAATTTCCTGAATTTAAAAAGAAAGCTGTTGTATCGCTTGAACCAGGTAAAGAATTTGATACAATTACATTAAAAGATATAGTAAATGGCAAATGGACAGTATTCTTCTGGTGGCCATTGGATTTTACATTTGTGTGCCCAACAGAAATCACATCATTTAACAACTATTATGATGAGTTTGTAAATCGCGACACCAATTTATTTGGCGCTTCAATTGATTCTGAATTTGTGCATTTGGCCTGGCGCAATTCAGACCCGAACTTGAAAAACCTGAGATTCCCAATGATTGCTGACACTTCAAAATCACTTTCAAAGAAATTAGGTATTCTTGAAAAAGAGAATAAAATTGCATATCGCGCAACTTATATCATAGACCCCGAAGGTGTTATTCAGCACGTTTCGGTTAATGGGCTAAATGTTGGGAGAAATGTTTCCGAAACATTACGCTTGCTTGATGCGTTTCAGAATGGAGGACTGGTACCCTGTGACTGGGTTCCGGGAGAAGCAACTTTATAAACATTTAAAAATTGAAAAATTATGACAGTTAGAAAAGTAAAATCGGTTTGGAATGGAACCCTGAAAGAGGGAAAAGGAACAATGGGATTTACAGGCTATGAAGGTCCATTTACTTTTGCAACCCGTTTTGAAAATGCAAAAGGAACAAATCCTGAAGAATTGGTAGGAGCAGCGCAATCAGGCTGTTACTCCATGTTTCTGTCGGCTCTGATAAGTGGAGAAGGGTTAAACCCTGAAAGCATTGAAACAGAAGCTACAGTAACTTTAGGTGACCTTGATGGTGGTCCTGCAATCACAAATATTAAGTTGGAAACTGTTGTAAAATGCGCTGGTCTTTCGCAGGAAAAATTTAAAGGAACTGGCAGAAACAGCAAAAGTAAAATGCCCAATTTCAAGGCTTTATGCCGGTGGTACAGCAAATATTGAATTAGATGCAAAATTGGTTTAGTTTTGAGAAGAGGATCAGGAATAATAGGAAAAGGAGCTGCGAGGCTCCTTTTTTTATGTTATTATTTGGAATTCTTTTCCAGCGGATTTACATAATCAATCCGTTTCTCCTTTATGTAATACCGAACAGTAGAATCGGGAACGGCTACCAGCATATTAAAATAATTATTTCCTCCACCTGCCACAGGCATCCTTAATTCAGATTTCTGATGATTTGAGAAAAAATCATTTATACTTTGATTGTTTTGCGTGAATGAATCGCCCGGTAATTTTTGAAAAGGTAGTATTTTAATTGCGGATGTATCGGTTTTGAATGTGGGTGAAATCACAAAATATTCAGTAGAATCTGTAATAACTTCAGTGTTGAATTTCTTTTGCTTAAAAGTTTTATCTGTTTTCGATTCCTGGGCTGATGTAATTATTGCTGCTTCCAGAATCATGATTATTAAAAAAATTGCCTTCATTTTATTACAATTTAAACATTTTCTGAACATCCTCTTTTCTGCGGCGGGAGATTGGAACTTTATCACCGTTCGAAAGTTGAAGGATTCCGCCATCCGTTTTTTCATACGCAACAACATGTTTCAGGTTTACCAAATGGGTTTTATGAACCCTGAAAAACGAATATTCCTGAAGCAAATCTTCAAATTCGACCAGCGTTTTGGCCACCAGTAGATGTTTGTTTCCCTCGAAATAAATGTGTGAATAATTTCCTTCGCCCTGGCAACGGATAATTTTATGCACTTCAATAAATTCGATGCGGTCGCCGGTGGGCAGACCAATGCGCGGATTCTGCGGCTGGCTGATGTTGTAAACCAGTTGTTTCATCCGCTGGTTTTCCTGTTTTTGATGAATGCGTTCTGCCACTTTACTCACTGCAATTTGCAAATCATTCAGATTGCTGGGTTTCAGAATATAATCGGCGGCAGAAAACCGGATGGCTTTGATGGCGTAATTGTCGTAAGCGGTAACAAAAATTACTTCGAAACGAAAATTCATTAAACGCTCAAGCAGTTGAAAACCGTTGGCTTTGGGCATTTCAATATCAAGAAAAACAAGGTCGGGATTGTATTTCTGAATGAGTAAAACAGCGGCATCAACCGAATCTGCTTCACCCAGCAAATCGACATCAGGGCAGTACTGTCGCAGAATTCCGGCGAGGTTTTCGCGGCCATGTTTTTCGTCGTCAACGATGATGGATTTGATTTTCATGTTTTCTTTCGTTTTTCTGTGTATAATCCTGGTACTTGCATTTAAATTATTCACATAAATAAAACGGGTAAGATACAACATTTGTAATTCTTATTGCTGGCCTCCTGTACTTCCGCCTTGTCCGCTATCACCACCGCTTTTCAGGTCGTCGTTGGTAATGGTTCGTTTTGCCTTTTTTAACTGGTCTTTCATTTGCCCAAACTGATACGAAATGCTTATCCTTGCCGTTCGGTTGTATCTATAATTTTCTGTTGTCTGTGTAAAGTCGGGTCGCTGAGTGTGGTTTATAAATCAATCTTTCCCTGAACGGATCGGTAACCAAAATATTTATCATCAGTTTCTTTTTAAGTAATTGCTGCGAATAGGAAATACTGGAATAGGAATATGTTGAGGATTTACCCTGGAGCATTATCCGTGGTGAGAATAATCCCCCGAAAACGGAAAAAGTGCCGTTTTCACAAACATTGTACCTCACCGATAATGAACCGTTATAAGATGTTCCTTCATTTTTCAGTTCGAGCCCGCTATTACTTTCAAGAATTATATAGTTTAATCCCAGGTTGGTATTCAGATTTATTTTTTGCCAACTTTTGCCGAACCGTAAACATATCCGCTATAATTCTGATTTTTTACCGATATTCTCGTATGTGGTAATACTTACACCATTGGGTTGAAGCTGAGTTAGCGGAGTGATGGAATTATTGGTAAATGCAGAGCTGAGGTTAAGGTTAAAATTGTATTTGGGTGTAAATTTTCCGTAAGTAAAGTTAAAGGTATGGCTAATTTCCGCATCAAGGTTCGGATTTCCGTAATTAACGTTTAGCGGGTCGATATCGTTGTAAAACGGGTTCAGGTACCAGATTCCGGGGCGCGACAGCCGCTGGGTATAAGAGAGTTTCAGGTTTTGACCTTTGTCCATGTTTTTCGACAAGGTGACATAAGGAATAAGGTTAAACATCCGGTTGGTAAAAGTGGTGTCACTGGCTGATTTAAACAGACCGTCATTTTTCGTACTTTCCGTGCGCAATCCCGTTTTCAGGCTGATTTTTTTCAATTTCACCACATAACCGAGATAAACACCTATGATATATTGGTTGTAATCCAAATCATTGATGCGGGTCAAATCGCGCACCGATTCGTTTGTGTTATAGTCGAGCCTTAAAATATCTGAATTGCTGATGTTCTGACGCAAAATATATTTTATCCCGGTTTCAAACTGATGAACTTTTGTGAATGGATCGTAATAGTCGAGTTGAAAAGTATGTTCGCGGCCAACGGCGTCATTTGTTGTTTTCTGGCGATACGATGGATAATCCAGAATCCCGTTAATCCCGTTTTCGCTATCAGTATTTCGCGGGGAGTTATCGAGGCGGTATGAAACGGTAAAGGTTTTATCCGGTTTTTTAAAGGTACGCTGGTAGTCGATATTTCCCGAAAGGGAACCGTAATCATTTGAAGTTTGTATACTGTTTTCGAACTGCCGCGTTAGGGCCTGGGCAATATCGAAATCGCTGGTCATATTCTCGCCTGTGCTCGAAAATTGTCCGAGATGTCCCATGTACGACAAACTGATCAGATTAAACGTATCAATCTCGTAACTGGCTTCACCCATAAGACGGCCCATAAAACCCTCCAGTTGTTTTTTATTGGTGATGATGTTGATAATTCCAGCCGTCCCTTCCGCTTCGTATTTTGATGACGGGTCGGTGATTACTTCGATATCGCGAACAGTGTTGGCAGGCAGGCTCCGTAAAACATCCCTGGGGTTTTGTGATACCATTGCGGAACTTTTTCCGTTTATAAGGATTTTGAAGTTCGAAGAACCTTTCATTTGGATGTTGTCTTCGCCATCCACAGTAAGCAAGGGAACTTTGCGCAACATTTCCAGCACGTTGCTGGTTTTCGATTCAGGGTCGGTTTCAATACTGTACATAATTTTGTCGGGCTCGGTCCTGATTAGCGGTTTTTGAACTGCCACGGTAACTTCCCCGATATTTTCCACTGAATGTTTTAAAGAATGGTACCCATGTCGAGTTTGGAGCTGACTCGTTTAAGATAATTTCGGTTTTGTAACCCGTAGCCTACCGAATGAAAAATAACATCGTATTTCCCGGCTTTGCCGATCGGAAAGGTGAATTTTCCAGCCTCGTCACTTGCCAGTCTTTTTAACACTCCTTCCCCATTTTGAATACTGATGGTAACATACGAAACTCCTTTCCCGGAGATTGAATCGGTTACAACTCCTTTAATCTGAAAGTCTTCGGGTGGTAATCCGGAGGCGTTTACAGCTACAAAAAGAAGAGAAAACACGCAAAAAGCAAACAGACATATCAAGTTTTTTTGAATTGTTTTCATGGCAAAATTTTAAAGTTTAAAGTGATTTTATTTATCTTTTGTTCTATTCGAATTGGTAAAACAAACTGATTTCAAAGCAGAAATGAAACAAGCTGTCAACAAAAACCATTCATTTATTATCATAATATTGATATTTTGGCCTCGTTTTTTTAATATAATTTTTATCCCTAATAAAAATTCCCCCTCTTGTTCATTATTATTGGTTTTTAAAATTAAATTACACTAAGTTGACAGTAAAAAATGGAATTTAAAAGGAGCATTTATTTAACGGTGGGTTTGACTTATTAAACGGTAAATTCGCCCTATTTTTCCTGTGGAATTTAATGATAAAGCACCAACTGTTTCAGGTTCCTCCTCCCCCTTTGACTTTTATCGCGTATTGGAATTGAATATTGTCATTCAAAGGGGGATTCAGGGGGATTCAGAACGCCACAATATCATTTTGTCGACAAACTTCTTGATTAGAATTTTCAATCCCCCTTTGGTTCCCCCTTTAATATCCAAATTCTACTTTCAATGTATGTTTTACAATTAAAGGGGGACGCGCTTCGATGTTAAATTATCTTCAAACAATTGGCCTTTAGTAATCTGCATCCTAAGTTAAATAATAAACAAAACATCATAACTGGTTAATTTTCCTCCGGAATAAAAATTTCCACCCGCGTTCCGGTTTCGTCCCCGGTTAAATCGGTTATTACAAGCCGGTATTTTTCGCCCTGTTTTTCCTGAAGGATTTCCAGCCGCTCCTGAATCAGTTTTGATCCTTTGCTGTTTTTGGTTTTCGAAATTGCTGCGGCAGCTTCACGACCAATTCCGTTATCTTCAATGCTGATTATTATTCCGGTTGCTTTATGCGCTAAGCGGTTCGGAACCTCTAAGCGCGTACTGTCAATAGTTTCATCCGCCTTTCTTACTTCAACCTTTAATTTCCTATTTTCCGGTTTATTTTGCAGCCCGTGAATTACCGCATTTTCGGCAAAAGGTTGTAGTAGCATTGAAGGTACTGTTGTATTGTGGATATCAATTCCCTGTTCAACTCCAATGAAAAAATCGAAATCGAAACGCAGTTTTTCGAGGTTGAGGTATTGTTCTGTCATTTCAAGTTCTTCGGCCAGCGAAACCTCTTCTTTTTCAGAATTTTGAAGTACTTTTCGGATAAGCCCGGCAAAATCGGCTAAATACAAATGGGCCTCGCGGCCCTTGTTTTGCTGAACCAGGTTTTGCACCGAGTTCAGACTGTTAAAAAGAAAATGGGGGTTCATCTGCGACCGGATTGCCGTTAGCTCCAGCTCGCGCAAACGCCGCTGTTGCTGCTCGCGCCTGAACCGCTGCCGAACCCGCCATTTCCATATAATCAATCCTAAACCTAAAAGTATTATTAATACACAAAGTGCAATTATTATCATTTGGAGTTGCGATTTATTTAGTTCCTTTTTTTTAGGAATCAGGCTATCCTGGGCGAGTTTAAGCGCTTGTTTCGCATTTCGGGCTTTGCCAATGTATTCACCTTGTTTGTTAAAAACCATGTGTACCTGCTGTGCCTGAAAAATGTCGCGAAAAGTAACGGAATCGTTGATAAATAAAAGATGCGTCATGGTTGGATTGGCCGATTTTGTATATTCTTCCCACTGTTTGAAATTGCTGCCTTCAACTACCATCACAAAATTAATCTCAGGCGTTGCTTTTGCCATATCGTCGTATTCGTAACGGTCGTTAATCCAGTTCTGCGAGAAATAAAAAATGGTAGGCTTTTCCCCAAGAAAATCATTTATCGCAACTTTGTTTTGGTTGATATCCAGCATTTCAATTTCGGGAACAAATTTTCCGGTCTCCAGTTTTTGATGTTGCGATACAATTTGGGTTACCTTTTCCACCAACTCCAAATCGTTGCATCTTAACTTTATCAGGTCGAAATTTCTTAAGGCAAAGTCATTCAAATAATTACTACTGGAATATTGTGAATAATAAGGTGACCTTCTTTGAGGAATCGAAGTTAAACTGGCTGCAATTTCCCTGTAAAGCGGCGAACCGGTTAACACTATGCGGCCAAACTGCAAATCCATTTCAGGTTCGGACATATTATGATAAGTCATTGGTCCAATGAAATATCTGTAATGAACTTTTTGAACCATTGCAAAATGATACTTCAAGTAATATGGAATGCATTGGCGCGAATGTAATCCGTAATCATTATAAAAGTCGTGGATATTTATATTATCAATCTTCTCTTTCCATTTTCCATTATTCTGAAATAATTCTTTTTTGTAATAAAAAGGAATATCCTGACGGAATGAAATCCAAGCATGTTGAAAAATTCCATTATAAAAATACATACTGACTTCATTCGAAATAAACCGGAATGACCTTTCTGATAATTTAGTCTGATATCCTGAAATAATATTTTCAGCATTTTCCAGTGCACTGAATATAATTTCGATATCCCCATCGACCCCTGTTCTTCCATTTCCCATGTTTCTCATTAATGAAATCTCCCTGTCAAAAATCTCATTGCTCCAGCCTCCAATCCTCCCTTCACTTTCAAGTATCCTGATTTTTCTTCTTAATTCCTGTAATAACTGTTGTTCTTCGGTTCTGATTCCTGAAAAAGTTGTATTCCATGGCAACTCTTTTCCGGTTGATTCAAAATGAATGGAATCCCCCGGTTCGGCATAAAAAACATACGTCGCCGGAGGATTATGTTTGTTTTTGTTTTCATTTTCGACATAAACAAAACCCGCGTGCGAATAATCCAGATTGGTTGTAAATGAGCCATTTTCGTCAAGCAAAACCGTTTTTGTTTTCTAGGATAACATCAAAAGGTTCGTCGAGAATACGGATGTGAACTTTGTTGCTGAGCGGTTTTTCAATTGTACCGGAAACGATCAGTTTATTTTCAGGAATTTTTGGGAGTACAAAAACCTGAAATCGGTTTCGTTTACTTCCACTTTAAAATTATTATACACCCTGCAATTCTATTTTGATGGAGTCGAACTGAATGGTTGAATAATTGGTGACAACACGTTTTCGAGATTTAACCAATATTTTTTGTGTGTTTTACCTGGTATAATTTTGTCAAAATCATCATCTCCTAAAATTTAAAAATCTCCTTTGCGTTCGCGAACAATAAATTGGTCTGGCAGTTGGGTTTTACCAGTTTTGGTCTGCTTCCAATTCCGAATTATTAAACCAGGTTAAAAACGAAATCAATCCATCATCAATTAAGTATTTTCTTTTACCAATTGCATTACTGCTTCTTTAATAAGTTCATCGTCAGTTAATTGTTCTTTAGTATAGCATAAAACTGTTCGAGTAATTCTGCCCGGTTCAGCAGTGAAATTTCGTTATTCACGAGATTAACCGAGAATTTAAATGTTGATTTGCACGAAAATGGTTCAATAAATTCGGTTGCTGGGAATCCGGGTTCAAAAGGATTAAAATTTGGGAAAAAATAATCGGTGCGGTTTAAAACCACTCCGGTTAACGACTCATCTTTCGAATTTTTTAAAAACTGAAGGGTAAATTCAATTGAATTACCAGGAGTTACTTTTTCTGTTATCAACCTGATTTTCTTTTCTTTAATCTGCCTGAAATCCTTGCTTTTATCTTCTTTTATTCCATAAATTTTATCTGTTTTTTCGAAGATATATTCATGGCCTTCCTCCATTTTTAGTTTGATGACCTGCTCCTGCGAAAAGGAACTCCAAACTGAAAAAACAAAAAGCAGTGTAAAAAATACCGAAATCGTTTTCATTGCTGTTGAAATTGGTTTTCCCAAAGTTGGCAGTTTAAAACCAATTAAAAAAGAGCCATTTATTAAACGGTAGGTTTGGGTTATTAAACGGTAAATTTCAACTATAATTACAATTTCCTTGTAAGCAAAGGTTTTCGTTCCGACCCCAATTTTTTGGCGGACTTTGGGTATTATCTTAAATTCTTTGGGGGAACTTTTTAAGGGACTTAAATTTAAAATATTGCACTGTGTTGCAATATTTTCAATGAATTTGGGCAATAGAATCCCAATTTTTAATAGGTTGAACTATCTCAATCGTAAAAGTGACGGGATATTCGCCAAACGGCTAAAAACCTTAAGCACTTACATTACTGAATTTACTCCAACACAAATTTTATCCTGAAACACACCATTTCGCCTAATAATTCCGGTACTTTCAGGAGAAAGCTGTTCGATTACTCTTTGGATTCTTTTACCAGCAAAGCCAGATCTTTGCTTTTTTCTGAAGTCACAGTTTTTTCACTTTTCAGTGCAGTAACCACAACTTCATCAACATTAATGAATTTTCCATCTGGTCTCTTTTCGGTTATTCGGCTGATTGTTCCGTCTTTTGCAATAAATGCCCAGACTTCAACAACTCCCTGCTGATTGTTCTCTTGTGCTATAACAGGGTACTTTATTGATTGTGCTATTGCTGACCTTAAATCATAAACAGTCTGTTTGTCTGTGGTTTCCTGTAATTCAAATTCCACGCTAAGCGATATCAGCTTTCCCTTCAGTTCCGGAATATCAATTTCTGGTAACATCTGCTGCACTCGATCGATCTCTTTTATTAACAAAGGTATGTCTCTTACAGGATCAAATGATGAAGCTTCATTTCCGCTATAGCCAACCACTCTAACCGTCGGCAGGTTATAAATCTTATCCCGGATCATAGTTATCTACTGAAGTACTGCGATTTGAATTTCTCGGGTCAATTACAGTACCTGTTATTCCATGAGCCCCTTTTCTCTGTGCTTCAACTGGGTATTGAATGTTTTTGGCGATGAATTGCCGGAGTTCCTGAGTTGAAATGAT
>JADIYN010000029.1 GCA_016705335.1 Draconibacterium sp. | reverse complement strand
AGTGCTGACGAGTATGAATTTTTCGCGAAGTTCGTTTTTCACTTTTTGGGCTAATTCTGTGTCCGGTTCCAAAGTGATTCGGTTTTTTACAAACTCAAAACCGATAAAAAATCCTGAACCACGCACATCTCCAATACATTCGTGGTTTTGCTGAAGTTTGCGTAATTCCTGCAAATAATAATCGCCAACAGTTTTTGCATTTTGCTGCAATTGTTCTTCTTCAATCACCTCTAAAACTGCCTGTCCGATAGCACACGAAACGGGGTTTCCGCCAAAGGAACTAAAAAACTCCATGCCGTTGTTAAAAGCCGCGGCAATCTCATCGGTGCAAACAACCGCACCAACCGGGTGGCCATTTCCCATGGGTTTACCAAGAATTACAATATCTGGAACTACTTCCTGAGCTTCGTAACCCCAGAAAAAATCGCCCAACCGGCCAAACCCTGTTTGCACTTCATCGGAGATGCAAACTCCGCTCTGCCTGCGGATTTCGGTATAAATTTCATTTAAATAACCTTTGGCAAGCGGAACCTGTCCGCCGCAACCCACAATGGGTTCGGCAATAAAAGCTGCAATTTCTCCCGTAAATCCATGCATTTGCAGAACGGCATTTTTTGCATACGAAATCCCTGCATTTTTAAACCTGAATTCTCCTCGGTAGGCATCGGGAATGGGCAAACAAATTATGTTTTTAGAAACTCCCTTTCCTCCTTTCCCACCCAATTTGTAATGGCTGATTTCTATCCCAGCCTGCGTGTTGCCGTGTGTAGCCGTGTTCAACAACTGCAACAATATTTTTCGAGTGAAATTTCTTGCAAGTCGTAAAGCCAGATCAGTGGCGGCGCTTCCCGAGTTCACAAAAAAGATTTTTTTCAGCAGGGTTGGGAATTTCTTTAATAAACTGGCCGAATATTCATTTAACGTATCATATAAATAACGTGTATTGGTATTGAGTTGTGCCATTTGTTTCATCCCGGCTTCCACTACTCTTGGGTGTGAATGGCCAACATGTGGAATGTTATTGTAAGCATCCAGATAGCGGTTTCCATATTTGTCGAACATGAACTGGAAAGCCGCACTGTTCATGTAAATCGGGTTTTTGTAGCTGATTGAAAAAATGGAACTTACCGATTTGAATCGTTCTGCTGTTTTTTCTTCAACTGATTTTTCGTGTGGGATTTCAAAACCAGCCGCTTTTCTGAATTCATTTCGGGCAAAAACAGGATTGATTTGCACCCATTTTTTTAGCAAATCCCACGCTGGTTTTTCACTGATTTGTGTGTATTCATTTTCCAGGGTTTTTTATTTTTTCGTTTGCCGAATTACAAACGCTTGTGCAAAGCCGTGCTGCAACCAACCAGAATAAAATGTCGGTTTCTTTTTCTTCAAGTGGTATGATTTTATGAAACGATGAAATTATTGGGACTGCCCATTCAACCGGATTTTCCTTTCCCATAATTGCGTAGGTAATTGCAATGACAAGCTCATTTACAAGCTGCGAAAAACAAATATCTCCAAAATCTATTATTCCGAAACACCCCCGTTTTGAGTTAAAACATTCCAGTCGTTGGCATCGCCGTGAATGGTTTGTTTGCGGAGAGAAGGCAGGTTTGGTAATACATTTTGTTTGTATTGAATGAAAAAATACGCAACAATTTTGCGATCAGAAGGATTTGAAATGTGCTGAATGTATTTTTCGTTCTGTAAAAAATACTGTAAATCCCATTTGTTTTGCCGGGCTGCAATTGTGAAGTTTTAAAATTTTTTAAATCCAAATCCATTTCAGCTAAAAACTTTCCAAACGATTCAAAAAGTTGGGAGGTGTGTTTTGCTTTTGCCAGAAATTCACCCTCAATAAAAGTTAAAAGTCGCGCTGTTTTTGATGAATTTTCAGACTCAAAAGCAGTTATGAATTCATCATTTTTGTTTTTAACTGGAGCCGGAAATTTGTTGTTTGCTTTTTTTGAAGTTGAACCAAAACCTCGTTTTCAGCCTGCGCAAAATCGACAGTGTTTTTTTCGTTCGGAATAACCTTTGCAATGAATTTTTCAGAAACGTTTTCGACAAGATAATTTTCTGAATCATAACCAACCAACTTTTGAATTTTAGGGTTGATGAGGTTATAATTATTGGTTAGCAAAAGTTCCATCGTATTCTGATATTTAGTGTTTATAAGAAAATTCCAATCCCCGATTTCCAAATTACAAATAAATTCCAAATTCAAACTGTCAAACTTTTTAAACTGTTTGAAACATTGAAACCAGTCTTTTTGAGATTTATTTGTTTTTTGGCTTTTGAGATTTGTTATTTCAAATTTGCAGAATTTTCCATGAGACACTATTTGTACTTTCTGAAAAACTGGTCGATCTGGTTGACAAGCTGGTCGTAAATGGGTTTTGTGAATTCGATAAATAAATCCTGTTCAGGAGGCAGTGGCATGGCTTGTTTTTGTGTGAGCTGGAGTTGCTGTTTACTCAGTGCTTCCTTGTCGCCGGCAAAAATTGCATACTGGTTTACCCAGGTAAACGAACCGGGAATCAGGTTGTTACGCATTAAATCGTTGGTATTGAAATCGATAACCCTGAAATTTAAACGGCCCCCGGAAACAACTTCGTTGGTGTAGGTTTTTAGCTTGGCAGTATAAACCACCTCTTTTATGAGTGCTGTCTTTTCGTTCAACCGGAACTTTTTAATCAAATTTTCTTCATTTACTGTGCGTGTTAAGTTGCCAACAGAAAAATCGAAAAACTCCATTTGAACAATAAAATCAGGTTGATTGATTTTGAATTTTCGGCCTGATCAGGAGAAAAGAAATGTACAAACCCGTTCTTTGAATAGTTGTTGTTGAGATATTTAAAAACCTGATCGTAAAAGAATTGAGAACTCAGTTTGTATCGTTGTGTGTTTACAACTGCAGCTTCAACAATAACTTTCAATGTTGCTATTTCTTTTGCTTCGTTCATTTTGCCGGCTACATCTTTATAACCTGAAACAAATTGATTTGCTTTATAAAAATTGTCGAATGCGTTTCTGGCAGTCTCGCGGGTGTTTTTCTCCAATTCGTTTAATCCTGCATTGTATCTCATTTCTGCGGCTTTTTCGTAAGCCATATTTAATTCCGAAGTGTATGATTTTGGGTTAGATATTATATTTCGGGCGGCTGGAGTGCTGCGAATCAATTCCGACATGCGGTTTACCTGTTCCATTTGGTTGATGGCTCCTTCCCATTTGAAAGCCGAGTTTGACGAAAGTGCCATATCGATTTCTTCTTGCGACCATTCGATTGCAAGCGGATAACCATCTTCTAAAACCTTAATTGCTTTTTTATTGTCGGGATCCGATTTTAACCTTTCCACCGACTTTGTGATTGCCGAAAAATAATCGCCTTTTTCAGCGCCTTTTACCAGTTGAACATGAACTGATTATAAAGATCAGAATGTAAAAAATCAGAGTATTTTTTTTCATAATTGAAGTAGTTGAAATATTAATGCAAAAATAGGATTTTGACGACAATAAAAAGAGTTTGTTCCAACAGAAACAAACTCTTTCGATATTTTCACAAAGTCCCCCTCGGGGATTTAGGGGGCTTTATTTATGGAATTTTCTGTTCATTCCAACCCGACCGGTTTGGTGGTTCAGGCACTTTTACTTTTTTTGGTGGATTTTTCTCCAACTCTTTCAATAAAACTTCAACAGCTTTTTCAATTCCGGGATCAATTCCTTTAGCGAGTTGCTCTGGACGATCAACCACTTCAATGTCAGGATAAACGCCTATTCCTTCAATTATCCACTCGCCATTTTCATCAAAAATCCCGAAACGGGGAACTGAAATATTTCCACCATCAACCAGTCGTGCATTTCCTGAAATACCAACCAGACCGCCCCAGGTGCGGGTTCCAATTAATTGTCCAAGTCCTTTTTTTCGGAAATAATACGGAAATGCGTCGCCACCCGAAGAGGAGTAACCGTTTATCAGCATCACTTTTGGACCGTTGTGCGCAATTCCGGGTGTTTTCATTGGGTGTCAAACCGTTTACATTCCAGTAGCTCAGTGTTTTGCGGTCGAGCAGATCGGCCATCACATCGGGAATAAAACCTCCGCCATTGTAACGGTCATCGATAATCAGCGCATCCTTGTCGTTGTATGCATACATTCCTTTGAAAAGTTCCCGGTTACCTTCAACAGCAGTATTTGGCACATGAATATACCCGATTTTTCCGCCTGAAAGTTTATCAACCATTGCACGGCGTTCAAGTACCCAGTTGTAGTATAGTAAATCCAATTCGCTTTTAATGGGTTTTATTGTCGAAGTGCGTGCAAAATCCTTTTCAGGAGTTGAATTCACAACTATTTCAACCTGTTTTCCGATCGTATTTTCAAGAAATTCATAAGGATTATCGGTGGTTTTAATTTCGTGGCCATCAATACTTATCAAAAAGTCACCTTCTTTTACGTTTACACCCTGTTCTGTGAGAGGCGAGCGCAAAGATTCATCCCAGTTTTGGCCTTTGTAAATTTTGGCAATTTTGTAATATCCTGTTTTTTCATCGGCAATTAATTGTGCACCAAGTAGTCCGCCTTCAATGCGTTTTGGTTTTTCGAAATCGCCCCAGTCAACATACGAGTGGCCGGTGTTTGATTCTGAAATCATTTCACTCAGAATGAAATCCAAATCTGCGCGGTGGTCAACGAAGGGAACAAGTTGTGCATAGTTTTCTTTAACCGCTTTCCAGTCAACACCATGCAGGTTGTTTACATAAAAAAAGTCGCGATAAATTCTCCATCCGTCAATATAAATTTGTTGCCATTCTTTTGACGGATCGATTTTCATTTCAAGGTTATCGAGTTTCAGTTTTCCGGCATCCGGCTTTTGTCCTGGAGCAATTTTTGTAATGCCAAAATCACCTCCCGAGCGGTAAAGCATCATTTTTCCATCAGCTGAAACCTGGGCCTGAATTGCTTTTTCCAGAATTACTTCTTCCTTTTCATCGGCAAAGTTGTATTTGCTTAATTTACCGTCATTAATACAAAACCCCGCCATCGACAGCAGCCAAATTTCGGTATTCATCGGCTTTTGGAGGTAAGGCAATAATGCGGTTGTTAATTCCTTCAACATCAATAGTAACATTTACAGATTCCTCTTTTTTCTCTTCCTTATCTTTTGTTTTCTCCTTCAAATCCATTTTTACAGGTTCAATATCAATCTTGTCTTTAAACAGTTTTTCTCCGTCAGCTTTTAAGGCCATTGCAAAAATGCGTGTCGATTTGTTATAGACATAATTAAATTCGAAACTCGAAAAGTCGAGGTTAAAATCACGGTCTGAAAGGAAGAAAATTGTTAAGCCATCGGTTGAAAAACGGGGGAATTGTCGGAAAATGAGTCATCGGTAAGTTGAATATTTTTTGCATCAGGAATATTGTAAACCCATATCGAAGAATATCCGTTTGGTGCCTGTTTCACGTAGGCAATCCATTTTGAATCAGGTGAAAAAACATACGAACGGAACTCATTTTCAGTGGCTTTGTCAACCACGGTTTCAACTTTTGTTTCAATATTTAACAGTTTTAGTTGCAGGGTGCGGTCGGAATAGAGCAGGTATTTACTGTCGGGCGACCATTCATTATCGTATTTCCAGGCTGTTGAGTTTGTAGTTATTTGCTCAGGTTTTGCCCTTTTTATTTTCGAGCAGATAAATTTCATACTCGCCGGTGGCGTCAGAATAGTATGTAATGTATTTTCCATTGGGCGACCAGCTTGGGTAAACTTCCTGAATTCCCTGCGTTTGTGTAAGATTTTCAGTGTTTCCGTTTTCGGCAGGAACAGAAAAAATATCGCCGCGCGCATCAAACAATGCACGTTTCCCTGTTGGTGAAATGGAGTAGCTGTGAATATTTCCTGTTACGGTTTTAAAATATGGAACCAGGTTGGGATTGTCGAAATTAATGTTGACAGTGATTTTTTCGGTAAGCCCGGTTTCAAGATTTGTTTTATACAGAGAACCGCCCTTTTCAAAAGCAAGTTGGCCGTTACTTCCTGAAGGCCACAACACATCGAAATCAGTAAATTTTGTGATTTGCTCCACCGCTTTTGTCTGCGTGTCATAGCTGTAAATGTTCAGTTTCAAATCGCGGTCGGAGGCAAAGAAAATTTTGCTGTTGTACCAAACCGGACACTGGTCGGCACCGGCAAAATCGGTTATTTGTACAGATGTATTTTTTCCCAGATCATAAACCCAGAGGTCGGTTGCGCGGCCCCCTTTGTAGCGTTTCCACGAGCGGAATTCGCGGTCAACCGGAGTGAAAGCTATTTTTTTTGCATCGGGCGAAAGCGCTGCAAAACCTCCGTTTACAATTTGCAATGGTTTTTCAAGTCCACCTTCAATATTTACAAGAAAATATTTGCCGTTTCGTTCGCCAAATTCTGTGCGGTTGGCGCGGATTAGTATGTTTTTGCTGTCTGATGTCCAGTCCAGAACAACATCGTCAAAACCTCCGCGTGGCGGCATCAATCCAACCGAATTGTAGTAGGTCAATTGTTTTGATTTCCCTCCTTCTGAAGGAATAATATAAACCTGCCGCGAACCTGAATATTCCGCTGAAAATGCAATCCAGTTTGCCATCGGGCGAGATTTTCGGGAACAATTCCATGCCCTCGTGCGAAGTCAGACGCCGTGCTGCGCCACCATTTGAATTTACTGTCCAAATATCGCCGGCATAAACAAAGGCGACAAGGTTGTTATTTATATCCGGAAAGCGCATCAAACGTGCATCTTCGATTGCCTTTCCCGATTGGAAAATCCCGATAGCGATCAGGATCATAAAAAGTTTTCTGAAATGGTTTATCATGATTTAAAATTTTAGGATTCAATGGTAAAAATTATTTTTGAATCGGGCAATGTAATTGGTCAGGTTTTCAGTGATTTTGACTTTACTAACATTGACTTTCCTAATTCGAGGATTGATGCCAGACTTTGGAAGTTTCGGCTCACGGGACTTTGACTTTCCAAGTCAAAGCTTTTTGTCGGACTTGGAAAGTCCGACTCCCGCTACAAATACAACAACTCCCCAATCTTTTTCATTATTTCCGAAGCTTTTCCCTGAAGAAAAATGTCGGTTATTTCGTTGGTGAAATGGGTTCTTTCGATATTGATTTCGATGATTTTTGCGCCGTGTTCTTTTGCTACAACAGGTATTTCGGCTGCGGGCAACACTTCAGCGTTTGTGCCGATAATTATCATAACGTCGGCTTTTTTTGCTTCTTCAAAAGAACGTTTTAAGGCAAACGGTGGAATGGGTTCATTAAAAAAAACCATGTCGGGTTTGAGTATTCCTTTGCAGATGAAACAAGTTGGCGGTAAATAATTAAGGTCGGCAAAACTCATATCAAACTCTGAACTGCACTCGGTGCAAACCAATATTTTGTATGTTCCGTGAAGTTCATACACATAGTGGCTTCCGGCTTTTTGATGTAAATGATCAATGTTTTGTGTGATTACAGATTCAAGAAAACTACGCTCCTCCATTCGTGCCAAAATTTTATGCGCTATATTGGGTTGAGTGTCGCCCAAACTATCGTAAAAAATTTCTTTGATTTTTTTCCACGATTGCAGTGGTTTTTTGCGAAAATATTCGATTTCAAGAAAAATGGGATCGACCTTATTCCAAAGTCCGTTTTCGCCCCTGAACGGCGGGATTCCGCTGTCAACCGAAATTCCTGCCCCTGTAAAAGCAACTGCATATTTTGCTTTACGGATTAGTTTTGCAGCCTGGTTCAGTTTTTCGAAATCCATATTTATAAATCCATTTTTTTGCAAATGCAAATGTAGTGGAAAGCAAAAACACCAAAATACAAGAATCAAAAATCAAATAAATTTTAATAGCTAATTAAATCCAAAATTGTTTGAAATATTGATTTTTGTATTTTGATATTTGTTTGTTTTTTGTGATTTGTAATTTCTTATTTACTTAAATACTTGCACCCCCCGTATTTAGGGGTTTAGTCTTCAACCGAAATATCTTTGCTCACAGAAACAGTTGTGTCTTCGTTAAACCTGATTTTAAAGTTCAGTTTCCTGAATACTGAAATCATTGGTTTATTGTCTTTTGTAGTTTCAGCGGCCAGTATTTTCACACCCCTCGATTTTGCGATTTCCATACAATAGTTGGTGAGCGTGAAGCCAAGTTCCTTTTTCTGCCAGGCATCGGTAATCAAAATGGCATATTCCATCATTTCCAAGTCAGGGTCGGCAATTAAACGGCCAACGCCAATCAGTTTTTTCTTTCCTTCGTCTTCAACTTCGGCTACAATTGCTATTTCGCGGTCGTAATCGATAAAACAATAGTGCGATGCAATATCATGTGAATCAAAATAGAAATCGTACCTAAACCGGTGATAAATAGATTCTTTTGAACAGCTAGCCAGCAATTCCAGCCAAAGCGGTTCGTCTTCAGGCTTGATTGGGCGGAGAAGGATTTCAGTGCCATCTTTTAAAGTTGCCGTTTTTATCAAACTTTCAGGATATGGGCGTAAAATCAGGTGAGAATATTCTTTAACCGGTTTTTTCAGGATTTCTTCGTCAACCACTATCCTGGCATCAAGTGCAATTACATCTGTCGGCGTAACTACAAGCGGATTGATATCAAGTTCTGCAATCTCAGGATAATCAGCTGCGAGGTATGACATACGAATCAGCGCTTCAATCAGCTTGTCGATATTTTTTGGAGAATCGCCGCGATAACCTTTTAACAGCGGATATATTTTTAGTGATTTAAGCATTTGATGCGCGAGTTGTTCATTCAGCGGCGGGAATTCCAAACGCTTATCTTTAAACAATTCTGCAGTAACACCGCCCATTCCAACCAACATAACAGTTCCAAAAACTGGATCTTTTTTCGTGCCAACGATCAGTTCAATTCCATCTTTTGTATTTACCATTACCTGGATTGTAACTCCTTCAATTCTTGCATCCGGGCGTTTTTCAGCAGCAGTTTTTACCATATTACGGAAAGTAGCCCTCACCATTTCATCGTCTTTGATATTTAGCGCAACTCCGCCCACATCAGATTTATGAGTAATATCGGGAGAATAGATTTTCATTACAACCGGATATCCTTTTTTTCGTGCAATGGCAACTGCTTCATCTTCGGTTGCTGCCGGGGCCGGGTGTGTGGTGTTAATGCCGTAATCATTAACCAGCATTTTTGAATCGTCTTCATTTAAAATTTTTGCTTTCGGAAAAATTTCTTTTAAATACTTTTTTCGAAGTTCCAAACGATCGTATTGAAAAGAAACCGGCACTTCTTTCGGTGTTTCATACAATACAGCCTGATTTTCTGAATAGTTGGACAAAGTCATAAATGCCCGAATGGCTTGTTCGGGTGCTGTAAAGTTGGAAATCCCGGCCTGGTTGAATATCTGGACTCCTTCGTGCATGCTTGCTCCGCCCAGCCAACCGGCCATTATTGATTTTGTGGTTTTAGCTGCCAGCAGTGAAATCGATCTGGCGGTTTCTGTGGGGTCAGTCATTGCCTGCGGTGTAAGCAAAACCAGCACGGCATCAACATTTTCATCTTCCAAAACTATTTCTGTTGCACCTGCAAAACGCTCAGGAGTAGCATCCCCAAGCACGTCTATTGGGTTTCCGTGCGACCAGAAAGGCGGCAAATACTCATTCAGTTTTTGCATTGTTTTTTCTGAAAGCTCAACCAGTTTACCACCAAGCGATATTAAAGAGTCGGTTGCCATAACCCCGGGACCACCGGCGTTTGTAACTATTGCGAGCCGGTTTCCTTTTGGCATCCTTCGGCGGCCAACCAAATCTGTAAATTCGAATATATTCCCGAAATCGAAAACCCTTGCAAGCCCGGCACGGCGAAAAACTGCATCATAAATTGAATCTTCAGAAGCCATTGCACCTGTGTGGGAAGCCGCTGCTGCTGCCGATTCGGGGAAACGGCCGGATTTATAAACTATAATTGGTTTTTCGCGGGAGAAAGCACGTGCAGCCGACATAAATGTCCGTGCTTCTGTCATTGATTCTACATACAAAACAATTGATTTTGTATTTGGATCCTGCCCGAAATAATCGATTAAATCTCCAAAATTCGCATCCCTCGAATTCACCATGGAAACGAAATATGAGAAACCAATATTTGATTCGTAAGCCCAATCAAGAACAGAAGTACATAATGCACCCGATTGCGAAATAAAAGCAACATGGCCTTTTTTTGGCATACCGTTGGCAAAACTGACATTCATGTTTAAACCCGGTACAAGAATACCCAAACAGTTTGGACCGATTACCCGCATTTCAGGGAATTTCGATTTCTCTTCTTTAACCTGTCTTTCCAGTTCTTTGCCTTCTTCTCCAGATTCCTTAAAACCTGCAGACATGATTATTATGCCATGAATACCAGCTTCTCCACATTCGCGGATGATTTGCGGGACAAATCTGGCAGCTGTCATTATCACAGCTAAATCAGGAGTTTTTGGTAAGCTTCGTACATCAGGATAACATGGTATTCCAAAAACCGCTTCGCGTTTTGGATTTACCGGATAAACCACGCCATTGAAACCGCCACCAACAAGGTTTCGCAAAGTAATTCCTCCAACACTGTTGGGGTTGTCGGAAACGCCTATCAATGCTATTCGTTTTGGTTTGAAAATGCTGTTTAATTTCTTGATAGCCATAGGGATATGTTTTTGGTTTAATATTAATAAGTAATTATTGTTTTTAAGCGGTTTTAAAGTTGGGTGAAATTTTTATAAAAAACACATAAAAAGGTCAGTTTATGAAACTCTTAATTTTGCCTGATAAATATATAATAAAACGCTGTAAATACTATTTAATCAATTATATAAGTTAAGAATATTATTAAAAAATCTGATGTTTTATGTTATAAAACAGGCCGATGGTTAACTGTTTGAAAACACATATTTAGAAATTGTAATAAAAAAACCCAGAATTTCCGGGTTTTTAATTTGAAAAACAACTCTCTTGGTTTTAAAATTAAAACAAACATTCTCTACAGGAAAGTGAGTAAAAACATACCTGTTTAAGCATTTTTCAGAATTATTTCTGATGGCTCTTCAATTAATATCTGCTTATTTTCTTTTAAAGGTTTTACCATCAATATTGTGCCAACTGCAACAAAACAAAGCACACCGCAAATGGTAAAAGCAAGTGGGAAATTACCCATATCGCCTAATTTGCCTCCTAAAATTGGGAATATAATTCCTCCGATTGCATAAGCTAAAAATACCCAACCATAGTTTTGTCCGAAGTTTTTATTTCCAAATATGTCCGCAGTAATAGTGGGAAAAAGTGAAAACAAACCGCCATAATTGAACCCAATGAGAACAGCAAAAGGTAAAGGGTTACCTGCGAACCGGCCATCCACTGAAACAGGATTACAAACGCACCTTGCGTTGCCATCATTAGTGCAATAGAAGTTTTTCTACCGATTTTGTCGCTGATCATTCCCCATAGAATTCGTCCCAATCCGTTAAATAAAGCAAAGAATACAGCCATTGCCAATGTTGCTGCAGCACCAGCTACTTCTTTCGAAATACCGTTTGACTGCATTGCTTCCATTGGCCAGAGTTTCATCAGCCCGATGCTCAAAAGGCCTGCTCCCGCTCCAAAAGCATAAGTTAAAACGATCAGATAAAACTGGTTTGTTTTCAACATTTGACTGCTTGAGTAATTAACAGATCCCGCAGCTTTAACAGCTGATTTTGATTCCTCAGGATTCCACCCTGCAGGTTTCCATCCGGCAGCAGGAAAAACCATCCATAAACTTCCAATTAAAATAATAATGAGGAATATAATTCCCAGCACAATAAAAGTATTCGACATACCAATACTTTTAATGAGTTCTGCCCCTCCAATTGAACCTAATTTTCCTGCCAGTGTCATCCAAAGTGTGGCGCCAAAACCAAAACCTGCAACAGCAAGCCCGGTTATCAACCCTTTTTTGTCGGGATACCAGCGCATTCCAACTGCAATGGGAACTACGTAACCCATACCTATTCCGGCACCACCAAGGATTCCGACAAAAATCAATGTGGTAACATAATTTTCCGCACCCAGTAACCCAGCTATAATATAACCCAATCCAAGTGTTACACCACTTGCAATTGTAAGTTTTCGCGGTCCGTATTTTGGCATCAGGCGGCCAGCTATTACCATTACAATTGCAAAAACTGCAACACCAACTGAAAATACAATTTGTGTTTGAGCCTTTGACCATCCGCCTTCAACTAATTCGCTTGTAAAGACTGACCAGGCGTAAAGATTTCCCAACGCGAGTTGAATCAGAATTGCTCCAACGACAACCAAAGATCGGTTCATCACTTTTTGATTATTCATTTCGATTTAGATTTTTGATTTTTTTAGATTGATTTTGAAATAAAAAGGAGGTTGTCAATTAATTTTCGACACCCTCCTTTTTTAAATATTACATTATCTTTTTACTGCAACTTTAGCTCCGTCAATTATTTCATCAACTACGCCCGGATCAAGCAGTGTGGAAGTATCGCCCAGGTTTGTGGCATCGCCTTCCCCGATTTTACGCAGGATACGGCGCATGATTTTGCCCGATCTTGTTTTTGGCAATCCGTGAACAATTTGAATTTTATCGGGTTTTGCAATTGCACCGATAAATTTATTCACTGTTTCCCTGATCTCATGTTCAATGGTATTCATTTCGTTATCCGAAAGGTCCTCGCAAATTACATACGCGTAAATTCCGGAACCTTTTATTTCGTGAGGATATCCAACCACAGCCGACTCAATTACTTTAGGGTGCTGGTTGATCGCATCTTCAACCTCTGCGGTTCCAATTCGGTGACCTGAAACGTTAATAACGTCATCAATGCGTCCAATAATCCGGTAGTAACCTTCTTCGTCACGTTTTGCACCGTCACCTGTTAAATACAAACCCGGGAAAGCCGAAAAATAGGTTTGAAAACAGCGCTGATGATCGCCATAAGTTGTTCGTAACATTCCTGGCCAGGGGAATTTTATGCAAAGTATCCCCTCCACAGCATTTCCTTTTAATTCTTTTCCTTCAGGATCAACTAAAATTGGCTGAATACCTGGCAAGGGCAGCGTTGCCAGCGAAGGTTTTGTAGGTGTGATTCCGGCCAGCGGAGTAATCATTATTCCTCCGGTTTCAGTTTGCCACCATGTATCTACAATCGGGCATTTTCCTTTTCCAATCAAGTCGTGATACCAGCGCCAGGCTTCTTCATTTATTGGTTCGCCAACTGTTCCAAGTACTTTTAACGAAGTTAAATCGTGTTTTGTAACCCACTGGTTTCCCTGAGCTACAAGCGCACGAATTGCAGTTGGGGCAGTATAAAAGTGGGTAACTTTATATTTGTCAACTACATCCCAGAATCTTCCAGCATCGGGCCAGGTTGGCACACCTTCAAACATAATTGTGGTGGCACCTGTCAGCAGTGGCCCGTACACAATATAAGAGTGACCGGTCACCCAGCCAATATCAGCGGTACACCAGTAAGTATCACCATCGCTGTATTGAAAAACATTTTTAAAAGTATATTCAGCAAAACCATATAACCTCCTGTTGTATGCACAACACCTTTGGGCTTTCCTGTTGAACCCGATGTATAAAGGATGAAAAGTATGTCTTCAGCATCCATTTCTGCTGCAGTGTTTTCAGTTGAAACTCCTTTAATTACATCGCTCCACCAAATATCACGGCCTTTCACAAAATTTATTTCTTCACCGGTTCGGTTCAAAACGATTACATTTTTTACGGTTGGGCATTTTTCAACAGCTTCGTCAACAATAACTTTTAGCGGGATGCTTTTTGTGCCACGGAAACCGCCATCGGATGTGATGATAACATTTGAAGTAGCATCGTTAACACGATCGGCTAGAGCAGTTGCCGAGAAACCAGCAAAAACGATTGAATGGATTGCCCCGATTCTTGCACATGCAAGCATTGCAACAGCAAGTTCGGGAACCATTGGTAAGTAAATAGCAACCCTGTCGCCACGTTTAACACCCAATTTTAAAAGCCCGTTGGCAAATTGTTTTACTTTTTCGAAAAGTTCGCCGTAAGTAAGTTTTATTTCTGCTTCTTTTGGGTCGTTGGGTTCCCAGATAATGGCAACCTGATCTTTTCGCATAAACATATTACGTTCGAAAATATTTTCCGTAATATTCAGTTTGCCATTAACAAACCAGTTTATGTCGGGTGCATTTTTTCCCTCGAATTTGTAATCGAGCACACGATCCCATTTTTTACGCCAGTAATGACTTTCTGCAATGTTGCCCCAAAATCCTTCGGGGTTCGCTACACTTTCCTGATATTTCTGAAAATATTCAGCCAGGCTTGTAATTTTATTTACCATATCACAATCTGTTTTAGTTAATGATTCATTTATAAAGACAAAGTCGGTCTTGTTTTGTTGAAAAAGCTTTCCGAAATAATAAAATTAAAAAACTCCGTTCGACCGTTTTTTAGCCGTTGAATATCGATTGAAGTTGTTAGTATTTAATTTCGCTCCGGATTTTTCATCGGGAAGTGGGGTGGAGTGGTATAGTAAATTTTTGTACAACAAGATGGTTTTTATTTTTTTAATTCCAGTACAATAAATTAACAGGGTTTGAATTTAATATAAAAAAACTTTTTCCTGCAATTTTATAACATATTGTACAACACTATATTTTTCTTCAAAAAAACAGGTTAGAGCATGATAGATTTTTGAAATTTTTTTCATATTTAAAGAAGTTTATCATAAACTAAAAACCACTCATCAATTTTAATAAAGAAACTAAAAATCGTTGTCTTGAGGCCGATTTTATTTTTCATCATAACTTCCTTAATTGTTTTCAGCAAGAACATAACGATAAGGAGTCGTAATAAAATCAATTTGGTGTAGTCAGGACATATTGGCGAACCTAAATTGTTCATTTAGACAGTAAAGTGTGCTAATTTAAATGCATTTAAATATATTCGTAAAATGAAATCAAACATATTAAAATCGGGCGTATTTTTCTTATTCACGATTACACTTCTCGTTTTTACCGCTTGCGAAAAAGATGAGATACCAGAGCCCGAAGAAGAATTGACAGGTTTTGAATTTCCGCGTATTACTTATGTAGATTCGCTTGTTTACCTTGAAATTCAGAAGACCTGTAAAGTCCGTTGGGATTTAAACATGATGGATGAAGATGCATTTGAGATACTTTCTTATAAAAACGAATATGCCATACATTGTGTGGGATTGCTGGATAATCAATATTACAGGTTTGTAATCAGTACCGATTTGAATGGGAAATGGATAAAGGATGAGAAAAGTCCTTATTTAGGCAGGGGTTCCATATTTAATTTGAAAAGTATCGACAAGCTGAAATTAGAAGATATTAAGGGTTTTTGGAAAGAAGGTTCGAGCCTGGAAATATCTAATGACCAGCACTCTTACTTTGATAATTATCTGGGTTATTTGGCTAATGAAAGTATATTTAATAATAGTGGACAACTTATTTTACTGTCCTTTTTTAAATCAAAAGAAGAGGCAGTTGATGCAATGGAATTAAGACGGAATACTGTAGCATCAGTTATCAATCAGGGCAACTCAACTGCTTTGCCCGGACTTTGGTGGTACTCAGAAATGCCTGCCGATGCAGTTTTTGTAAGTCGATGGAATGTATTATTGGAAATTCATATTGGGAATTCTGAAAATAAATTGGCAGAAGATGCATTGTACAACACTGCAAACGAAGTTTTAAGGAGGATGAGTTTGTTACTTGATTAAACCCGGGTTTCTCTTACAAATTCGAAGTCCACTTCTTATTATACTTTGATTCCGGAACGTGAAATACTTTATTTTTTTATATCTGAAAATTCAAAATTTTATTGAATGGTTTACAACATAAAAATTATCTGACAAATGTTGTGGATTGAATAAACAGTTTACTTTAACTTCGGCAAAAAAAGCGATGAACATAAAAAACTTTACCGATTTGCTGGAAGCTGCCCAAAAACAACCCGAAAAACGGTTGGTGGTTGTGAACGGCGTTGACGAGCATACAATTGAAGCTCTTAATCAGGCAGTTGAAATGGGTTTTGTTACCCCAATTTTAACAGGAAACAAACAGCAGGTTTTGGATGTTTTAAAAGGTTTGAATATTGATGCCTCGAAATACCGGATTGTTGATGCCGCATCACCAAAAGAAGCAGCCGAAAAAGCCATTGAACTGGTAAATGCCGGCGAAGCTGATTTAATAATGAAAGGCTTGCTTACCACAGATAAATTTATGCGTGTGCTGTTAAAAAAGGAATTTGAGTTAGTTCCAAACAATGGAACTCTAAGTCATATTTCGGTAATGGACAATCCAAACTACCATAAACTTTTGATTTTCAGCGATGCAGGGGTGATTCCTTATCCTGATTTAAAGCAGAAAATTTTAATGACTGAAAACCTGATTCAGGCAGCAAAACGATTGGGAATTGAAAATCCAAAAGTGGCTGTAATTGCGCCAACTGAGCAGATTATCATTTCAATACAAAGTTGTATGGACGGGGCAACAATTGCAAAAATGGCAGAACACGGCCAAATTGAAGGCGGAATGGTTGATGGTCCGATGGCTTTGGATGTGGCGCTTGATCGCGATTCGGCCGAAATTAAAGGCTTTACTTCTCCTGTTGCAGGTGATGCCGATTGTTTGCTTTTCCCAAATATTGATGCAGCTAACGTATTTTACAAAACCAACTCTAAATTGTGTAATGCCGAAATGTCAGGGATAATTGCCGGTGCAAAAGTTCCGATGGTGGTTTCATCACGCGGCGACAGCGAAAAAACAAAATTAAACTCAATTGCACTTGCTTCTTTGCTAAGTTGAACAATGCATAAAATTCTGGCCATAAATCCCGGTTCAACCTCAACAAAATTTGCCGTTTATTTCGACGAAAAATGTGTATTGAAAAAAACAATCCGTCATTCACTCGATGATTTGATCCTCTATGAAAATATTATCGACCAGTTCGATTTCAGGAAAGGATTAATCATTGATGCCCTTGTTGATGAAGGTATCGAAGTCGATTCAATAAAATATATTATCGGCAGGGGAGGGTTGACATATCCGGTTGAGTCTGGAGTTTATCGTGTAAATCATTTAATGTTGAAACATGTTCGGGAAGGGGTGTTGGGACAACATGCCAGTAATCTCGGCCCTTTGCTGGCCGATTTCATTTCGTTGCAAATACCAAATGCCCGGGCTTTTATTGCCGATCCGGTTGTAACCGACGAACTTGAAGAAATTGCACGTATTTCCGGCAATAAACATTTTACACGCCTTTCTATTTTTCATGCACTTAATCAAAAAGCAACGGCCCGGAAACATGCAGGAATTATGGGCAAAAAATACGATGAAATGCGCTTGATTGTTGCTCATCTGGGTGGCGGAATTTCAGTAGGTGCGCACAAAAATGGACGGGTGATTGACGTAAACAATGCCTTGAACGGTGAAGGCCCTTTTAGTCCCGAACGCTCCGGAACTTTGCCTGCGGCACAATTAATAGATATTTGTTTCAGCGGGAAATATTCGAAAGCTGAAATAGACAGAATGGTTTTGGGAGAGGGCGGTTATGTAAGTTACCTCGGCACCAACAACGCCAAAGAAATAGAAGACCGGGCTAAAACAGGCGATGATAATGCAGCTTTCATTCAGGAAGCACTTTTTTACCAAACTGCAAAAATAATTGGCGAAATGGCCACTGCGCTTAAAGGAAAGGTTGACGCTATTTTGTTGACCGGTGGACTTGCCTATAACAAAAACCTGGAAGAGTACATTAATAAAAGCGCTGGTTTTATCGCACCGGTTTATACTTATCCTGGTGAAGATGAATTGGAGTCCCTAGCCATGAATGCTCTCCGGGTTGCACGTGGCGAAGAGGTTGTGAAAGAATATTTGGGTTGAGAATCTGTCAGCGTCCAACCGACCTGACAGCGTTTAATAAGAAAAAAAAATATAAAAAACTTAGTCGGGAGGATTTCTTCCTTTTTTTTTCAATTCGCAGAAAATTAGCAATTTACATTTCAAATTGAAACTTTTTAGTTCCAATTAGTTTTAAACAGGAAAAATAAAAAATTTGATATTTAACTATAAAAGTTTGATATATATCATTTTTTATCTATTTTCATGCAATCGATTGCTTCTGTTTTGGGAATGGGATAAGAAGCTGGTAAATAGGTGATTGTATTTTAAGTAAATTTTATTCGCTATCACTTTTTAATATCCTGTTTTAAAATATGAACTGAATTCTGTACCTGAGTTACAGAAAACGTTTAATCGGGGGTTTTCGAAAACAAATAAAACTAATGTATTTATGCTTAGACTTATTGTTATTGTAATTGCACTATTAAGTTTTGGTTGTTCCAATCAAAATAAACAGGAAACAAAGCCCGATATTATTTCTCTCGTTTCTCAACAAATGGAGTATGCAGTTCAACTTGCTGATCAGTTTAAAGACAGTGTTTTAGTTGCTCCGCGTACAACGGAAAATGATAAATTAAAACTGGTTCGTGCCCGCGACTGGACCAGTGGTTTTTTTGCCGGTAATTTATGGATGGTTTACGATTTGACTGGTGATGAAAAATGGAAAGAAAGAGCAATTGAATATACATTACCACTTGAGCAGGAACAATGGGATGGCGGCACTCACGATCTAGGTTTCAAAATGTTCAACAGTTTTGGAAAAGCATATCAGTTTACCGGAAACGAAACTTATAAAAATGTTGTCATTCAATCAGCAAAAACTTTGGCAACGAGGTTCAATCCAAATGTTGGCTGCATCCGTTCATGGGATCACAATGCCGACAAATGGGACTTTCCGGTGATTATCGATAATATGATGAACCTCGAAATGTTGATGTGGGCAGCAAAAGAAACAGGAAATGACACACTTAGGCAAATTGCCATTTCACATGCACAAACTACTTCAAAAAACCATTTCCGTGATGATAATTCGTCATACCACGTAATTGACTATAACCCTGAAACAGGCGAAGTCGAAAACCGGAATACACACCAGGGATATTCAGATGAAAGTGCCTGGGCACGAGGGCAGGCATGGGGACTTTATGGTTTTACAATGATGTACCGCGAAACCGGAATGGAGGAATTTTTGGTTCAGGCCGAAAAAATAGCCGAATTTATTTTAAATCAAAAAGGGATAAAAGAAGGACAAATTCCATACTGGGATTTTAACGCGCCAAATATCCCAAATGAACCATATGATGCTTCAGCGGCAGCAATTATTGTCTCTGCCCTTTACGAATTAAGTACCTATTCAAACAATGGAAATGAGTATAAAGAAGTTGCAGGTCGGTTATTCGATACTTTGTCTTCGCCCGAATTTCTGGCAACTGTCCAAGAAAAACAAGGTTTTTTATTGAAACATTCAACAGGGCATTTGCCCGGTGGATCAGAAATAGATGTCCCCTTGGTTTATGCTGATTATTACTTTTTGGAATCAATCATTAAAAAGAAAAATATGGAAAAAAATGAATAGATGAAAAATACTTAAACCAACTATACAACATTTTACTAAACATTTATTATTAATTATTTACCTAAAACTATTTTTTTATGAAAAACAAAAATGGAATTAAAAGAGCAACCCGCTTTTTTATGATGTGTTTCTTTTTCGTTGCTGTGAGTTTGGGAGCTTATGCCCAAAAAACGGTAACGGGAATAGTTAAAGACGATGGGGGAGTCCCACTGCCTGGTGTTTCGGTAGTTATGAAGGGTACAACCACGGGAGTAGCAACTGGAATTGATGGGGATTTCTCATTGTCCGGTGTGAGTTCAGAAACAGTGTTGCTGTTTTCTTTTGTGGGTTTTGAACCTCAGGAAATTACAGTAGGAAATCAGACGACTTTCAATGTAACACTTGTTCCATCATCTATTGGATTGGATGAAGTTGTCGCCATAGGTTACGGTACGCAAAAGAAAGCAAACCTTACCGGTGCAGTTGGCATGGCAACCTCCGAAAGATTGGATAACCGCCCAATTGTTTCAGCCGGACAGGGTTTACAGGGTGTAATTCCCAACCTTAACATTACTTTCCAGAATGGTGACCCAACTTCTTCAGCAAACTTTAACGTTCGTGGGTTTGAGTCAATTAATGGTGGTAGTCCGTTGATTTTGGTTGATGGTGTACCAATGGATTTGGAAAGGCTGAATCCGGGAGATATTGCCAGTGTTACAGTTTTGAAAGATGCCGCAGCAGGCGCTGTTTATGGTGCAAGGGCTGCATTCGGAGTTATTTTTGTTGAAACTAAAAAAGGTAAAACCGGAAAAGTAAATGTTACTTTTAGTACTGAACAATCAATTTCGAAACCTATTTTTCTGATTGATGCTGTAACAGATCCATACACATTTGTGACCGAGTGGAATAAAGCCAATTTCAGGACCAGTGGTACAAATCCATACGACCAGGATTATGTGGATGGAACAAAAAAATGGAGCGAAAATCCAACAGATGAAAATGCATGGGGAGTGTATAATGGTGAACTACGATTCTATGGTTTTAACAACTATCAGAATGAATTGATTACCGAATTTGCACCGCAGCAAAAATACGATATGAACATTTCAGGTTCTTCAGAAAAAGCTAACTATTATGTTTCCTTGGGCTATCTAACTAAAGATGGTTATCTGAAAAATAAGGATAAAAATGAAAAATACGAAAGATTCAATGTTTTAATGAAAGCCGATTTTAAAATCAACAACTGGTTGACTTTAGAGGAAAAAATTATTTTCAATTCACAGGTAAGTGATAAACCCCACTTTTATAACTGGGACGTAAATATTAATACTTCGGCCCGTAAAAAACCAATTGAACCTCTTTATTTCCCCGATTTACCATATTATCTTGAACCTGGCGACCACGATCAGTTTGCACAGTATATTGGTATGGGCTACGGAGCAGTTAGTTTTCTTCCGTACCTTGAACAGGGCGGACGTGAAACATTTACTACAAATGACACCTGGTTTACACAAGGTGTTAACTTAACTCCTTTAAAAGGTTTATTAATCAAAGGTGATTTCTCATACCGTACCTACTGGCGTGAAAGTCAGGATGTCGCTTCAAAAGTTAATGTACTGTTTACTCAAAATCTGAAGGAGGCCAATCCTGTAAACAATGGCTTAAGTGGCGACGATTATATTCTTAATCTGGTTAACCGTTCACAATATTATGCATTCAATACCTATGCGGAATATACTGTTGATCAGTTTCCGGATCATTATATAAAAGCAATGGTTGGTTTTAACCAGGAATGGGGAATGAATTCAAGGGTTTCTGCTCAGGCAAGACAATTGATTACACCGCTGGTTACCAATATTATTGCTACAGTTGGTCCGCAGAACACTTCGGGTTTTGATGACTCAACAAAACCAATTATGAATGATATTTCATTGCGTGGAGTTTTTTACCGTTTAAATTATTCCTACAAGGATAAATACTTGCTTGAAGCCAATGGTCGTTATGATGGAACATCGCGTTTCCCAACCGATAGCCGTTTTGGATTTTTTCCATCGGTTTCATTGGGCTGGAGGATTTCAAACGAAAGCTTTATGGCTGGAACAAGCAGCTGGCTCGACAACCTAAAACTACGTGCTTCGTATGGCGAACTTGGTAACCAGCAGTTAAACAGTTATTATCCATATATTGCAACAATGGGAATTGGCCAGTAAAACTACATCATGACAGGTTCAAACAAAACAACTTATGTTGCTGAAGCCGGTTTGGTTAGTCCAAGTTTGACCTGGGAAACTGTTGTGTCAAAAAATATTGGGCTTGATATTACAACATTGAATCAAAGACTCGATTTTTCTTTTGATGCCTTCACAAGGGATACAAAGGATATGCTTACAAATGTAACATTGCCTGAACTGCTTGGGACAACTGCTCCGCAGGCAAACGCAGCTGACCTTCGCACAACTGGATGGGAACTTTCTGCAACCTGGCATGATGTTATTGGAAAAGATTGGAGATATGGTATTAACCTGGCTTTATCAGACAATGAAGCAAAAATTACGAAATACAATAACCCAACCGGTTCATTAAACGAATTTTACGAAGGGCAGGTTCTTGGTGAAATCTGGGGATATGTTACGGAAGGAATTTTCCAGGAAGACAGCGAGGTTGCCGCACACGCTGATCAGGCAAATTTGGGAGCCAACTGGCGTGCAGGTGATATCATGTATAAAGATTTGAATGGTGATAAAAAAATTAACCCGGGAAGTAATACACTTGCCGATCCGGGCGATCGCCAGATTATTGGATACAGCAATCCACATTTTTCTTATGGTATCAACCCTGATTTAAGTTATAAAAACTGGACACTGAACGTTTTCTTCCAGGGTTTGTTCCGTGATTATCTTCCTGAAAATGGAAACTGGAAGGCATTTTATCCATACAATGCCGGTCATGTAGAGAATTACTATATTACGGAATCGTGGAGCGAAGACAATCGCGATGCATATTTTGCAGCGCCAACAATTGGTACAAATACAAAAAAGAATATTCATCCACAATCACGTTATGTACAAAACGGCGCTTATATCAGGCTTAAAAACCTGACATTAAACTACAATCTGCCTACTGGTTGGATTAGTAAAATTGGTTTGAGTAGTGCATCTGTTTACTTTGCAGGTCAGAACCTTTGGGAGGCTACAAAAATGCATAAACCGCTCGATCCTGAAGTTGAATATAACAACAATACAGGTTTGGAACGTAACGATTTGACCCAGGAATATTATTTCCAGCGTACATTTTCGTTGGGTGTGAAAGTATCATTCTAATCAATTAAAATGGAAATACAATGAAAAAGAATATTTTAAAAATCAGTTTTATAGTTTTTGCAACCCTCTTAATGGTAAGTTGCAACGATGAATTCCTGGAAAGGCAACCATTGGATGCAATTATCAATGAAACTTTCTGGAATACCGAAAACGACCTGAAAGTGTATAATAACGGGTTGTACAATATGGCTAAAGATGATATTAATGTTACCATTATGATGGGCCACCACAATGGTTTCGACAGCCAGTGGGCAGGTTATGAATATCTTGACGGTTATTCTGACAATACAGCGCCAATCGAACCACGTGGTCTTAGATTTGCAACTGTAAGGGCTGGTATTCACCAGGTTCCAAATGATGCACAGGATTTTGGCTGGCGCGGCTGGAATTTTTTACGCGCTATAAATGTTGGGATGGATAATTATGCAAAAGCTCAAGTTACAGATGCGGTCCGTAATAAATATATTGGCGAAGCCCGTTTGTTCCGTGGTTGGTTTTATGCCGATAAAGTTCAGAAATTTGGTGATGTAACATGGGTGGATCATGAATTGCAAATCGATTCACCGGAATTAGATTCTCCAAGAACTCCACGTGCAGATGTTATGGAAAAAGTATTGCTGGATTTGAATTTTGCCTGCGATAATTTACCATCAGCTCAGAAAGTAGAAGGAGATCCCGGTCGCTTCAACAAGTGGGTTGCATTAGCTGTAAAATCAAGGGTTTGTCTTTTCGAAGGTACATGGCGTAAATATCATGGAGTTGCCGATGCTAATAAATGGCTCACCGAAGCAGCCAGCGCTGCAAAGTTACTCATAGAAACTGGCCCTTATAAATTATACACAAGTTCAGATTTGGCTCATGCCTATAATTTTACACATCGTGCATTAGATCTCTCTGGCAACCCCGAAGTAATATACTGGCGTAAATATGCAACGGGCGTTGAAACAAATCATTTCCAAAGTTATCATGCCGGATATGTAGGCGGAGCAACAAAAGATGCAGTTGAAGATTATCTTTGCACTGACGGTCTCCCAATTTCACTTTCTCCACTTTATAAGGGTGATGAAGTTTTTGAAAACATTTTTGAAAATCGTGATCCGCGTTTAAGACAGACCATTCTTCACCCGGAAGATCAACCTTATTACACCTATGGGAATCATCCCTATAATACCTACACTTATCCGAGAATCAGAGGTCAGGTTGGTGGTAGAAATTCAACAACCGGTTATCATATCATTAAGGTATATGAAAATGTTGCAGCATCAGCAGCTTATAATGTTTCAACTTCTCCTGCCATAACACTTCGTTTAGCCGAGGCTATGCTGAATTATGCCGAAGCAGTAGCAGAATTGGGAACTTTAACCCAGGCCGATTTGGATATGACGGTAAATAAATTGCGTGCACGTGTTGGAATGCCAAGTTTGATGCTGAACCCTCAAATGGATCCACGTTATGCAAGCTGGGGTGTTTCATCAAATATTGTTGAAATTCGCCGTGAACGTCGTATTGAACTCTTTATGGAAGGTTTTCGTTATGATGACCTGAGACGTTGGAAACTGGGTAAAAAACTGGAAGTTAAATCATACGGAATGCGTTGGGATGCAGCTAATCAAAGCAGGTTTGACCCAGATAAGAAAGCTACAATCAAAACAGCTACTTTGGATGGAGTGCCATACCTCGATGTGTATCAAGGTACTGATTATGCCAATCCTAAGTTTGATGAGGCTAAACACTATTTGTGGCCTATACCAATTAATTCAATTTCACAAAACCCAGCTTTAGGTCAGAATCCGGGATGGGGAAATTAAGTTCATTTGAAAAAACGATAATGAATAAATATCGTTTTTGAACCAATTTCAAAGCCGTAATTATTCAGTTAATTACGGCTTTGTTTTCTCTTTATGCTTGCGTTGTGGATAAAGTTAAACCTTTATCAAATGAAAACGGAGCAAGAACAATTATTATATGACTAAACCAATCATCCTGATTGACTCTATTTGAATTAATAATGAAAACCAACTCCAACTTAATAATGAAACTTATAGCCGGAAAAACATTTTTTTTGCTTGTTATACTTTCATTTTTTATAAATGAAAATGGAGTTGCACAGCAAACAAACAAAACCTCTGAAATAGAAAAACTATTGTCCAAAATTGATTTGAATTCAGCTGGACTTGTAAGTGTAAAACAATCGCAAAACAATCCGGAAGTCGCAGCCAAAGAACTACTTAACTACTTCAAAACCCGCACAACTATTAAACACCCTGCCAATCAGCAAACCGAAAAAGAAACTATAACCGAAAAAGATTTAAAGTGGGCCAACGACGCATTGGAGCATATTTTTGTTGGTCAACCTGCTTATCCGTCGCAATTTTGCGGAAAGGAAATCGACTGGAGTTTTCGTCCCGTGCCTGATAACGAGTGGGTTTGGCAACTCAACCGAATGTATTTCTGGAATGCAATGGGAAAAATTTACACTCAAACCAACGAAGAAAAGTATGCAGAAGAATGGTGCAAACAAATCATTGATTGGACCCAAAAAAATCCAAACGACGAAAATCATAAATTTGCATGGCGTTCCATCGAGGCAGGAATTAGGGGTTACAGCTGGACATCACTTTTCTGCCAGTTCGTAAACTCACCTCATTTTAACTCTGAAGTTCTTGTCGCATTTTTAAACAGCATGTTCAATCACGCTGATTTTCTAATGACAAAATATACAACCCGCAGTAACTGGGGATTAATGGAAGCCGAAGGAATGGCTTTTATTGCAATTACTTTTCCTGAATTCAAGGATGCCGAGCAATGGAGGAACGAAGCTTTCAGGCGCTTAAACAATGAAATAAATCTTCAGGTTTATCCTGATGGGCAACAACGTGAACTTGCGATGGGATATCACATTGGTTGTATCAACTGGTTTTTGAGAACTTACGAAATGGCGAAAATGAATAACATGGAAAATTCATTTCCCAAATCATATCTCGAAACAATTGAGAAGATGTGCGAGGTGCCAATGAAATTGTGTCATCCCGATGGAACAAACGCCCAGTTTGGCGATTCATGGAAAGGTTTGCCGGGGCAGTATTCCGATAGGTTTTTGGAATGGTCCGAAAAATTCAATAGAGAAGATTTTCTGTTTCTTGCAACTGATGGAAAGAAAGGGAAAAAACCCGACTCAACAGCATTTGCATTATACAAAGTGGATTGTATTCCATGAAAAGTGCCTGGGATAAAAATGTCATTTCTCTGGTTTTAAAATGTGGTCCCGATGGCGGCGGACACTGCCAGCCCGACAATGGAACTTTTGAATTGTATGCAGGCGGCCGCAATTTAATGCCCGATGCCGGCAGTTATATTTATAGTGGCGATCCTGAAAACCGGGCATGGTTCCGCCAGACAAAAGTACATCAAACGCTTACTTTAAATGGCGAAAATCTTGTGTACGCACCAAAATTACTACTCTGGCAACCCGGTGAAAATCTGGATTTACTGGTTGTTGAAAACCAAAGCTATAAAAACCTGGCGCATCGTCGTTCGGTGTTTTTTGTCGATAAAAGATATTTTGTAATTGTTGATGAAGCCAAAGGAACTGACACTGGCGACATAGATATTCATTTTCAGTTGGCAGTTGGTGACGCCATTTTTAACAAAGATTCGTTTTCCGTTCATTCAAATTTTTCGGAAGATTGGAATGTTTTTGTTCAAACCCAAAAGCAAAAAGGATTGGAATTGATTGAGGAAAAAGGACAGGTTTCATTTGAATATACAAAGAGAGAACCGCGCCCGGCTTTTAGTTTTCGTATAAAGAAAGAAAAAGAAAATGCCAATGTAAGGTTTGTAACAATTGTGGTTCCATACCAGGGCAAACAACCCAACATTAATGTTGAAGTCATTGAAAATAAAGAACCTGGTTCATCAAAACTTCAACTTGAAATAAATGAAGATAATGTAAAAAAAGTAATAGAATATTCGTTGTAAAAAATCTAAATCCATCTAAAATGAAAACAAAAATTAGTTTAATCATCAGTCTGCTTTGTTTGGTAATTCTGTTTCCGGCAAAAGCTCAGGAAAACGAAATCCCAAAGCTCGAAAACCCAATTTCAGTGCAATACCTGAAAAAGAATCTTTTAAAATCTCAGCCAAGATTAGTTCTCAATTCAACCATTGAAAAGGGATTGAAAAAGAAACTACAAACTGATGCGGTTACTCAAAATCTGTACAAAGTCATTCTGGCAAATTCGGTTGAAATTCAAAAAGAACCACTGCTCGAACGAAAATTGGAAGGCCGTCGTTTGTTGGGCGTTTCACGCGAAATGCTTTACCGGATAAACATTTTGGGGATGGTTTACAGGATTGAAAAAGACCCAAAAATTCTGGCCCGCATAAACGATGAAGTTCTCGCGGTTTGTAATTTCTCCGACTGGAATCCATCGCATTACCTCGATGTTGCCGAAATGTCGATGGCAGTGGCTTTTGCACTCGACTGGACAGCCGGCAAACTTCCAAAATCAACAATTGAACTGGCAAAAACTGCTTTAATCGAAAAAGGCATTAAACCCAGCTGGCCCGAAAACGGTAGTCAACCCGGATGGGCTTTCGGCCATAACAACTGGAACCAGGTTTGTAACGGTGGAATGATTGCCGCATCCATCGCCATTGCCGAAAAAGATCCGGAACTGGCTGCTAAAACAATCAGCCGCGCTTTGGATGGAATGACTTCAGCTTTAATACAATACAGTCCCGACGGCGTTTATCCCGAAGGTTCAACGTATTGGGGTTACGGAACAAGTTTTTCGGTTGTAACTTCAGCTATGCTTGAAAGCGCTTTCGGAACCGATTTTGGAATAGCAGACTACCCCGCATTTAAAAGAGCGCGGTGTACAGGTATTTAATGAATACGCCATCGGGCTGGTACTTTAATTTTGCCGATTGTGGCGACAAACGCAGCGAAAGCGGTGATGTAATTCTCGCCTGGTTTGCCACAAAAACCGGGAACAAAGAATTCTTCGAAAAAGAACGCTTTTTAAGTCCTGCAAATAACGACGATGAACTTTCGAGATTGGCAGGCGCCGGATTGGTTTGGGTTTCACAATTTGAAGAAAAAGCCGATGTAAAAATGCCAACTGTCTGGAAAGGAGATGGTTCAAATCCGATTGTAGTTTTTAAAGGTGATGAAAACGACCCGCACAGTTACTATTTCGGCGGAAAAGGTGGACGTGCCACAACAAGCCATGGAAATATGGATGCCGGTTCGTTTATTTTCGAATTAAATGGTGTGCGCTGGAGTATCGATCCCGGAAACCAGGGATATCACGATCTTGAAAAAACAGGTTTTGATTTATGGGGAAGTTGCCAGTCTTGTCAACGCTGGACTTTACTCACTAAAAACAATTACGGTCACAGCACGGTAACTGTAAACGATTCTTTGTTTTTCAATAACGGTTTTGCTCCGCTCCTCAATTTTAAGGATGGAAACAGTCCGGAAGCAACCTTCGATTTAACAGCAGTTTATCGCGATAAAATAAAAAGTGCAAAGCGGAAATTTTTAAAGGACAGCCCAACTTCCATCGTGATTGAAGATAATTTCGAAACAAACGAAAATACAAAATTGATTACCTGGCAAATGATGACAACTGCTGATGTTGAAATCGTTAAAGGTGGTGCAATTTTGAAACAGGACGGCAGAACGCTGAAACTTGAAAACCTTTCACATCCTGAGTTGCAATTGTCGGTGGTTTCACTTTATCCTGCCCCATTAAAACTTGACAGGTAGATGGAAGGCTTAAAACGCATTGAAATCCGTATTCCGGCCTAAACAATTCAGGGTGGTAAAACAAATGTTAAGATTAGATTATCAGGTAATTGAATTGTGATTTAACTAATCCAGGTTTAAAACCATTTTTTATAAACTGTTGATTGAAAAAAACTGTCAGATGTCTGGAAAAACTCTGAAAGAGTTAAATTTGATTAACCCCGGCTTTTAAGCCGGGGATCGAAAAAATGAAAGAAAACAAGGCTCATTCAAGCCCGCTTAAAAAAAGAGCTATACTTGCATGAGCCGCAAACTGATAAAATGATTAAAATGAATTTACTAAAAAGGAATTTTACCCGAACAATCATTTTGACATTGATTGTCGTTTTATGTCTAACTAACTATCTGCAAAGTCAGGAAAATTCCGAATACAAACTTCAAAATCCAATCACAGTTTCCTGGCTCAAAAGGAACCTGCAAAAACAGTCACCGCGATTGGTTTTGAATAAGGAGATAGAAAAAAATCTAAAGGAAAAATTAAAGTCCGATCCAATTGTTCAAAACATTTACAAGGCCATAAAATACAATGCTGAAGAAGTATTGAAAAAGAATTTGATTACGCTCGATATTCCTGAAAATCCAACTTCGCAAAAAAACCAGTTGGGCATTTCACGCGATTTTTTGTTCCGTGTGAACATGCTGGCAATGGTTTACCTTATCGACAAAGACAAACAAATGCTGGAACGGCTGAACGATGAAGTGATTGCAGCCTGCAATTTTCCCTCATGGAACCCAAAACATTTTCTCGATGTGGAGAAATGTCGTTGGCAATTGCATTGGCAATTGACTGGACTGCCGGCGATCTGCCAAAATCTACCATTGGAATTGGCAAAAAATCACTAATTGAAAAAGGCATAAAAACAAGCTGGCCCACAGATGGAAGCACACCTTCGTGGGTTTACAATACAAACAACTGGAACCAGGTGTGCAATGCCGGGATGATTGCAGCTTCGATTGCCGTTGCTGAACTGGAACCTGAATTGGCTGCAAAAACCATTCATCGCTCCATCGATGGCATGAACAACGCCCTGCGGGAATATGCTCCCGATGGCGCTTATCCCGAAGGTCCGATTTACTGGGGTTACGGAACACAGTTTTCGGTGGTTACTGCTGCTATTTTTGAAAGCGCTTTTGGTACCGATTTTGGTCTGGCAAACTATCCTGGTTTTAAGGAAAGTGCCGTTTATGCGATGCTTACTGTTTCGCCTTCAAACAAATTATACAGTTACGCCGACTGCAACGAAGAGGCCGAAGGTTACGGAACATTCACATTGAGCTGGTTTGCAGCCAAAACAGGGAACAAAACTTTTCTGGATGAAGAATACTTTTTGACTCAGCCTGAAGAAATAAAAACTTTTCGAGACTGGCAGGCGCCGGACTTGTTTGGACAGCTCAGTTTTCAGAAAAGGTGACAACTCCGCTTCCTACTGCATGGAAAGGCGGTGGCGCCAATCCAGTGGTTATTTTTACCGGTGGCGAAAAGAACACAAATGGATTTTATTTTGGCGGAAAAGGTGGGCGCGGAACAGTAAACCACGGCAACATGGATGGCGGTTCGTTTATTTTTGAATTGAATGGCGTGCGCTGGTCAATCGACCCCGGCAACCAAAGTTATGGTCTGCTCGAGCGCGCAGGATTCGATTTGTGGGCGCGCTGTCAGGATTGCGATCGCTGGAAACTGCTCACCAAAAATAATTTTGGGCACAGCACACTTTCAGTTAATAACCAACTACACGTGGTTGATGGCAAAGCCGAAATCATTGATTTCAAAGAGTGTGTACAACCCGAAGCTATCCTAGATTTAACACCGGCATTTAAAGGACAGTTAAAAAGTGCACATCGCAGGTTTGTAAAAGATAGTCAGTCTTCATTACTCATCGAAGATAAAATTGAAATTTCAGCAGAAACAAAATGGATTACCTGGCAAATGATTACCCAGGCCGATGTTCAGCTTGTAAAAGGCGGCGCTGTTTTACGACAGGACGGGCAAACCCTGAAACTTGAAAATCTTTCACATCCAGAAATCATGGTTTCAGTAATTTCACTCGACCCGCCACCATTGTATTTCGACAAAACCATCGAAAACCTGAAACGCATTGAAATCCGCATTCCGGCGTGGACAGTTGAGAACGGGAAAATGAATTTGAAAGTTCGGTTGTCAGGCGAATAGTGTTTAAAATGCTGAGCGCTTATTGATTTTAAAATAAACATTAATGAAAAATATATGACAAATAAGTAATAAGGTAAAAATCAAATGTATAGCTATTCTGCTAAGGTTAATGTATTGAAAATAAGGTTTTTCTGTTTTCAAAAACCTTATTTTTGTTCACAACCTTAGTAGAAAGGTCAACACAGGAAAACAAAACTTATTTACCTTATTAAAGAATAACCGGCATAGCACCGCACAATAAAAAGATGATTAAAATTACAAATATGAAAAAGCTAAACCAATACCTGTTTATCCTGATTTTTTCTTTTTCCCTGAATTCATTAAGCGTTATCGCACAAAAACTTGAAAACCCGATTACAACCGGTTATCTGAAGGCAAATCTTTCTAAAAAATCTCCAAAACTAATTCTTACCCCGACAATTGAAAAGGAAATCAAGTTAAAACTGAAATCAGATATTCTGGTTCAGAATTATTTTGGTTATCTGAAAAAACAAGCTGATTCGATTCTCGAAAAACCGTTAATGAAGCATGAACTGGAAGGATTCCGCATGCTGGCCGTATCGCGCGAAATGGTGGAACGAATGGGTGTTTTGTGCATTGTGTACCGATTGGAAAAGAAACCTGAAATTCTGAAACGAATTGATAGAGAATTGTTGGCAGTGTGCAATTTTGCAGACTGGAATACACAGCATTTCCTCGATGTGGCTGAAATGTCGTTTGCCGTTGCCCTTGCCATCGACTGGACAGGTGAATTTCTGCCAAAAAGTACAATTCAGTTGGCTAAAAAGTCGCTTGTCGAAAAAGGAATAAAACCCAGTTACAACGAAGGTGGCGAACGCATGTACTGGATAAACAGTTCCAACAACTGGAATTCGGTTTGTCACGGTGGAATGGTGGCTGCTTCGTTGGTCGTAGCTGATATTGAACCTGAACTGGCGGCAAAAACCATTGCACGAGCCCTTGATAAACTACCCAACTCGCTGAAAGAATATGGACCCGATGGAATTTATCCCGAAGGGCCAACCTATTGGGGATTTGGAACAAGCTATGCCGTTGTTGCAGCGAATACACTTACCACTGCCTTGGGCAGCGATTTTGGTATTTCCAAAAGTCCGGGTTTTATGGAAAGCGCTGATTTTTTTATGCATGTGTCCGCACCATCAGGCTATTTTTTCAATTTCGCCGATTCCTGGGACAAAAAAGATGGCGATGACTCTGTATTGCGGGCCTGGTTTGCTGCAAAAACCGGAGATGGACTGTATTTCGACAAAGACTTTTTTGAAAAACCTGTAGAAGCCGGACGATTTGCAGGACCAGGTTTGGTTTGGATTTCGGAATATTCACAACAGAAAGTGAGTGAATTGCCAATAAGCTGGCATGGCAACGGCGTTAACCCGGTTGCCGTTTTTCGTGGTGACAACGCTGACCCCAGCCATTATTTTCTTGCTGTAAAAGGAGGAAAAGCCAGCATCAGTCATGGCAATATGGATGCCGGAACTTTTGTGTTTGAACTCAATGATGTTCGTTGGGTACTCGACCCTGGAAATCAGTTATACTACCCACTTAACCGGATTGGCTTTAAATTGGCTGACTATTCCCAGTATGGTGAACGCTGGACCCTTCTCACCAAAAATAACCAGGGCCACAGCACCATTACCGTAAATGATGCCCGGTTTTTGGTAAACGGGCAGGCTACCATCACCGGTTTTAAGGATTCCGGAACGCCTGAAGTTACCATTGATATGACGCCTTTGTATGGTAATAATCTGAAATCGTTATCAAGAAGATTTGTAAAGGAAAGCAACCAGTCTGTCCTGATTGAAGACAGTTTCGAAATCAACGATTCCACAAAAACAATAACCTGGGGATTGATGACACAGGCAGAAGTTCAGCCCACAAAAAATGGGGCTGTTTTAAAACAGGATGGAAAAGAGTTGAAATTGACGATATTGGAACCTGAAGGAATTTCAGTTTCAATTATTTCACTCGACCCGCCACCAATGGAAATCGACAAAACCATGGAAAATCTGAAACGAATAGAAATTCAGATTCCTGCCTGGATTGTGAAAGATAAAAAGGAGGTATTAAAGTTAGGTTATCAGAAAATTGATTATTTCAGATATTTCTTGTTAAACTGTTGAAACATAGTGTTAAAACAAAATATAACGATAATGAAAAACTTAAAACTGGTATTATTCTTAATGTTAACGTTTACCATTTCGCTTTCTGCGAATTCACAAACGGATATCGAAATCATAAAAAAAAGAGTGGTTGAATCTGTAATGAATTCACCGGTTGACGATGCTAAAATAGAGTCATTAATAAACACTTTTAAAGACGACGGTACGTGGCAAGATATAAATTATGCAGATGTTTCGCGCGAGGGATTTGAAAACGAGATTCATTTGCAAAATATGGTTGTTCTGGCACGTGCTTATAAAACCAAATCATCAAAATATTACAAAAACAAAAAAGTAAAAAGTGTAATCGAATTGGCACTTAAAAACTGGGTTGACCACGACTATTTTTGTGAAAACTGGCACCCCAACCAAATTGGGACACCTGGAAATTTGGTGGCAGTTATGTTAATGGTTGGAGATGAACTTCCCAAAGATTTGGTTGAAAAGGCACAACCAATAATTGGCCGTGCCAACCTGAATGCATCTGGTGCCCGGCCCAGTGGCGATCGCATAAAAATTGCAGGGATTTTAGCAAAAAATCTTCTGTTTATTGGCGATTACACGCAATTTACAGAAGTGCTGAAAGTGATTGAAGGTGAAATAAAATCAGTTGATTGGATTGGGGCTAAATACGGTTACAGTTATTTCAAAATGGAAAGCGGACTGAGTACTAAAAAGTACGAAGGTCGCGGAATTCAGTTCGACAAAAGTTTTCATCACCGGATTGATGGCGTAAATAACACACTTTCTTATGGAACGGGTTATGCCGATGCTTTTGTGGAATGGGCTGTTTATACCTACGGTACTCAATTTGCCTTTTCCGATGAAAAAAAGGAACAGCTCGTTGACTATTTCCTCGATGGAATCTGCAAAATGTCGGTTTACGGTAAATATCCCGATTTTGGAGCGAAGAATCGCAGCATCAGTCGTGCAGGTGCGTTGCGCGTTTACAATGCTAAAATGGCTGAAAACCTTATACTCTCAACAAATTACAGGAACCCGGAAATTCAGGAAATAGCGGATATAATTAAAACAGACAAAAAACCAACACTTTCACACGCAACATTTTACTGGAATACAGAGCATTTTTCATACCAGCGGCCTGATTGGTTTGCTTCGGTGAGAATGTATTCAATCCGCAATTACAACATGGAAGTGCCATACAACAGCGAGGGTTTGTTAAACCATCACCGCGGAGACGGCACAAACCATATTTCAAGGACAGGTGTGGAATATTATGATATTGCTCCTGTTTTTGATTACCAGAAAATTCCCGGAACAACCATTATGCAAAAACCTGCTTTGCCGGCTCCTGAATAAATTCAAAAATTAGGATTAACAGATTTTGTACGTGCTGTTACTGATGGTTTTTATGGCGCTCCGGCATTCGATTTTCAAAGTCGGCACGACCCGCTTTGTGCCCGAAAAGCCTGGTTCTTTTTCGAAGACGATTATGGTTGTCTGGGTGCCGGAATTTCAGCCAGAGGTGAGTTACCGGTTGTAACCACACTTAACCAGTGTTTGTTGAAAACAGACGTAACAGTTTCTACAACAAACAAAAAAACGATAATTACAAAGGGCGAAAAAGAATACGAAAATGTAGATTGGGTTTTTCAGGATGGAATTGGGTATGCATTTCCAAATCCTGCTTCGGTAAATATTCGAAACATGGAAACAACAGGTTCATGGTGGAAAATAAATAAACAAAACGATTCGCCAAAAGACGAAGTTAAAATGGACGTTTTTAAACTATGGCTAAACCATGTCGAAAGGCCATCCGACGCTTCATATGAATATATTGTTATTCCGGCAACTACTGTGGAAAAAATGGAACAAAACATTTCAAAAAACAATGTTGTAATTTTATTGAATACGCCCGAAATTCAGGCTGTAAAAAACACAGCATTAAATATTTGCCAGGTAGTTTTTTATAAAGCCGGGCACATTCAGATTTCAGACAATTTGACATTGGTTTCCGATAACCCGGGAATAATAATGTTGAAAATGGATGGGGAAAAGATTACTGAGATTTCTGTTTCCGATCCGAACCGGGAGTTAGGTCGATTCTATTTCTCGTCCAACGAAATTGAAAACGGTCAATTTTTCCATATCAACAAAAATTCAAATGCAAAGCGAAAATTATAGCGCGGTTTGGAGCGAATTAAATGACTTTAGCGAAATTACAATTGGTTTGCCATATGGCAATTTCGCCGGTCAGAGTGTAACAATTAAATTGTGATAAAAACTCCAAAGGAGTTAAATGTGAATTACCCCGGCTTTCAAGCCGGGGATTACGAAAAACAAAAAAATAAGGTTCATCCACGCCCACTAAAAAAAGATAAAAGCTGCATGAGCCGCAAAACAAAAGATGATTAAAGTACAAATGAAAATGAAAAAATAGGGAATTAATGGCTAAAGCCTGGAATCAATTCTGCACCAATCACCTGACTAAAGTCTGGTGCAAAACAAAACTCCAAAGGAGTTAAATGTGAATAACCCCGGCTTTCAAGCCGGGGATTACGAAAAAAGTAAAAATAAAAGGCTCATCCACGCCAGCTAAAAAAAGATAAAAAGTTGCATGAGCCGCAAAATTTAACACGATTGAAATAAACAACTAAATCAAAATAATATGAAACTGTACCACCTTCTTTTGTTAATCACACTTTTAACAACAATTCCAACAATCGCCCAGATCACAAAATCCGACATCGACAAGGCAATTGACATTTCCCAGCTTAAACACCCTTATTTGTATTTTTCTGAAGAAGACAAACCCGCACTCCTGGAAAGAATTAAAACCCAACCGGATTGCAACAATATTTTTGAAAAGCTTAAAGCACAGGCAAATATGTGGCTTGCAATGCCTGTCGATAATAATATTCCTGTTCAGGGTAAAAACACCCGCGCCGGTTGGTCAGATGCTGATAATAACGGCGTGTACGCAAAGTATTACAGTACAAACATTAACAACGCTTTTTACCTTGCTTTTTTGTACCAGTTAACCAGTGATCAAAAATATGCCGACAAAGCTTTTGAGTTTGCCGATGCTTTTTGCGAACTCACAACCTGGACGCAGCGTGCCCATGAATTTCCGATTATTTACTCGCGCATTATGCCCTGGAATGTTTCCGATGACCAGGTAAATTTCAATTTCGACCATTATAACGGCGATGCGGGACGGATGATGGCTGCTGTTTACGACTGGTTGTACAACGGAATGAATGAGGCGCAACGCGACAGAATCCGCGGGGCTTTGCTCGAAAAAGTGGTAACCCGCGTTCGTGGCGACTACGAATTTCATTGGTGGGCCACTGCTTACCGTTGTAACTGGTGCGGGGTTTGTAATTCGGGAGTGGGTTTGACAGGGCTGGCACTTTTAACTGAAAATCCGCAACTGACTGATATTGTTGCCGAATCGTACAACCGGATAAACAACATGTTCAGCGAACTTGGCGTTGATGGCGGCTGGCAGGAAGGCGGCGGTTACTGGAATTACGGTGTGCACACTTCAACCTTTTTTGCCGATGCTTTGAAAAGGGCTACAAAAGGAAAATACAATCTTTTTGAAAACGAACGGCTGAAAAATAATCCAGCCACGTTTCCATTGTATATTTCATTGCCGGGTAATAAATCTCTCAACTTTGAAGATTCAGGTGGTGGCAGTTTGATTGGAAGTACGCATTTAATAAATAAACTTGTTGCTGAAACCGGAAATGCCGAAGCTGCATGGTACAGCAATGAACTTCTGGGCGATGGCGACGATATTTTTGATATCATCTGGCCAAAACCAAATATTCAGCCGGAAGCGCCAAAATCCGGTTCGAAACATTTCCGCACTATTGACTGGTGGGTGATGCGCAGCGATTTTAAAGACCCTGCAAAAGTTGTTGTAGCCGGCAAAGCCGGAATGAATGACGATCCACACCACGGTCACCTCGATATCGGGCATTTTGTTGTTTACTGGCAAAACGAATATTTTATTCAGGACAAAGGAAAAGAAGGCGGTTACGATGAAAAATTTTTCGACGATGCACGTTGGGATTATCCGCAGGCATCAAGTGAAGGACACAATGTTGTTTTTGTGAACGGCGAAAAACAGATTCCCGGAAAACTTCGGAAACAGCCTTATGATTATGAAGTTGGCGGTAAAGTGGAAGATTTTCAAACTTCAGAAAAGCGCGATTATGTGCGCATGAACCCAACAAAAGCTTATCCAAACAAAGAGTTGAAGGAGTGGAAAAGACATGTTGTTTTGGAAAAACCTGAAATTACAGTTGTCCTGGATGAGGTAAGTGCAAATCCGGGTTCAGAAATACAGGTCAGGTTTCATCCCGGTGTTAATTTTGAAAAGAAAAATGATTTTGTTTTTCTTAAAGGTGAAAAGGGGAACATGGCTGTAATTCCGGTGGTCGAGCAATCTTTTAATATTGTACAGGGGAAACACGCGATGCAGTATGTAAATGCTACAAAGGATTTTTTCTGGATTGATTATTTTGATACTGTAATCAAATCGCAATCCGAAAAAACAATTGTTGCAACTGTGATTCTTCCGGTTGCAAATCTTCAGGAAGCTCAAAAAATTGCCGGTTCGAAAAAAATGACTTCAGATAAATCAGGAAAAATTTCAATATCTTTTTCACAAAATGGAAAAAAATATTTGTATGAATTTGAGAATGGGAAAGATGGATTACAGATTAAGAATTAGAGGCTAAAGCCTGGAATCAATTCTGTAACATATCACCAGCCTAAAAGGCTGGTGCAAAACAAAACTCCGAAAGAGTTAAATTTGAATAACCCCGGCTTTCAAGCCGGGGATTACGACAAACAATAAAAACCAGGCTCATCCAAGCTCGCTGAATGAAGAGGAAAAGCTGCATGAGCCGCAAAAAACCACGCCCGCTGAAAAAAGAAGCAGCATGAGCCGCAAAACAAAAGATGATTAAAGCACAAGACAAAAATATAACCTTATGAAGAAACTATTCTTTCTCATTCCAATTCTAACCTTGACACTTTTAGGTTGCACCCAAAAACAACCTGTCCAACCCATTGTAATCGATGAAACTGCCAACACCGAAGCCATTGTTCAAACCATAAAAATCGACAGTGTCTGGGCGGGCCACCCCGTTGGTTTTTGTTTATATACCCATGGAAACCGACAATACATTGCCTATTACAACGCCAACCGCAACACAGTAGTCGGTCAGCGAAATCTTGATGAAGAAAATTTTCAGCTACATATTCTGCCGCCAACTGACCGTGAAACTGCAGGCGGTACAAGCACAGTTGTTGGTTGGGACAGTCATAATTTCCTGACTCTTGGAATCGACAAGGAAGGATTTATTCACCTTTCGGGAAATGTGCATGTAAATCCGCTTACCTATTTCAGAAGCACCGTGCCCAATGATATTTCAACGCTTGAACAGGTATTTGAAATGGTGGGAACCGAAGAACAGCGGACAACTTACCCACATTTTATGCTCACAAAAGAGGGTGAATTATTGTATCATTATCGCGATGGTGGAAGTGGAAATGGCAACGAGATTTACAACATTTATTCAACTGAAGATAAAAAATGGTCGAGGCTGCTGGACACCCCTTTAACCGATGGACAAGGTTTAATGAATGCCTATCAAACTCAGCCAACAGTTATGAAAGACGGCTGGTATCACATGTATTGGGTTTGGCGCGACACACCCGATTGCTCAACCAATCACGACCTTTCGTATATGAAAAGTCCCGACCTTAAAAACTGGTTCAATGCTTTTGGCGAGCCTGTGCAACTACCTGCAACCCTCGATCAGAAACAATTAATTGTTGACCCGATTCCTGTTGAAGGTGGGATAATAAATTTGGCGGCAAAACTTATTTTGGATGAAAATAATAATCCTGTTTTTGTATATCATAAATTTGATTCGCTTGGAAATACACAATTATATTCAGCCCAAACAGAAAATAAAAAATGGGTTTATAAACAAATTACTGATTGGGATTACCGATGGTTTTTCTCGGGCAATGGCAGTATTAACAGCGAAATTTTACTGAAAGGTTTCTCAGAAAGATCAGATGGCAATTACGAAGTGGATTTCTGGCATATTAAATACGGCAGCGGAACCATTTTGCTTAACAACAAATTCGAAAATATTGGCAAAGTTCTTAAGCCGGCACCTTTTAACGAATCAATTGAAATTGAAGGCGATTTTCCCGGATTACTTGTTCAAACTACTGAAGATATTGGTGATTGGTCGGACAATGAATTCAGGTATTTACTGAAATGGGAAACCATTCAGCGAAACAGGGACAGAGCACCCGAAAACCCTGGCCGGCCCCAGCCAGCTATATTTGTATAAACTGAAAAATAATATCATGAAACGACCATGACAAAATTTTCCACAAAAGCCCATTTTCGAGCACGATTTTAAAATTAAAATTATAATGAGATGAAAAACACTTTATTAAATTTTGCAGCAATTGCAGCCATCGTTTTTACTCAATCCTGTTCAAATAAACCGAAGGAAGTTAAACCCGGTTTTGTTGACGAAAATGTAAAATTTGCAGCAGAACAATATGATTTGCAAATCGCAAAAATTGAGGAGTCAGGGGAAATTCTAAATCCTAAAAGTATTATTGATGGAAAAATGAAATACATTGATCCACAGGAGTGGACTTCAGGTTTTTTCCCGGGGAGTTTGTGGTATTTATATGAACTTACCGGAGATGAAAAGTGGAAAAACCGGGCCGTAAAATTTACCGAAACGCTTGATACAGTGCAATATCTTACCAATCATCACGACGTTGGTTTTATGATTGGCTGCAGTTATGGAAACGGATTTCGGTTGGTGCAAAACGAACCTTATAAACAGGTAATTATTCAGGCAGCAAAATCACTTTCAACACGGTTCCGACCTGTTGCCGGAATCATCCAGTCGTGGGATGTAACAGGTGGCTGGCAAGCTGAACGTGGCTGGGAATGCCCGGTTATCATCGACAATATGATGAACCTCGAATTACTTTTTGAAGCCACAAAATTTACTGGCGATTCAACATTCTGGAAGATCGCAGTGACTCACGCTGACAATACAATTAAAAACCATTTCAGGCCCGATTTCAGCACTTATCATGTTATCGATTACAGTTTGGCTGATGGTTCGGTGCGAAACAGAAATACAGCACAGGGCTTTGCGCACGAGTCAACATGGGCGCGTGGTCAGGCATGGGCAATTTACGGATTTACAGTTTGTTACAGAGAAACCCGTAACCCAAAATATTTGGAGCAAGCTGAAAAAGCATTTGAATTTGTTGCCACAAATCCTAATTTTCCCGCTGATGGAGTTCCGTACTGGGATTATAACGCGCCCAATATTCCTGACGAAAAACGTGATGCATCGGCGGCGGCAATTATGGCTTCCACATTGTATGAGTTGTCGGGATTTTCAAATCACGCTGATTATAAAGCATGGGCTGATAAAATTATGCAAACTTTGTCAGGCGCCGAATACAGAGCTGTTTTAGGCGAAAACGGAGATTTTATTCTGAAACATTCTGTGGGTAGTATTCCACACAATTCAGAAGTAGATGTACCGTTGAATTATGCAGATTATTATTTTTTGGAAGCTTTAAAACGAAAAAGGGATATAGAAAAATAAAAACGTTGTAAATTAGGGTCGAAAACGATTTCTTGCAAATATTTAAACCAACTCAATAATACCAAAATAAAATGAAGACTTATTCGATTTATTTAATTGCACTTTTCCTGTTTTTACCTGTTTTACTTTGGTCGCAACCCAAATGGCAAAAAATTGTAACGGTAGAAGATGTTTGCAAAGCATATCCTGACCAGATGAAAACGATGCTCGACCAATTCAACCTCGATTATAAAGGCATGGAAAAGGTGAAGCAGGCATATCAGAAAAACGATTTACAACTGGCTTGCATCGAATTGCTGAATTATTACAAAACCGGCAACACAGCTGAATATTTGCGAAAAACTCAACCTGCAATTTCATCGAAAACAAATGCTCTTGCTGATACTATTTTAAAGAATGTATTTGTTGTACAGAATGTCAGGGGTCAGGTTCCATACGGGCCTGACGGGCATCGCGACTGGTATTATAAAGGGCCAAACAACGACCGGGAGTGGGCATGGCTTTCAAACCGTCACAGTCAGTTGCTTGAAGTTTTTAATACCTACATTGAAACAGGAAACCCAAAATACGCCAAATATATCGACCTGTTTTTGCGTGATTTCATTATAAAAAGCATGCCTTATCCTGCCGAAAAAGGAAGTGAATCGATCTGGCGCGGTCTGGAGGTTGCTGCCCGTGTAAAAGTTTGGTCTCAAATTTTTTACGGTTTGTTGAATAACGAAAATATATCGCCGGCAACACAAATTTTAATGTTAAGCAGTTTGCCCGATCATGCACATTACAACCGTAATTTCCACGCAGGAAACAACTGGCTGACAATGGAAATATCGGCGCTGGCAACTGTTGCAACCAATTTTCCTGAATATAAAGATGCGCCGGAATGGCTGGATTATTCAATAAAAACGATAACCGAAAGCATGAAAGGTCAGGTTTATCCTGATGGTGTTCAAACCGAGTTGACTTCGCATTACCACAATGTTGCCCTGGCAAATTTTGAGCTGTTTAAAGAAATTTGCGACAGGGCAAATAAACCTCTGCCTGATTTTTTTAACAAGACAATTGAGAGCATGTACGGTTATATTGCACATGCAGTCAGGCCAAACGGATTCAGAATATTAAATAACGATGGCGACAGGGGATCCGATAGAGATTTAATTATTACAAGTGCCAAAAAGTTTAATCATCCTGAATGGGAATATATTGCAACAAATGGCAAATCGGGTCTCAAACCCCGAACCGGGCCTTCATATTTTTTCCCTGGGCAGGTCAGTTAATTTCGCGTAGCGGGTTTGATGCCGATGCACAGTGGTCGTTTTTTGATGTTGGTCCATGGGGAAGCGGGCACCAGCATAATGACAAATTACACATTTCAATTTCAGCTTTTGGAAATGATTTACTTGTTGATGCCGGACGGTTTGCATACACAGGCGAAGTTGCCGAAAAGTTCAGATTTTATGCAAAAGGCACACAAGGCCACAACTCTGTGTCAATTGATGGGAAAGGACAGGAACCAAATATTCCTGTTACGGACAAACCACTTGATGAAAATTATTTCAAAATTTCTACTGATTTTGATTACGCCTTGAATTCATTCGACAAATACTTCGATTTGGAAAATGTAAAACACAAGCGCAGTTTGTTTTATGTACGTGGCGAATTTTGGGTGGTGGTTGACAATTTGGAAACCGACAGCCCACGAAAGATCGAAACGCTTTGGCACTGGCACCCCGATTGCGAAGTATATCAGAAATTTGGCGGAGTTACTGCAACAAACAACGAAAGGGGCAACCTCGAAATTATTCCGGTCGGGAAATCGGACTGGAAAGTGGATTTTGTAAAAGGCCAGGAAAAACCTGAAATTCAGGGTTGGTATAGTCCGGAGTACAATAAATTTGAACCCAACACAGCAACAATTTATTCAACAGAAATTGTCGCCGATGCAACTTTTGTGTGGTTGCTGATTCCATCGGAAAAAGAAGCGCCGAAAATTGAAGCAAAAGTGATTTCGAAAAATGAAAGCGAAATAAAACTTGAAGTTTTTAATGAGGATAAAGGCAGATGGGAGATTATTATTCCGTATTCCAACAGTAGAAACGCTAAACTTACTTTTCGCAGAAATTAATTCACGAATACTTTTTGAGAGTAATAACAGCCATTTTATTTTGTGAAATCTGAATATCTTTCCAAACCTGTAAAATGAGTTTAAACTGAAATATATGGGAAAAATTAGAATCGCTGTTGTTGGTTTTGGGTTCATGGGAATTACACACACTATGAATATCCTGAAGAATCCAGGTTTGGAATTGGTGGCAATCGTGGATAAGAATCCTGAAAATATCAGGAAAAATATAAACGAACAGGTAGGAAATTTCTCAACGGGTGGCATTTCTGAAAAAGAGATAGCAAACATTAAAATTTATTCATCGCTTGAAGATTGCATTGCTGATGAACAGTTGGATGCCTGTGTTATTGCCGTGCACACCGATTTTCATTACAAACTCACAAAACTTGCATTTGAAGCCGGAATAAATGTACTTCTTGAAAAACCGTTTTGCCTCAATATTTCAGAAGGCGAAGAGTTGATTGAGCTTGCCGCCAATAAAGGTCTTTTGCTGATGATTGCACATGTTGTTCGATTTATGCCTGCCTATCAAAAGTTGAAAAACTGGATTGATTCAGGTGAATTTGGTAACCTGAATTTCTTGTCGATGACCCGGTTTTCAGGAGTTCCGGCATGGGGACAATGGAAGGAAAAACAAAAGGAATTTGGTTCATCGGGTGGTGCACTTTTCGATCTGGTAATCCACGATATCGATTTTATACAGTGGGCTGTAGGAATTCCGGAATCTATTGAATCAACAATTTTACCCGGAAAATTAAGCCGGCACGATTACCTGAATGCCAGATGGAAATACAATTCAGGAATAAACGTAAAAATTGAAGGCGGCAACATTTTTCACACCGCATTCCCTTTTCAGGCCGGATTTTCCGCCGGTTTCGAAAAAGCAAGTATCGTGTACAGCAGTACCAATCCCGAAAATATAATTGTTGCTACCGATACAGAAACCATTAAAATTCCTGGCGGTGATGCAATGGAAGGATATTCAGGCGAATTGAATTATTTTGTTGATTGCCTGAAAAACAAAACGAAACCCGAAAAATGTATGCCCGAATCGGCGCTACAAAGCATAAAACTGGGATATAAACATGTTTAGTCATAATGTATTCTGCCATAATTGTTTAATTTATTGAATGGCATAATTATTGAATTGGAATTATCAAATAGTATTCACTAAAACAATTTATTATGAAATTAAAATCACTTTTAGTGCTCATCTTTCTTATCGCATTAGGACTAAGTTCCTGCGTGAGCACAAAAAAATATGCAAGTATGCGGCATAGTCTTGAACAGGATCTTGCAGCAACCAATTCGCTTTTGAAGGATTGTAACGATAATATGAATGATTACATCAAAAAATTATCTACATCCAGCACTACCTTAACTTTGAGGGAAGAACAAATAGGCGATTTAAGAGAACAACTTGCAGATGTTAAAGCTCAAAGGGACAAGCAATTGACCCAGGTTGGGGATTTAGCTGTGCTTTCTCAATCGGCTAACGACAATATTAAAGAAACCTTAAATCAGTTGCAGCAAAAAGACAACTATATACATTTAATACAAGCTGCAAAATCGAAAGCTGATTCAATAAATCTCGCCCTTGCAATTAATCTGAAAAGTGTTTTACAGGAAGGAATTGATGATAAAGATGTTGAAATTAAAGTGGATAAAACTGTTGTTTTCATTAATCTTTCGGATAAAATGCTTTATGAAAGCGGAAGTTTCAAATTGACAAACAGAGCACATGAAGTGCTGGAGAAAATTGCCCGTATTGTTGAATCACGACCTGAATTTGAAGTAATGGTTGAAGGTTATACCGATAATGTGCCAATTAAATCACCTGGTATTCAAGATAACTGGGATTTAAGTGTGAAAAGAGCAACTTCAGTGGTTAGGGTTTTACAAGAGGATTTTAATATTGATCCAAATCGTTTAATTGCAGCAGGAAGGGGCGAATACAATGCCCTGGCGAGCAATGAAACTGATGAAGGAAAAGCAACAAACCGCAGGACAAGAATAATTATCCTCCCAAAACTCAACCAGTTTTACGATCTTTTAGATCCAAAAATGGCCGCAGCAGCAAAACAATAGCTGGAATTAATTGAATTATTGAATTATCCGCCTTTCGTTTCCGCAATCAGTTCACCGATTGGCGGATATTTTTTTTACGCTTCATCCGGAAACGGCCGTGCCTTTCCAGTTTCTTTTTCTACAGGAGATTTTGCTCCTACTGATTTCAGATATTTTCCCAGACCGATTGAAAGGTCTTTCACAATTTCGGGTTTGAACTGAAGACAAATCATTTTTCTCACCAATGTCATCAGGAATATTGTACAACTCTTTTTTACCGTCTTTATACCAGTAAATCAGTTTCCAGTCACCTTTGCGAATTACACTGTAAGGTTCAAAACTGTAATTATGTGGAAAATGCCAGTAAAACTCACGTTCCGAATTATCAATGTTTTCACCTTTCAGTATGGGTGTAAAACTTTTTCCGTCAATCTTTTTGTTACTTTTTACTCCGGCCATTTCAAGTATTGAAGGAAAAAAATCTTCAATAATCAGAGGTATATTTGATCGCTTCCGGATGCTGTAATCCCCGGCCAGTAAACAATCATCGGGTCGCGTATTCCACCTTCGTAAGGACTGATTTTATGACTACGTAAAGGATAATTTTGCGGGCATTGTGATGGCGAACCATTGTCTGACATAAAAATGATAATTGTGTTTTTTCGATTCCCAACTCCTTGACTTTTGCCATAATATCACCCAACGATTTATCCATTCCTTCAATCATCGAAGCATAAGTGGCTTCAAATTCCGTTAACCCGATATCGATATATTTTTGATAGAATCTGTCATCTTTTTCCCACGGAGCATGAATGGCGTAATGTGACATGTACAAATAAAATGGTTTTGTTTCGGCAACTGCTTTTTCCATTTCTGCAAGTGCTTCAATTGTCAGCGCCTCGGTCAGGTAAATGTCTTTCCCCAGGTATTTTTCAAGTCCGGGCACATTCCAGATTGTATCTCCGTTCCGCCATTCTGCGCTGAAATTTTTTAATCCCCAGTATGAACCCGGCCCACCTGCACAATGTCCGGCAATGTTTACATCAAATCCAAGGTTTAGCGGATTTTCCCCGGGAGTAGTTTGTGCTCCCCAGTGCGCTTTTCCGGCATGTATGGTTTTATAACCGGCTTCACGCAAATACATGGGCAGGGTTTTGGCTACATATGTATTTTCAACTCTATCAACCGGACTAAGTCCGTTTACATTCCATTCCGGAATTTCAAGAATTTTGTGCATGTTATCAGGTGAAACATTTTTGCGCAATGTCCAGTTGGTTACTGCGTGGCGGGCGGCATTCATTCCGGTCATTAAACTTACGCGTGTGGGCGAACAAAGCGGACATGCGTATGCCTGCGTGAATTTCATGCCTTTTGCCGCCAGCGTTTCCATGGCCGGAGTTTTATAACGCTTGTTCAATTCTGTTTTTTCAGTCCAAAACGGAACCGAAGTTTCCTGCCATCCCATATCGTCAACCAAAAAGAAAATAATATTAGGCTTTTTGTTTTCATTTTGAGAAAAAGCTATCAAACTGAATAAAACAAAGAATGCTGTAATTATTGATTTCATTTTTATTTTGTTTTTAAAAGTGTACGATATAAAAGTGGTGTTTTCCCCACCCATTTCGAAAATGTGGATGAAAAATGTTGCGATGAATAAAATCCGCAATCAAAAGCTATTTCGGTTAGTTTTTTATCTGAATCCGAAAGCAATCGTTTTGCATTTTCAAGTCGAAGGTAAATAAGGTAATTGGCAGGTGTATAACCTGTGTTTTCTTTAACCAACTGGGTTAATGTGGTGATTCCTACCTTGTTTCTTTTTGCCATTTCTTCCAGCGTCCATTTTTTCGAAAGATTTCCTGTTAATAAAGCTTCAAATTTCGAAAACCAGTTTTGATTTCTGATAATTTGACTTTCACGGCTTTGAATAATTCTTACCGATTCAAGCAAAAATTCTTCCACGAGGTTGCAGATGCGTTGATAATAGCCAAACTCTTTGTTATCGATTTCATTTTTCAGTGCAATAAAAAGGATTCTGAGAATATGTGCTTTTTGAAGCTTCAAAACCGCCATTATTAATAAAGTTTTTTGGTTTGATGACAATCCAGTAAATCTCGCCCAAATCAACCACTTCACGCGGGCTGCCATGTTTTTGCCACGGACAGGTTATAAAACCGTCGCCCGGAAAAAGCAGGAAGCTTTTATCTCCAACTACCCATTCGTAGCGGCCTTTGGTAACGTAACAAATTTCGATGCCTTCGTTGTAATGAAGTCCTAACGGTTTCTGTCGAATATCCTTATATTCCTCAAACCCGAAATCATTGATAAATTCAAATTCTTCGAGTAGTCCAGCACTGCTGGCATCATGATCTGTTTTAGAATAGAAAAAATGCATTTTTATAAAATCTTTCAGTGCAATATAATGGTATCTTTTTATTTTACAAAAAGGTTACTTTATTGAAAAATAAAAACCATGCAAAAATTTACCGACGAATTGAAGCTTTTTCAAACAAAGTTCAGCAAAGAATTACATGAAAACATTTTGCCATTCTGGATGAAATATGGAGTTGAGCGGAATGGGCACGGGTTTTACGGCGCTGCTGATTTGAAAGGAAATCCGGTTTCAGGCGCACCCAAATCGTGTGTACTAAACGCACGCATTTTGTGGACATTTTCACAAGCTGCAATTCAGTTTAAAAATGAAACTTATGCTGAAATTGCGGACAAAGCTTTTAACGTTTTGCAGGAAGATTTTGCCGACAAAAAATTTGGTGGGTATTTTATGAGTATCGATTCAGACAATCAACCGCTCGATACAATTAAACATACTTATGCTCAGGCTTTTGTATTGTATTCTTTGAGCAAATATTACGAACTCAGAACAACTTCTGAAATTAAAAAACTAATAAATGATTATTTTGATTTTTTGGAGGAGAAAACAAAAGTTACCGGTAATCCCGGTTATTTTGAGGCATTTACGCGCGAATGGCAACTTTATGGCGAAAACCGAATGGCCGATAACAACGAACCGCGTTCAATGAATACACACCTGCATATCCTTGAATCGTATGCCGCGTTTTACAAAGTCTCAAAAAATGAATTGGCCGGAAATCGTTTAAAAGAATTGATGCAACTTTTTATGGGTAAAATTATCCGTTCAACAGGGCATCTCGGGATTTTCTTTGATGAGGATTTTAATGAAGCTGAATCTTCAAAAGGTATTTGTTCTTTTGGTCATGATATTGAAGCGTCGTGGTTGCTTTGGGAAGCCGCCGAAATTTTAAACGACAGGGAAATTATCGCCCAAATGAAACCTCTTACTGTAAAAATGCTCGATGCAGTTGACCGGGTTGGCGTTGATAAAGATGGAGGATTATTCCTTGAATCCACACGTTTTGGCAGCCACTTGCGCACAAACAAACACTGGTGGCCGCAAGCCGAAACTTTGGTAGCTTTTATGAACGGGTTTGAATTGACTGACAACACAAAATATTGGGAAAAACTAAAACTTTCATGGAATTTTATCGACAAACATGTTATCGACCACGAAAATGGGGAATGGTTTACCAAAGTAAACAGGTTGGGTATTCCATATTTGGTTGAACCTGAAAACGACCCGTCACCGTATTACCGAAACGACTGGAAAATCGATCCCTGGAAATGCCCCTACCACAACGGTCGGGCGATGATGGAGTTGATTGCACGGATTGAGAAGAGGAATGTGTGAGTTAGTAGTGAGTGAATGAATGAATGAATGAATGAATGAATGAATGCGTGAATTTTGGAGGCAGTATAATTATACTTTATACTTCATACTTTAAACTTTAAACTTTAAACTTTAAACTTTAAACTTTGAACCCGGAACTTTAAACTTATAAATTATGAAACTAAAATTAATAACAATTGCATTGTGCCTGTTCCTCTCAGGATTTAATTTAAATGCCCAGGATGATCAAAAACCTGTTCTCGAATTGGCAGGAAAATCAGCAAACTGGGTTGAGGGATTTCAAAATAACATAGGTGGAAATGAATTTGAGTATTCAAGTTTCCGAAGTGATGTTTCGGAATCATTGTTAACCCGTTGCACAGACGGCAAAATGGAGATAGAATGGGAAACTGCAAAAGTACCAGGGAACTTGTCGCAAAACGAGGCTGGTTTTTTATGGATTGCCGCTTTTGATCTCACTTCTGACATGTTTGTTTTCGACGTTTATCTGAATGGCGAAAAACGTTTTGAAATTCCCACAACAACAAAGAAAAACTGGGAGATTGAAACTGTGGATGGAGGCAAACTGTCATTCGTAACAGTTGAAACAGACTCAAACGGAGATGCACACGGATATATGTATTTAATTGCCCCAAAGAGCTGGTTAAAACCCGTTGATTCACAGATAATTAAAATCAACGGGCACGCTGCCGGAAGTAACACCTGGCTGATTGTTTATCAGGCGACCGATGCACTGTCGTTTCTTCAAAATTCGGTTGAACACGATATTTTAATGAATCTGACTTTTGAAGAAACTGCCAAAAACCTGAAAGCAACAGTCGTTGCTCTGCCTTATTTTGCCGGGAAACAATTAACCTGTATTTCAGGTAATTCAACACAAAAATACTGTTAAAAGAAAAAAACGGAATGGCAGAAAGTGAATTTGTTCTACCTCTTTCGGCAAAAAACAAACCTTTTTATTTGAACGATTCCAAAGGCGAAGTTTTTGTTGTGAAATCGCTGGGAGAACCGTTTCAAACCACACGTTTGCTTGCTAATTCTGTATTGTTTAACGAATCGAAAATAGTTAACGGGAAAACTGAACTTACCGCAAAACGCAATTACAAACCAAAAACGGTTAGCAGCTTGCTAAAACTTTCCGAATCAAATCTGGCAAAAGGGAAAATTTATTTGATGAATTCAAGCCACCAGGATATTGCCTGGATGGATTCGCCCGAAAAATGTGTGGTTGAGCGTGATACAATGTTGTTTTCACCTCTGTTTGAACTTGCCCAAAAAGATGAAAATTACCGTTTTGATGTTGAGGATGCGCTGATGATCAAAGAGTTTATCGAACGCCATCCCGATAAAAAAGAGCTTGTAAAACGAATGTTGCTGGACGGCAGGATTTCATGTGGGTCAACTTATATTCAACCCTACGAAGAAATGTATTCGGGGGAAGCATTGGCCCGTCAATTTTATTTCGGTGCAAAATGGCTGAAAGATGAATTTGGTTATACTGCCAATGTTTACTGGAATGAAGATGTACCGGGTCGTACGTTGCAAATGATGCAAATGATGAGCAAAGCCGGGACAAAATACATGATGATGAGCCGCCACGAACGTGGTTTGTACCGATGGTCAAGTCCCGATGGTTCTTCGGTTGTAGCTTTTACACCCGGCCACTATGGAAACGCATTTCAGCCCTTACAGAAAAATTTTCATGAAGCTGCTCAGTTTCTGGCAACAAGTTCGCTGGACTGGGAAAATATTACTCTCCGGAAACCAAATCACCGGTAATTCCGCTACTTTCCGACTGGGACATGAGTCCTGCAAAGGATTATTCGCAATTGATAAAACAATGGGAAAAAATTGATGAACTTCAGAACGCAAAAGGGGAATATGTTCCTGTAAAATTGCCCGGTTTTGAAATTGCTTCAACTCCTGAGTTTTTTGAATCACTTGCAGCTGAAAACCCGAATCTGATAAATATCAGAGGTGAGCGGCCGGCAGTGTGGTTATATATTCATGGTCCCTCGCACCAAAAAGCAATAAAAACAAGCCGCGAGGGAGATATTCTGTTAACGCAGGCTGAAAAATTTGCCACTGCCAATGCACTTGTAAAAGGCACTTTTGTAAATTATCCTGAAACTGAATTGCGAAATGCGTGGGAGGCAAAAATCTATCCCGACCACGGCTGGGGCGGAAAACACGGCGATATTACCGATGCATATTTTCAAAGTAAATACGAATTTGCAAAAGCAGAAGCCGAAAAAATTCTGGAGAAAAATTTGAATGAAATTGCATCTTCGGTAAAAACTGACTAAAAAAGGCAGGCCGTTTGTAGTTTTTAACAGCATGAACATGGAACGAACAGACCCTGTTTCTCTGGAAGTGAATTTTGAAAAATCACAGGCTTTTTGGATAGAATTGACTGATTTTGAAGAAAAAAAATGTGACGTTCAGTTAATGAATATTGTAAAATACCCGGATGGATCGCTTAAAAAGGCAGACCTGAATTTTCTGGCTGAAAATATTCCTTCCATTGGTTACAAAACCTATTATTTGAAAGGACAGAAACTTGCAAATCAGGAAACTAAAAAAGCTTTTCAAAATGAAACTGAAAACAGGTTTTACAGGTTGAAATTTGGAAATGGCGGGCTGACAATTTTTGACAAGGAATTACAAAAGGAATTGATTAATTCCGGGAAATTCGTTGCTGGTGAAGTATTTACTATGCGCTCGGTAGGAAACGGCGCCGGTGAATTTGCCGATATACAGCAACCCGACATGGAAGGTTTTGATAAAACCGGAAATTATCAGACAAAATGGGAAGTTGAAGAAAACGGATCGGTTTTTACAACTTTTAAATACAGGCAGAAAATAAGAAATGCAGTTGTTGAACAGCGCATAAAACTCTGGCATAACAAAAAACAAATCGACTTTGAAACTGATTTACTTAATTGGGAAGGTGTATTGTATCGCGAATACAGAATGGCGCTGCCATTGAATATGACTGATGGACAGGTGGCTTACGAAGTTCCGTTTGGCGTGGTTGAAGTGGGTAAGGATGAAATGGAAGGAGCTGCCGGAGAACGATACAAAACTCCGTGCAAAGATTTTCATCCGCGCGGAATTGAAAACTGGATAAGTTCTTCAAATTCTGAATTTGGAGTAACCATGAGTTCCACGGTTGCAGTTGCCGATTGGATTGATCCGACAGACAATCCCATTCCAAATCAAGTGTTACAGCCAATTTTGCTGGCTTCCCGCCGAAGTTGCCATTGGGAAGGAAACGAATACCTGCAGACCGGCGACCATTATTTCAAATTTTCGATAACTTCACACAAACCGGGTTGGGAAAATGGGGCAAATTTTGGGCGGCAAGCCAACGAAACATTAAAAACTGCCTGGGCTGAAAATAGTTATACTACTGCAGCTATACCCGAATCCATGAGTTTTTTCAAAACCGATAAACCGCTTGTTTTTATTTCAACAGTAAAAAAAGCTGAAGATAGTAACGATGTAGTTCTCCGAATTACCGATTTGGAAGGAAAAGATAAAACCGTAACTTTAGAAGCTTTCAGAAAAACAAGCCGTGCCGGTTTAACAAATTTGATTGAGGAAGGTGATAAATCGCTAAAAGTTATTCAGCAGGGAATTCAGCTTGAACTGGGGCATCACGCAATTGAAACCATTAAAATTGAATTCTGAAAATGAAACGAATTAAATGTTTTGCTGGAAACCTCATTTTGCTCTTCTCATTTTCTCTTCTTTTGTATTCCTGCAATCAAAAAACGATATCAGTTTCTGATGAAAATGGCGTACTTCACAAAACAAATGCACCTGTATTTGTGCAGGTAAATCTAAATGAAAATGAAATTATTGCCGGAAAGGATGGGCGGCTTGCGTTAATTGATCCGATAAATAAAAGTTCGTTTCCGGTTCAGGTTGGAACTTCAGAAAATGGTGAAAATACTGGTTTGATTTTTATATTTTCTGAAAAAATTTCTGAAACAAACGAGTTTAAACTTGTGGAAAATAAATCACCTTTTAATCCATCAGTAACAGCTTCGGTTGATTCAGCCAGCGGACAAATTATTATTAAAGAAGATGGTAAAAAAGTACTTCAGTATAATTATCAAACAGTTTACGAAAAAGATGTTATTCGAAGGGCAGACGATAAAAATGAACCGCTTGTTTTTCCTGAAATGTCGGGTGTTTATTTTGAGGAGTATTTAAAATCGCACCCAGAGTATAAAAAAGATACTGTTGTAACAGGCAGTATTTATGCGGTTCCGCGAAGCGATTATATCCATCCCTTATATGGTTTGGAAGGCGAAATGCTCACAAACGACTGGCCCGATGGTGGTCATCCGCACCACCGCGGAATTTTCTGGGCCTGGCCCCAAGTTGAATATGGAACGGAACGCGGCGATATTTACGCCTTGCAAAGGGTTTTTGCCCGGCCCACCGGAAATATTGAATACACTGGCGGTCCGGTATTTGCCCAAATCAATGCCGAAAATTTATGGATGTGGGAAGATACTGAACCAATTGTAAATGAACATGCCGTTATCAGGGTTTATCATTCAGCAAATAACAGCAGAGTTATAGATTTAACAATCAAATTACTGGCGTTAAAAGACAGTGTTACCATTGCAACACGTTTTACAAATAGTTACGGTGGTTTAAATATCAGGATGCAAACTCCGGAGAATCAGGAAATTTCATTTTTTACTGATGAAAAAGGTTCAAATCCGTTACGTGCCTGGTCTGATTTTAACGGAATTTTTGAAGGGAATAATTCAGTTTCAGGAATGATGGTTTTACAAAACAAAAACAACCCTGAATATCCTGGTGAATGGCGCGATTATGGGGGGGGGGGGGGGGGGGGGGGGGGGGGGGGGGGGGGGGGGGGGGGGGGGGGGGGGGGGGGGGGTCAAGACCCTTCATTTAACAAATCCTTGTATGAAGTGAAACAGCCCGGAATGTTACTCCAACTCCTAAATTCAAGGGGCGAAGTTTCCTCCTTGAGTAATTCGTGATAAATTGGCTTCTTTGAATATTGCGTTACCGATCAGTTGATTATTTATACCGAGGAAAGCTTTCGGATGAGTTTGCAAATATGAGGTGGGACGCGTATTATAAAAATCTCAGGATGTTAGGAAAAGATGGGAAACTTTCCTAAATTTATGGAAAAATGCCAAAAAGGTAATTCAATTAGAATAATTGTTATATGATTAAAACCGATCTGCCAAAGTTAGTTCAAATTCTTGATTATTTAATCTGCTTATACAAAAATTTTTGATTATGACTTGGAACTCCCAAACATTATTAGATTATTAACAATATGGATCTTTAATCAACTATGGTTGGAAAAGAAAATATACCTGAACAAACTGATGGAAATTTAAAAATAATTAAATATTAATATGAAAAACAATTCACCACTATCAAGAAGGAATTTTGTTAAAACAACTTCTGTCGCAGCAATTGGAGCGCCACTTATTCTGAAATCTTCTCTTTTAAGCGGAAAAACAGCTGCAAGTGATAAAATAAATCTGGGTATAATTGGATGCGGAGGACTGGGAAAACAAAATCTTTTTGCTTCTGCAGCCCATCCTGATGTTGTGGTTGTTGCGGCTTGCGATGTTTGGAAGGAAAGGTTGGACCCTGTTGTTGAGAAGTACAAGGAAACTTGTACAGGTTACACCGATTTCAGGGAACTGATTCAACACAAAGGTCTTGATGCGGTAATAATTGCAACTCCCGCACACTGGCATGCAATACAAGCCGTTGAAGCTGCCAAAGCCGGATTGGATATTTATCTGCAAAAACCAATGACAATGCACCTCGGTGAAAGTCTGGCCGTTCGCAATGCAGTAAGAAAGCATAAGGTAATGTGCCAGATAGGAACACAGATTCATGCAAGCGAACACTACCGGAGAATGGTTGAATTGGTTCGCTCCGGAAATTTGGGTGACATTGCTACTGTTCGTACTTTTTTCGTAATGAATGAGGCTCCCAATGGTGTTGGACTTGGTTTTAATACCGAAAAAATTCCAAAAGGAATGGACTGGGATATGTGGGTTGGCCCGGCCCGGATGCAGCCTTTTAACCCAAATTTGGTAAAGGATGCATTTTATCACGGTTCATGGATGGATTTCAGCGGTGGATGGACACCCGGAATGGCGCCACATATTACAGATTTACCAATTTGGGCGCTTAATTTGGATTACCCAACGGAAATCAGCGCAACAGGCGGAAGATATATCACAAAAGATGACGGTGATGCTTACGATAATCATGAAGTTATCTGGCGTTACCCAAATCTTACAATGACATGGATGAGTTCATTGACAAACAGTTATGGGTTCGATTTTTTACGCGAGCAAAAAAGTCAGCGCAGGTTGGGAATATATTTTCATGGTGTTAACGGTACTTTGCTAACCGATTATTCTACCCACCAGTTATTGCCCGAAGGTGACAGAATGAAAGGAATGGAAACTCCTCCAAAGTCAATTCCACCATCTCCAGGACATGAACTGGAATGGGTTGAAAGCATCAAATCGCGTAAACAACCCTCATGTAATCCTGAATATCATGTGAAAGTGGATGTGCCAATCGAATTAAGTGTATTATCGATGAAATTGGGGCGTTCGATAAAATTCGATCCGAAAACAGAAAAAATTGTTGGCGATGATGAAGCTGCCAGACTGGCAATTCCTGAATACCGGGCTCCTTGGAAATTTCCTACAGAATATTTGTAACAAATGAATTAAATCAACTATGGAAAATGACAATCGTCGGAATTTTATAAAAAGAACAGCAATCGCCGGTGTGGGGATCGGACTGGCCGGAAACGTATTGGGATTTTCGAAAAATGCCGTAAAAGGAAAAAGAATTGGTATGATTGGGCTGGACACCGGACACAGTACAGCTTTTACAAAATCACTCAATGATCCAAATGCCGTGGATACTTATCTTGGTTACAAAGTGGTTGCGGCAGTTCCGGAGGGCACCGACAATATTTTGGAATGGAAAAACAAAATTCCGGAGTTTACAAAGGAAGTTCAAAGCCAGGGTGTTGAAATAGTGCATTCGATTGAAGAAATGCTGAACAAAGTCGATGTTGTTATTCTTTCCTGCATTGATGGAAACAAACATCTTGGAACAGGTTTTGCCCGTTTTCAAAGCCGGGAAGCCTGTATTTATAGATAAACCATTTGCCGGTTCTTTGTCCGATGCGTATGCAATTGCTGAAGCGGCAAAACAATATAATGTTCCGGTGTTTTCTTCTTCTTCGTTGAGATACATTGAAGGAGCAGACGAAATTGCTGACGGAAAATTGGGAAAAATTATCGGAGCTGATGCGTACAGTCCGGCACATATCGAAGAACACCATCCCGATTTGTTTTGGTACGGCGTTCATGGAGTTGAAATACTTTTTACAATAATGGGTATCGGATGCAAAAGCGTGAAACGAACTTTTACAGAAGACACAGATGTAGTGGTCGGCGTTTGGGATGACAATCGTATCGGCACTTATCGTGGTATTCGCAAAGGACAGGGTGGTTATGGAGCAACTGTTTTTGGTGAAAAGGGCATTTCTGTTCTCGATAAATATAATGGCTACAATCCGTTACTTGTAAAAATAGCGGAGTTCTTTGATACCGGGATTGTTCCTGTTTCATCCGAAGAAACACTTGAAATATTTGCATTTATGCAAGCCGCTGAAGAGAGTAAACTCAAAGGTGGTATTTCGGTTGATATTGATTTGGTGGTTCAAAAAGCAAAAACCAGGAATAATTAAATATGCCACGAAATGAATAAAACGCTTATAAAATGTACGTTTGCGGCTGCTTTAGGTGGTTTGTTGTTTGGTTACGACACTGTAATCATCAACGGCGCCATGCTCGATTTGGTAAAATACTTTCAGTTAACGCCTGTGATACAGGGATGGACGGTGAGTTCAGCGCTGGTGGGATGCATCATTGGTACAATTTTAATTGGAAAACCCGGCGATGTTTATGGCGCCAAACGTTTGCTGCAACTGTTATCGATCATGTTTTTTGCTTCTTCTGTCGGTTGTGGCTTAGCACCTAATATCAGCATTTTTATTTTATTCAGGTTTATTGGAGGACTTGCAATTGGCGGTGCTTCTGTTATTTGTCCGGTTTATATTTCCGAAATTTCTCCGCCGAAACATCGCGGAGTATTAACCGCTACCTTTCAGTTGGCGATTGTTTTGGGAATTCTTATGTCGTTAATATCCAACTATTTGTTGCTTAATATTGGCGAACAAAATTGGCGCTGGATGCTTTTTAGTGGTGCTTTGCCTGCAGTTGCATTCTTCCTGATGCTTTTGGTTATCAGGAAAAGTCCAAGATGGTTAGTAAAAAAGGCAGAATTGAAGAAGCCAAAAGAAACATTGAGGAATTATCGTCGCACGAAATTGACACAGAGCAAACTATAAAGGAAATTCAGGAATCGATTCATCTTGAAAACCTAGGAAAACGGATCAATTTATTTAAAAAGCCATATCGGGGGATAATTTTCATCGGAATATTTGTTGGTATTTTTAGTCAGCTTACCGGTATTGGAGTCGTTTTTTACTATTCCTCACAGATATTCAGTATTGCCGGTTTTTCAAGTGATTCATCTATGGCTCAGAGTGTTATTTTAGGTGTTACCAATCTTGTTTTCACCATCATTGCCATGGCAATAATTGATAAGATTGGCCGAAAGAAATTATTGTTGGTTGGACAATTGGGAATGGTTACCGTTCTGGGCCTTTTTGGCTATGGTTTAATTTCAGGAAATATTACCGGTTATTGGCTTGTTGCGTTGCTGGTATCATACATTGCTTTTTTTGCCGCATCACAAGGAGTGGTTGTATGGGTTCTTTTATCCGAGATGTTCCCAAATGTTATCAGGGCGCGGGGTGCTTCTATTGGCTCGTTTGCAAATTGGGTTGTAAGCGCTTTACTCAATTTCCTCTTCCCAATTGTTATTGGTTTATTTGGAACAACCCTGGCTGCACAGCAGTTGGGAATGGGCTATGCGTTTATCTTTTTGGCTTTAGTAACCTTCATTGGATTTCTATATTTAAAAAAGTACATTATTGAAACAAAAGGAAAGACTTTGGAACAGATTGAAAAAGAAGTATTGTGTTGATTAACAGTTATAGGCTATTTTAAAACGACACAGCAATGACAACAAAACTTCAGCATGAGAAAAGCGTAAGACAGTACCCGACTAAAAAACCCGTAATTAAAATAATAAGCTATTCAATAATATGGTTATGACACCAAGAGAAAGAATATTAACAGTTCTTAAAGGAGAAAAACCCGATCTGGTACCGTGGTTTGGTGATCTTGACTATTGGGCAAATTCATTGATCAAGCGAGGATTAAAACCGGAAGGATTTATTTCATCCGATGATTATATCCGGTGGCACCGTGATTTGGGTGTAGGTTTTTACCTTCAGGGTTATTTTCCGTACAAACAAATTTATGAGAATTGCGATGTGAGAGAATGGACTGAAGGATACAAAAGATACAAAGAAATTAATACTCCTGTTGGCTCGGTTCGCGAATGCTGGGAATATATCCCAACCTCTTTTTCTGAAGGTCCTGTTGAACATTTCATGAAATCGGATGAGGACATTCCAATCATGAAGTTCATTTATGAAAACAGCAGATTTGAACCTGATTACAATTTCGCCTTCCAACGAAAAAAGCAGGTTGGCGATCAGGGTATTGTTTTGTGTTACTTACCAAAGAGTCCGTTTATGCACCTTTTGGCGCTTGAAGCAGGGGTGGTATCTGTTACAATGGCTGCATTGACAACACCTGTCGAATTTCAGGATCTGCTTAATACAATGAAAAGGGCATTTGACCAGGCCGCCCAAATTGCAGTTGATAGTCCGGCTGAAGTATTGATGATTCCTGAAAATCTTTCGTCGGAAATGGTTGGTCCCGACCTTTTTGAACTTTACATGTACGACTATCAGAAAGAATGGACCAGTAAAATCAGGGATGCAGGGAAATACTCCTTCATCCATATTGATGGTACTTTAAGAGGTCTCCTTCAACAGGAAGCCTCGGTGGGATTTTCGGTACTCGAAGCATTAACCCCGCATCCGGTAGGTGATTTAAAATTTGAAGAACTCGCAGGTTATGTGGGTGATTCAAAAAGTATTATCTGGGGCGGAATCCCGGGAGTGTATTTTACTGATTCCGTGAGTGAAGCGGAATTTGAAAAACACATAAAACATGTACTTTCCATTATGAATAAAGAACCACGTTATGTGCTTGGTGTTGCCGATCAGGTTCCACCGGATGGTTTGGAAAGCAGGGTACGACGTGTTGCAGAACTGGTTGAAGAGTTTGGAAAATACTGAATTACAATTATAGAAAAGTTCAATTATTAAATTAGCAATATGAATGATTTAAAAATATCGCAAAAGGAAATTCAGTTTTTTGAGGAAAACGGATATCTCGTAATTGAAAATCTGATTGAGGCAGAAACAATCGAAGAATATAAAAAAATTTATAACGATTTTATTGCCGGCAAAATAGACGTTGGCGAGAACCGTCGCGACTTAAAAGGTGAAAACAAGGAAGCACAAAAAGAAAGTATTACCCAGATAATGGTTCCCTCAAGGTACTTTAATCCATTGAAAGATTCGGAATATTACAGAAAAATCAGTTTCATTTCCCGCCGGCTTTTAGGCGATGATTTGGAGATTGATTTTGATATGTTTATCAATAAACCGCCCTTTAGTGATGCAATAACTCCATGGCACCAGGACTGTGCATATTGGATTGACATGCCCGATAAACGGGCAGTGAGTGCCTGGATGCCGCTTGATGAAGCAACACTTGATAATGGTTGTATGTGGTATGTCCCGGCATCACATTTAAAGCCGATGCGCAAACATACTTCAACTGCAAAAAATGGTGCTTTGGTTTGCGAGGGAAATGAGGATGAAGCGGTTTATATTGAACTTCAACCCGGTTCGGTTGTATTGCATCATGGCGGAACAGCTCATTATTCAAGAGGTAATACAACAAACTCGCAGCGTCGGGCTATGATTGTGAACCTTCGCCCTAAAAGTATGATTAACTATGAACGTGAACGTGGTTTCGACCACACCGGAGAAAATAAAGTGCGAAATGAAAATGCCTCCCTAACCTCTCACAAAAAGGACATAAAAAAAATTAAATAAAAATAATCTACCCGGCATAAAGCAAGTAGCTAATTGCCGGAAGCAACAAGAATAAAATGAACGGATACGAAAGAATTCAGGCAGCACTGAAAAACGAAAAACCGGATAAGATACCGGTAATGCTGCACAACTTTATGGTGGCGGCAAAAGAAGCAGGTACGAGTATGGCAAAGTTCAGAGACAATCCGAAAATTATGGCCGAAGTGTTTATTAAATCGGTAGAAAAATATGAATTTGACGGAATACTTGTTGATTTGGATACAGTAACACTTGCTGGTGCTGTTGGTGTTCCAGTCGATTTTCCTGAAAATGAACCGGCACGTTCACACAAAGGGAATTTGATTTCGCTGGATGAGGTAAAAAAACTCAAAAAGGTAAATATCGAAAACTACAGGTATATTCAAAACTGGCTTGAAGCAACACGAATTATAAAGCAGCATTATAAAAATGAAATTTATGTCCGTGGCAATTGCGAGCAGGCACCATTTTCTTTGGCAAGTCTGATGCGTGGAAGCCAGGAGTGGATGCTTGATCTGATAATGGGAGAACCTGAACTTGTTATTGAATTGCTTGCATATTGCACTGAAATAACCTGTCAGTTTATCCGGCTGATGTCGCAAACTGGTTGCGATATGGTTTCCAATGGCGACAGTCCGGCCGGCCCCGAAATGGTTTCGCCTGAAATGTATGAAATGTTTGCCTTGCCCTGGGAAAAAATTGTGGTTAATGAAGCCCACAAATGCAATTTGCCTTATACTTTGCACATTTGCGGCAACACCGAAACAATTCTTGATTTAATGCTGCAAACCGGAACTGATGCCCTTGAACTTGATTATAAAACTGATGTGCAAAAAGCTTTTAACGCAACACATGATAAAGCCTGTTTTATTGGAAATATCGACCCCAGCGGAGTAATTGCAATGGGAAATATTGATTTGGTAGAAAAGAAAACAAATGAGTTGCTTGAAATATATTCAAAAACAAACCGGTTTATTTTGAATGCAGGTTGTGCCATTCCTTCAAACACCCCGAAGAAAATCTTCGGACAATGATTCAGGTTGCAAGAGTTTGATAAAACCTTTTAGTTGACTTTGGTTTCTTTTAAATATTTCTATTGAAAAGTTTTTATAGTTTTCATCCTGGTAATTTCTGCTGAATTATTCTCATAAATAAAGAAATCAATACTTGTATATGAAATTGCAGTGGAGTCACCACCAAACATTACAGGTAAATTTACAGTTTGATTAATGCCTGTCGCAGTTAATGTCAAATCTTCCGGAAAGTTGTTTCTAACTGTATAGCCTTCCGATTCCATTATCGAAAAACCGGCGGCGCCCCAACCATAACCACTGGAGGGTTTGCAAACAATTTTAATAGTATTTCCTCCGGGAAGGTAGGCAGCTATACCATAAATCTTTCCCCCTTTTACAGTGAAACTTGAATCACATAAAACGTTTAACCTGCTTTCATAGAAAACAGGATATGAAATTTGATTTGTTGGAATGAATTCGGTTTTGTCGATAAAATCATCAACATATTTCTTAAAATCCGGAACTGTAATATCAGACCCCATCGCTTTGTATTTACTTTCAATATTTCTTTTTATTTCATCACACTTAAGTATTCTTGCATTGTTAATTAAACTGCTACCAATTGCATCGCTGTTTAACACTCCATCTATTCTGATATCAGTTCCAAAATTTGCAATTAGTTCAGATACATCAGCAGTATTAAGATATCCCTGCAAAATCAGTGAAATAGCCAGTAAAATGGCATTGTCTTCACTTTTTTGTGAAATATCTAGATTTTCCGATTCATTCATGTCTGATTTTTCAATCTCAAATATGTTTAAAATTTCTGCCTGTGCCTGTTTTTTCGCGTCATTAAATTTGGATCCGTTGGAAGTTAAGTATTCTACTCTTGTTTTCTCCAATGTTGATATTATATTGACATTGACTGTTGTTTTGTCGGATAAATCGGAAAGTGCATAAAGTGTTAACTGGGCATCGGAGTTTTTATTCAATGCCTCGTTAAAATAGAAACCGGTGGCTTTCAGTTCGACAAGTGATGAGGCTAATTCTAGATACCTTATTTCAAAAGTACCTCTGTTATCAATTATTTGCGAGGGATATGTTTTTCCGGTTGGCACCAAATCATTTGTAAGCTCCGAAATGGTTATTGAAGTGCCATTTAAAAAGGGACCTTTTTGTACATATCCGGCTAATTTGTTGATAGTAACGTTTTCATTTTCATCATTATTACATGAAGAAATAATAAGTATTAAAAAGATGATTAGAAGAAATTTGATTTTCATAATTGCGGATTTTTGGTTTTTAACACGCTGGCTACATACAACGGCAAATTTAACAAAAGTTAATTTCAGCCTTTTTTCGGGGAATAAATATAGCTGAATTAAGACTAATTTTAAAAGCGTTTTTAATTTTTATTTTGTGGCTGATTTTGTTTTACAAACGGGTTGAATAGAGCGAACTTTGGGAGTATTTATATCAAAGGTTTTCAGAAATTGAATGCCGATTATGTAACTCAAACAGACACATCCGGGAAGAAAATTTTCAGACAATGATTCGGTTTTCAAACAGAGCACAGATAAGAATTACCGATTTAGTATATTTGATAAATAAAACAGAAATTGACTGCTATGAAAAAATGAAAATTTATTTATTTGGCTTTTACTTGGATTCATTTTGCCTGCAAACAGGAAAAATTACACTACAAAAATGTTGATAATTACATGTTTGTTCAGAACGAAGAACGCCGAAACGATTCAACCGAATGGCAGTTGGTTTGGGAAGACAATTTCAGTATGGGTTTTCTGGATACTACTCACTGGACCGGATTGGTCTTTTTACTTCGCCCCAATGGAAATTACCTGTAGAACGCTGGCAGGAGCACACTGGTTGTTTCAGATATATTTCTGCAACTGATAACAGAGTAGTTCAGTTCGACAAAGAAAATATTTTCCTACGTGGAATTGTTAATGAGGATACAATAAATGGCGATCCCCGTCCATATTTAACGGGTGGTATTTATACATGGGGAAAATTTGCATTTCAGTATGGGCGAATCGAAATACGGGCAAAACTGGACCCCGCTTTTGGTGCCTGGCCCGCCATCTGGATGTTATCGGAAAAGGATATTTATCCTGATCAGCACAATGGGGAAATGGACATAATGGAACGTTTGAACCACGATGATTATGCTTATCAAACCACGCACAACCACTATACAATAACATTAAAACAGGATACTCCAAAAAAGTCGGCAACAGCCAAAATCAATCCCAATGATTATAATGTTTATAGTGTAAGTTGGTATCCTGAAAAACTTGTTTATGCAATAAATGATGAAGTATCTTTTGAATATCCAAAAGTCCCCGGCGCAGGAACCTATCAGTGGCCCTTCGACCAACCTTTTTACCTGTTTATCGATCAGCAGTTGGAAGGCAGCTGGCCCGGGAAAATTACCAATCCTGAAGAATTGCCAATAAATATGGTGGTAGACTGGGTTAGATTGTACCAGTAAAAATATTGTGGCTAAGTTTTCCTCTTTTTCTTTTTTGCTGCAGGAAATAGTACATTATTTAATATTAGCCGGTATCCCGGAGAATTTGGGAATAAACTTAAGTCGGTGGGTGGGTCGCCAACCAAATGGCGGTAATCTTCAGGGTCGTGGCCACCATAAAAAGTCCAGAAACCCTTTCCTTTTTCGCCATGAATATAGCGCGCTTCATTGGCTGATTTGTTTTCGCCCACTGGCGCCGATATGCAATCATGGTCATAGACCCGCGCCAGCATTGCAGTAGGGTCAACTTCCATTTCAGGAAATTTTAATGGTTATGCAACGTGGGCAACCTTGATTTCAGCATATTTTAATGGCATTGCATAAACAGGGGTTTGTATTACAGTAGTACAAAGGATTATCACAGAATTTACGCAAAATAAAAACCGTCTTTTCGGTTTTACCCAAAAAGACGGTTGTACTATTTTATAAATCTTCGATTTATTTCAAATTTGCCTGAGCTGCTGCTACACGTGCAATTGGCACGCGGTATGGCGAACAACTTACGTAGTCCATTCCAACACTGTCGCAGAACATAACCGATGAAGGTTCACCGCCGTGTTCACCGCAAATACCCATTTTAAGATCTGGTTTTGCAGAACGGCCGCGGGTTACACCAATTTCAACAAGCAATCCAACACCATTCTGATCCAAAACCTGGAAAGGATCCTGTTTCAGGATACCACGGTTGAGATAATCAGGCAGGAATTTACCTGCATCATCACGCGAGTAACCCAATGTCATCTGGGTTAAATCGTTTGTTCCGAAAGAGAAGAAATCAGCTTCGGCGGCAATATGGTCAGCAGTTAAAGCAGCACGTGGAATTTCAATCATTGTACCCACCTGGTAATCGCATCTTGCACCTTTTTCAGCAAAAACTTTTTCGGCAACACTACGGATAATAGCAGCCTGGTTTTTGAATTCAGCTACAGTTCCAACCAGCGGAACCATGATTTCCGGACGTGCGTCAACGCCTTTTTTGGTTAAATTAACGGCAGCTTCAATAATAGCACGGGCCTGCATTTCAGTAATTTCAGGATAAGTAATCCCCAAACGGCAACCACGGTGACCGAGCATTGGGTTGAATTCGTGTAAATCTTCAACAAGAGCTTTTACTTTTTCAACAGAGATTCCCATTTCATCGGCCATAATTTTTTGGTTGGCTTCTTCATGAGGAACAAATTCGTGTAATGGTGGATCGAGTAAACGAATGGTTACACCATATCCGGCCATTGCTTCCAGAATTCCCTCGAAATCTTCGCGTTGGTATGGCAATAGTTTATCTAAAGCTTTGCGTCTTTCAACTTCATCTGTTGCAAGAATCATTTCGCGCATGGCTTTAATTCTTTCACCTTCGAAAAACATGTGTTCTGTGCGGCAAAGTCCAATTCCCTGGGCACCAAAGTCGCGTGCAACCTTAGCATCGTCAGGAGAATCAGCATTGGTACGAACTTTCATACGTGTAGATTTAGTAGCCCAATCCATTACTTTTCCGAAGTCTCCGCTCATGTCAGGATCCATTGTTCCAACTTTTCCATCGTAAACTTCACCTGTTGAACCGTTTAACGAAATCCAGTCGCCTTCGTGGAATTCTTTTCCATCGATGGTCATCACACGGGTTTTGTAATTAATTTTTACAGCACCGGCACCTGATACACAGCATTTACCCATTCCACGGGCTACAACAGCAGCGTGAGATGTCATACCTCCGCGTGCAGTCAAAATACCTTTTGCAATGTGCATTCCTTCTAAATCTTCCGGCGATGTTTCAACACGCACCAGCACTGCTTCAGGATATTTTGCAGCTTCATCAGCAAAAAATACAACCTGGCCTGTTGCTGCACCCGGAGATGCAGGTAACCCTTTTGCTAAAACTGTTGCAGCTTTAATTGCCGATGTTTCAAAAACCGGGTGTAGTAATTCATCCAATTTATTGGCATCAATACGTTTTAATGCTGTTTTTTCGTCAATTTTTCCTTGTGCAAGCAAATCAACTGCAATTTTTACCATTGCGGCACCTGTACGTTTTCCGTTACGAGTTTGCAGCAACCACAATTTACCTTCCTGGATCGTAAATTCCATGTCCTGCATGTCTTTATAATGGTCTTCCAATTTTGTTGGGTTTCATTCAATTGACGATACATTTCAGGCATCGCTTCTTCAAGTGACGGATATTTTGAAGCTCTGTCGGCTTCGCTTACTCCCTGAAGAGCAGCCCATCTTTTTGAGCCTTCCAAAGTAATTTCCTGTGGTGTGCGGATACCAGCAACAACGTCTTCACCTTGTGCATTAATCAGGTATTCTCCGTTAAATATATCTTCCCCGGTAGAAGCATCGCGTGAAAAACAAACACCTGTACCAGAGTTTTCTCCCATGTTACCAAATACCATTGCCTGAACATTTACTGCAGTTCCCCATTCGTCAGGAATTTGCTCCATGCGGCGATAGAAAATCGCACGGTCGTTATTCCAACTGTTGAATACGGCAGCAACTGCTCCCCAAAGTTGTTCCCATGGGTCGGTTGGGAAATCTTTACCTGTAACTTTTTTAACAGCAGCTTTAAACCGTTTTACAAGTTCCTGTAAATCTTCGGTAGTAAAATCTGTATCTAAATGAATCCCTTTTTCTTCTTTCAGTTCTTCAATTATTTCTTCGAATGGATCAATTTCCTCTTTGCTTTGAGGTTTCATGTCCATAACCACGTCGCCGTACATTTGTACAAACCGACGGTATGAATCCCAGGCAAAACGTGAGTTTCCCGATTTTTTTGAAATGGCTTCAACGGCCACATCATTCATCCCCAGATTTAAAACTGTGTCCATCATACCGGGCATTGAAGCACGGGCACCTGAACGCACTGATACGAGGCAGGGATTTACCTCGTCGCCGAATTTTGTGTCTGTCAATTCTTCAACAAGTGCAACAGCCGCTTCAACTTCTGGTTTTATTAAATCAAAGGTTTTTTGTTGGCCTTGCGCATTGTACATTGCACAAACTTCTGTGGTAATTGTGAAACCCGGAGGAACCGGAACACCAATAAGATTCATTTCCGCAAGGTTTGCACCTTTCCCGCCGAGTAGGTTTTTCATATCGGCTTTACCTTCTGCTTTTCCTGCTCCGAAGGTATATACATGTTTCGTCATAACAATTGTTTTTAATATATATGAATGAATATAAATATTTCAATTTTTTCGGGCTGCTAAAGTAATTTTATTTTTTTTATAATTAAAACGAACATACATTATAATACTGAACATTAACAACAGGTTGTTTTTTTGAACTCTTTCTATAAAAATTTTAGATTTTTATTCTTCGTTTCTGTACGAATAATCATGTTTTAATGCCAGTTTAATTAGTGCTTTTATTTGTCTTGAAGCGCAAATATAAGGCTTTTAGGTAAGTTAACTGAATAAGTATAACTCTTTGTTTTATTGAATATTAACTATTAACATTCTTTAACTTTGATTCAGATGTGTTAACCCTTTTCTGAACTACCTTTGTAACAAAGTAATTAAAGTAGAGTTTTTCATAGAAATAAGTTTGGTTAGGTTAGAAAACAGGGATGACTTTCATCCTTGTTTTTTTTGTTTATCTGTCAACTTTACAGCTAAATCTATCTTTCTGCTACCGCATTTTCATATTTAGTTTCATTATTCTGACATATTGTCTTTCAGACGGTTATGGTTTGTTTTTTGAATCAAAACCAACGTTAATTTTAAATAATTTGAATAATGAATCTAAATAATTTTACAATAAAAGCTCAGGAGGCAATTCAATTTGCTTTTCAAATTGCAAATGGCAACAATCAACAAGCCGTTGAGACCGGACATATTTTTAAAGGTTTGTTTAATTCAGCTGAAAATGTAATCGGGTTTCTTTTAAAAAACTCGATGTAAATGTTCCTGTTTTCCAGCAAACATTAGATAAAATTGTTGAGTCGTATCCAAAAGTTACGGGTGGTGAACAATATCTTTCCAATGCATCAAACAAGGTTTTGCAGAAATCAGTTGGGCTGGCACAGGAAATGGGCGACCAGTTTGTTTCGGTTGAACATGTTTTAATTTCTATGCTTGTTGCAAATGATAGTGTTAGCAGATTAATGACAGACAGCGGAATTTTAAAGGATGAATTAAATCTGGCGATAAAAGAATTGCGAAAAGGTTCAAAAGTGGATAGCCAAACCGCCGAAGACAAGTTTAACTCGCTCAACCGTTTTGCTTTAAACTTAAACGAACGCGCCCGCTCTGGAAAATTAGATCCGGTTATTGGCCGGGATGAAGAAATTCGCAGGATACTTCAAATCCTTTCGAGAAGGACAAAAAACAACCCGATATTAATTGGTGAACCTGGAACGGGGAAAACTGCCATTGCCGAAGGATTGGCGCACCGGATTGTACGTGGCGATGTACCTGAAAATCTAAAATCAAAACAGGTATTTTCGCTTGATATGGGCGCGTTGATTGCCGGTGCAAAATACAAAGGTGAGTTTGAGGAGCGATTGAAAGCTGTTGTAAACGAGGTAATTAATTCGAATGACGAAGTCATTTTGTTTATCGACGAAATACATACTTTGGTTGGAGCTGGTAAAGGTGAAGGTGCAATGGATGCAGCAAATATCTTAAAACCGGCACTTGCCCGTGGCGAATTACGCGCCATTGGTGCAACTACTTTAAGTGAGTATCAAAAATATTTCGAAAAAGATAAGGCACTTGAACGCCGTTTCCAGGTTGTTCATGTTGATGAACCGGACACTTTGAGCGCTATTTCAATTTTGCGGGGAATAAAGGAACGCTATGAAAATCACCATAAAGTGCGGATAAAAGATGATGCAATTATTGCATCTGTTGAACTCTCGCAACGTTATATTACTGACAGCTTTTTACCCGATAAAGCAATCGATTTAATGGATGAAGCCGCAGCAAAACTGCGTTTGGAAATGGATTCAGTTCCCGAAGAGTTGGATGAAATTGAACGCCGTGTTAAACAGTTTGAGATTGAGCGCGAAGCAATTAAACGCGAAAAAGACGATAAAAAATTAACTGTTTTAAACGAAGTGATTTCAAATTTAAAAGAGGAACAATCGCAAATGCGTGCCAAATGGCAATCTGAAAAAATCTGTAATCGATGCTATTCAAAAGAAGAAACTGAAATTGAAGATTATAAGTTTGAAGCTGAAGAGGCTGAACGTCAGGGTAATTATGAGCGTGTTGCGGAGTTGCGTTACGGGCGTGTAAAAGAAGCTGAGATTGAAATTGAAAAACTAAAAAAAGAACTTGAAATAAATAAAGGTGGCGAAAGTTTGATAAAAGAGGAAGTTGATGCTGAAGATATTGCCGATGTGGTTTCACGCTGGACAGGAATTCCTGTTTCGAAAATGCTGCAAAGCGATCGGGAAAAATTGTTGCAAATGGAGGCCGAATTACACAAAAGAGTAGTGGGGCAAGATGAGGCGATTTCGGCAGTTTCCGATGCAGTGCGCCGCAGCCGTGCAGGTTTACAGGACGAAAAACGGCCCATTGGTTCATTCATTTTCCTTGGTACTACGGGTGTTGGTAAAACAGAACTGGCAAAAGCGCTTGCCGAATATCTTTTCAATGACGAGAATATGATTACAAGGATTGACATGTCGGAATATCAGGAAAAATTCTCAGTTACCCGTTTAATCGGCAGCCCTCCCGGATATGTTGGTTATGATGAAGGTGGCCAGTTGACAGAAGCAGTTCGTCATAAACCTTATTCTGTGGTGCTTTTTGATGAAATTGAAAAAGCTCACCCCGATGTTTACAATGTATTGTTACAAGTTCTCGATGATGGAAGATTAACTGATAACAAAGGGAGGACAGTTAATTTCAAGAACACAATAATTATAATGACTTCGAATTTGGGTTCGCACATTATACAGGATAGTTTTGAAAAATAAACGCAGGAAATGAGGCATTTGTTTTGGAAGAAACCCGCAACCAGTTAATGGAATTGCTGCGAAAACCATTCGTCCGGAGTTTTTAAACCGAATTGATGAAACTATAATTTTCACTCCGTTAACCCGGGAAAATATAAATAAAGTGGTTCGTTTGCAGTTTGAACAGGTAATCAAACGACTCTCGGCAACCAACTTGAAAATTGAAATTACCGAAAAGGCAATAGATTGGTTGACAACCATTGGATACGAGCCGCATTTTGGCGCACGTCCGGTAAAACGAATTCTTCAAAAATACATTTTGAACGAATTGTCAAAACGTATTTTGAGTGACGAAGTTGATAAAACCAAAACAATTGTAATTGATGAACAAGACGGTGAATTGGTTTTCAGGAATTAAATGATTTAATAGAAGAACCGTTCATTCCGGTCAAACGGAAAGAACGGTTCTCTGATTTTAAACGGGAGCAATTCTTTTTAAACCCTATTTCTCTTCCCATTTTTTCATCATTTCCTCCATTTCTTTTTGTTGTTTTTGAATCAGTTTTTCCCATTCCTCTTTTTGTTCCTGAGTTTTGAATTCAGGATAAGAAAAATTCTGCTGATTGAACTTTTCTATTAATTGTTTTTGTAAATCATCAAATTCCTTAAAATTGAAATTTCCCGGAAATTGATTTTTAAAGTTAAAGCTCAATGTCGAATCGGTTTCAAAAGGAAAACCATCGAAAAACATAGAATCAGGAATTGAATGCTGAAAATGACTAAAGAAATCTTCATCATCAAAAGGCATCAACATATGCTGGTTTGAAAAACCAAAATTCTGAAAAATTGAATCAGCTTTAAAATCTTCAAAAAAATGTGAGAACTGGTTTTCAAATTTTAAACTGTCTTCAAAAGAAAAATTGAAGGTAGAATCAGAGTTCAATTGCCAAACATAAGTTGAATCGAACTTTACCAAGTTCCCGTTTTCATCGTATTCTTTGTTTACAGTCGATTTTTCACGCGGAACATTTTTTTGCGCCCAAACCGGGTTTGAAAAACAAAATAAAAGAATTAAAAATGTTATTAAACTTCTCATGGCTAATTTTTTAGCCAAAGTTAAAACATACATTGGTAAACAAATTTTAATTTTTTAAAATGCGTTAAAAGTGGATCTTAGAAATAAATGAGCCGTTTTGAATTTTCAAAAGGCTCATTTATATTTTATTCAATGCAATTTTTGTTAAAATCAATCAAATTTATGATCGACTGCTTTTGGTCCGCAATCACAATCATGGTTTAAACCTTTTTCGTATTGTTGCAAGGCCCTCAAACTCATTCCCATATTAGAAAATCCACCATCATGAAACAAATTCTGCATCGTAACTTTTTTAGTAAGATCCGAAAACAGTGTAATACAATAATCGGCACATTCATCGGCAGTAGCGTTTCCAAGCGGCGACATCACGTTCAGCAAAATCGAGCAGCCTGTCGAAACCTTTAACTCCGCTTCCGGCTGTTGTAACCGTTGGCGATTGCGAAATAGTATTAATCCTAACCCTTCGTTCCCGACCGTAGATGTATCCGAAACTGCGGGCAATCGACTCAAGCAATGCTTTTGCGTCGGCCATATCGTTATATCCAAAAAATGTACGTTGGGCTGCTACATATGATAATGCAACTACCGAACCCCATTCGTTAATGGCATCGAGTTTTCGTGCAGTTTGCAAAACTTTATGAAATGAAACAGCTGAAACATCAAGTGTTTTGTCCAGATAATTATAGTCCAGATCACTGTAATGCCGCTCTTTCCTAACGTTAGGCGACATACCTATAGAATGTAGTACAAAATCGATTTTACCACCCAGTTTTTCCATTGATTGAATAAAAAGGTTGTTCAGGTCGTCAACATTGGTCGCATCGGCCCCAATAACTATTGTGTTAAGTTTTTCCGCCAGTGCATTGGTTTCCCCCATCCTTACTGCAACTGGTGTATTTGTAATGATCAAAGAAGCTCCTTCTTTGTGGGCCCTTTCGGCTACCTTCCACGCAATCGAATCCGGGTTCAGTGCCCCAAATATGATCCCTTTTTTGCCTTTCAGCAGATTATTGCTCATGTTTTTTATTTATGAAAAATTTCGACGTGCAAAGTTAATTGAGTTTAAATAAAACATAAAAAGTTCAACAATTTTCCGTCATTTAATTGTCTAAGTTAACTTATAAAATCAAAAATTGTTCGCATTGGTTCGAAAAGTAAGTGATGAGATGTGGTTTAAAAAGTAAAGAAATGATTGTTAAATGGGGTGGTCCGGCTTGATAAAATAATTCATTGCAACGTTATTTTAATCTAAACTCATTCCAAATAAGTTTGGCATTTCGAAAAATCAATTTATATTTGCGTCATACAAAATCGGTAAAAAATGATTTCGAACAATTTAAATAGCAGTTTTTCTTCGGTTGCAAAATGCAACTGCTGTTCGTTCATGTTGCCGTCTGTTTCTATGTGTATGCGCCGGCCTTCTTTCTGTTGAAACACGGATTGAAGGCACATATTATTCTTAGCGTTTTACAAATAAAATTTTCACAAAATACTTTTTAATATGTCGGATCGTATTATTCGGTTTGGTGGCAGTAATATCGGTAACATAAATTCGGTCAATCAGTTAAAGGCTTTTTTAAATCAATCAGCAGGTCGAAAATTGATTGTGGTTTCAGCAATTCCTGAATTACTTGACTGGATTGAAAAAAGCCTGGGACAAATTTTTCAGCAACAATTATCGTCGGATGAGTTGATTTTAAAAATAAATTTATTTTTTACTGATCGGGTAGGAAAGCAACCATCTTTAAGTTTCCTCCATTTGGCAGATCAACTTGTGAACCTGTTAAAAGGGATTGCACTAATTGGTGATTATTCTGCAGCGTTGAAAGATCAGGTAATTTCTTACAGTGAAAAACTTTCGGTTGAAATTTTGCTTGCCCAATGGAATCTTTCCGGAGATGAAATTTCAATTCTCCGGCCTGAAGAGATTGAATTAAAAGCAACTTCTGATTATGGGAGCGCTACTTTTCTTTCCGTCAACATTGATAAAATTTCAGCTTTACCTGAAGAAATTTTCTTGATTCCCGGAACTTATGGGATTACAAAAAATGCCAAAATTGTGCGCTCAGGTAAATCGGCGGCTGATTATACCGCTGCTGCTCTGACAGCTTTCCTTGGTAATGAAAAACTTGAATTGTGGGGATTGGACAATATTTTCCAGAAAGCTGATCCGTTAATTGTAACAAATCCGCCGGTTATTGAACGGTTAACTTATTCAGAAGCGAGCGAGCTGGCTTATTTTGATCATTACTCATTTCATCCGCGAACTGTTGAACCACTTGAGCATCTTCATATTCCGATACAAGTTCTCAACACATCAACTAAAAATGGGAAAATTGATACAATTATCAACACCGAAACTTTTGTTGACGAAAAAATTGTGAAAAGTGTGGCTTGCTCCGACGATATTTCGTTGCTGAAATTAGACGGGCCGGGTGTTGGATTGAAACCCGGGATTCTTGCAAAAGTTACCAATTGTTTAAACGATGCAGGTATAAATATTAAGTCAGTTATTACTTCACAGATTTCAATAAATTTTATTCTGGAAAAAACACAGGAGACAAAGCTTTGCGTTTAATTCAAAAACTTGGATTTACTTCTGTAAAAGAAATACATTTAATCAAGGACGTTTCGCTTATTGGGATTATTGGCCACGGAATGCAACAAAATTATGGTGTTTCGGCCAAAATATTTAATGCTGTAGCACAAAATAAAATCAACGTGGTTTTAAGTGGTTCGGGCGCTTCTGATTTGGTAAGTTACCTGGTAGTAAAAAGTTCAGACAAAGAAAAAAGTGTACGTGAAATATATAAAGCATTTTTTAGCCCCTCCTAACCTCCCCCAAGGGAGGAAAAAGAATTATGGGGTTTGATTAATAAATATTTAACTACGAGCCGATGCCATTTAACCAGTGGACAAAAGTCCCCCTTAGGGGGATTTAGGGGGCTTTTTAAAAATAAATAAAAATGACAACAAAAAAATTAAGTTTCGAAACACTGCAGCAACATGCAGGACAAAAACCCGATGCAACTACAAATTCGCGGGCAGTGCCAATTTATCAAACAACTTCGTATGTTTTTAACAATGCTGAACATGCAGCTAATTTGTTTGCATTAAAGGAATTTGGCAACATTTATACGCGCATCATGAACCCAACTTCTGATGTTTTTGAACAGAGGATTGCCGCTCTCGAAGGTGGTGTTGCCGCTTTGGCTGTGGCTTCAGGACATGCTGCCCAATTCCTTGTATTTACAACAATTCTCGATTTGGGTGATAACCTTGTAACTTCGCCTTATTTATATGGTGGAAGTTACAACCAGTTAAAAGTTTCGTTAAAAAACTTGGTATTGAAGCACGGTTTGCTGCCGATTTGGAACCCGATTCATTTGAAAAACTAATTGACGAAAAAACAAAAGCCATTTATGTTGAAACAATTGGTAACCCGGGTTTTAATGTTCCTGATTTTGATGCAATTGCCGCTCTCGCCAAAAAATACGATATTCCATTGGTTGTTGACAATACATTTGCAGGCGGTGGTTATCTTTTCAGACCAATCGAACATGGAGCAAATATAGTAGTTGAATCGGCTACAAAATGGATTGGTGGTCATGGTACAAGCATCGGTGGTGTAATTGTGGACGCTGGTAATTTTAATTGGGGTAACGGAAAATTCCCTGGGTTAACTGAACCATCTGACAGCTATCATGGACTTAAATTTTGGGATGTATTTAATTTCGACAGTCCATTTGGAAATATCGGTTTTATTATAAAAGCCCGTGTTGAAGGCTTGCGCGATTTTGGACCGGCAATCAGTCCTTTTAATTCTTTCCTTCTTTTGCAGGGTTTGGAAACCTTGTCACTAAGGATGGAACGGCATGTTCAAAATACTTTGTCTTTGGCAAAATGGCTCGAAAAAACATCCAAAAGTGAAAGTGTAAATTATCCCGGGCTTGAAAGTCATCCTTCGTATAAAATGCAAAAAATACCTGACAAAAGGTGCGGGTGGAGTTTTGTCGTTTACTGTTAAAGGCGATAAAGAAACAGCAAATATAGTGGTGAACAATTTGAAATGGTAAGCCATTTGGCTAATGTTGGCGATTCAAAAACGCTGATTATTCAGCCGGCTGCAACTACACATCAGCAATTGCCCGAAGCAGCTCAAATTGCAGCGGGTGTTTATCCAAATCAATTGCGTGTGAGTGTTGGGCTGGAGCACATTGACGATATTATTGCCGACTTTGAACAAGCGCTCTCTAAAATTTGACAGGTGCCCTCCTGACCTCCCCAAAGGGGAGGAATTGGTTGAGTATTGTTATTTTATAGATTTATTTACATTGACTTTGAATAACTATTTTTGTAAAGATTAAAAACGCATGTCCCGCGGTTTTCCTATTCCTCCCCCTTGGGGGAGGTTAGGAGGGGGCTATTTGATATGCCATTAAAAATTCCGGATACTTTACCTGCCATAAAAATACTTGAAGAAGAGAATATTTTTGTGATGAACGAAACGCGTGCAGCTCATCAGGATATTCGTCCACTCAAAATAATTATACTGAATTTGATGCCATTAAAAATTTCTACTGAAACCGATTTGTTGCGTTTGCTTTCAAATTCGCCGCTGCAAATCGAAATCGATTTTATGAAAATTAAAGGTCACGAACCAAAGAATACGCCTTCTGAACATATGAAGGAATTTTATCGTGATTTCGACCAGTTGAAAAACAAAAAGTATGACGGGATGATTATTACAGGTGCACCTGTTGAACAGTTACCTTTTGAGGAAGTTACATACTGGGATGAAATGAAACAAATTCTCGACTGGTCAGAGCATCATGTTACTTCGAGTTTGTTTATTTGCTGGGCAGCACAGGCAGCTTTGTTCCATTATTACAATGTGCCTAAATACCCGCTTGACAAAAAAATGTTCGGGGTTTTTAAACACACAAACACAAATAATCAACTGCCTATTTTTAGGGGTTTCGATGATGAATTTTATATTCCACATTCTCGCCACACCGAAATCCGCGCAGAGGATATTGAAAAAGTGGATGCGCTTGAAATAATTGCAACTTCCGAAATTGCAGGCGTTTCCATTGTGAAAGCGAAAAATGGCAAACAGCTTTTTATTACAGGTCATTCCGAATATTCGCGACTTACACTTGATGGTGAGTATAAACGCGATAAAGCCAAAAATCTACCAATTGAAATGCCATTGTTAATTATTATGTTGATGACAATCCTGATAAATCACCTTTAATGCGCTGGAAATCGACAGCTAATTTGTTTGTTTCCAATTGGTTGAATTATTACGTATATCAGAAACTCCATATAATTTGGAAGAGATTGAATAATTTTGTTTCAAATTTAACTGAAATAAACAGCGCTTATTTTTTTCCTTTCGGCCTTAAACCGTAATTTTGAGAATTTGAGATTTTAAATCTATAAGGAATACATTTTTTCTTGATCCTTAATTTTAGAAGGCTTAAATTCAAATATAAAATGAAAAAAGCAAGTTGTTTTAGCAGGAAGCGGGGTTTATGATGGCTCAGAAATCCATGAAGCAACCTTAACATTACTTGCCATTGCCCGAAATGGAGCACAATATCAATGCTTTGCTCCCGATATTGAGCAGGCACATGTAGTTAATCATCTCACAGGCAAAGAAATGCCCGAAACCCGGAATGTTCTGGTTGAAGCTGCAAGAATTGCCCGCGGTAATATTAAACCGCTGTCGGAATACAAAGCAAAAGAGTTTGATGCACTTGTTTTTCCGGGAGGATTTGGTGTGGCAAAAAATCTTTGTACTTATGCATTCGAAGGTACAAGTTGTACTGTAAATAAAGAAGTTGAAAAAGCAATAAGAAATACGGTTATTGAAGAAAAACCAATTGGAGCACTGTGCATTTCACCGGTTTTATTGGCAAAAGTTCTTGTCGATGTTGAAGTAACAATCGGTAACGAAGAAGCTGCTTCATCGGCGATAGAAATGTTTGGTGCTACACATATTGAAAAAAGTCATGGCGAAATAGTTTACGACCCAAAGTATAAATTGATAACTACTCCTTGTTATATGCTTGATGCAACTATCGATCAAATTGCTGACGGAGTGGAAAATGTCATGAAAAAAATATTCGAAATCTGTTAAATACGAGTTTTAACTCTTATCAATCTTATCCCGGTTTTAAAAAGTAAAAAATGAATCCGATTCCTTTTATCGATATACATACGCATCCCAATCGAATTGAAACGGATACGATAATTGTTCAGAATATATTTCCGGGTGAAGGATTTGCCGCTTTTACCGGTCGGAATTTTTATTCGGTGGGATTGCATCCCTGGCATTTAAAATCACCCGATGAAAACAACGAAATGTTGAGAGTTGTTGAGGAAGCACTTGACTTTGACCATGTGTGCTTTGTTGGAGAATGCGGTCTCGACAAAAAAATTGATGTAGATTTTGAAGAGCAGAAACGTGTTTTTATGGCACATATTTTAATTACCGAAGAATTTAAAAGGCCCTTGATCATTCATTGTGTAAAAGCCTATAACGAAGTGTTCGAATTAAATCAGAAATTGCATCCCGAAATGCCATGGATTTTACACGGTTACAACAGTAATGTGCAAACAACGCAGCAACTTGCAAGGCATGGTTTCATGTTCTCTTTTGGGAAAAGTCTCTTCAATGAAAATTCAAAGTCCATTGAATCATTAAAATACCTGCCCATGGAAAAAATATTTTTCGAAACTGATGAATATGACAGGGAAGTAGATATTATTTATACAAAAGCCGCAGAGTTAAAAAATGTTTCTCCGGATATCTTAAAAATAGAGGTCTGGAATAATTTTAACAGAATTGAAAGCTCGCTAATCAGCAGGTTTTAAATAGATGCGAGTTACAGAATACATGTTGCAGATTGCAGAAACAAGTTAAATTTGTCGAAACCCGGAAACTGAACTTTGAACTTTAAACTTTGAACTTTGCCCGTTAGCTATCGGGATAAAACTTTAAACTGGTATGGATTGGTTAGACAGAACTGAATTACTTTTTGGCACTGAAAAATTAGATAAATTAAAAAAGGCCAACGTTTTGGTTGTTGGGTTGGGGGGAGTTGGTGCTTATGCTGCCGAACAGCTTTGCAGAGCGGGAATTGGAAAAATGACAATTGCAGATGGAGATGTTGTTGAAGCAACCAACCGAAACCGCCAACTCCCGGCACTCATTAGCAATACTGGAAAGCAAAAAGCTGAAATTCTTTCTGAACGTTTTCGGGATATAAATCCTGACATAGAATTAATAATAATTAACGATTATATAACGAGAAACTAGTTGGAATTACTAAACAGCCAGGCTTTTGATTATGTGGTGGATGCCATTGACACCCTTGCACCAAAAGTTTCACTGGTTTACCATTCGGTTCGAATGGGTTTACTTGTTGCCAGTTCAATGGGGGCAGGCGGAAAAACCGATCCAATGAAGGTTCAGATTGCCGATTTATCAAAAACACACAATTGCAAATTGGCAAGGGTTTTTCGTAAAAACTTGCAAAACTGGGTATCGACAAAGGGATAAAAGTTGTTTTTTCCCGGAAGAAATTGATAAAAAAGCTGTCAGGATTGAAAATGGCCGAAATAAAAGATCATCAGTTGGCACCATTTCATACATGCCTCCCATTTTTGGTTGTTTCCTTGGCAGCATTGTAATTCGCGATTTAGTTGGCTTAAAATTATCTCATTGTAATTAAATGATTTAAAATCCACCACAACTTAAAAATAAGCACAATTCTAATTGTTTATTGGAATAATAGTTTACCTTTGGCGCGTTAAAATGATGGTAGTTATCGGGTTTTCACTCTAAAACTATCTGATTCTTAATAAGATGGTCTTTTTTTAGTGAATTTTTTAAGACAGTCGGGCGGTTCTCCTTTCTTGTTTTTATCCACGGAATTTATTTGTAAATCAGGGTTTTCCAATTTTGTAATATTCGTAAATCCTGGAAATGTAACACAGAGTTGGTGCTACTGTTTAGTAATTTAAAAAATTGGATTTATTAATTTTTAAAAAGGAACAAATGAACATTTATGTTGGAAATCTTCCGTTCAATTTAGGCGAGGAAGATTTAAAAGAAATTTTCGAAGAGTATGGTGAAGTAGCTACCACCAAAATTATTTCTGATAAATTTTCAGGAAGAAGTAAAGGTTTTGGATTCGTTGAAATGGAAAACGATGAAGAGGCAAACAATGCAATTAAAGAACTTAACAATGCTGAAGTTAGCGGCAGAAACATCAAAGTGAACGAATCAAAACCACGTGAAACTACTGGTGGTGGTGGTGGTCGTGGTGGTGGTGGTGGTGACCGCGGTGGTGATCGTCGCGGCGGTGGTGGCGGCGGCTACCAACGCAGAGAACGTTACTAATCAGCAAATGAAAGGTACCGTAAAATGGTACGATGCGGTAAAAGGTTTTGGATTTATCCAGTCTGAAGACAACAAAGATTTATTTGTGCATCGTTCCGGAGTTAAAGACAATGTCTTTTCCTTGGAAGCAGGGCAGTCGGTTGAATTTGAAATAAAAGAAAACGACAAAGGTCCAGTGGCAATTAATGTTGAAGTAGTTTAACAAAGAGATATATTAAAAAGGGTTCTGTGAAAACAGAACCCTTTTTTTGCCAATTATTCAAGTTTAAAATTACTCTTCCGAAAAACAATACAAGGATTCAAAACCTCTTAATATTAGTTCGTTGTCAACAATTATCGGCGAAGCATGAAAATTATCACTCAATTCGTTTGATGATATAATTTCAAAATTTTCACCTGCTTTTAACACTACACAAATATTTTCAGCTGCAATATAAATCCGTTCTCCAACTCCCGAAGGTGAAGAATAGAGGTTTCCAACTCCTTCAAGTTTTTCTTTCGAATAAAACATTTTACCGGTTTTGGCATCCAAACAAGTTAATTCTCCGTTATTGGCACGCAGAAAATAAAGCTTTCCATCCATCAAAAGTGGGCAGGGTGTATAAGGAGTATCCTGGTTATAAGTCCAAAGAATTGCATCACTGCCTGTTATGTCTCCCTTAGCTTTTGAAAGATCAATTGCCTGAAGTGCATTTCCCCTGAATCCACTCATAACATATAAAATTCCATCAGCATAAACCGGGTTTGGAATCACATTTCTTGTCAATCCAGTGCTTGTCCAAAGCAATTCGCCGGTATTATAATCGTAACTTCTAACCTGATTAGTTGCACTTGTAATTACTTGTACTTTACCGTTTACTTCAACAGCAAATGGTGTAGCCCATGATGATTTTTCATTCCGATCTACTCTCCATACTTCTTCACCGGTTTTCTTATCCAGCGCAACCATAAAAGACTTATCCTCACTGTCCCACTGAAAAAATAGCCTGTCTTTATATAAAAATGGAGATTCACCCTCCCCAAAATTCATCACTTTCAATATTTGTCCGAAATCTTTCTGCCAAATGATATTTCCTTCAAAATCGAGACAGAATATACCCCGAGAACCAAAATAGGCATAAATGAATTCACCATCCGTACATGGTGAATTAGATGCCCAACTGCCGAGTTTGTGGGTGTCTTCAATTGGCATTTCTTTGGCAACAGTTTTTTCCCATTTTATTTTTCCGGTTTCCCTGTCAACCAATATTACTTTGAAATCCTGAATAAAATTTGTTGATGTTCCGGGCATTCTTGAAGGTTCACCTTTTAAAGTTGAGTCCCCCATTTCGGTCGTGGGTATTGCCGTTTGTACAATAATATTCTTCTCCCAAACAACAGGTGTGGCATGACCTTTCCCTGGAATTGGAGTTTTCCATTTGAGGTTTTTTGTTTCACTGAACTCAACAGGTGGATTTCCTTTTTCTACAGCCCCCGTTGCAAGCGGGCCACGCCATTGCGGCCAGTTACTAATATTCTGAGCAAACGAATTTGTCATCAGGGATAATAAAATGATGATTGAAAAGATTTTACAGGTTTTCATAGTATAAAAGTTTAAGATTGAATGAGTTTGATAGGAATTTGCCGTTTTGGTTTAATACAGAAAAGCAATTACCCAGACTTTTTTGAATTTCTGTTTTTTTGAGCTGAACAGGATTCCATCTTTATCCTTACTATGAAAACATAATCTCCAGACGAAAATTAAACTTCATTAGAATAAAGAAGGAATTCTTAAAATTCACTTCAAAAATGTTAACTCATATTTTGTTTTTCGGGTACTGCAATCCTTCTGATTTTGATGTTCAGGTAAGCAAACAAAATGGTCATTAACGGACTGATAATGTTGAAAAAGGCATAGGGTGCATAAGCCCATGTATCAACACCTAAAACCCTTGATTGTGTTGCGCCACAGGTATTCCATGGTACTAAAACAGAAGTTACTGTTCCGCTGTCCTCCAGAGTTCTGCTTAAAAGTTCAGGCGCCAATCCTTTGTCTTCGTATGTTTTTCTGAACATTCTTCCCGGCACTACAATGGCAAGATACTGGTCTGAAGCTGTGGTATTAAAAAACACGCAGGTAACAACAGTTGAAGTGACAAGGCTTCCTGTACTTTTTGCATATTTGATGATAGGTTGTGTAATTCGCCTGAGCAATCCTGCGGATTCCATTATTCCGCCAAAAACCATGGCCGAAAGAATCAGCCAAATGGTGTCCAGCATTCCACGCATTCCGGAAGTACTCAACAATTCAGTTATTTTTGGGTCGGAGGTAGTTAATGAAATATCGCCAAACATGGATTGCATAAATGAAATGTAAGCAGCTTTTGCATAATTGTCGGTAACTCCTGAAATTGTTTTAATTATTTCAGGCTGAAAAATAATTCCAAAAATTCCTCCAAGCAAAGTCCCGGCAATTAATGCTGGTATAGGAGAAACTTTCAAAATAATTATTGCGAATAAAATCAGGGGGACAAGAAAGAGCATTGGATTTATGTTAAAAGTACCGTCGATTGCGCTTTGCACTGATTCAATATTTATTACAGCCCCTCCAAAATCGTATCTAAAACCAATGACAAGGGAAATAAGCAAGGTTAAAATGTAGGTGGGTGTTGTAGTAATAGCCATATATTTTATGTGGGTAAACAAATCTGTCCCGGCCATTGCGGGTGCAAGGTTTGTGGTATCGCTGAGCGGACTCATTTTGTCACCGAAATAGGCCCCGCTAATAATTGCTCCCGCAACAACTGCTTCATTCATTCCCAATGCTTTTCCTATTCCCAGTAAAGCAACGCCAATTGTAGCCACTGTTGACCACGAACTGCCGGTAGCAACACTTACAATCGACCCCACAAGAACTGCAGTTACAAGAAATAATTTCGGGTTTACGATGTTCAATCCATAATAAATCATAGCGGGAACTACTCCGCTTATCATCCAGGTTCCTGCCAATGAACCAATTAGCAATAAAATTAATATCGATGGCATTGCTGAACCAATGGTTGTTACAACTTTAGCCCTGACCGATTCCCATCGATATCCAAGCCGCATAGCAATTAATCCGGCAAAAGTAGCTGCAAGTATCAGTGCAATTTGGTTTGGACCGGCTAACGTATCTTCAAAAAGAATAACATTCAGCGTTAATAATACAATTAATAAAAGAATTGGTATGATTGCTTCAAACAGACTGGCTTCCCTTTTCATAGATAAAATATTCCCGATCGGTTAAATCGAAAGCAAACTAACACTTTTATATTGAATTTGATTGTAATTCGAATTATTTTATTAAAAAAAGCCATTTTAATTTAATGGTAGAGTGTGATAATTTATTGTTTATATCTTCGTTTTTTGTTTATTGAATTTGATTATGAAGTTATTTTTTCAGGAACGTTTTATTTTAGGTTTACTTTTAATTTTTTGTGCTTTTTCGCTTTCGGCGCAAAGGAGCAACGGAATTGCTGTTGAAGGCAAACTAAGTGTACAACAGGGTACTGTTGAGGGTGCTGTTATACAAATGTTTATGGATGGCCGCAGGTTGGACAACTATGGTGTTGGAACCGATGGGCGCTATAAAGTTGAACTGAATTACAGCCACAAATACGAATTGATTTTCAGTCTTAAAGATAATTTCTCCCAGAAAATTGTTGTGGAAACTACTGTGCCAAAAACAGTACTTCAATCAGACCCGAAGTTTCCGCCCTTTCCGCTCGATATTAATTTATTTACTGAAATACCTGGAATTGATAAATCGTTTGTTGATAATACCATACTTAAAATTTATTACAATCCAAATGTTGACAACTTCATATCTGAATTATATTATAATGATGCCCAGATTGCTAAATTGATTGAACAAGCAGTATTACAGTCGAAAATGATTGGCAAGGAATCTGATTACCTATCGAAACTTACCAAGGCCGAGTTGGCCGAAATGAAAAAAGAATACGATGAATTGCTCAACCAGGCCGGCAAGGAATACAGTAAAGAGGAATTTTTGTCAGCACTCGATGGTTTTAAGGCAGCAAGTAAAATCTTTCCAAACGAACAGTTTCCCAAAGACAGGATTGCCGAAATCAACGATTTACTGGGGTTGATGATGGTTGCCGCCGATCTCGACAAAGCATTGGCAGAAAGGTTTTCAGCATTAATTAAGGAAGCTGATTTGTACTTTAACCAAAAAAAATATGCTGAAGCAAAAAATTCATACAATCGGGCACTTTCAATCAAACCAAACGATAGTTATGCCAACCAGCAAATTAAACTGATAAACGATTTGCTGAAAAAGAAACTGGAAGACGAACAGTATGAAAATGTTATAGCCCAGGCCGATAACTCATTTAAACAATTATTATATAACGAAGCATCAAAAAGTTACCAAGAAGCACTTGGTATAAAACCAAACGAAGCTTATCCAAAAACCAAACTGAAGGAAATAAACGAAATCCTGGCAAATGCAGCGAGTAATGCCGAGAAACAAAAAAGCTACGAGCAAGCCATGCAACAAGGCGAGATTATGTTCCAAAAGCAGTTTTATGAAAAATCGCTGGCTTCCTTTGAAAATGCACTTAGCTTAAAACCTGGTGATCAACCTGCAACCCGAAAAGTTGAGGAAGTTAAAAAGATCATGCAAAATCTTGCTGATAAACTTATGTATGACAAATTGATTGCTTCTGCTGACAAATCATTTAAAAAAGATCTTTTTAAAGAAGCCTTGAATGATTATGTTGCGGCTTCACAAATTTTGCCTGACGAAAAATATGCTTTGCAGCGAATAGAAGAAATAAATCAGAAACTTCAACTCGAAGGTAATTTTGCAGATTTGATTACAAAAGCTGACAATGAATTTAATTCAAAAAATTATAACGATTCGAAAACTCATTATCAGGAAGCGCTTGGATTGCGGGCAAACGACAAACATGCGCTTGACCGTGTAAAAGAAATCGATATTATTCTTGCCGCCCAGGGAGTTGATGAAAAATATAATTCGGCTTTAACTTCGGCTGATGAACTTTTTAAGTCAAACGATTACGAAAATGCAAAAGGGAGATACACCGAAGCTGCCGGAATCAAACCAAAAGAAAAATATCCGAAAGACAGGATTTCGGAAATAAATACGATTTTAAGTCAGATTGCAAAAACAAACCAGGATTACCAGCAAGCGCTGGCAAAAGCGGATGGATTGTTTAACCAGAAATCTTTTGAAAAATCTAAAGAAGCTTTCAATGAGGCAGCCCGGATAAAACCAAAAGAAACTTACCCACCGGAGATGATTGCAAAAATTGATGTTTTGATTGCAGAACAAACCAAACTTGCCTCCGAAGCCGAAGCCGAAAAAGTACGTTTGGCGCAGGAAGCTGCTGCTGCCGAAGCCGCACGATTGGCTGCAATTCAGGCTGAAAAGGACAAAAACTACAGCGAAGCAATTGCAAAAGCTGACAATCTTTTCAACGAAAAACAATACGAAAATGCCCGCACCGAATACCGCGCCGCACAAACAGTAAAACCCGAAGAAACTTATCCTCAACAAAAAATAACAGAAATCGGCACACTGCTGGCACAACTCTCAGCATCGCAAAAAGCGTATGAAGATGCTGTTTCAAAGGCTGACAAAGATTTTAAAGCTGAAAAATTTGATTCTGCAAAACTGGCATACAACGATGCCCAAAAAGCCAAACCCGGTGAAACTTACCCGGCAGAAATGATCGCCAAAATAGATTCAACAGTTGAAACCCGTGCAAGATTAGCCGCCGAAGCTGAGGCCGAAAAAGTACGTTTGGCACAGGAAGCCGCCGCTGCAGAAGCCGCACGATTGGCTGCAATTCAGGCTGAAAAAGATAAAAACTACAGCGATGCAATTGCAAAAGCTGACAATCTTTTCAACGAAAAACAATACGAAAATGCCCGCACCGAATACCGCGCCGCACAAACAGTAAAACCCGAAGAAACTTATCCTCAACAAAAATAACAGAAATCGGCACACTGCTGGCACAACTCTCAGCATCGCAAAAAGCGTATGAAGATGCTGTTTCAAAGGCTGACAAAGATTTTAAAGCTGAAAAATTTGATTCTGCAAAACTGGCATACAACGATGCCCAAAAAGCCAAACCCGGTGAAACTTACCCGGCAGAAATGATCGCCAAAATAGATTCAACAGTTGAAACCCGAGCAAGACTTGCCGCCGAAGCCGAAGCCGAAAAGTACGTTTGGCGCAGGAAGCCGCTGCTGCCGAAGCAGCAGACTTGCAGCAATTCAGGCTGAAAAATACAAAAACTACAGCGATGCCATTACAAAAGCCGACAATCTTTTCAACGAAAAACAATACGAAAATGCCCGCACCGAATACCGCGCCGCACAAACAGTAAAACCCGAAGAAACTTATCCGCAGCAAAAAATAACAGAAATCGGTACGTTGCTGGCACAACTCTCAGCATCGCAAAAAGCTTATGAAGATGCAGTTTCAAAGGCCGACAAGGATTTCAAAGCCGAAAAATTTGACTCGGCAAAACTGGCTTACACTGATGCCCAAAAAGCCAAACCCGGTGAAACTTACCCGGCAGAAATGATCGCCAAAATCGATTCGACAGTTGAAACCCATGCAAGACTTGCTGCTGAATCCGAAGCAGAAAAAGTACGTTTGGCACAGGAAGTAGCAGCAGCTGAAGCTGCAAAATTAGCAGCAATTCAGGCTGAAAAGGACAAAAACTACAGCGAAGCAATTGCAAAAGCCGACAATCTTTTTAATGATAAGCAATACGAAAATGCCCGCACCGAATACCGCGCTGCACAGACGGTAAAACCCGCAGAAACTTATCCGCAACAAAAAATAACAGAAATCGGCACACTGCTGGCACAACTTTCAGCATCGCAAAAAGCATATGAAGATGCAGTTTCAAAAGCCGACAAGGATTTCAAAGCTGAAAAGTTTGACTCGGCAAAACTGGCTTACACCGATGCCCAAAAAGCCAAACCCGGTGAAACTTACCCGGCAGAAATGATCGCCAAAATCGATTCTACAGTTGAAACCCGTGCAAGACTGGCCGCCGAAGCTGAAGCTGAAAAAGTACGTTTGGCGCAGGAAGCTGCCGCTGCCGAAGCTGCCCGTTTAGCAGCAATTCAGGCTGAAAAGGACAAAAACTACAGCGAAGCAATCGCAAAAGCTGACAATCTTTTTAACGAAAAGCAATACGAAAATGCCCGCACCGAATACCGCGCTGCACAAACCGTAAAACCCGAAGAAACTTATCCGCCGCAAAAAATAACAGAAATCGGCACACTGCTGGCACAACTCTCAGCATCACAAAGAGCGTATGAAGATGCAGTTTCAAAAGCCGATAAAGATTTCAAAGCCGAAAAATTTGATTCAGCAAAACTGGCTTACACCGATGCCCAAAAAGCCAAACCCGGTGAAACTTATCCGGCAGAAATGATCGCCAAAATCGATTCGACAGTTGAAACCCGCGCAAAACTGGCCGCCGAAGCCGAAGCCGAAAAAGTACGTTTGGCGCAGGAAGCCGCTGCTGCCGAAGCCGCCCGTTTAGCTGCAATTCAGGCTGAAAAGGACAAAAACTACAGCGAAGCAATTGCAAAAGCTGACAACCTTTTTAACGAAAACAATATGAAAATGCCCGCACCGAATACCGCGCCGCACAAACAGTAAAACCCGAAGAAACTTATCCGCAACAAAAAATAACAGAAATAGGCACACTGCTGGCACAACTTTCGGCATCGCAAAAAGCATATGAAGATGCAGTTTCAAAAGCCGACAAGGATTTCAAAGCCGAAAAATTTGATTCTGCAAAACTGGCATACAACGATGCTCAAAAAGCCAAACCCGGTGAATCTTACCCGGCAGAAATGATCGCCAAAATAGATTCGACAGTTGAAACACGTGCAAGGTTAGCCGCCGAAGCCGAAGCCGAAAAAGTGCGAATTGCAGCTGAAGAGGCCGCAAAATTAGCGGCTATTCAAGCAGAAAAGGATAAACTGTATCATGCTATAATTCAAACTGCGGATAGTTTACTGGATCTTGAATTATTTGAAAAGGCAATCGTAAATTACGAACGTGCCATGAAAATCATGCCAAACGAAAAATATCCCGAGCAACGGATTGGTGAAATACAGGCGTGGAAATTACTGATTGCTGAAAATCAAAAAAAATATGATGATGCTGTTTTGAAAGGTGATCGCGAATTTAAGGCAGAAAAATTTGAACCTGCAAAACTGGCTTACACCGATGCCCAAAAAGCCAAACCCGGTGAAACTTATCCGGCAGAAATGATCGCCAAAATCGATTCTATTGTCGATGCCCGGGCCAGGTTGGCTGCCGAAGCTGAAACCGAACGTATCCGTTTGGTGCAGGAAGCCGCTGCTGCTGAAGTCGCCCGTTTAGCTGCAATTCAGGCTGAAAAGGAAAAAAACTACAGCGATGCAATCACAAAAGCTGATAATCTTTTTAACGAAAAATCATACGAAAATGCCCGAAATGAATATGTAACGGCGAAATCAATAAAACCTGAAGAAACTTATCCTCAGCAAAAAATTGATGAGATTGCAACAGCGCTTGCTGCGCTTGCTCAGGCTAAAAAAGATCAGGAATTGACGGATAAAAATTACATATCGATAATCCAACAGGCAGATCGTTTGTTTACCGGTAAAAGCTTCGATCAATCGAAAGGCAAATACAATGAAGCGCTGGTTTTAAAGCCTGACGAAACTTATCCAAAAGAACGGATTTCTGAAATTGACAGTATTCTTCAACAGCAAATTATCGATGAAAAATACCGTGTAATTATTGTTGCTGCTGATGGGTTTTTCAAAACCGACAAATATTTGCAGGCAAAAACTGAATATGAAAAGGCATTAACTATTAAAGCCAATGAGCAATATCCCAAAAATCAGATTGCCAAAATAGATGACATCCTTCAGAAAGAACAGCAACGTATTCTATCTGAAAAACAAGCTGCAGAGGATTTACAGCGCCGGAGTGAAGAAATTGCCGTGTTGAATGATGAACTGGAATCGCGCGGAGTTGCCAGTGATGCGGAACTGAAAAATATTTACGATCAGTATATAAAACAAGCTGATAACCTGTTCGATATCAAACAATATATCGTTTCACGGGGTTGGTATTACAAAGCCTGGGATGTAAAACCAGATGAAAATTATCCGAAACAACGGATAGATGAAATCAACCGACTGTTAAACAGTTTGATGTCAAGTCAGCTCGACAGGGATTACCAGAAGTTTGTTGATTTGGCCGATTCAACTTTCCGCAATAACCAATACGCTGTATCACGCGGCTGGTATAACAGGGCACTTGGTGTAAAGGCGGTGGAAAAGTATCCAAAAGATCAGTTAAAGGAAATTGAAAAGAGAATAGCAGAAAGAATGACGGCTCAATCGGGACAGCAGTTTGAAAATAATGTGCAAAAAGCTACAACAGCCTTCGAGACAAAAAACTACAATGTTGCCCGATTCTGGTACAAAAAAGCCCTTGAACTGAGGCCTGATGACGGGGATGTTAAAAGCAAACTAAAGGAAGTTGATGAGGCATTAAAATAAACTAACAAGGCAACAGCACATTTAAAATCCTTCGTTTAACATTTTCCTTCTTTTTTCAATCAAATCGGTTAATTCCCTGACCATATCCTGATTTACCTGCCGGGCCATTGGAACAATGTATTGTTCGGTTTCGTCAAGATACTTAGTAATCCTGTTATCCGTAAAAATACTTCTGTTTATGTCAGTCAGGTTGCTGATTCTGTCAGCTACTTTCAAAGTTTTGGCGTCAAATGAACCTGTCTCCAGAATTCGTTTTAAATAGTTTGCTTTTGTTTCGTTTGGATCTTTTGTTAGTTCCAAAACAAGCTTTGTTACCTTTTCTCCGTCTGAATCCAAATATCGCAGAATTGATTTGTCTGTTGAAGGAATATCTTCAAAAAGATCGTGAACTAGTGCGGCTTTTAGTATCACCGGATTCGAAAAATATTTGTAATCCAACAAAATACCAAGTGTTGCGAATGCATGGCGAAACTGATTTCCGCCCACATACCGCTCATTTCCTATAAGTGCGGTTGCTTTAATAATATATGGTGCAAGTACCAGTGATCTTAGTTTATCTTCTGCAGTCATAAGTCAGGTTTATTAATTAGCCGGGGTAAAACTATTTATTTTTTAGGATTGAAGGATTCCTTTTTCAAACTTATCCTGAATTCTTTTTAACATGTCAACCTCCAAATGGTCAGAGTAAATTCGTATAATATCTGTAATTTCTGATTCAAGAATTATTGCTCCCCTTGCAGCATCAAACATTGGACTAGCAGTATTGTTTCTGATATTCGAAATCATTTGAGAGAAAAAATCCTGATGTATAAGTTTTGAAAGGGCAATATATGCTGTCTTTTCCTGAAGATGGTCAATGAAAATGTCTTTGTCAATTTCTTCAAGACTAAAACATTTATTTGTCCTGATAACTGCCCGCTTTCCGATATTTACTTTTCTTGCAAATTCAACACCTTGTTCTGCAAAACATTCCTGTAGTTTATGAATCATGGCATAATCGGGGAAATTTTTTATTCTGATTGCCGGGTAATGATCGTTTGTAAAATTGAGAACAGAAACTGCAATATTCAGATTTTGGATACAACTTAAATTAATAAGCCGCGCAAAACGGAGTACTTCCTGCAGCGAGTAATACGGGTTTGTGAATAGAAACAACGAATTTGGCTTTGTTTGCATATTGAAAGGTGCAACCCCGAAATAATCAGAATAAGGGTTGTTCGCTTCGGCAACAAAGGTGTTTTTTACAATATTTACTGTGATGGGAACAATTGATTCTTCTTTGATAATTGATCCGCAAACCTGGATGAGTTGTTTTGTTTTCATGACGACAGTTTTAAAGAGTAGTTGAACTTTAGAATACACCGAATATCAATTGTTTATACTTCTGTTTTTTACGATGGTTACTATTTTATCAGCTTTATTTTTATGTTATACAAGCATTTTTTAAACCTAATTTATATTGAATATAAGTTTACAACCGAAAATATTTTGCAATGAAATGTTTAATATTACAGGCCTGAATCAACTGTCTGTTCATTAACCGGATTTTTAATCTTTAACATATTTAATTTATGAAAAATCTCTTTGTATTTCTCGTATTGTTTTTAGCTGAATTTCAGGTTTTGCACAAACTGAAATTGAAATGGGTTTGAATGCAATTACGCAGGATGCTGTAAAAGGTCAGTTAGGATTTTTAGCATCCGACTGGACCGAAGGCCGCGCAGTTGGCACAAAAGGCGAATATATTTCGGGCGATTATATTGCTTCAATGTTCCAGGTTTATGGAATAAAACCATTTGGCGATGAAGAAATAATCCGGCTTTCAAGGCGGGAAATGATGGCCGGATTGCAACCAAAAACAGGGAAAATCGTATTTTCAGAGTTTCAGTCTGATTCAATATGAACCGGGCGAAGAACAAACTTTTTCAGTAATTACAAATGCATTGAACAGTGAAAAATCGGTTGATTTTGGATACAAAACCGATTTTAGTGTACGCACGGGTGCAGTTGCGCAATCGGCAAAAGCACCTGTTGTTTTTGTTGGTTACGGTTTTGTGAATGATGAAAAAGGATACAACGATTTAAAGAAAATAAACCTTTCAGGAAAAATTGCCGTGGTACTTACCGGATTTCCGGGCCACAAAGACACAGCTTCGGTAGCGTATAAAAAGTTTGCACCCGAAGGTCGGTATGCAAGATATTATTTGGAACGCAACAAAACCGAACAGCTTGAAAAAGCCGGAGCTATTGCAATAATACAAATTAATCCCGATTACAACCCAATGTTGTCGTGGGCGCAAAACCAGATTTACCCGGTAAAAGGAAGTCATTATGAGGCTGACAAACCACTGGGTTCCTATTACAACACATCAATGGCGATGCCTTCCGATTCGTTAACTTCAAATATTGCAACATTTACGGTAACACCGCGACTGGCAAACGAAATAATTTCGGGTTCAGGTGTAAACTTTACTGAATTCGAAAAAGTTGCCTCCGAAAAAATGATTCCCGCATCAAAAGAATTGACAGGCAAAATTATTGCGTTTAAAACAACAGTTAAATCAGAAATTGTAAAAGCCCGTAATGTATTGGGTTATATTGAAGGTGAGAATAAAGATGAATTTATTGTTGTGGGCGGGCATTATGACCATCTTGGGAAATATGACGGTTACATTTGGAATGGCGCCGATGACAATGCATCGGGAACTGTTGGTGTTATGACAATTGCCAAGGCATTTATGGCAACAGGCCTCAATTACGACATGATTGCACGCGATGTAGAAAAAGATTCATTAAAAAATATGGCCGACATGGTTTATACAAAAGCTAATGCAGGTATTGCCGACATTACAAAGAAGAACATCGAGGAACATAATATTAATCTCAATTTATCATACAGTCCATCCGAAAAACCATCGGGAGGCAGCGACCATGCGCCCTTTGCCGAAGTTGGCATTCCTGTTTTCTATTTTATGGCAGCCATGCACCCCGATTATCATCAGCCATCCGACGAACTAAGCAAAATCAACTGGGAGAAAATGACAAACATTATCCGCCTCGGTTTCCTGAATACATGGGAGTTTGCAAACAGCAACAAGTACCTGCAAAAAGAAATCAAATAAAATTTTAGTAAAACATGGCTTTTAGCCAACTTAACCCGGAAACAGTTTTAATGCTGTTCACGGGTTAAGTAACTTATAACCTGAAATATCGCCTGACTTAACATTGTAACTTTTAGTTTTTTAGTTACATTCGGTGAAAATTAACCTGACATGAATCGCAAGCTATCCATTTCAAAAAACATATTCAAAGATTTCTCCCCAAACGACAGCAGAAATAGTAAAAAAAGTATAATAACTTCGGGGTATTAACTAGTTAGCGACAATTTTTAAAAGAACAACCGCACATTTTTATATCCTGACTTGACATGACAAACGACAATAAAACACAAGACGACAGTAAACTAATTTCTCAGCAGTGTAAGAGCACTTTGGGGGTTGGTGACACCTCATCTAGATCGGTCTCCGTAGAGATGCGTGACAATACAATTTTTGGCGCATATTTGACAAGGACGCGACAAGGTGACTTAGAATTTATGAGTGAAGCATCCAGTGAGGTAATTGCAGACTTTCGACACAAATAAAATAAACGAGAATATTCAGATAATTCCGTTTCCTGAAAAGACACGACATTTAAAGAATTTGATTTATTTAAGAAATGAATAAAAGCATTGGCGTTAACAAAAATTATAGATCAATTGGGGTTTCGGTGTGGACAACAAAGTTCGCTGTCCGCAATCCCGATAACTATCAGGAGCATCAGGGTTCGACAGGAAAGCAACCCGCAATTCCCAACTGCATATAGTCCCGAACGTTATAGCACTTTTAAATATGAACTTTAAGAACAAAGAATTATCGGCATTTCAAGAATGGATAGATCATAAGTATTATCTAGAAGACAATCAATTTGACCAAGAAAAACTCTTTTTTGAACAAAAGTATTTGAATTTTCAGATTGATGACTGTTATGGATTTACAGAAAAAGTAGATGGAAAATTAAGAGACGATATTTTTAAAATCCTGTATTTGACTTATTTAAACTGGAAAAATGAGCTGATTAATTTAGAAATTTCTTTCTATCTTGGAGTTTGGATTTATAATCCGCGATTACCTAAAAGTGAAGTGGTATGTGCGGTTGGAAGAGAAAAAATTGAATATTATCAAAATCTCTGTTTTGACATTGATTCCTCAACATGACGAATTTATTGATATAATGGAATTTAATAAGCGAGAATGACGCTTAGAAAATTGGACTAAAAAATTGATTTTAAAACTTTAGAAGAGTGGAAATAAATTTCACCAAGAATTATGAAAACGAAGAAACATGTAACTTTCAAAAAGTATAATGATTTTATAGAAACTCTTGCAAAATTATAAAGGACAGGAATGGAAGAAAATATTTTAAAAAAGGGAGAAATTTTGACGAAATTGGTAAAAAAATAAAAAACGTGCATAACAAAACTATAAGTCAGTGCCGTTTCAGTGATGAATTGGAAGTTCGAGCCCGATACAACAAGCGGTGGCATTCGACAGGAAACCGCCCGCAATCGGCAGCGATTTCTTACCGCCAGATCACCCGTTATCATCAGCCATCCGACGAACTAAGCAAAATCAACTGGGAGAAAATAACAAACATTATCCGTCTCGGTTTTCTGAATACATGGGAATTTGCAAACAGCAACAAATACCTGCAAAAAGAAATCAAATAAAATTATAGTAAAACATGGCTTTTTAGCCAACTTAACCCGGGAAACAGTTTTAATGCTGTTCACGGGTTAAGTTATATAACCTGAAATATCGCTTGACTTAACATTGTAACTTTTAGTTTTTTAGTTACATTCGGTGAAAATTAACCTGACATGTATCGCAAGCTATCCATTTCAAAAAACATATTCAAAGATTTCTCCCCATACGACAGCAGAAATAGTAAAAAAAATTAAAATAACTTCGGGGTATTAACTAGTTATGGTTAATTCTAAAATTTTCATACATTTTTAAAATAAATATAGATTTTGACTCAGAAATTTATGAACGAATTATAAACCTATTTAGACTATGACATTATATAAATTCAACTGGTGTGTAACGATCATGATTCCTTTGCGTCTATTACTGAAAATATAAAATATGAAATCAAAATACCCACTACACTTTTTTTTAATAGTTATCACTTGCGCGTTAGTAACATTTGCACAAAAGGACACAATACCGGATTCAAAATAGATCCACCAAAACGGACGGCAAAAATGTTGCTATAATGCTTTTGGGAGGTTCAAGGAGGTTTCCCCAGTGATTGTGATACTGAATATCTAACAAAACTGGGCTCTTGTGTTACATTGTTGGATATTTCGGAACTAAAAACACACCTGATGACTTCCCTTGAGTTGATTCCTTTAGAGTATTTTGAAGAAATAATTAGAAAATTTGAATCTAAACCGGAGGTTAAGAATAAAAAGATTGTTGTTTGGGGTGGATCCAAGGGAGGAGAACTTGCCCTTTTATTGGCATCAAAATTTATTCAGATAGAGGGTGTTATAGCAACGGTTCCAAGTTGTGTGGTTTTTCAGGGTTTGGGTCCAAATAATGAG
>JADIYN010000028.1 GCA_016705335.1 Draconibacterium sp. | reverse complement strand
ACGATTCGAATACAGGCGAAGCTGAACTGCTAAAAAAGCCTGTTATTTCAAACGAATCGCAAAATATTGCAGCAAACTATATTCGTTACAACAAAGAAAACAAATCAGGAAAAGCACTCGGTTCAGTAAGAATTACTGATTTGGAAAACAGTTCGATAATTACAGGGAAATGTTGCTGAATACAATGATTTTCTTGAAACAGCTTTGGTTACCGATTCAGCAGTTTATATGAATTGCGATGAAAAGGACACACTTTTTTACATGCCGATACTTTGCGTTCGATGCCCGATACTGTCCCCGATGAGAAAATAATCTTTGGCTATCATAAAGTAAGGTTCTTTCGAACCGACCTCCAGGGTCTTTGCGATTCGATGGTGTATTTCACACGCGATTCATTAATTCAACTATACAATTCACCCGTAATTTGGTCTGACATACACCAACTCACAGCCGATTTAATTGAAATGAGGCAATTTCAAAATGCTCCCGATGAGCTGCACCTCACGAAAAACAGTTTTATCATCTCGAAACAGGACTCAAATATGTACGACCAGATAAAAGGCAAAGAAATGGTTGGATATATTGTGAATAACAAGCTGAACAATATTGATGTGGATGGAAATGGACAGACACTTTATTATGCCCGTGAAAAAGAAGAAATAATTGGGCTGAACCGTGCCGAAAGCAGCAAAATATCAATCAGGTTCAACGATGGGAAAATTTACAAAATCATATTTTTTAAAGCTCCCGAAGGTGAGTTAAAACCGCTGTTTGAATTAACCGAAGAAGACAAAAAACTGAAGGATTTTGATTGGAAAATACAACTTCGTCCACTATCGAAATATGATATTTTTGAGAGGAAACCTGCTAAGGAACCGGAAGAAGATGAAGCAGAAACTGACAAAACAAATGAACCAGTTGAAGAAAAGTAAAATGCAACGTGCTGCCGGGATTAAAAATGTTAAGATTTTAAATGTTAAAACGTTGAAACCCGTGATTTACTAAATTACAAGCGGGGAAATTCAATAAAAATTTTATCCAATTAAAATTGGGGCATAAAAATTTAGGATGCCATCTTACTCCAACCGGTAGATAAAGATGGTATCCATTTTATGCCATATGGCGTTAAAATATATTTTAAAGAACGTGTTCCGCTCGTTGTTTCATAAACCCCGATTAACAAAATCTAATTCGTATCCTCATAAGATTTTGTAAACCGGGACAGGCGCCCGGCCCGCAGTAATCAACCTTGGTAATGGTCACGTTGTCTTCAACCGTTTTGCGCAGCTTTTCGCCGTTAAAGGTATAAAAATAACTGGCTCAAAATGTCGATACAATCGACTGACAACTTACCCCTCGTCTGCCAGACGAGGGGTAGAAGGAGCAAGGTAAGGATTACACTTCGTTGAATCCATGTAATCGGTGTCGATATAATCAACTGAAAGTATAAACCACTCAAGCAGACGAAGGATTCGAGTAGATAAAAGTTTTCTTAAAATAAATCAAAGCAGCCGAAACCATAATAGGAATAATATTAAAGGCAATGTAAATCTTATCACTAACTGTATTTATGTTAAAGGAGATTTCTTGACTCCAAAATTTCAACAAATAATCCCATTCAACATTTCCAACATATTTAAAATAAATCATCAGTGATGGACCTGTAGTAAAACAATAAGTATTTCCTTTAAAGCCTAAGATTATTGTTTGAGAAATCCAGTAAACCATAATAAAAATATAAGATCTCTTCGAGGGTATATTTTTAATTATTTTTATTGTTTGCACCACACAGATTGACTCAACCAGTAGAGAAATAAGAAAGAATAAAACATTAGTTAAATTCCATGTTGTAACAACCCGAAATAAATTAATAACATCAATTAATATTACTCCAGTTGAAGTAATTAATGTATACCAAAGTATTGCAGGAAAAAATTTATTATCGATTTTCATTTGGGATATATTTTCCACGATGAATCATTCCTCCTGCCCCTCGTTTGTAACGAGGGGTAAGCTGTTTTGAGTTTGTAACTCATAATTTTTCATTATTCATTATATTTCAGTTTGTACGGTTACATATCCTTTTTCTCCGGCATAGTCCCGTGCCGAACTAAAAAGGTAATCCTGAGGTTCGGCAACAATCATTGCTCTTACAGGGTTTTCGTGTGTGTAATTAATTCGCTGATCAATCATCTCGTTATTGTCAAGTAAAACTGCGTGGTTTGTTTCCTGCCAAAACTTATAATTTTTAATGCGGTTGTCAAACTTTCCGGCAAACTCAAACCTGTACAGCATCCATTCTTTTCTGCTTTCAGGAATTTCACCTATTATCTTTACTATTGATTTTGAAGTAAATTTTTTAAAATCCCTGATAATTTCACTCATCCTGAAACCATCATTTGCTTTGCACACCAAATGAATATGATTAGACATTAAGCACCAGGCAAATACAGTAAGTCCTTTATTCTGAATACAATAATTCAGCGAATCGACAATTTCAAATTTATACTCTTTTCGAGTGAAAACATCAATCCAGTCGGTAACAGTAAATGTCAAGAAATACACAGCGTTCTGGTCTTTTATGAAGTAGTTGTCGGCTGACATTTTTGTTTTAAAAATAGCAAATCTGTTTAACAAATTGTCATTGAAGAAATAAATTGCATTGCAAATGCTAAACAGCTTACCCCTCGTTACAAACGAGGGGTAGGTGAAGTGAAAAAGCAGAAAAGTAAGGGTAGCAAAAGCTTGTAAATGTTGTTAAATTTTTTTTTCTTGAAATCAGTCTCGAAAAAGTTTATCTATTTTATCAGACAACGTCAACACGAAAACGATGATAACATTAAAACCAATCTTCCTCACAGTTTTAATCTTCTTTCTCAGGTCTTTCGATTTCCAATTCAGACAAACCTATCTTTTTATTAATTTTCATTAATAAAAGGGCACTATTTATTTTCATTTTAAAAAATAATTTTCATATTTGCATCCAAATTGTAAGTAAAAATGAATTTAAAGTTCAACATATCTATTCTCAACCTTCTATTAGGTATTATTCTTCTCATTGAGAAGAACTGAGAATGGTGTATGTAGAAATAAGATATTTTTAAAACAAATAGAGCCATTCTCAGTTATAGAGGGTGGCTTTTTTTCGTATAAAAAGTTGATGAATTATTCACGAAAATGAAAATAAGAAATAATTCAAATTAGTAGAATACAAAAATGAAACACAAAAAAATAACCAATATGGAATTTTTATTCTGCCCGGGATTCCGACTTCGGGATTCATACTTCACCAAATGGGCTTCCTCACACCAATTAATAAAAATCAATAATAAATAATAATTCAAAATGAGTAACAGACTTTTTATTTTCGACACAACATTAAGGGACGGGGAGCAAGTCCCCGGTTGTCAGTTGAACACGGTCGAAAAAATTGAGGTTGCCAAAGCCTTGCAGGATTTGGGAGTTGATGTAATTGAGGCAGGATTCCCAATTTCAAGTCCCGGTGATTTCGAATCGGTGGTAGAAATTTCAAAAGCTGTATCATGGCCAACCATTTGTGCCCTGACCCGCGCAGTTCAGAAAGATATCGACGTTGCCGCAGAATCTCTTAAATACGCGAAAAGAGGTCGAATCCACACTGGAATCGGAACTTCGTATTTCCACATTCACCATAAACTCAATTCAAATCCTGAAGCAATTATCGAGCGTGCTGTGGAAGCAGTAAAATATGCAAAAAAATATGTTGAGGATGTTGAGTTTTACGCCGAGGATGCCGGCCGCACCGAAAACGAATACCTTGCACGTGTGATTGAAGCGGTTATCAAAGCCGGTGCAACTGTTGTAAATATTCCTGACACAACTGGTTATACCCTGCCACATGAATATGGCGAAAAAATAAAATATCTTGTGGATAACGTTAAGGGTATTCATAAAGCTACTATTTCGACCCACTGCCATAATGATTTGGGAATGGCAACTGCGAATTCAATTGCCGGAGTAATAAATGGTGCCCGCCAGGTTGAAGTTACTATCAACGGTATTGGAGAACGTGCCGGTAATACTTCGCTTGAAGAAGTAGTTATGATTTTAAAAAGCCGTTATGCAGTTTTGGGGATTGATACAGGTGTAAATACAAAAAACATTTATGGAACAAGCCGTTTGGTTTCAACATTGATGAACATGCCGGTACAACCCAATAAAGCAATAGTTGGCCGCAATGCTTTTGCACATTCTTCAGGAATTCATCAGGATGGAGTATTGAAAAACCGTGAAAATTATGAAATAATGGATCCAACCGATGTTGGTATCAACGAATCGGCTATTTTACTTACTGCAAGAAGTGGACGTGCTGCATTAAAACACCGGCTTGAAATACTTGGATTCGAATTAACAAAAGAGAAACTTGACGATGTTTACGAGGAATTTGTAAAACTTGCTGATAAGAAAAAAGATCTTCGCGATGACGATATCGCCTTACTTGTTGGCGATGCAACACGTCAGGAACGTCGCATAAAACTTGATTTTTTACAGGTAGTTACCGGTAAAAACCTGAGACCAATGGCTTCTGTGAGGTTGGATATTGCAGGCGAAAATTTGATGCCACTGCTTCAGGAAATGGTCCGGTTGATGCAGCAATAAAAGCTGTGAAACAGATTATACACCGACAGGTTACTATCGAAGAATTTCTTGTTCAGGCAATAACCTGCGGAAGCGATGATGTTGGAAAAGTGCACATGCAAATTGAATTTGACAAAACCATTTTCCACGGTTTTGGTGCAAATACTGATATTATTACGGCTTCGGTTGAAGCATTTTTAGATGCTGTAAATAAATTACCGGTAGCGGAATAGTTCAAAGTTAAATGTTCAGAGTAGAGACATTGAATTCAATGTCTCTATTCAAAAAAAAATAAAATATTATGCAAAAAACATTGTTTGATAAAATCTGGGATGCCCACGTGGTTAGCCAGGTTGAAGCGGGTCCTGATGTTTTATATATCGACCGCCATTTAATACACGAGGTAACCAGCCCGGTGGCATTTTTGGGACTAAAAAACGCGGTTTGAAGGTTTTACGCCCCGAAAAAACAACTGCAACACCTGACCATAATGTGCCCACAATTAATCAGCATCTTTCTATTATAGACGAACTTTCACGTCACCAGGTTGAAATGCTGAAAATGAATTGCATTGAGCATGACATTATATATCATGGTTTGGGAAGCGAAGGACACGGTGTTGTGCACATTATTGGGCCCGAAATGGGTTTAACTCAACCCGGAATGACAATTGTTTGCGGTGACAGTCATACTTCAACTCACGGTGCATTTGGAGCAATTGCTTTTGGAATTGGCACCAGCGAAGTTGAAATGGTTTTGGCCAGCCAATGCATTATGCAGCCAAAACCAAAAAAGATGCGCATAACCATCAACGGTAAATTAAATAAAGGTGTAACTGCCAAGGATATCGCGCTTTATATTATTTCGAAAATTTCAACAAGTGGCGGAACTGGCCATTTTATTGAATATGCAGGCTCAGCTATTACAAGCCTTTCAATGGAAGGCCGCATGACACTTTGCAACCTCAGTATAGAAAGTGGCGCCCGTGGTGGAATGATTGCACCCGATGAAACTACTTTCAATTATATTAAAGGCCGTGAGTTTGCGCCTGCAGGCATTGAGTGGGATAAAGCCGTTGAACGCTGGAAAGCGTTGAAATCAGAAGAAAATGCAGTTTTCGATACAGAATATATTTATGATGCGGCTGACATTGAGCCAATGATAACGTATGGTACAAATCCCGGCATGGGAATAGGTATTTCACAAACAATTCCTACCACAAACGGAATGCTGGGAAGCGATAAATCGACATACGAAAAATCGCTGAATTACATGGGTTACGCACCCGGCGAAAAAATGACAGGAAAAAAGATTGATTTTGTTTTCCTTGGAAGTTGTACAAACGGCAGGATCGAGGATTTCAGGCAATTTACTGCATTTGTGAAAGGGAAGAAAAAAGCAGACAACGTTACAGCGTGGCTGGTTCCGGGTTCGAAACAGGTTGAAAACCAAATTCGTGAAGAAGGATTGGTCGAAATTCTGGAAGAAGCAGGATTCGAACTTCGTCAGCCCGGTTGTTCTGCATGTCTGGCAATGAATGACGATAAAATTCCGGAAGGAAAATATTCGGTTTCAACTTCAAACCGAAACTTTGAAGGCCGTCAGGGACCAGGCGCCAGAACTTTGCTTGCAAGTCCGCTAACTGCGGCAGCAGCAGCAGTGACAGGGATTATAACTGATCCGAGGGATTTACTTTAAAAGGTAGCCCCCTAACCCCCGAAGGGGGAATAAGAAAAGAGACAAAAAATGAAATTTAATTAATTAAAAAAATGCTCTTAACCCCTCCCCTTCGGGGAGGATGGGTGGGGCTACTAAACAAAATGGCATACGATAAATTCTCAACAATAACTTCGCCGGCGGTTCCATTAGAAATTGAAAATGTGGACACAGACCAGATTATTCCGGCACGATTTTTAAAAGCAGTTGAACGCAAAGGTTTTGGCGATAATCTTTTCCGCGACTGGCGGTACAACAAAGACGGAAGTCACAAGGCGGATTTTCCACTGAACAACAAAAAGTATTCAGGAAAAATACTGGTTGGCGCCAAAAATTTCGGAAGTGGTTCAAGCCGCGAACATGCAGCCTGGGCAATTTATGATTATGGTTTCAGGGTTGTGGTTTCAAGCTTTTTTGCCGATATTTTTAAAGGAAACGCATTAAACAATGGATTACTCCCTGTTGTTGTTACTCCTGAATTTCTTCAAAAAATATTCGATGCAATAGAAAAAGATGCAAATACCGAATTTGAAGTAAATCTGGAACAACAAAAATTTACAATAAAAGCTACAGGCGAAAGCATTGATTTCGAGATCAATCCGTATAAAAAACACTGTTTGCAAAACGGACTTGATGATATTGATTATTTGGTTGAGATGAAAAGTAAAATTACTGAATTTGAAGCCCCCTAAATCCCCCGAGGGGGACTTTAACAAGTTTGAATATAGTTTGAAAATGTTCAAAGTAAACGATTAAAATGAATTTGAAAATACAATATTATTTACTCCTCCACATTGGGGAGGTCGGGAGGGGCTTATCATGACAGGCAAAACAGTTGATGTACAAGGTAAACTGCTGACAATAATGGACACTACTCTCCGCGATGGTGAACAAACTTCGGGAGTAGCATTTCGCGAAGGAGAGAAATTAAGTGTTGCAAAAGTACTGTTGGAAGACGTAAATGTTGACCGTATAGAGATTGCATCTGCCCGCGTTTCTGAAGGCGAATTTAAAGGAGCAAAGCGTGTAATGCAATGGGCAGCGCAAAAAGGCTTCCTCGATAGAATTGAAATTCTTGGTTTTGTTGATGATAGGGTTTCTTTACAATGGATTGCCGACGCCGGAGGAAAAGTAGTCAATTTGCTTTGCAAAGGTTCATTAAAACACGTTTCGGAACAGTTGCGAAAAACGCCTGAACAGCATGTTACTGATATTAAAAAGGTACTCGCGAATGCTCAGGAAATGGGTATCAGGGTCAATATTTATCTTGAAGACTGGTCGAATGGGATGCGCAATTCAAAAGAATATGTGCATTTTATGATCAAAAACTTAAAAGATGAAAATATTGACAGGATAATGCTTCCCGACACATTGGGGATTTTGGATCCCGATGAAACATACAATTTTTGCAAAGAAATGGTTGAAGCTTTTCCTGAAGTCAGATTTGATTTTCATGCACACAATGATTATGATCTCGCAATTGCCAATGTATTCCAGGCCATAAAATCAGGTATCACTTGTGTGCATACAACCGTAAACGGACTTGGCGAAAGGGCAGGAAATGCGCCACTTTCAAGTGTAATTGCCACAATTACTGACCACATGAAAATGAAAACCAACGTTATCGAAAGTAAGTTGAATAAAGTTTCAAAGCTGGTTGAATCATTTTCAGGAATCAGGATACCTTCAAATAAACCACTTATCGGAGAATTCGTTTTCACCCAATGCAGTGGAATTCATGCAGATGGCGATAGCAAAAACAATCTGTATTTTAATGAATTGTTGCCTGAACGATTTGGCAGAATAAGGAGTTATGCACTTGGGAAAACTTCGGGTAAAGCCAATATCAAAAAAAACCTTGAAAATCTTGGAATCGAACTCGACCCTGAATCATTGAAAAAGGTTACGGATAAAATTATTCAGCTTAGCGATTTGAAAGAAAATATTACAAGCGATGATTTGCCCTATATTGTCTCCGATGTTTTGGACAGCGATGCAGTTGAACAAAAAGTTAACGTAATAAACTACACGGTTACACATACAATGGGTTTGCGGCCGGTAGCGAATGTTGCAATCGAAATTGACGGTAAACAATACGAAGAGTTTTCGGATGGCGATGGGCAGTATGACGCATTTGTTCGTTCGTTAAGGAAAATTTACAAGAAACGTGGAAAATCGTTGCCAAAACTTGTTGACTACGTGGTTACTATACCACCGGAGGAAAACTGATGCTTTGGTTGAAACTGTCATCACATGGAAAAATAGTCGCGAGTTTAAAACAAAAGGATTGGACCTCGACCAAAATGCATCAGCAATAAAAGCAACTATCAGAATGCTTAATATTTTTGAAAATGAGTTTATTCCTATTGGGCAGGATTAAGTGTCTTGTCTGTAACAGATTTGTCAATCTTTGCTTTTTAATGTAATTTTGATAAAAATATTTTGAAATGAATTTCATTGAAAGAATTACAATCGCCCCTGAAATCTGTCACGGAAAGCCATGTATTAGGGGGATGCGTTGGCCAGTAGAAGCGATAATAGACATGCTCGGTTCAGGAATGTCAAATGAGCAAATATTGGAAGATCATCCTGAATTGGTAATTGAAGATATTTTTGCCAGTCTGCATTATGCTAAACTGAATTTATCGGGAAAACCTATAAAAGAAGTCGCTTAATGAAGTTTCTTTGCGATGTTCATATTTCTTACAAATTGGTAAAACATTTGAGATTATTGGGATTTGAAGTAATTCATGTGAATGAGATACTGACAAATGGATCACTTCAGACAGTAAAATATGTAGTTTTGCAGACCAAAACGACTTAGTTGTAATTACCAAAGATTCTGATTTTAGAAATAGTTTTTATATAAAGAAATCTCCTAAAAAATTGATAAAAATTAATTTGGGAAACATTTCAAATCAAGAACTTATTCAAATATTTTCAGCAAATCTGCAGCATTTTAGGGTATTGAATAATAATGAGATGTTTATTGTTGAAATTGACAAATCTTCTATACAATATAACATTTGAGAAAAAATTATAAAAATCTGAAATTCAAAATAAAAAACAATTAATGAAACTCAATCTTGCAATTCTTCCCGGCGACGGGATTGGGCCTGAAATTATCGAACAGGCAATGAAAGTAGTAAAAGCGATTGTCAAAAAGTATAACCATGAATTAACTTATGAATATGGTTTAACGGGAGCAGTAGCCATCGACAAAGTTGGCGACCCCTACCCCTCTGAAACGCACGATTTGTGCATGAAATCGGATGCGGTTTTATTTGGTGCAATTGGCGACCCAAAATTCGACAATAACCCAAAAGCTCCTGTCCGTCCTGAGCAGGGATTGCTTGCTATGCGCAAAAAACTAGGGCTTTACGCAAATATTCGCCCTGTTGAAACTTTTGAATCGCTTTTGCATAAATCGCCTTTACGCCGCGAACTTGTTGAAGGTGCTGATTTTGTTTGCATCCGCGAATTAACCGGCGGCATCTATTTTGGAGAAAAAGGCCGAAAAGACAACGGAAATACTGCTTTCGACACAAATACCTATACTCGCCCGGAAATTGAACGTATCCTTGAATTGGCATATCAGTTTGCTGCAAAACGTAACAAAAAACTTACTGTTGTTGACAAAGCCAATGTTTTGGAGACCTCTCGTTTATGGCGTGAGATTGCACAGGAAATGGCTCCGAATTATCCCGACATTAAAACAGAATTCATGTTTGTTGACAATGCCGCCATGCAAATTATTCAGTGGCCAAAAAATTTTGATGTGATGGTAACCGAAAATATGTTTGGCGATATTTTAACCGATGAAGCCAGTGTAATCACAGGCTCTTTGGGACTTTTGCCGTCAGCGTCTATCGGAATTCACACTTCTGTTTTTGAACCTATTCACGGTTCGTACCCGCAAGCTGCCGGAAAAGATATTGCCAACCCAATCGCAACAATACTTTCAGCCGCCATGATGTTTGAGTATGCTTTTGAATTAATGGAAGAAGGAAAAACGATTCGGGATGCTGTTGCTGCTTCACTTAAAGCAAAGTACGTTACTGAGGATATTTCCGAAGGTACGTCGTACAAAACTTCGCAGGTTGGAGACTGGATTGCTGATTATATTTCAAAAAATTAAATAGAGCTTATTTCATAAAATCTATTTTAGCAAAATAAAAAACAGAAGCCGTTTAAATTCTAATTTGAACGGCTTCATGCTTTTTACGACGCTTTATGACATTTCTATTTCAGTAATTTCTTTTGTTCTTTTTTTGTCATTTCCAAACCCCTGACCTCGTTTGGATGAACCACTTCAATATTTAATGCAGAGTTCAGTATTTCAGTTTTACCGGGAGAAGTAACAAACACAGGTATAATAAATTGCAAATCATTTGAATTCAGTAAATTATGATAAATCATCAGGATTACTTCCTGTGAGTTTGGTGCTACTTCGCCAAGTATATCTCCGGATTGCAAAATTTGGTTGATCTTCAGATTTTTATCTCTGGCAATAACATTTTTATAAGTAATCAAAGTACCATCAGGTTGCAACAATGTAATAACATTAGTCCATGCATTATACCAGGTTTTGGGATCTCCACTTCGTATTTCGCCTGTTATTTCAACAACTTGTCCCTGCCGGACTGTATAAACAGGTTCGCCCTGACTTGCCTTAAAACCAGTTGCTTTCCATGATTTTGGTTCATCATCACCCCAAAAACCTTTAATACTTTCAACATTAACCGGATTTACTTTTGTTCCCGGCGCAAATGGTATCAGATATGGAAAATCAAGATTAATTTCAGGAGTTGGGTTTGAGCGAAAAGTTTTGATTTCAAAAATAAAATATGGAGCGCCTGTATCAGATTCCCTGAGTAACGTAAACAAGCCGTTATATCCTGGCTCAAGTTTTTTTACATAAGGCATATTCTCTGTGAAACTTGTATTTTCAAGGCTTGTGAAAATAAGATTTAAATAAAGCGGTGTTTTTGAATTGTTGCTCGCCCCAAAAATGTAATCACCAACGTTGTTGTAATCATATTGAACTTCTACAAATTGGGCCTTGTTTTCAAAAAACATTAAACTAAAAACAAGAATTAGAAAAAGTTTTACCATCAGAAATTGATTATATTGATTAACAAAATTTAGAACTTAAGAAATCATTCAAAAGTAAATAAAATTGATTTTCTTGTTGCCCAAATTAAGTTTAATCTCGAAGGATGTTTTCAAAAGAAGAAGTTAAATAATTGTGGCAAAGTTTCTGGCAAAATTTTAAAACACATTGCGAAACCCATCCAGCATTGAATTTTAAAAAGAAACGATGGATACTGAATGAAACACAAATCCGTGGAGTTGCATTGCGATTTGATGTTGATCGGGAAAATGCCAGGGTGATTCTTGAACTTCAAAACAAAAGTGAAGACCGCCGCTTACAAATATTTGAAATACTTGAACGTTACAAAGTCATTGTGGAAGAAGGGCTTACAGAAGGATTAATTTGGGAATTTTACCATCAACGCGAGGATAACAAACAGGAAGTTTGCCGTGTTTACGCTCAATTAAATAATGTTGACAGGCACCGAAAAATGGACTGGCCGGTTATTTATAACTTCTTTATTGAAAACATGTTACAAATGGAAAGTAATTTTTTAATGGTAAAAGACAGTTTAAAAGAAGAATTAAAAGGAAAATTTGAATAAGTACTGATGAGCAAATTATACTTTCAATTTATTAATTCATTCTAAATAAGCACAACCACAATTGAACATATTCAACAATCTATATATTTGTTGACTTTAAAACCAAAAATCTTTTAAAATGCCGCAACTTTTAGCCATTTTTGTTGTTAGTTTTTGCAAATATCATAGAGTAATTCAATTAATAAAAAATAGATAACATGTTTGATTTAGAACTCATTAAAAAAGTATATGCAGAGTTGCCTGAAAGGGTTGAAATTGCCAAAAAGAAACTCAACCGTCCATTAACTTATGCCGAAAAAATACTTTACGCCCATCTTTTGATCCTAAGGCTGTTGAATCATTTGGGCGTGGAAAAGCATATGTTGATTTTGCCCCCGACAGGGTTGCAATGCAGGATGCCACAGCTCAGATGGCATTACTTCAATTTATGAATTCGGGCAAAAAAACAACTGCAGTTCCATCAACAGTCCATTGCGATCACCTGATTCAGGCGCAGGTTGACGGAAAAACCGATTTAGGAGTTGCACAAACTGCCAATAAAGAAGTTTATGATTTTTTGGAGTCGGTTTCAAACAAATACGGGATTGGATTTTGGAAACCAGGCGCGGGAATTATACACCAGGTGGTTCTGGAAAATTATGCTTTCCCTGGAGGAATGATGATTGGAACTGATTCGCACACTGTAAATGCAGGTGGTTTAGGAATGGTTGCCATTGGCGTTGGTGGTGCCGATGCAGTTGATGTAATGGCAGGAATGGCATGGGAACTAAAAATGCCAAAATTAATCGGTGTTAAACTCACTGGCAAACTAAGTGGCTGGTCGGCCTCAAAAGACGTTATTTTAAAAGTGGCCGGAATCCTTACTGTAAAAGGTGGAACAGGTGCCATTATCGAATATTTTGGCGAAGGTGCCAAATCAATTTCTGCAACCGGCAAAGGCACTATTTGTAACATGGGTGCCGAAGTTGGCGCTACCACAAGTATTTTCGCCTACGATGAGAGCATGGAACGCTACCTTAAAGCTACCGGCCGGGAAGAAGTTGCCTTACATGCAAACCTTGTAAAAGACTATTTGGATGCCGACCCTGAAGTGTATGAAAATCCTGATTTATATTATGATCAGGTAATTGAAATCGATTTATCAAAATTGGAACCACATATAAACGGTCCTTTTACACCCGACCGTGCCACACCTATTTCGATGATTGGCAAAGTTGCCAAAGAAAATGGCTGGCCAATTGACATTTCTGTTGGTTTAATCGGGAGTTGCACCAACTCTTCGTATGAAGACATTTCGCGGGCAGCATCTATTGCGCAACAAGCAGTTGAGAAAAACCTTAAAACCAATTCAGAATTTACAATTACACCCGGCTCGGAACAAGTTCGCTACACAATTGAGCGCGATGGATTTATTTCGATATTCGAAAAAATGGGAGGAAAAGTTTTTGCAAATGCCTGCGGTCCCTGTATTGGTCAGTGGTCGCGCAAAGGAGCTGAAAAAGGTGAGAAAAACACGATTGTACATTCATTTAACAGAAATTTTTCGAAACGTGCCGATGGAAATCCAAATACGCATGCTTTTGTTACTTCGCCAGAGTTGGTTACTGCATTGGCAATTGCCGGGCGTTTGGACTTTAATCCGATAACTGATACATTAATAAATAATAAAGGAGAACAAATAAAATTAACCCCACCCATTGGCGAAGAATTGCCTTCAAATGGATTTGCTGTTGAGGATGCCGGTTATCAGGCTCCTGCCGCTGATGGTTCAAAAGTTCAGGTTTCTGTTTCTCCCGATTCAGGCAGGCTTCAACTTTTATCACCTTTTGCACCCTGGAACGGTAAAAATATTACAGGTGCAAAATTACTGATCAAAGCACTTGGAAAATGTACAACTGACCATATTTCAATGGCTGGTCCATGGTTACGTTACCGGGGTCATCTTGACAATATTTCCAATAACATGTTGATTGGCGCTGTAAATGCGTTTAATAACGAAACAAATAAAGTTAAAAACCAGCTTACCGGCGAATATGATGCTGTTCCAGCTGTTCAGCGTAATTACAAGCAAGCCGGAATACCAACGGTTGTTATTGGCGACCAAAATTATGGTGAAGGTTCATCACGCGAACATGCAGCAATGGAACCACGTCATTTGGGAGTTACTGCGGTTATTGTAAAATCATTCGCCCGTATTCACGAAACCAACCTCAAAAAACAGGGGATGCTAGGTTTAACTTTTGTAAATGAGGAAGATTATGATTTAATCCTGGAAGATGATACATTCAATTTTATTGATTTAGTGGAGTTTGCTCCCGGTAAAACACTTACTGTTGAAGTTGTTCATGCCGATGGAACAAAAGACAAAATTGAATTGAACCACACATACAATGATCAACAAATCGATTGGTTCAGAGCCGGTTCAGCTTTAAATTTAATAAAAAAACAAAATAATTAAATAACAATTTCAAAGTTATAAGGACATCATTCTCAATTCATTTCAGCAAATTTTTAAAAACAATTTTTGAAACTTTGCCAGACATTTCGGACTGTATGATCAGGAATACGATTCTAAATAGCTCAAAAAAAAAAATCAAAACAACTATGCAAAAAATTAAAGTTCAAAACCCTGTTGTAGAGCTCGATGGAGATGAAATGACCAGAGTGATCTGGGATTTCATTAAACAAAAACTTATTCTTCCATATCTCGACATCGATTTAAAATATTATGATTTGGGAATGGAAAACCGGGATGCTACAAACGATCAGGTAACAATCGATTCAGCGCTTGCAATCCAAAAATATGGCGTGGGTGTAAAATGTGCAACAATTACTCCCGATGAAGCCCGTGTTGAAGAATTTGGACTAAAAAAAATGTGGAAATCACCTAACGGAACAATTCGTAATATTTTAGGAGGAACTGTTTTCCGCGAACCGATAATTTGTAAAAATGTACCTCGACTTGTTCCCGGCTGGACAAAACCGATTTGTATTGGCCGTCATGCTTTTGGTGACCAGTATCGCGCAACCGATTTCCTAACCAAAGGAAAAGGGAAACTGACAATTACTTTTACTCCTGAAGATGGAAGCGAAGCAATTTCGCATGAAGTTTTTGATTTCGAAGGCGATGGTTTGGCAATGGCAATGTACAACACTGACGAGTCAATCCGTGGTTTTGCCCGCTCATGCATGAATCAGGCAATTGAGAAAAAATGGCCACTTTATCTTTCAACAAAAAATACTATCCTTAAAAAATATGATGGCAGGTTCAAAGATATCTTCCAGCAAATTTTTGAAACCGAGTTTAAAGAAAAATTCGAAGAAACAGGAATAACCTACGAACACAGGTTAATAGATGATATGGTAGCAGCCTGCATGAAATGGGAAGGTGGTTATGTTTGGGCATGTAAAAATTATGATGGCGACGTTCAAAGCGATACGGTTGCACAAGGATTTGGTTCACTTGGGTTGATGACCTCAACACTGGTTACACCAGACGGAAAAATAATGGAAGCTGAAGCTGCGCACGGCACGGTTACTCGCCACTACCGCGAACACCAGAAAGGACGGCCAACTTCAACAAACCCAATTGCATCTATTTTTGCATGGACTCGTGGATTGGCTTTCAGAGGAAAATTAGACGATAACCAAAAATTAATCGATTTCGCCAATTCATTAGAACAAGTTTGTATTGAAACTGTTGAAAGTGGAAAGATGACAAAAGATTTGGCGCTTATTGTACACGAGAAAAATCTCAAGCCGGAACACTACCTGACAACAGAAGGATTCCTTGAGGCATTAAACGAAAATCTGAGCAAAAAATTAAATTGATAAAACAACTTGTTTCGAGCCAAAAATTAATTATTTTGGCAATTACTGAATTGAGAAATGACAAATAAAGCACAAATAATTAACGGGCAAATTGTAGTTCCTGATTTTCCAATAATTCCCTTTATTGAAGGGGATGGAATTGGAAAAGACATTACAGCACCTACGCAAAAAGTAATAGATGCCGCAGTTGCCAAAGCATACGGAAGTTCAAGAAAAATTACCTGGAAAGAGGTTTTGGCCGGTGACAAAGCTTTAAAAGCAACTGGTACGCATCTTCCAAATGAAACAATCGAAATCTTTAAAGAATATTTGATTGGTATAAAAGGACCTTTGTCAACTCCTGTTGGAGAAGGGATCAGATCATTGAACGTTGCTTTGCGTCAAACGCTTGATTTGTTTGTTTGTCTTCGCCCAATCCGCTGGTTTAAAGGTGTCCCCTCTCCTATTCGTTATCCATCGTTGGTTGATATGCACATCTTTAGAGAAAATACTGAAGATATTTATGCCGGGATTGAATATATGACAGGTGCTGAAGACACTAAAAAGTTCAAAGATTTCCTTATCAACGAAATGGGAGTCAGCAAAATCCGGTTTCCTGAAAGTACATCATTTGGCATAAAACCTATTTCAAAAGAAGGTTCTGAAAGATTAATTCGTGCGGCATTTGAATATGCCATTAAAAGCGAATTGCCATCGGTAACACTTGTTCACAAAGGCAATATCATGAAATTTACCGAAGGTGCATTTAAAAACTGGGGCTACGATTTGGCAGAAAATGAATATGGAAACGAAACGTTTACATGGCGTCAATTCGAAAAAATCAAATCGGAAAAAGGACTTTTAGATGCTGAAAAAGTATTGAACGATGCAAAAAAAACAGGAAAGGTTATCATAAAAGACGTGATTACTGATGCCTTTTTGCAGGAATCATTATTACGCCCGTTTGATCATTCAGTAATAGCAACAATGAACCTGAATGGCGATTATATTTCGGATCAGTTGGCTGCAATGGTTGGGGGAATTGGGATATCACCCGGTGCAAATATCAATTACAAAAATGGTTATGCCATTTTTGAAGCTACTCACGGAACAGCACCAAATATTGCAGGAACAGGTAACGCAAACCCAAGTTCATTGTTACTTTCAGGTGTTATGATGCTTGAATATATGGGTTGGGACGAAGCCGCTGAACATGTTTATGACGCAATGGAACATACTTTTTCGAAACGCCGTGTAACTTCTGATTTATTTGCACACATGGAAGCTGCAACATTGCTTACAACCTCAGAATTTGCCGATGAGATTATTAAAAATATGCATTAAAAAGAATCAATTAATATTATAAAAATGGAGTATATTAAAAACAGGTTTTACGAAAAAGCCATCAAATGCAATGCTGAATTTCAGCGGATTAGAAAAGACCATGGAGACGTTGTCCTTGGCCAGGTCACCATCGATCAGGTACTTTCAGGTATGAAAGGAATACCTGCACTTGTTACCGAAACTTCGAAACTTGATGCAAATGAGGGTATTCGTTTTAAAGGGTACTCCATTCAGGAATTAAGAAAACAATTACCTAAAATTGATGATGAAGGTGAACCGCTTCCTGAAGGTTTGTTTTATCTAATGTTAATAGGAGAAATACCTGACAAAGAGGATGTTCTTAACCTTTCAAAAGACTGGTCAACACGGTCACATGTGCCACAGCATGTTTTTGATGTTATTGATGCTCTGCCAAAAAACAGTCGCCCAATGACACAGTTTATCACAGCAATAACTGCCTTGGCACCTGAATCTGTTTTCCAAAAAGCATACCGTGCCGGTGTAAATAAAAAATTCTACTGGGATTTTATGTACGAAGATGTGATGAACCTTATCGCACGCCTTCCGCGAATAGCAGCATATATTTATCGTCGGATGTATCACAAAGGCAAACACATTGAACCAAACCACAATCTGGATTGGGCCGGTAACCTTGCCCATATGATGGGATTTGAATCAACAGAAGTAAAAGATTACTTCGCTTATATATGGTAATTCATGCTGACCATGAAGGAGGTAACGTTTCTGCACATGCGACACATCTTGTGGGTTCAGCACTGAGTAATGCCTATTATTCGTTTGCTGCGGGAATGGCCGGTTTGGCTGGGCCATTGCATGGGTTTGCCAACCAGGAAGTAATTAACTGGATTTATGAAATGATTGAGCAAATTGGTACTGACGAACCAAATGATGAGCAAATTGCCGCTTATATTGAAGAAACCCTGCAACAAGGTCGCGTAGTTCCCGGTTACGGTCACGCGGTTTTACGAATAACTGACCCACGTTTTACAGTTCAACAGCAGTTTGCCGAAAAATATATTGCACACGACAAACTAATAAACACAGTAAACGCCATACTTTCACAAAAGAGGCCGTCTCAAAACAAAATTTGGGACGGTCTTTTTTTTATGGATTTTGGAGATTTTATATTTTATAGTTGGTTCATTTTGATATACCATTTGGTGAATCATTTACCTGGGATATTTATGATAAATTTTTTTAAGAGTTTTTAATCTAAAAATCCATAATCAGGGATTTTTAAGTGCCGATTTTCCATAAATAAGTATGTATATACAATTAATCCGGTTTCAATCTCCACTTTTTCTTTTCGCAAGAGCATAAAACTTCTAAAATCTTTGTTCTGATTGAAGTTTCCAAAAGTTGTTTTAATGTCAGCCGGTCATTTTTTTTGGAGTTCTATGCCTTTAGCACCAGTCAAACCTATCAACAAATAAAAATGTATTTACCAACTATTTTTCACTTACAAGCCATAAATTAAAAAACAAAATTACCTCAGCATCACTTTTAATTTCGAAAAGCTGATTTATTAAAAATAATTGTAACCCGAAATATTTATCTGTTCACCAACAAAAAAAAATAGACCTTTTAGGCTTTCACGAAATTCAGCCATGAACTGTTTTCCTGGTAACCTTCAATAACATCAGTTTTATTGTTGAATGAAAATGCGGAAATCAACTTTGAAATGTCCTGTTTGAGCATTGTAATTCCTCCTTCGATTAAATCTTCACGGAATCCTTTTTTTGCTAAGTCAAGTACTTGATTCATTGAAATTACGCGGCCAACTACCTTGCCCAGTTCCACAAGTTTTCTTTGTTGCATCTGAAAATCGAGATTGAAATTTGTCATTTCCTTCAGGTATTCTGAAGCCTTATCTGAGAGGTCAAATTCTTTTAAAAACTGATAAAGATTATTCTCTTTGGCACGTTTCATCAGTTTTATTAAACCTTCAGAAATTTGTGCATATAAAATATCGTTTGAACCTTCAAAAATCTGAAAAGGACGGCTGTCGGCAGTTCCACGACCACCAATGTGGTTAATGCGATATGCTTTTGCACCTACGAGTTGCACAAGCGATTGGGCAGCTTCCTGCATTAAATCAGTAATTACACTTTTTACTGCATTTGCTTCCATTCCGTGAGGAACCAAATCAACATCAATTCCGGCTTTTTCACTGCTGTTGGCACACATGGCCGAACAAACCGTATAGGAAGCCTGTAATTTGGATAAACGTTGCTGAACCTGGTCATATTCAAATAAACTTTTACCACCCACAAAACGTTGCTGGCAGTGTTCAATCGCTTCATCAAGCATCCTTTGGATAAATCCCATCCCCATTCCTGGAAATTGCATCCTGCTTCGGTGCAGCAAATCGAGCATCATTTTAACTCCTGTAGAATGTGGTTGCAATTTATATCCGAGAGGTATTTTAACATCAATTAAATTCCTGCCATATGGAATCATGTATAATCCAAGGTTTTCATAAAATTCTTCAACTACAATTTGTTGCCCAGGTGCATTTACATCGCAAATAAAGAAATCGATATCACGTTGCAGATTACCTGATTCTGTTTGCTGGCGTGCAGTTAAAAGCCAAAAATCGGCCCAGCCTGTTAAACCAGCCCAGTGTTTTGTACCTTTTATATGCGCATGCTTGCTGTTTTCATTGTAAGAAGTTTGCATACTCAACGCATCACTGCCATAATCGGGTTCGGTTATCATTAATCCGCCCATGGTTTTTTCTTCAAGAAATCGTTTGAAAATTGCCTTTTTTGCATCTTCCTGTCCGTATTTACCAACGGGTTGCAAAAAACAGGGCAGAGTTTATCCCAAAAGTGAGAGATAGTGCAAGCGATTCATATGAAGCTGCGGCCAGAAGACCAATATTTTCGTGCATCAAACCACCCCTGCCACCATACTTCTTTGGAATTCCTGTAGAAAGCGGATTTACTGACATTATTTCGCGCAAAGCAAACGGAGGCAAACCTCGTTTTAAACTTAAATTGTCAATATCTGCGCGATTGTGAAAAACCAATTTCATTTTGGCTTTCAATGTATCGATAAATTCATCAAAAGGTTGATGTTCTTTTTCAAGTTCCAATTCTACAAGCGATTCCTGGTTTTCTAAATAATTCATAAAAAATGTGTTGTTATAATATTTGCTTTTAAACACTCTAAATCAGTTTAGTTAAACGCTTTCCAATCAATTATGTTCTCGAAAATAAATTATTTGTAGGTAACCACTCAAAATCCGAATGTTATAAATCCTGTTATTTTGACCATTTATCAGGAATAAAATAACCGGAACCTGCTCTATTCCATGAAATTCAAATCTTTTAAAAGCTTAATCGGAATTAAAAATTAAAAAAATAAGCAAAAACAGTATAAGAATTTTACACTTTTTTAATTTACCATTTTTTAGAGAAAATCATTATATTAACCCGCAAAAAATATAATATGAAAATAATTTCGTGGAATGTGAACGGGATCCGTGCGGTTGCCAAAAAGAATTTCTTTATTGATTTTGTTCAAATTGATCCTGATATTTTGTGCCTTCAGGAAACAAAAGCACAGGACGATCAGGTTGCGGAAACACTTGCAGATATAAATGACTATTTTATTTTTTCAAATTCCGCAGTGAAAAAAGGCTATTCGGGAACAACAATTCTGTCAAAAACAAAACCTGTAAATATTTTTCGCAATATTGGAATAACTGATCATGACAATGAGGGGCGTGTGTTATGTCTAGAATATGACAAATTTTTCCTTGTGAACGTTTATGTCCCAAATTCGGGGAGTGAGCTGAAAAGATTGGATTACCGACAAATATGGGATTTTGATTTTTTCAATTTTCTGAAAAAACTTGAATTGGAAAAGCCTGTTATTATTTGCGGTGATTTTAATGTGGCACACAAACCCATTGACCTGACTCATCCGAAAGCCAATTACAACAAATATGCGGGTTATATGCAGGCTGAAATTGATGGAATGGATCGATTTACGCAAAAAGGGTTTGTGGATACATTCAGGCATTTTTATCCCGATAAAACCGAAGCTTATTCGTGGTGGAGTTATCGCGCAGGAGCAAGGGAAAAGAATGTAGGCTGGAGAATCGACTACTTTTTAGTGAGTGAATCGTTTATTCCTTCAGTTAAAAGCGCGTTTATACTCGGAGAAATCATGGGGTCAGATCATTGTCCGGTTGGAATTGAAATAACCATTTAAGGAATTTTTAAACCGCACAGTTGCAATAATATTATTATAACTGTGTGGTTTAAAGCATTTTAACCCGCAACAGCGCTTCTAACCTGGCTTAAAATAGCCTTTTTGGTTTTCACGCCCACAATCCTGCCAACTTCAACCCCATTTTTGAAAATAACCATTGTAGGAATGTTCCGAACTTTGTATTTTTTTGCCAAATCCTGGTTGTTATCAACGTTTACTTTGCCGATTGTAATATCCTCTTCGGTTTCGGCAATTTCGTTTAACGTTGGAGCAACCATTTTACACGGGCCGCACCAGGGTGCCCAAAAATCGACAAGCAAAACTTCCTTTTTGAGCGCCAGCTTGAAATTTTTGTTACCAAGCGTAACAATTTTTTTGCTGGTTTCAACCGGTTTTACATTTTTCATTCTGAAGTAGTTTACTGTAATTAAAACTACAAGTAAAACTACCACTGCTAAAATAACAATAAGTGTAACTGACATATTTCTGATTTTATTCTGTTATCCTGATTTGAGTTGTAATTCCTATCGCCTTTTTATACATGGCACTCACTCCGCAATATCTTTCTTCCGATAAATTCACAGCTTTTTCGAGTTTATCCATTGGCAAATTCTTGCCTTTAAATTCATAAACAACTCTCATTTGCGAAAATTGTTTGGGGTGTTCTTCTGTTATATCGCCTTCAACTACTACATTGAAAGCTTCGACTTCTACCCTCATTTTTTTAAGAATTGAAATCACGTCCATTCCGGTGCAACCCGCCAGAGCAACCAACATCAGCGGTTTTGGACGCGGACCACGATTTTCTCCACCCACAGCTTCTGATGCATCCAACATTATTTTATGCCCGTTCACTTCGGCTTCAAATGCCATGTTTTCGAGCCAGTTTATCGTTACTTTTTCAGTTGCCATATTTTTGGTTTTTTAAAAAGTTTGCAAAGTTAATCCAGTTTTTGAGTTATAAAAGATTAAAGTTTTTATCGCAAATATTCAGAGACGCTTAATGCCGCAATTGTACCTTCTGCTACTGCAGTTGTTACCTGTCTGTATCTTTTATTGATACAATCACCAGCTGCAAAAACCCCTTTCACGTTTGTTTTCATTTCGCTGTTTACAACAATTTCACTGCGATTGTTGAGTTCCACCAAACTTTCAAGACTTTCGGTGTTGGGCTGGTAACCAACAAAGATAAATGTCCCGTCTGTTTTCAGTTCTGTGGTTTTTCCCGATGGCAAATGTTCAATTTCAACTTTTTGCAGTTGCCCGTTTCCATAAAAACCGCGAAGCTCCGATTCCATTATAAACTCTATTATAGGATTCTTTGATGCTTCCTGTATAGCATGTTCAAAAGCCTGAAATTTGTCGAACTGGTGAACGATTGTGACTTTTGTAGCGTATTTTGTAAGCGCAACTGCTTCTTCTAACGCCGAATTTCCGCCTCCAACAACAACCACTTCTTTTCCTGTAAAAAAATCACCGTCACAGGTAGCGCAGTATGAAATGCCTTTCCCCTTAAATACCTCTTCGCCTTCAATATTCAATGATCTTGGCCGGCCGCCCGGAGTTAAAATTATTGTTTTGCTTTTGAACTTTCTGCCGTCAATCAATTCAATCTCTTTTACCTTGTTTTCAAAATTATATTTCGAAATTTTTATGTTCGACTTTATTTTGCATCCAAAATTTTTTGCCTGATTTTTCATTGTGTTGGCAAGTTCGTACCCTTTAATTAATTCAACCCCGGGATAGTTTGCAATTTCCTCAGTTAGTACCATTTGTCCGCCAACCGCACCTTCATTTAAAATTAAAGTTGACAGTTTTGCGCGGGAAGTGTAAATACCAGCCGTTAATCCCGCCGCACCTGCGCCAATTATTATTACATCAAAAACTTCATCCATATATACAAATATTGGGTGATTTGATTTTTTTGAGATTTTCTGTTTGAAATCCAAAAAGGCAAATCACAAAAAACAATTAAATTTCAGTTTCCAATTATTAAATCCCAAACCTTTTCAGAATGACAGATTTGAAATTTGCATTTTATCTTTTGAAATTTCTTTTCCTTCTATTTAAAATGTGTATCCAAAATTCCGGTAATTTGCTGCATGTTTTGAATACTGCTTGTAGCATGTGCAACTTTGCCGTATTTGTAATACATTGTAAATGGCAAACCCATAAAACCGCGACATTCAGGGGCACTTTTAATTACAGTGGCTTCAGGATTATCAAAAGCCATTACTTTAAATTTCACGTTACTACGTTCTTCCTCAAGCTCTTCCATTACATCGTAAACCGGCAAACACATTGGTCCCATTCGTCCGCAGCAAACCATTACATTTTCGTTTTCCGAAATAAATTTTTCCAACTCCTGTGCTGTTTCAATTTCCTGTAATCCTGTTCTTAATAATTTCATGATCTCAAATTTTTAAATTTTTATACCTGATTTTATTGTGTTAATTCTGCTATTATTCTTTTGTCGGAGAAAAGTTTCCCCTGCAAATAATCGTCAATAATTTTTTCGGGGGCATCAATTGGAATTCCCAAAAAAAGATTGATTTTTTCGGCTACAAAAGGTTTACAATTTGTTTATTGATTTTGTAGGTTATCACATCCGTAATTCCTTCACCTTTTAGCCATTGTGGTAAATTTTCAATTCAATACCATCAGGCAAAAAAGTTGTTTTTGTTGAATTGATTTTTTACCGACCTCAAAAATTGTGTAATAATTACATTCGCCGAAATTTTCACTCAACTTGTTATTTACAACTGGTATTGCTATGCGTTTCATTTTTTGAATTTTGCTGTTACAAAGATATGGTATGCGCAACTTCTCACACAGAAAAAGTCGTTGAAGTACAACAGGACTCAAACTGTTTTATTTTAGTTGTTTTCCTGTCAAACGGTAATGTTGTTTGAGATTGAAATCGTAAGTTCCGATAACCATCTGAGGTATGCTGACGTGTTTTTGTTCCTTAAAAACTGTCAACTGTTTTGACCTGACAGTGTTTACTGACTAAACAATTATACAAACATAAATAATTCCTGTTTTTATTGAATGATTTGATAATTTTGTAAAACGTAAAGAAAAGTAGTTATGGCAATATCGGAGAATAACAATACAGATTTTGGACAAATATTTCCTGAAGACTTGAAAATATTGGAAGGAAACAAAACAAAAATCACATATCTGAGAGGCGAAAATATATTCAAACAGGGTGCATTTGCACCATACGTAATTTATGTTGTTTCGGGATTGGTAAAAGTGTATGTACAAACCGGTTACGACAAACAGATAAACATTGGCATAGCCCAAAAAGGCGAATTCCTTGCCTTTTCATCAATTTTTGGAGAAAAAGTACACAGCTATTCAACCCAGGCAATTACTGACGCCGAAGTTTGCATGATTGAAAAAGAAAGCCTTAAAAATGCGTTGCTGAACAATCCTGATTTTGCACTTAGGATTACCTCAAAAAACTATCGGAACGAACGGCTTTTAATTGAAATAATCAAAAATCTTTCCTACAAACAAATGCGTGGCAAACTGGCTTCTGCCCTGCTCTATTTATCACAGGATGAATTTTTGAATGAAAATATTTTTGAACATTTGTCGCGTCAGGAAATTGCTGATTTTGCTTCAATTTCGACCGAAAGTGCAATAAAATTTCTGAAGGAATTTGAAAAGGAAGGAATTGTAATTCTGAATGGAAAAAATATTGAAATACTTCAGCAGGAAAAGCTTGAGCAGCTGAGTAAAAACGGGTAAAATGAAATTTGAGGAGACAATAAAAAAACAACTTGAAACGGAAGTCGTGTTTTCTGCCACTCGTAGCAGCGGTCCTGGCGGGCAAAATGTGAACAAGGTGAATACCCAGGTTGAATTGCGCTTTTCGGTTAAAAATTCAGAATTGTTTTCAAATGAAGAAAAGGACCGTATTTTTTTAAAACTCAAAAACCGGATTAATTCTGAAGGTGAGTTTATTGTAACATCGCAAACAGGTCGCACTCAACTCAATAATAAAGAAAATGCCCTTGAAAAATTCTTCGAATTGATTGAAAAGGCTTTAACAATCCGTAAAAAACGATTAAAATCAACACCAACTGCAGCATCACGCTTAAAACGACTTGAATCAAAAAAAAGCCAGGCATTAAAAAAGCAATTGCGCAAACCACCGGATTCATAAATTTTTGTTCCTTTTTTTTAATTTGTTTATACCGTTACATTTTGGATATGCAAATTGTTGATCTGGGTTTTATTGCAATCAGCGCGTACATTGCCGCTTTTTTAATGGTTTTCCCTATTACTTTTTTTACTGGTTTTATCCTTGCAAAATATGTAACTTTCAATGCGTCAGAACTAAAAGGGCGCATCCAGCTTTTCCGTTATGGCCTTACTGTTTTTGGTGCTATAATTTTAAATTATGTATTTCTGAAAATTTTTGTTGAGTATTTTGGTTGGTATGCAACTTTTTCAAAGGGAGTTACAACTGTAATAGTTGTGATTTACAGTTACATCTCGCAACGTTATTTTTCTTTTAAAACCGCGCAACTGGTTGTTACTGAAAAGTAATTGATTTTATTCAATTCCCCTCCTTTGGAATTGACGGATTCCACTGACACACGTAACAGAATCCACAACCTGTAACCTGACCGCACCACCCAACCTGCAACATTTTCTAAGCAATGTGCATTCCGTCAAAATACCCGGCTTGCATCCACGGTAGTCTTTTGCTTTTGTAAAACGGATCGAGTGCAACATGCAGCTCTTTCATCCTTTCATCGCTAAGCGGTTCAAAAGCTTTTATGGTCTCAATGTTTTTTTGAAGAACTTCAACACTGTCGGTGCCAATAACGGCTGCAGTTACACCTTTTAATGAAAGTGCATATTTTATTAAATCATCGGCACTTAAACCGTTCACAGTTTCACGGGGACGAATAACTTTCATGGCCAAAACACCCATACCTTTTCCTGCTGCAAACGGAACCGGTTGTTCCTCAAAAGCCTGATCCTTTTGCTGGTGGTTCATCGCAATCAGCATTGTATCGAAATCATACATTTCAGCAGCCAGTTTCATTGCACTTGCCGAAGTGTGGCCTGTAAACCCAATGTGTCTGATAACGCCTTCTTCCTTAAATTTTTGCAATACCGGAAGTACACCGTCAGCAGCACCAAATTGTTTAACTTCATCTTCAGTCGTTATGCTGTGAATCTGGTACAAGTCAATATAATCTGTGTTCAGCCTTTTCAGGCTTGTTTCAACTGTTCTCTTCGCATCATCAGCATTTCTGTCGCTCACCTTTGTTGAAAGGAATATTTTATTTCGAATTGGATTTAAAATTTTCCCAATCCTTTCTTCGCTGTATTGCTGGTCGTTTTTATAAATGGCGGCAGTGTCCCAGTAATAAAGACCATTGTTTAAAGCAGTTTCAAGAATCTGCAAACCTTTATCTTCGTCAATTGCCATAAAACGGCTACCGAGACCCAAAATCATGATTGGGATACGAACTCCGGTTTTGCCAAGAACAGTAGTTGGCAATCCTTTTGAATCAAAAGGTGAACTTGTACATGCAACTGTTGGAGACAGTAATACGCCTGCTGTAACAGCGCCTGTTGTTTTAATAAAATCACGTCGGGTAAAATCTTTTGCTTTCATCGTAACAGGTTTAATTAATGTAACTTAACTACTTTAACAACAAAATTAAAGAATAGTTTATTGAATTATTTTTCACTTAAATAACGGAGATAATTTTCGTCCACATTCAATCCAAGTTTTAAAGCCTGCTGAGCATCTTTTAAGGCTGTGGTTTTATCTCCTTTTGAGTTGAACGCAAACGACCGGTTGATATAAAAAGACCATTTGCAGGTTCAATTTGTATTGCTTTGTTATATTCGAGAATTGCTGTATCAAAATCATTTAAACCCGCATAACACAAACCGTTCAGATTGATTACCTCGGTATCTTTCGGTTTTAACTGAAGATACAATTTACAATCGGAAATAGCTTTTTCAAATTCTTTTTGCTGGTAAAAAACATAAGCCCGGTTTGAAATTACATCCAAATTTTTTATCGAAATATATTTTCCCCCGGTTGTTATAGGTTTGTGCTTTTTCAGGTTGAAGTTCGATTGCAACATTATAATTGGCCAGCGCTTTTTCGGGTTGTTTTGCTGAATATAATAATGCAAAATTATTGTAGGCCAACACTGCAGTTGGTTGTTTTTTAATCACATCGGTCCAAAGCGTTTCGCTGTTTTGCCAAACTTTAATCTGATTAAAAGTTTGTATTGAAATCAGTAAAAGATAAATTACAAGTGCCGAATAAAGCAACACTTTGTGATTTTGAAATTTCACCAACAGCTTTTCAAAAAGTAATGCAAATATTAAAAACAATCCCAAATAAGGAATATAGGTAAATCTATCTGCAATAAATCCTTGTCCGGCTCCAACTACGTGAAGCACAAAAACAATATTCAATGTAAAAAACAAAATGCCAAAACTTATAAACTTTTTGGTTTTGAAATAAACAGCTGCTATAACAATTACTGCCAACGCCGGCAACATACTGAGATAATGAATGGCTGACAATTCAGCCGGTAACATGTAAATAGCTGACGTTTGAAATGGAACAACTGATTTTACAATAAATACAACAAACGAATAACTGCCGATAAACAGGCGTTGAAAAACAGGCATTATATTTCCAACTTCAAGCGACCCCTGCTGGCGAAGAAAATAAATACCAATTAAACCTGTAATCAGCGATAACAAAAAGAAAGGAACCTTTTCGAAAACAGATTTCCATGTCAGTTTTCTTTCAAACCAATAATCAATTAAAAGCAACGAAAATGGCAAGGCAACTGCCTGAATTTTAGAAAGTAGCGACAGTATGAAACCCAAAACAGAAAATATAAAATAAAATGCTCTTTTTGTTTTATAATATGAAATGTATAGCAAAAGCGACAGGAGATAAAACATACCAAAAAGCACATCTTTCCGCTCGGTAATCCAGGCAACCGACTCAACACGCATAGGATGAATACCAAATAAAATAGCAGCTAAAAAAGAAACTAAAAACGACAATCCCAATCTTTTCATCAACAGGTAAACCAGCAAAGAACAGATAATATGCAGCAAAACATTATTGAAATGATACAAACCCGGACTTTCTTTAACAACCAGGTATTCAACTCCCAGTGTAAAATTTGAAAGCGGATTGTAATTTCCGATTACGTGGTTTGTAAAAATATCCTTTACATCGAAATTTACCACATTTTCATTTTCGTAAACATTTACCTGGTCGTCCCAATTCACAAAATCGAAATGAAAAGTCTGGAAATAAAAAGCAAAGATTAATCCCGCAATCAGAATTCCGCCTTTGAACCACAAATATTTAATCTCAGGTTTGAAATTGCTTTCCTTTTTTGATTTTGGTTTTTTACTTTTCATAAATGATTTTCCGTTTTCTCAGCTTATTAAACTCCAGTCAAATTCAGTTTGTTTTGAAGCCATTAAAGTATGCAGTAAAACCCTGTTTTCGCCGTTTTGTAGCACGGGATCTTTTTCCAGAATGTCAGTAGCCACATTTCGGGCAAGTTGCAGAATTTCACCATCTTTTCCAAGGTTGGATATTTTCAGATCGAAACCGATGCCACTTTGCTGGGTTCCTTCAATATCGCCTGGACCACGTAATTTCATATCAACTTCAGCAATTTCAAAACCATCATTTGTTCGAACCATTGTTTCCAAACGTTTGCGGCTTTCATGGCCAATTTTGTACGAAGACATTAAAATGCAATACGATTGTTCGGCACCTCGCCCCACCCTACCGCGCAATTGATGCAATTGCGACAACCCAAACCTTTCGGCACTTTCAATAACCATTATTGCTGCATTTGGCACATCAACGCCAACTTCGATAACAGTTGTTGCAACCATAATTTTTGTTTCGCCATTTTTAAAAGCCTGCATGGCGCTCTCTTTAATCACAGGTTTCATTTTCCCATGAACCATACTCACTTTCACATCCGGAAAAGCTTCGGTAACATGCCGGTAACCTTCTTCCAGATTTTTCAAATCCATTTTTTCCGATTCTGAAATCAACGGATAGACAATGTAAATCTGCGTGCCTTTTTCCATTTGCATTCTCAGAAAATTATTTAGTTGCTGCCGCCGGTTTTCAAAATAGTGCATGGTTTGTATTGGTTTTCTTCCGGGTGGCAATTCATCGATTACCGAAACATCCAAATCGCCGTAAACTGTCATAGCCAGTGTTCGCGGTATTGGCGTTGCTGTCATCACAAGAATATGAGGTGGAATCATATCATTTTTTTGCCACAGTTTTGCGCGTTGTGCAACCCCAAAACGGTGCTGTTCGTCGATAACAACAAGTCCAAGATTTTTAAAAACCACTATCTTCAATTAAAGCATGTGTGCCAATTAAAATCTGTATTTTCCCCGATTCAAGCGCTTCATGCAAAACTACCCGATCCTTCTTTTTGTTGATCCTGTTAACAAAGCAACTTTCACATCCATCCCGTTCAGGAATTTCGAGATCGAGTTAAAATGCTGTTGAGCCAATATTTCAGTTGGCGCCATCAAAGCACATTGAAATTCGTTGTCGATGGCGATCAACATTGTCATTAAAGCAACTAACGTTTTTCCGCTGCCCACATCGCCCTGAAACAAGCGGTTCATTTGTATGTTCCGGTTTAAATCGCGCCTTATTTCCTTTATAACTTTTTTTTGTGCGTCTGTCAATTCGAAAGGCAAAAATTTCGAAAAAAAAGTATTGAAATTGAATCCCACATTTGCAAATCTGAAACCCTTGTTTTTGTTTTCGCGGTAGTGTTTTAATGCGAGTATTTTCAGTTGTATAAAAAACAGTTCCTCAAATTTCAGCCTGAAAGTTGCATTTTTAAATCGTGGGTATTTTCAGGTTTATGAATTGTGATTAATGCTTCTTCCAGCGGAATCAGTTTTAATCTTTCGGTTAAATATTTTGGCAGTGTTTCCGGGATTTTTCCTTTGACCAGACTGGCAAGTGTAAGTTGTAATTTATTGATTGTTTTGGTGTTTACATACGTGTTTTTCATTTTTTCGGAAGTAATGTAATACCCCTGAAAAAGTCCCGATGGTTTTAGCTGCTTTTCGGCTTCGGTTTCCAAATCGGGATGCACAACACTAATTCTGCCACCAAATTCTGACGGCTTTCCGAATAAAATATATTCAGTATTAATTTTGAGGTTTTCTTTTTGCCACTTTATTGCACTAAACCAAACCAACTCAATGCTTCCGGTTTCATCGAAAAATTTTGCGGTTAATCGTTGTTTGCTGCCCGTGCCAACCATCTCGAACGACTGTATTTTACCCCTGATTTGAATGAGCGGCATTTGTGCATGAATTTCCGAGATTTTGTAAAATTTTGTGCGGTCTATGTATTTGAAAGGGAAGTAATAAATCAAATCCTTGAAAGTTTTAATTTTCAACTCCTTGTACAACAATTCAGCCCTTTTGGGACCAACACCGGGGAGATATTTTATTTCCTGATCAAGAAATTCGGACATAGGACAAATATACTTAAAAATGAAAATTACAATATTTTGAATTTCCTTTTCAATGCCGATTTAAAGGATTTTAAATATCAATTTCAAAAATGATTAATAAAGCAGGCACATCCTGTTGAAGATTGTATTCCGATCTCCAAATTAAATAGTGTTTCCACTTTCCATAATAATTGGTTAAAATTTTGAAAAAACGAAAGAAAATCAGCTTTTGTACAAAAGATTAAAAATATTTATCCGATTTTTACGTCATATAAAACAGAAACAATTCAATAAAAGCTGTGCTGATTTTAAATCTATATTCATGAAACACAAAATTATCCATTTAGAGTCTATTGTAAAAAACTATAAAGTTGGGACACAGATTGTTCGTGCGTTACGTTCGGTTTCGCTCGACATTTATAAAGGCGAATATGTTGCGATTATGGGCGCTTCAGGTTCGGGGAAAATCAACGCTGATGAATATTATCGGCTGTTTGGACACACCCACCAGCGGAACTTATATTTTGAACGGTAAAGATGTGAGCCGGATGACCGATGATTCTTTGGCCGAAATCAGGAACTCTGAAATTGGCTTTGTTTTTCAAGTGTTTAATTTACTTCCGCGAAATACTGCTTTGGAAAACGTGATGCTGCCTTTGATTTATGCCGGAAAAAGAAAAGCTGAACGCAAGCAAATGGCTGAAAACACTTTGACTGAAGTTGGGCTTGCGGACAGAATGACGCACCGCCCCAACGAACTTTCGGGTGGGCAACGGCAAAGGGTAGCAATTGCACGCGCTCTTGTTAACAGTCCTGCGCTTCTGTTGGCCGATGAACCAACAGGAAACTTAGACTCCAAAATTTCAGAGGAAATAATGAAACTTTTTGCCGAAATACACAGAAAAGGAAACACCTTGGTGATGGTTACACACGAGCATGATATTGCAATGCACGCCCACCGCATTATTCATTTAAAAGACGGCGAAGTTGAATCGGATGAAATAAACCCAAATCCCATTTATTAATTTTAACTGAAAAAAATTGAAGATATACACTAAAACCGGTGATGACGGAACAACAGGATTGGTAGGAGGAAACCGCGTGAAAAAATATGATTTGAGGCTTGAGGCTTATGGCACGATTGATGAATTAAATTCAACAATCGGAGTCATAATATCGTCGGATTTACCTGAAAATGTAGTTGAAACACTTTATCAAATACAGAACAAGCTGTTTAATATCGGTTCGCTGTTGGCTTCGGATGAAAAAGGAGAAGCGTTTACAGCAACCCTTTCAATTACCGCTGAAAACATAAACGATATTGAAGTTGCCATTGATGAATATCAAAGTCAGTTACCCGAATTGAACCATTTTGTTTTACCGGGAGGTAATTTTGCAGCGGCACAATGCCATGTAGCACGGACGGTTTGCCGAAGGGCGGAACGCCGGATTCTGCAGTTTGCCGAGCACTCAAAAGTAAGTACTGAAACAATAATTTACATCAATCGTTTGTCTGATTTCTTTTTTGTTTTGGCACGAAAACTAACTTTCGACAGCGGGTTGGAAGAGGTTGGGTGGAAGAAGGAATAGAGTAGAGTTTAAAGTTCAAAGCTCAAAGTTCAAAGTTTAGGATTGCGGGTTACAGTTTGCGAGTACAGGTTTTAATGCAATTGGGGCGACTATGTTAGGAGCTTCAAACGCTGACAAGTCATGACTGCCAATAACCTGTCAACGTCTTCAGACTGGACAGCGTTATTTAGTGGACAACAAATACAGCATAGAAAAGAAAATAATTCAAACTAAAAATAATTATGAAAAGGTTTTTACTCGCATTATCGTTAATAATGATTTTCGCTTTTTCGGGCGAAGCAAAAAAAATAAAAGTGCTGATTGTTGACGGGCAAAATAACCACGAAGTGTGGCCAAAATCGACGATAATGATGAAACAATACCTTGAAGAAACAGGTTTGTTTACAGTTGATATCGACCGCACTGCCTACACCTGGAAAGCAGAGCGCGAAAAAGCTTTTTTGCCCTTGGCCGGAGTTGGTGAAACACAGGAATTACCGGAGCCAAAAACCGACCCTAATTTTGCACCAAAATTCAAAAAATATGATGTTGTGGTTTCAAACTTTGGTTGGAAAGCAGCTGATTGGCCTGAATCAACACAAAAGAATTAGAAGATTTTATGAAAGCCGGTGGTGGTTTTGTATCGGTTCATGCGGCGGACAACTCTTTTCCCGACTGGCTTGAATACAACAAAATGATTGGTCTTGGCGGCTGGGGCGATCGCAATGAAAAAAACGGGCCGTATGTATATTACACCAACGAAGGCGAACTAAAACGCGATGATTCGCCCGGAAGTGCCGGATCACATGGCCCGCAACATATTATTCCAATAACAGTTCGTGTTCCCGATCACCCCATTACCAAAGGAATGCCGGCGGTTTGGTTGTCGGCTAAAGACGAATGTTATGCAAAACTACGTGGCCCGGGCGAAAACATGATCATTCTGGCTACAGGAAAAGACATGTCGGGAAAAGCGCCAACCGACAGGCATGAACCCATGTTAATGGCGCTTACTTATGGTAAAGGACGTATTTTTCATACAACACTTGGCCACGACGATTATTCGTGCGAAAGTGTAGGTTTCATCATTTCCTTTTTACGGGGTGTTGAGTGGGCGGCAACAGGTAAAGTTACTATCCCGATTCCTGATGATTTTCCAACTGCAGATGAATCAAAAAGCAGGACTTTTGTTTTAAAGAAATAGAATCATATTATTTAAAAGGACTAACTTCAAAAGCCTGTAAAAATATTTGTTTTACAGGCTTTTACATTTATTTTGAAATGTACTGATGCCCAAAAGCCTCCCTGAATGCAAGGCAGGTTTTAAAAATCATATCACCACTTTGTGGATATGGTCTGTTATTACCGTTTGTTCTTATTTTAGTTTCGGGTATGTCGTTTTTGCATGTTTCCTCTTATTTCAAGCAAAATGAAACTTAATTCGATTGGGAGTGTTGAGCTACACCATTCCGGAATTGATTTGGAACGAATGAAATGACCAGCCTCATATTAACTGAAAACCAGGAAGTTGATAATTTGTGTCATGTATTAATGACACTTCTATTATTTCCTTATTTCTGCACTACATACTTTTTGTTTATTTTTGGCACATCAAAAAACGTTAAAATGAATATTACCCATCTTGGTGAAGCCTTATTTACGTCTCCAATAACCCGCATTATCAACGACGATCTCCGTGTTCCTGAGCATATTGTACACCATGTTGATTCAACAATAAATACAGGTTTACAATTCGAACTGGCAGGCCCTCGCGGGAAATTATTTTTCGATCCGTCAAAAACACGCGCCGGAATTGTAACATGTGGTGGTCTTTGTCCAGGTTTGAATGACGTTATCCGCTCCCTTTTTAATGAACTTAAATATGCTTACGGAATTGAAGATGTAATTGGTTTCAGAGGTGGTTACCAGGGCCTTGACCCCGACTGCAGCAACAAACCAATTCATCTTACAAACGATTTTGTTGATGACATTCATAAAGATGGTGGCACGGTGCTGGGTACTTCACGTGGACCTGTTGATATTGAACGGGCAGTAGATAATCTTATAAATCTTGGGGTCAATATTTTATTCACAATAGGTGGCGATGGAACCCAACGAGGCGGAAATGCGCTTTATCAGGAGGCAAAAAAACGAGAATATCCGTTGTCGGTAGTTGGAATCCCAAAAACCATTGACAATGATGTTGCCTTTGTATCGCGAACATTTGGCTATGTAACGGCGGTTGAGGAGTCACAAATGGTACTCGACAGGGCGCATATTGAATCCCGCAGCGTTGAGAATGGAATTTCACTTGTTAAACTGATGGGAAGGCATGCAGGATTTATTGCTGCCGGCGCAACTGTTGCCAGCCAGGATGTTAATTTCACGCTCGTTCCCGAAGTTCCGTTTAAATTAGATGGTCCCGGTGGTTTTTTGGCTGCACTTAAAAAACGCATTCTCGATAGAAAACATGCGCTTATTGTTGTTGCTGAAGGAGCCGGACAGGATTTACTTGAAGGTACTGATGCTGAACGTGACTCATCGGGCAATATTTTGCTCAAAGATATTGGTCACTTTTTATGCAATAAGATTGAAAGTTTTTTCGAAGCTGAAAAAATATCCGTAGTTATGAGATATATCAACCCGAGTTACATTATCCGCAGCAGTCCGGCAAACGCTGAAGACTCCATTTTATGTGATCTGTTTGCACGTAATGCCGTTCATGCAGCAATGGCTGGAAAGACAGGTTTGGTTATTGGTTACCTGCACGACAAATTTATTCATATACCCATTGAGTTACTTTCAAACCGCACAAAAACCATGGAAACTACAGGTCTTGCATGGAGTGCAGTGCTGGCTTCCACCGGACAACCTGAAAGATTTGAATAATATTGGATTGATTATGGATTATTTTGAAGTCGGGATTACACGTGTGCAATCGATTTTTTAACGTACTTATCAATCAGCTCATCATACTTTTTCATTAATTGCCCGACAATTAGGTTTTGTGGATTGAATTTAAACGCATCAATTTTCAAAATTGGGAGAATTTTTGGTGAAGTGCCGGTAATAAATGCTGCATCGAAAGACTGAAGTTCGCTGAAATTCACCTCTCTTTCATCAACTGTAATATTCAGTTCACCGGCCATTTGAATTGTTTTTTGTCTTGTTATACCAACCAAAACCCGATTTGCAGGTGACGTAACTATTTTGTTTTCTGAAACAAAGAAAATGTTGCTGCGGCTACCTTCAGTAATTTTACCAAGATGATTGACAAGTATTACTTCGAAAAATCCTTTTTCAGAAATAATTATATCTGCTTTTTTACGCAAACTGGTTTGTAACACCTTGGCGTTTGGATTTTCGCGTTCAGCTTTAAGGATACCGCAAATTACGCCCTCTTTGTACATTTTGTCGGTTGGATAAACATGCGCAATAAAAAACGCTTCGAGGTTTATTTTACAGGATATTAAAATGTTCCCAAATGTGGCTTTGTTTTTTTCAATCAAATTCATCAGAAAATCGCTGATTTGTGATTCAGAGTATCCAATATTTTTCCCAGCCAGTTGCGCCGAATGGAAAAGTCTATGAAGATGATCTTCCAAAAACAGGGGATTTCCGTTTACAACGCGCAAAACTTCGTAAATTCCGCCTTCATTTTCGCCTGATATAAACTGTTTAACGCTATTCAGTTCTCCGTTCAGAATAAAATACTTATGTACTGGTAATAAATCCATTATCAATTGATTTGGTGTAAATTTATTCAATTGTTTCAAAACGGATTGTTTCGATTAAAAAAATCCCCTTACGGTAACATTTAAAACACATAAATCCATTAAAATTGGTCACCCAATTTTTTTAGTGTCAATTATCCATGAATTTATCAAATATTACCGGGCAGACTTCCATTTTGCTGAAGTGCATGAAAAACAGAATTTTTAAAACTCCTTCCTATCGGCAGTTCTTTTCCCGGAACCTCAATTGTGCTGGCTGTAAATGCTTCAATCCGGTAAAGCGATACTATAAATGATTTATGAATTCGCAGAAAACTTTCTCCTGGTAATTTTTCCTCCAGGCTTGCCAGTGTGGTTTTTGTTATAATTTTTTTCTTGTCGGTGTAAATCTGAACATATTCGCTCAAACCTTCTACATATAATATTTCGTTTAAAAGTACTTTTATGACCCTTTTATTTTCCTTTACATAAATAAAAGGTTCAGCGGGCTGAATTACTTCAGAAACCGGCGTTGTGACTGTACTTTCGTCCTGAGTTATTTGATAATACTTGTTTACTGATTTCAGAAACCGCTCGAAAGTTATGGGTTTTAAAAGGTAATCAACCACATCGAGTTCAAATCCATCGACGGCATATTCGCGATAGGCGGTGGTAATAATTACTTTAGGTGGATTTTTAAGTATTTTCAGAAATTCGATACCCGTAATTTGAGGCATCTGAAGATCCATAAACATAAGGTCTATTTTCTGATCACGTAATTCTTTTAATGCTTTCATGGCATCGCCACATTCACAAACAATTTCGAAATTGTCAAGTTTTTCAATGTGATTACGCATTAAGTCGCGGGCAAGAGGCTCGTCGTCAACTATCAGGCATTTTGTTTTCATTTTTTTGCTTTTTGTTTCTGTTTAATATTTATTCTGTTTTCTGAAAAGGCAATATAAAATACGACACTTTGTTTTCAGGGTTGTTCTGTTCAACTAAAAATTTCCAAACTAATTTCGGCAAAATTGGCATCCGTGTTTTCAATAATCCTGTGCTTTGACGGGAAATTAAACATCAGCCTTTTTTTTATTATTTCTGAATCTGTATTGTTTTTTAAACTAAAATCTTCTTCGCTCCAAAACATGAAAGTAAACAGCAGATATTTTTTCTCCGCTTTTATAATGACAGTATTTTCGAATGTATTGTTACAGCCGTAAACCACTTTTAACGCACTATTTATTACCGGAAGAAGCAAAAGTGGCGGACAAACGTGTGCATGAAGGTTTCCGTTGACAATTAAACTAAAGTTACACCGCTTGCCTATTGCAAATTTATGAATGTCGATAAACTCACTAATAAGTTTAACTTCAAGACTCAAAGGGATCAGTTCATCTTTAATTTCAAAAAGAAAATGATTTAAAAATCCTGACATTTTCACAATCAATTGCGGCAGTTTATCATGCTCCTTTTTTGCTACAGTTTCCAATTCCTCAACCATCGCCAATATCAGTTTTGGCTGCAACTGAAACCTGTAAATTTCAAGTTCGGTTTCAATTTTAATTTGCATTAGTCCGGCAGTTTGTTTTTTTGAATAATACCACGATTGCCAAACCTTTATCGCTAAAAAAACCAAAATAATATATTGATTTCCTATGCCGCTGATAACTATATTCGACAAGTTTAAGTATCCCTTTTCGAACATTTTACTTTCATCAAATATTCTGAAAACCACTTCGTTGCTTACAATCAATTCAATTACTGAAAAAACTATAAGAAATGCAGATATACCTATAAATGCAAGCCAGTTTTTGCCCTTAAAAAAGGTTTTAGGTAAAAGCCAGTACGCAATCAGATAGGTATGTGCAACAAAAATGGGCAAGGTAATAAAGTAGTACATTAACCAAACAAAATACTGGCGTGGGCCTCCGCCAATGCTTTGAATTATTGTAAACGCTATGATCCAGCTCAGCCAAAATGCCGAGTGAAAAAGAATATTTTTCCTGTCGATATGTATTTTTTGCAGTTCCAATTTTACAGGTTTAATTCGACATAAACTTTATATGAATTTTCGTTGTTGCTGATTTTTAAATCATAACCATTTGGTTTATATATGATATCCAGTCGTTTTCGAAGATGTTTCAACTGAACTTCGTTTTGGCTGGCAATAACCGGATTGGAAGGTTTGCTATTTTCAACAAGCAGAATAATTTTATCTGCTCCGGTTTTAATTTCAGCGTTTATCCATGGCGACCCGGCATCTAAACTGCTTCCATGTTTAAAACTGTTTTCAATAAGGTAAAACAAAATCAATGGAGGAATTTTATGCGCATGAAGGTTTTCGTCAACATTCAAACTCACGTTCAAACGGCTTCCATACCTCATTTTTTCAAGCTGAATATAATTATTCACAAGTTCAATTTCACTATTAAGATCAACCAATTCTTTTTGAATTTCGTCGATAATGTATTTCAACACAGTTTTTATTCTGCTGATAACCTTAATTGTTTTTGATGGGTCTAATAATGAAATTGCATACAGATTATTTATTGTATTGAACAAAAAATGTGGGTCGAACTGGGATTGAATTAGTTTTAGTTGCGCTTCTTTTGTTTCAATTGCCACCAATTCGCGCACTTTTTCGGCATAAAAAAAATCCTTGATGTATTTGGCAATACAAAACAGTGCAACTATAAAAGTCATGTCCTTTGTGTTGACAATTATAAAACGCAGGTTAAAAATCCCTTTTCGGTTTATATTTTCAGGAGATATTGAGTAATAGAAAATTTGATCGGATACAAGAAGTTTTAATGCCGAAAGCGCGATTCCAACAAGTAAAAAAAGCAAAACAAATAGGCCTATTTTTTTGTGAGTAAGATTTCGGGGATAAGCAAAAGATAGTTATGTACGCATAACAAAAAAGAAAACAGCATTGCTGAGCACAATCCACAAAGCGTTTACAAAACTTTCAGAATAGTTTTTTATAAATAATACTGAAGTAAAAACCAACACTGTCATCAGAAAAAACAACACATGCCGGAAAATGCGAAACTTTAAACTACTATCAAATATAAACCTGTTCATTTATTTGTGAATTAATAAAAAAGCTTCAAATTTATTTTGCGTGTCAGTAATCTCTAATTTATGTCGTTCACCATATATTATGTCCAGCCGTTTTTGTGCATTTTTTAATCCAATACCTTCATTTTTTATTCCATTCATTTTAACAGCCTGAGATTTACTGTTTTCTGCAACAAACAGCATTTCGTCTTCATTGGTGCTGATTTTAATATGTATGTAAGGGTTTCCCGGATCATTGCTGCTTCCATGTTTAAAACAGTTTTCGACAAATGTGAAAAGCAACATTGGGGCAATTTTAAAATTGTGGATTGGCCTTCTTACATCAAAAGTCAGTTTCAGCCGGTTACCATAACGCATTTGCTGAAGGTCTATGTAATTTTCTATCAACCTGATTTCCTTTTCCAATTCAATTTCCACTTCATTACATTCGTACAACACAGAACGCAGCAGATCAGATATTTTTGCTATTCCCTCTGAAGTTTTTGCCGATTCTTCCAAAGATAGTGCATACAAATTATTCATTGTGTTAAACAGAAAATGAGGGTGCAACTGTGCTTTTAAAAGGTTCATTTCTGCCTGCAGGTTTTGCTTCTCTATTTCAAATTTTTCTTGTTGCTGAAGTTTCCATTTCTTTCCAAATTTTATAGTAAATGCTATTGCAACCATAAAATTTGTTTCGAGCATAAGATATAAAAAGGTTACGCCAAACAGTGTTTCTGAGTTAATGGGCAATTGATTGATCCTGCGCAGAAAAATTCGCTCGCCAAGTGTTACCGAAGCAATAAGACCAACCAATAAAAAAACGGTTAAAATCAAATTGCGCTTTTTTAAATAAAAAGGAAGTAAAACATAAATAGTTGTGTAAGTTGCAATCATTACAAAGGGAAGCATGCAAAGCGATTCGAACATGTACCATTTATAATCGTTCCCGTATTTTCCATAAATAGAACCAAAAAAAAGCACATAAAAAAGCCAGAAAAGCACATGCTGAAAGAAGCGTTTATTATAAAACTTAGGTTTATTCCGACCCATTATTTTTCTTGTTTTTAACATTAAATAATTGTGTAATTTTTTAAAGGTAAGAACAAAACAAATTACTTGGAAATCGAAATCTGCCCTTTAGAAATATTTTATGCCCAAAAAAATGAGCTTTACAGATAAAACATATCCGTTCGTATAATAAACCATGTTGTTTACAGAATAATTGAAATAAATGAAATTTGTGTTTTTTTTCGAGAAATTTGTTGAGTGTGTCTGACATTTTACGAAGGATTAACTGAAGAATTGAAAACTGAATATATAAAAACAGAAAAGCCCCCCATTCATCAATGGGAGGCCTGACTTTCATACTTCTATGAAAAAATTGCGCTGTTTAAAAAACTATCTTTAAAAATTTGCCTGATAATCTTCGTTTACCAAAGCCGGAAAATAACAGGCTATCAATCCGAGTAATTCTTCTTCCGATTTTTTGTTTGTGCAAATCACGCGCTGTGATAAGTAATTTACCCTGTCAAGTTTTGCATCCATTTCTTCTTTTGGCAAGGTTTGGTATTGGCTTTCAATTTTTTTCACACCAAAAACACCTTTTTTACAGGAATATTGAATTTCAAAATCATCTGAACGTACAATATAAACCATGCATTTGTCGTCCTTTACAACTCCAACACGAACAGGACTGCTTGTGTTTTCGTATGAGAGATCATAGGTTTTTACAACTTCGTTGTTAATTACCATAGGTGCATCTGATTCCGTTATGGCATATTTTCCAAATTCAGTTAACGAGTTTCCTGTTAAAGTTTTTGCATCATTAGTTTTTGCCGAAACTCCGAGACCAACTAAAGCCACACAAATTGTTAAAATAAAAAGTTTTGTTTTCATGATATTTTCTGTTTAATGTTTCATAAACCAAATATATTTAACATGTTAACACCATTTATTTTTATTCAATGTGTAACACTTAACCGATTACAAACGGATTTTTATGTAGAAAAAACAGGATAATTGTTGTTTATGGGTATTTTTTTGCTGTTTGCAGTTTAAACCTGTAATTATTTTGATATTAAATGTTTTAATTTTGCAAAGTATTCGAATACATTAATATTATCAATATAATAGTAACCCGATGAAATTCAAAGCTTTAATTGTCGCATTCATCACTTTTTTATCATGTTCTTCTCAAAAAATGGTTACAAACAATCCACAAATTTTTTGGGTAAACAGCATGAAAGTTTCCTGTACCGGAGTTGCTCCAATGAAATGCCTGCAAATACAGAAAAACGAAACAATGGAAAAAGGAAAATGGGAGTATTTCTATTCAAACATTAATGGGTTTAATTTTGAGCCCGGTTTTATTTACAAACTTTCTGTAATTGAAGAAAAAATTGATCCTGCAAAAATTCCGGCAGATGGTTCTTCAATTAAATACACACTTAAAGGGGTTCTTGAGAAAAATCCTGATCCTAAATTCAGAATACATGACATTTGGGCTTTGGAGGCATTGGATGGAGTAAATTTTGAAAAGCCAAAAGAAAATGATCGGATGACACAACCCACAATTGAAGTAAACCTAGACGAAATGAAGTTGATGGGAAACGATGGCTGCAACAATTTTTTTGGCGCAATAAAAAGTATTGATGATGATATGATAAGTTTGGGTCCAATGGGTTCAACAATGAAAATGTGTGTAAACATGGAGATTACCGCAAAATTTAATAATGCATTTAATAAAATAAGCAAATACAAAATCGAAAATATGAAACTCAGTTTCTTTGACGACACAGGAAACGAGTTGTTGAGATTTAAGAAGGTGGATTAAAAGTTGCGCTATAAAAATCAAACATTGGAGCCTTAAACAAAAGATTAAGAAACCAAAAAATTAGTGAGATGGTTGAAATAAACTTCAGCTAATTTTTCTAAAAGCATTGATTTACAGTTAATCCAACGTTTTTTACCAGCATTAAAAGACCGTTAAATCAATAAAATTCTGATTTTTCTAAACCAAATATCAACTGCAAAAATAAAAGCCCCCTGTTTAAAACAGAAGGCTTATATTTTATGTGTCAGAAATTTGTTTTTTTAAATTGCCACAAGGAACTCTTTATTATTTACTGATTCCCCGTTAAATTTTCATCGGTGTGTTACAAATAACAAATTTTGATCATTAACCTTATACATAAATCCAAAATTCAAATTATGAATTCTTTTCTGATAAATACCGTTCAGCATCGATGGCAGCCATGCAACCTGAACCTGCTGCAGTAACAGCTTGACGGTAGTGAGAATCCTGCACATCGCCGCAGGCAAAAACTCCCTGTACTTTCGTTTTCGAAGTTCCCGGAATTGTTTTAATGTATCCAACTTCATCCGTTTCCAGATAATCTTTAAAAATATCAGAATTGGGTGTGTGCCCAATGGCAAGAAAAAACCCATCAATTTTGATTTTCACTTCTTCTTCACCTTCTTCACCACTGTTTTTCACCAGTGTAGCACCCTCCACTACTCCATCTCCAAACAAGTTTTTGGTTTGATGTTTCCAAAGAATTTCAATATTTGGTGTTTTCAATGTACGTTCTGCCATAACTTTGAAGCACGCAATTCATTGCGACGAACAATTAAATAAACTTTACGGCACAACCCGGCTAAATACATAGCTTCTTCAGCTGCAGTATCACCTCCACCAACAACGGCAACATCTTTACCTCTGTAAAAAAAACCATCACATGTTGCACAAGCCGAAACACCTCCACCTGCATATTTGGTTTCATCAGGCAATCCAAGATATTTAGCAGTTGCACCGGTTGCAATAACTACGGTTTCAGCTTCAATTATTTTAGAATCATCAATCCATATTTTATGAATTTCACTTGAAAAATCAGCTTTTGTAGCCATTCCCCAACGCACATCGGTACCAAAACGTTGCGCCTGTTTTTTCAAATCTTCCATCATTACCGGACCAGTAACTCCTTCAGGATATCCCGGATAATTTTCAACTTCAGTGGTTGTGGTTAACTGACCACCAGGTTGCAATCCTTCGTACATTACAGGACTTAAATTTGCACGGGCAGCATAAATTGCAGCAGTATAACCGGCAGGCCCTGAACCAATTATTAAACATTTTACCTTTTCAACATTAGTTGGAGTGGTTACTTTTCTGTCGTCTTCTTTTATATCAAGTGGTTTAAACATAACGTTAAAATTTTTAGTTGAACAAAAGTAAAAAACATATAATACCAACAGCAAAAATTACAATCAATAATAATTAACAGTGAATAGACAATTCCTATTTGACGCGAACAAATGAATTGGTATGAAATTCATGAAATATTTTGCAAATGAAAATTCAACGATTACATTTGCAACCGCTAAATAAAATTAGCAGTTTAAAAACAGTTCGGGGTGTAGCGCAGCCTGGTAGCGTATCCGTCTGGGGGGCGGGGGGTCGCAAGTTCAAATCTTGTCACCCCGACAACTGAAAATCAAGGAGTTAGTAACATTGCTAACTCCTTTCTTTTTTCACGGTTGCAGCATAGTTGCAACATTTGTGAATATATAATTAAAGATTTAAAACCATGCTCAAAAAGTCATAATCCACTGATTATTTTACGATTGGATTCATTTTTAGGTATAAAAAAACCGCCTCTGAAAGAAGCGGTTTTTTAAAAGGATGCTGTTAAATTTATAAAATATTCATACTGACCGAACCAACATAAACACTGTTTGACAAAACAGATTGGTTTGTGTTCTGAAATGCAATGTAGCATTGAACCTCGTCACCGGCGAATGCAGATGGAACTTCAATTGACTGCTCACCAACTGACCTTTCATTCCCACCAATTATCGAAATCGCTTTTTGTTTGGCCGGATTAAGAACAACTAATAGTACCCGATCACTTGCACTAGCCGTTGAATCCTCAGAATTGTCTTGCCAGGTAAAATCAATCTGATTCGGAATTGTGGATTGAACCTGGGGATTTAATGCTCCGGGAAGGGAACCACGAGATACCAATGCATTTTCGTAATTAATGAAGTATTCAGGATATACTCCATCCATTGCATTGTTGAGGTTGAATGACATAGCGTTGTTGAAAGCTGTCATTTTCACAGCGTAATTCTTGAAACCTACCCGAATGAATGAGGTTAAAGGTTGTAAGAATTTGAGTGCAGCACCAAACCTCGCCCGTTGGTCCAGTTGTGCTTCTGTTTTTGGATTCGAAATACTGGCCGCTTTACTCCGCATATAATCTATGCCTTTCCAGTTGCCCCCGATGACTGTTCCGACCTTGCCGGAGAATCCACCTAAAATACCTTGTTTAATTGTTCCCATTGCGGAAATTTTTAATTGTTTATACTTGAACTTGGTATGGACTTGACAATAAGCAAACCCGACCTTATTCCTATCTGCTCCAAGGTAAATCAATTATCAGGCTATTCTTTCACCGCAGGTTCTTATGCTTTGATTTGCATTATTTTAATATGACAGTTAAGTAAAGAGTGACATGAATTGCATGGGAAGCCTTAATTGAACGCTTAGGCACCAAAAAACTTTAGTGAATGAAACAGACAAAAGGAAACGGAATAAATGGATTTGTGCGATGGCTTTGCGCGTTTATGCCGTAGTCTTTTGGATGGCTTCAGGCACGGAGATTAACTTTGCCTAAGCGGACAATTTAGGCGGAAGCACTATTATGTATCTGGATTCTTTTGTTCATTCAAATCGAAATGACTAATATGTGTTGTAAACAATTCCCGGGGTGGACAATATCGCAGGGGAAATAAAGCATAGGATAATTTGTGGGATGGGGAAAAGGAAATGCATTGACTTTGGGGAACGGAACAAACGGGGTGGATGGAATGGAGGGGTTTGAGGAATTTGCCAGAAATGAATTGAAGCAGAAAACAGGAATTGGATGGTTTACACGAATTGGAATGCAATTTTATTTTGAATTGGAAAGGCAAATTACCAAGACCCGGAATGGAATTGGGCGGGATTTGTGTAGTGGAACAAAGGCAGGGCTTTTACTGCGGGGTGCTGAGGCTGGCGGAATGAACGAATGAAAAAGTGAGGAAGAAGTGAAGTGCAGCCTGCGGAACGGAACGGATGACGAACGATTGAATGAGTGAATGAACCTGCCGCAAGCACAGGATTTTGAAGCAAAATCATTCATGCTTTATTTTTCCTGCACCGCTGAAAGGGAGGAGGGGAAATTGACGGAATCCTGCTCTTTTGGAATGACGAATATCTTTGAAAGGTGCGGCTACTTTACATAATGCCCTTATGGGACAGCTTTGGAGTCAGCGTGGATTTTGTGCGGCTGCTCCTATAAGAAGGTGTTATGTAAACGTAGCTTAGGGTTGGTTGTTTTTGGCGCAAAACCGCAGGGGCGCATTGGAGCGGTTGCCTTTTTGTTCTTGCGGGTTGGAATAGCTCTTTGGTTTTGAGGCACGAAAAGACAATGTGCTATTGGTGCGAGGGCTTGCAAAAAGTGTGACAAAAACAGACAACAGCAGGGCGAGGTTCAGTTAAAACAAATGTTCACCCATTACAAATCTTAAACAATGAAATATATTCAATAATATATCTCTTGAATTTTAGTGCTGATGCCCGGCATGACTGTCCGTTTTTGTTTCAGACCTTTCGTATTTGCAGCAATCAGGTAACTTGTTATAAACATCATCGGCTGCTTTGTGGTGCGGTGTATCATGTCCCACTTTAGCAAACAGCAACTTCAATTTTATCGACACTTGTTTTGGCATCATCGAAGGTCACTTCCAGCTTTTTGGTTTTTTTGTCCCAATCTGCTTTCGAAACTCCGTCGATTCCATTTACAGCTTTTTCAATGCGGCTTTCGCACATTCCACAGTTTCCTTTAACTTCAATTTTTTCGGTTTTATTACCTGCAAGAACCGAAACTGTGCTAATACAAACAGGGCAGCTAAACTTAATACTTTTGTTCTCATTTTCTACTTTTTAAAAATTATAATTTATCTATGTTCATATTTCACTGGCTTTTTAGGAGCTTCAAGTTTACTCCTGTCGTATTTACAGCAATCGGGCAAATTGTTGTATGTTTCGTCGCTGGCTTTTTGTGTTTTTGTATCATGACCAACTTTGGCAATGGCTGCTCCCACTTTATCCATGTCGGTTTTTGAATCATCAAGCGTTACTGTAATCATTTTTGTTTCCTTATTCCAATCTGCTTTTGAAACACCTGAATCAGCCAGGGCTGCCATTTCAATCCGCTTCTCACACATTTCACATTTACCGTTTACAAGAAATTCTACTTTCTTATCTTTTCCAAACAATACCATTGTTCCTAACAGGAAAATGGTTACTAAACTCAAAACTTTTGTTTTCATTTTTAAAAACTTAAATTGTTTTACTCAATTTGATTATTTTTTTGTCCCTTCAAAATTCATTATCATGTGGCTGCCTCCATTGTATTTATGGAAAGTATAACCAAACGTATGGTCCATCATGTTAAAACCACCGTAATGAATATCCCCGGTTTGTGTTCGTCAGCCATGTGATGTTGCCACTGGGTCTGGCCTGTTTGATGTCACCCATCATTCCACCCATCATGTGACCTTGTCCCATCATGTGCCCGTAAGTATTTCTGAAATCATTCCCAGTCAGGCAAACGAAAACACTGTCATTATCAGGAAAATAATTCAGCATAAAAGTTGTATCGATTCCAGTGCCAAAACAATGAACCTGAATCAATCCATCGCTGGTTTTTGAGATACCGGCAGTTGCGCTGCTGCTGCCTATAATTGTACCCGTGGCGCTTTTGTTGGTTAAAGTGCCTGAATAAGTTCCTCTCAATTGAATTGTCGGTTAAATCATCGGATGAATTGCATCCGGCAATTATTAATGTGGCTAATGGAGCCAAAAACAAGATTTTTGTTACTTTTTCATTTTAAAATTTTAATTGTTAATAGTAAGTTGAATGATGTTATTGTTTTGCGTATCGAACTCCATAAATGAAAACGACAGACGCCGGGACCTGATGTCCCAGGAGCAAAAAAATTCACTTAAGTCAAAAAGTCTTACTAACTTTATGTCAAAAGTGAAATAATATCAATTTCATAAAAGATATGACTGTTTGAGGGAGAGTACTTTCTGAATTTTTGGTGGGGGAGGCGAGTCTTTGAATAAAATTATATGATTATTGTTTTCAGCTTCACCTGGTAATTCAAGAGAACCAGGAATAGAAACTAAAATATCAATTTCGGCTAATTCGGGTGCATCCTGAATTTGTGATGCTGAAAAATCATCCTGAACTTTGTAGAAATGATTTTCGTTATGGC
>JADIYN010000027.1 GCA_016705335.1 Draconibacterium sp. | reverse complement strand
TGGATTTGGATTGTATTTGTCCGCAAATCAATATTTTGTTGGGGCTTCGATGACACATATCAACCAGGCCTCAATTGAATTTAGCGATTTGGCAAGTACTTACTTGGTTAGGCACTACTATTTAATGGGTGGATACAATATTAAATTATCTGATCCGTTATTTGAGTTGCGACCTTCGTTCTTGTTTAAATCTGATGCAGCCTTTTGGCAGTTGGATTTAAACACAAATATTGTTTTTAATGAACGTTTTTGGGGAGGAATAAGCTATCGTGTGCAGGACGCTATTGCACTTTTATTGGGAGTGGAAACTGAGTTTGGATTACGTGTTGGTTATTCCTTTGATTTGGTAACTTCATCTTTGTCGCATTACGGATACGGATCGCACGAAATATTTGTTAGTTATTCGTTGGATTTAGAAAGAAACCGAAACCAGAAATATAAGAGTATTAGATTTTTATAAAAAATGACATTTATTTGGCAATGAAACTGACCTTCCTGTTTATTTTATAAAGAAATATAAATTGAAGAGCTGTTTCATATTTTGCTTTAAGGATAAAAGACTAAAACAGATGAAAAAACTTATTTTAATTGCTTTTGTGATTTGGAGTGTATTCATTTTTACCGGATGCAGCAAGTCAGGTAATGGTGAGTTGGTTGGGGTACAAAGTCGCCCAAAATGGAGGGAATCGCAGCCATATGGGATGGTGTTTGTGCGGAAAGGAAGTTTCAATATTGGTCCCAGTGATCAGGATCCAAGTACTGCCGGCATACCTACCAAAACAGTTTCGCAGGAGGCTTTTTGGGTGGACGACACTGAAATCACAAACAACGAATACAGGCAATTTGTATATTGGGTAAAAGATTCTATTGCCCGGAAAATGCTCGGCGATCAGTATCCTGAATTCCTTACAACTGAAGACCGTGAAGGCAATCCGGTTGACCCGCCAACAATAAACTGGCGCGAGAAAATTGATTGGAACGATCCTGATTACCAAATGGCAATGCAAGATCTTTACATTCCTGAGAACGAAAGATTCTTCGGAAAGAAAGAAGTTGATCCAAGAAAACTCGTTTATGAATATTGGTGGATTGATTTACACCAGGCAGCTCAACGTAGTAACAGTTATAATTTCAAAACCCAGCAATACGAAGGAAACGTTTACAACGCTGAAGGTGAATTGGTTCCAATTACTAACCGTTCTTCATTTATTATGCAGGATCAGGTTCATGTTTATCCTGATACATTAGCATGGATACGCGATTTTACATATTCTTATAATGAACCTTTGGCCACTCGTTATTTTTGGCATCCCGGATTCGATGATTATCCTGTTGTTGGAGTAACATGGAAACAGGCTCTTGCATTTTGCAACTGGAGGACAAAAATTCAAAATGATTATTTAACATCGAAAAAAGAAGCCACACTGCAAGCTTATCGCTTACCAACAGAAGTTGAATGGGAATATGCTGCCCGTGGCGGGAAAGAGTTCTCAATGTATCCGTGGGGTGGTTATTACACCCGTGACGACAAAGGCGTTTTTCTTGCCAACTTTAAACCTTTGCGAGGCAATTATGTAGAAGACGGTGGTATAGCTACAATGAAAGTAGGAAGTTATGATCCAAACGAATATGGTATTTATGATATGTCAGGAAATGTGGCTGAATGGACAGAAACTGCATATGACGAAGCCGGATATAATTATTACGGTGATTTAAACCCGACATTTACTTACAATGCTCGTGCTGATGAACCAGCGGTGATGAAACGAAAAGTAATACGTGGCGGATCATGGAAAGATATTGCTTCTTTTGTGCAAGTATCGACACGGAATTTTGAATATCAGGACACAACCAAATCGTATATTGGATTCCGGTGTGTCAGATCAACTTTTGGACAGGATTTTTAAATGAATTTTCAAACCTTTTTTGATTTTATTATATGAATATAGGAGAGCTGATTAAAACAAAACGTTGGAAAACTTTCATGGGTTACGTTTATGGATGGGGTGCAGCAATTGTTATGATTGGTGCATTGTTTAAACTGGAACATTTGAAATATTCAGGAACATTGCTGGCAATTGGGCTAATAACTGAGGCATTTATTTTCTTTTTATCTGCATTTGAACCTCCGCTTGAATTACCAGACTGGACAAAAGTTTATCCTGAATTGAATGAAGAATATGAACTTGACAATTTTGAACAATTAGGTAAAAAGAAAAAGAATGGTTTAACCGATTTGTTTGGAAGCAATGAATTAACGCCTGATCTGTTGGATAAAGTTGGCAAGGGATTAACAAATTTAAGTAATACTGCAAAAGGGATCAGCGATATTTCATCGGCGACATTGGCAACTGATATGTATGTTAAAAATCTAAGCTCTGCTTCTGAATCGATGAATAATTTTGCCGAAATCAATAACAAGGCAAATATTACAATAGACAAATCAGTAGGGAGTCTTATTGAATCCTATTCATCTTCCGCAAAGAAAATATCAGAATCAGGGATTGAGGCCATTCAAAGGATGCAAAAAAGCGGAGAAAATTTCTCTTCCATTATTGCTGAAACAACTAAAAAACTTGCTGAAAACTATAGTAGTGCCGGTAATTCTGTTATGTCAGAAATGGAAAACATTAAGGATAGTTCAAAACAGTATTCTTCAAATATCCAAAAACTGAACGGTAATTTAAGTGCGTTAAATACAAGTTTCGAAAGTCAGTTAAAAGGTACTGAGGAACAATTTAAAGCCAACCAGAATTTCAGCAAAGATTTGATGGCAATGAACAGTATTCTTGCTTCTTCGGTTGAAGAATTAAAAAAATATAAGGAAAACGCTGAACAACTCAATAAACATCTTGAATCATTGAATACCATTTATGGAAACATGTTGGGTGCAATGAGTTATAAAAAGTAATAATTGTAGAACAGGATTATGGGTGCAAAAAATTGCCCGGAAACCCCGAGGCAAAAAATGATAAATATGATGTACATAGTGCTAACAGCAATGTTGGCACTAAATGTTGCATCCGAAGTTCTTGAAGCATTCAGGTTAATTGATTCAAGTTTGATACACACATTGAGTGCTGTTGATATGAAGAACCGTCAGATTTATTCTTCTTTTGAACAGGCTTACCTTGAAAATCCAGCCAAAGTTCAGGAATGGAAACAAAAAGCTGATGAAGTTCAGAATAAGACAAAGGAATTGACAGATTATATCACTGAATTAAAAGAAAAACTTGTGGTTTATTCAGGCAGTGAGTAAATTAATGATGAAAATCCATACGAGCCGGGCACTTTTATTATAATTACTTTAAAAGGAGATACACTTGAAGTTCAAAAACAGGATGATTTGAATGGTACCTCTGAATACATGATTAAACAGAAAAATGCAGAGGTATTAAAAGAAAAAATCAATAACTATAAAAATGAACTTGTTGGATTGCTTGATGAAGGAGATGTTGATCTTAAGGAAACAATTTTAAATGCATTCGAAACTGCCGATCCAAAGGGGAATGCCAAAAAGGGAAATGAGAAAAAAACCTGGGAATCGCTCCATTTCGAAAATACACCAATGGCTGCAATTCTTACAGTTCTGTCAAAAATTCAAATTGATGTTAAAAATTCAGAATCAAATGTGCTGAATTATCTCTATTCTCAAATTGATGCAGGATCATTCAAATTTAATAAACTGGGTGCAAGGGTAATTGCCAATTCAAACGTCGTTTTCAGGGAGAACCATATGAAGCAGAAGTTTTTCTTGCTGCTGAAGATACTACTCAGCAACCGCAAATTTTTATTAACGGAAATCAGGCACAGGTAGCAGATGGAAAGCAATTTATAAAGTAAGCACAAATGAACCCGGTGTTTTTAAGTGGAGTGGTTTAATTAAATACAAAACGCCGGATGGTATCTTTAAGGATTACAAATTTGAGCAAACCTATCAGGTTACAAAACCCGGGATAACCATGTCGGCAACCCGGATGAACGTGTTTTACCGAGGTTTGGATAACCCTTTTGATATTGCCAGCGGAATTCCAAAAGAAGATTTGCAGGTTGAAATGACAAATGGTAAAGTAACCAAATCAGGAGATAATTATTTAATTCGTCCTACAGAACTCGATGAACAGGGCAAAAAAACAAAAGTTAGTGTTTTTGCCAATATCAATGGCACAAGAAAGCTAATTGGGACTACTGATTGGCGCGTGAAAAAAGTACCCGATCCGGTTGCTCAGGTTGCCGGTTTATCAGGTGGTGATATCAGAAAGGAAAGATTACAGGTGGAAGATGGGGTAATGGCTGTACTCGAAGATTTTGATTTTGATTTTAAATATAAAGTAACCGAGTTCGAAATACAGACAACAATTGCCGGGGGTTATATCGATCGGAAAACTTCAAATTCAAACCGGTTCACTGCCGAACAAAAGGAACAGTTAAAGAGGGTACAACCTGGGACTATAGTTTATATAAGTAGTATAAAAGCAATTGGAGATGATGGGAGTACCGCGATCTCGATCCAGTTTCATTCAAAGTAAATTAATTATGAAAAAGTTAGTTGCATATTTAGGAGTATTTGTTTTCATACTGACATTATCAGGAAAACATTCTCAGGCACAGATTGTTAATGGAGCATTTAAACGAACAGATATAATTCAGAAAAAACCAATGCCACTGCCATCTGTTCGGGAAGCAGACGTATTTTGGTCGCAAAAAATCTGGCGGATTATCGATTTACGGGAAAAGATCAATATTCCGTTGTTTTATCCAACAACCGAAATTGAAGGAAGGAAGAATTTAATTTCATTATTACTTGGTGGCATTGAAAATGGACAGATAACACCATATGACGCAAGTTTAGACGATGATTTTAAGGTTCCAATGTCTTTTGAGCAAGTAAAAACTTCATTTGGTGCCGAAGCAACTCAGGAAGAAAAAATTGATTTTGATACAGGTGAACGCACAATGGTTACAATTCAGGGTGAAATGAGACCAAATGATATCAAGCAATATCTGATTAAAGAAGAATGGTATTTCGACAAACAAAATTCAACTTTAAATGTGCGGATAATTGGGATTTGCCCGATCCGCGAATTTGTCAGGCCAGGTGATTCTCCGGATCAGGTTCAGCGTCAAAAACTATTTTGGATTTATTATCCTGAAGCAAGGCCACTTTTATCAACAAACCTGGTTTTGAATCCATATAATTCAGCGCAGCAAGTATCTTTTGATGACCTGTTTATTAAAAGAACATTTAACAGCTACATTGTTGAAGAAGAAAACGTGTATAACAACAGGGGGATTAGTGCCTATTTAACAGGGAAAAACGCAATGCTCGAATCAAAACGGATAGAGAATAAAATATTCGATTACGAACAGGATCTTTGGGAGTACTAATCAGAATCAAATGAATTCAAACCTTATGTTTTCATAAGGTTTTTTTTTCAGGTAAAACCTGTGTCAGGTAAAATGAAAAAAGTTAAAGGTAGATTTGAATGAAAAAAGCAATCATATATTTTGGTATTAGCCTGGGATTGCTTTTCAGTTCATGTCAGAAACCTGATAATTACCTGCCCGGTAAATCATCAAAAAAAGGGCAGTGGTTTGAACCAACTCCTTATGGAATGGCTTATATTAAACGTGGTTCGTTTAATATAGGACCTTCTGATGATGAGATAAATGAATTTACCAGCACAAAAACGGTAACTGTTGAATCATTCTGGATGGATGATACCGAAATTACGAATAACGAATACCGTCAATTTGTTTTTTGGGTTCGCGATTCAATTGCCCGTAAATTGTTGGGTGAAACCTATACCGATTTTGTAATTACTGAAGATCAAAATGAAGTTCCGCTTGAAACTCCAATAATAAACTGGGAGGAAAAAATAGACTGGAAAGATGCTGATATGGTTACGGCTATGGATGAAATTTTTATTCCTGAAAACGAACGTTTTGCATTTTACAAGGAAATCGATACAAGAAAATTAATTTACGATTATTACTGGGTTGATTACAAACAAGCTGCAAAACGAAGTAACAGCTACAATTTCGAAACTCTTAAATATGACGGGACGGTTTCAAACAGTGAAGGTGAGCTGATTCCGATTGAAAACCGAGGGTCATTTATAATGCATGAATCTGTTCCGATTTACCCCGATACACTTTGCTGGATACGTGATTTTACATACACATACAACGAACCATTAACTTTGAAATATTTTTCGCATGTTGCATTCGATGATTATCCTGTTGTTGGGGTTACCTGGAAACAGGCAAATGCGTTTTGTAACTGGCGTACCAATTTAAAAGTTGTTTCAAACAAAAGGTCAAACGAAACTCCAGCCCATGATTTCAGGCTTCCAACAGAATCAGAGTGGGAAATTGCGGCAAGGGGTGGTTTGGAGAACAGTCTGTATCCGTGGGGGAGTTATTACACGCGAGGTGATCAGGGCTGTTTTGTTGCAAACTTTAAACCAAACAGGGGAAATTATGTTGCCGATAGTCCAACCGGAACAACTACAATGAAAGGTGGAGAATTCGATCCAAATCCTTATGGATTGTATGACATGGCGGGTAATGTTGCGGAGTGGACAAGTACGGCTTTTTTTGAAGGTGGTTATGAAATTATTAATGATATGAATCCTGAATTGCAATATGACGCAAAAACCGACGACCCTCCCGTTATGAAACGTAAAGTAATTCGCGGCGGTTCGTGGAAAGATATGGCATATTTTATCCGAACTTCAACCAGAAGTTTTGAATATCAGGATACTACAAAATCATACGTTGGATTTCGCTGTGTGCGTTCTTCATTCAGAAACGATATGAAAAACCGGTAGTTTTAAAGCACAAAAAAAGAGCGGAAATCCGCTCTTCCTGTGTTTTTTATTTTTGAATTTTTTCTGATACAAGTTCAATACAATCCAAAAGAAATACATTGAAGTATCCCTATTTTGCTGGTTGCTTGAAAATAGCATCGTCAAATTTTTCATTAAACTTAACTTCTTCCATGGTTACCACAGCAGTTCCCATCGGAGATTTCGATTCAATTTTCATTGCTATTGTTATGCCGTCAATGGTTTTATAATCACTCATGATTTGTTCAACATCAACAGTTTGGCCTTGTGCTGAAACCTTGGCTTTTACTTTTGAAATTAAGTAGGTATTGGCATCAATAAAATAATCTTTGGTATTGCCTTCTTTGTCAGTAAGTTTTATGCGGAACATTTCTTTCCCGTCAACATTTACTTTTCCACCCATTTCTGCAGTGCTTCCTTTCTTTTCATAATTGTACAGCTCGCCGTCCATATTTGCCTGTTCTTTGGCCTGATCGAGCTGGGCACCAGCCAATTCCTGCGGATCTGGACTCATCATTGGAATTATCATCCAACCTTTTTCCCCATCAAAAGCCTGAACCATTTTCTGTCCCTGAATGTCGATATTTGTAATAAACATATCGGGCTTTTTAATCCGCATTTCCATAGGTAGCTCCATTCCCATTTGACTGACTTTCGCTTTAATATAGAACGAATTTAACTCTACAAGTTTTTCCTGGCCCACGGCTTTAAAATGTTTTTCAAGAACCTCATTTACCGATTGTGCCTGTGCTACATTTGCAAATGCAATAACTATTATTGCTAAGATTGCAATTACTGATTTTTTCATAGTGTTGATTTTTTAGAATTTAATTTTTAAAATAGATTAATATTAATTGAACTTTTAGATTTATAAAATGAATGGAAATTAAAAATATATTTCGGACAGAATGTTTTCAAATTGAATACCTTTTTTAATTAGTAAATCGCGCACTTCAACCACCATCAAAGCCTGCCCGCAAACAAAATACTTTACATCGGGTAATTTCTGAAATTCATTCAAATAATCGGTTACCCGACCGGGAATTGTATTGCATGATGATTCAGACGAACAACAGCGAATATATTTGTCATTCAAAGCTTCCTCCAATTCATCTTCAAAATAAAATTGATTTAAATGTCGTACGCCATGTATCAACTTTTCTGCAGTTAAACCTGATTTAACCATGCAATAAAAAGGTGCAATTCCGGTTCCGGTAGCAATCCACCAACTTTTTTCCCTGGTTCCTGTAAAACTTCCATATGGTTTTGAAACTAGGATTTTTTCTCCCGGAATCATAGATGCAAGTTTTGGAGTTAAGAATCCATCATCTTTAATATTGAAAAGAATTCGGATTTCCTTTTCAGTATTTCCGCTGCAAATGCTGTATATTCTTGGAGCATGAATATTGTCAATGGCGATTTTCACAACTTGTCCGGGTAAAAAATTAAAATCACGCTTAAACGAAATCACATGAACATCAGGTGAAATCTCCAAATTATTAGTAAGCTCAAAGTGTTGTAAATTCGAATCAGTATTTTGCTTAACCTTTAATTGCATGATTTAAGAGTATTTTACTTATTTCAAATTGTCAAATCAGACCATAAATATCACTTATTTTATTTAAATGACAATTATTCAAATGTTAACAGTTTCATATCTTTAATAAACAATTGTTTAAATTATCAAGCGCTTTTTAAAAAAATTAAAAAGATACTTGTTTGATAACTACATTTTTCTGATCTTCGGCAACAGAAATATTATGGAAAAACTATTTAAAATACAGAAACACAGAGTTTTGCGGTAGAATCAAAAAAAATTAGCCACAAAAACAGATTTTGCGTGCTATATATTTTAATGGTCCACTATCGAATTCAGAACTGTCGAAGAACATTAGTTTAAGTACTCCAAAAATTAATAGTCTTTTGGTTGAGCTTATTAAGGATGGTTTGGTTGAAGAATTGGGAAGGGGAGATTCAAGCGGCGGAAGACGGCCAAATATTTATGGATTGATAAAAGACGGATTTTATGTAGTTGGTATCACCATTAACATTGCGCGTACAATAATATCAATCTTTAACAGCAATAATGAGCTTGTTAGCGGCCCGCATTTTTTCCCGATTAAAATGCAGTCTGACATCTCAATTTTCAACCGTGTAAATGAAATGCTTGAAAAGGTTATTGCCGATAGTAATATTCCATTCAACAAAATTATAGTAGCAGGAATTGAACTTCCCGGGTTGATTAACTTAAAACAGGGAATCAATAAAACCTATTTTCCTAACATCGATAATCTATTTGAAGAGCTTCGCAAAATCTTTGGTATTCCGGTTTACTTTAATCACGATTCAAAAGTGAGGACATTTGCCGAGCAACATTTTGGATTGGCAAAAGGAAGAAAAAATGTTTTAATGCTCCAGGCAGACTGGGGCTTGGGATTGGGTATCATCGTGAATGGTAAATTATATTCGGGCAAATCAGGGTATTCCGGTGAGTTTGGACACTTGCCAATAGTTGACAACGGTGTATTGTGTGCCTGTGGGAAACAAGGTTGTCTTGAAACAATGGTATCGGCAGTGGCAATTTCAAGAATGGCAAAAGAGGGGATAGAAAAAGGAAACTTGTCTCTTATAAAGGAATTGGTACAAAACGATTTGGAGAAAATTGATATTTCAATAGTAGTTCAGGCAGCAAATCAGGGTGATCAATTTGCTATTTCGATTTTTACAGAAGCCGGATATTGGCTTGGGCGGGGAATTTCATACCTGATCCAGATTTTTGATCCCGAACTTATAATCATTGGAGGCCGGGTTGCTGAAGCAAGTCAGTTTAATATTGCCCCAATTCAGCAGGCAATCAACACATTTAGCAACAGGGATATTAGCAACAACACTGAAATAAAATTCTCGGAGTTGGGTTCAAAGGCAGGTACAGTGGGAGTTGCGGCATACGCGTTGGAAAAATTATCAATATCAAAAATATCAATATGAAAATAAATTTCACAAACGTTGAAAAGGCATTTTTTGAAGAAGCTAAAATCAAAAAAATTTCAACAAAAATACCTTACATAACTGTTGAGAGTTTTCCTCAGCTTGGACTGCTTTCGGCTTTAAGTTTTATCGAGTGGGTCAGTGAAAATCCAAATGGTGTGGTGAGTTTGCCGAATGGGAAAACTGCACAATATTTTATTCATTTTACCCATTTTATTCTCGATAACTGGGAAAATAAAAAAGGGATTGCACTTCTTGAAAAATATAATTTGAAGGGCATTAAAAAGCCTGATTTTCGGAATTTGCAATATGTACAGATGGGTGCATTTTATCCAATGTATTCAGAACAACACAACAGTTTATATAATTTTGCAAAAGTAAATTATATCGACGGATTCGGAATTAGTGAAAGTAATTCACTGGTTATTAAATCTGAAGATATAAAACTTGCGGGCGACATGCATTTTCTTGATGTATTCCCTGATTATATTATAGACTTATCGCTCCGTTTTCGCGAAGCAAAAACTGTACATGAAAAAATTCAACAGGAATCGATTTTTTTAATCGACAACTGGTGCACGAATTACGAAAACAAAATCAGGGAAAAAGGAGGAATAGGTTTTTTCTTGGAGGAATTGGTCCTGACGGACATATTGCATTTAATACGCAGGGAACTGATCATTTTTCATCAACACGTTTAACAAAAACAAATTTCGAAACACAAGCTGTTCTTGCAACCGATTTGGGTGGTATTGAAGTGTCACGCAATAGATTGGTGATTACTATTGGTTTGGGAACAATAAGCTACAATACTAAAGCAAAAACTATTGTTTATGCGGCAGGAGAAGCCATTGCTGACACTATTAAATCAGCACTCGAAAGCAAACCAACAGTAATTTCTCCTGCAACTGCTTTTCAAAAACTCGAAAACAGCAGGTTTTATTTAACTGATGGAGCCGCAGTAAAACTTGATGACAGCATTGAGAATTTTTACACAAGCGGACCATGGACCCATCAGAAAACCGAAAGGGCAGTTATGGATCTTTGTAAAAAAATAACCAAGTACGGCCCAAAGCTGGAATTACAGGATTTAAAAGCTGATAAGTATTGTAAAATGATACCCAAGTTAGATGAAAATACTGTTCAATCGGTTATTGATTCTATTCTGGAGAAACTTCACAAAGGGATGGAAAAAGAAGTTAACCAAATTTATTATCACACCGGTCCACACCACGATGATATTATGTTGGGAATTATGCCATCAACAAATCGACAGTCGCGCGATGCCAGCAATGAACTGCATTTTTCAGTTTTAACTTCAGGTTTTACAGCTGTAACCAATCGTTTTCTTCTTGATTTACTGAAAGATACAAAGGACTTGATGAATGATGGTAAAATTGAAATGGTGAATTATCCTGATTTTTTTAGAGATGGATATAAATACAAATGGGATAAAGATATTTACCATTACCTAGACAATATTGCTGCACAAAACATCGAGGAAAAACGCCGGGGTGTTTGTCATCGGGCAATCAGGGCAATGGTTTCAATATGGAAAATTAAATCGAAAGATGGACTTCGGGATGTAATTTACGAAATAATTGCTGCACTGAATAATAGTTATGATGGTGGTGGAAATCCAATAAAAATACAAAAATTAAAGGGAATGATCCGGGAGTTTGAAGAAGAACTGGTTTGGGCGCACTACGGAATTATGGTTAAAAATGTGCACCATTTACGGTTGAGCTTTTATCAGAGAACTTCCACCACTGGTCAGCCCGATTACGAAGGTGATGTTTTACCGATTCTTGAGGATTTCAGAAAATATAAACCAACAGTAATTAGTTTGGCGATGGATCCCCAAGGGAGCGGCCCCGACACCCATTATAAAGTATTGCAGGCAATTGCCCGGGCAGTTGAAGCATGGAGCAAGGAAGAAGATTTAAGTAAACTGAGGATAGTGGGTTACCGAAATGTTTGGTTTAAATACAACCCATGGGATGTTGAAGTAATTGTGCCGGTTTCATTAAACTCGTTGGCAACTCTTGAAAAATCATTCTCTGAATGTTATGTAACACAGGTAAATGCCTCGTTTCCAAGTTACCAGCTTGACGGTAAGTTTAGTGAACTGACCCAGCGTGTTTGGTATGATCAACACAAACAAATTGAACTTCTGCTTGGGAAAGATTTTTTCTACCAAAACGAATCGCCACTTTTAAGGGCAACACATGGAATGGTATTTCACCGCGATTTAAACGTTGAACAGTTTTTGGAAGAGGCATTCAAACTCGAAAAATCAGTTGTTGGAATGGGGTAAAATTTAAAAATAAAAGGGTTGCTAGTTACGGGAACTAGGTTACATGTTACATGTTGCAGGTTTTAAGTAACAAGTAACAAGCAACCAGTATCAAGTAACAAGAATCAATAAAATAATATAAATCAATGAAATTAATTATCAATAAAACATACGAAGAAATAAGTAATTGGACAGCCGGCTATATTGTACAAAAGATTAACAAATTCAGTCCTACACCTGAAAAACCTTTTGTATTGGGATTGCCAACCGGTTCGTCTCCTCTCGGGACTTATAAAAAACTGATTGAGTTATATAAAAAGAATGAAGTTTCATTTAAGAATGTAGTCACTTTTAATATGGATGAATATGTTGGTATTCCTGAAGATCACCCGGAAAGCTACCACAATTTTATGTACTCTAATTTCTTTGACCATATTGATATCGACAAAAAAAATATCCACATTCTAAATGGAAATGCTATTGATCTCTCTAAGGAATGTTCCGACTTTGAAGAAAAAATTAAGTCTTTTGGTGGTATTGAACTTTTCCTTGGTGGAATGGGAGCTGATGGCCACATTGCTTTTAATGTTCCAGGGTCGTCTTTAAATTCACGCACCCGGCTTGTTAATTTGAATTATGACACAATTATTGCGAATTCCCGCTTTTTCGATAATGACATAAATAAAGTGCCAAGACAAGCGCTGACTGTGGGTGTTCAAACTGTTCTTGATTCGCAGGAAGTTGTAATTATTGTAAACGGATATAAAAAAGCACGGGCACTGCAAAAAGTTGTTGAGGAAGGGATGAATCACATGTGGACTTTGTCTGCTTTACAAAACCATCCCAACGGAATAATTGTTTGCGACGAAGATGCAACAATGGAACTAAAAGTTGGGACTGTAAAATATTTCAGGGAGACTGAATAGAAGTTGGAAGTCCGAAGTTGGAAGTCCGAAAAAAAGAGAATCATTTTTTCTATAATAAACATAGAAAAAACGGTTCTCTTTTTCTTTCTCCCTGCTTTTTCACTGCCTCGGTGAAAGTTTCATTTTAAATTTAGCGGCTTTTTCAACAATTGATTTACTGAATGGGTCAGCATGATATTGGTTGTTAATATACATTTCAGTTTGGTTTAAATAGAAATCACTGGCCGGAATTCCGCTTGTTCCGGTTGGAATAATGGTTTCTGAAGCATCCCAGTTTGAAACATCAAAAATATGACGGTGTGAAGCACCATGATTTACATTGTACAAATCGTTATATGAATACGAATATGGACAAACGGTATGGTAACTTCCGGGTACTTCAAACGGACCTTTATTTAAGTCAAGCATTTTATCGAGTAGTTTTACTTTGCCAAGTGGGTGCTGAATTGTGAAAGTGTGCATCTTTCCCCAGTTCCATTTGTCAGTTTTGTCCCCGTTTTCCGCAGTCAAATCAGCAATTGTTTCTTTAAATGAGCGGGTTACAATGTCCTCAAAAGTTTCTGTTTCAGGAGTTGTTTTGTCATCAATCCATTCCGATGATTTTTCGGTTTGAATATTCAAAAGTAAATTTTCAAGGAAAGTTCGCTGTCCTTTTAAATCTTCAAAAATTTCCGGGGAAAGTTCATCTTTTATTAAATTTTCGCACACTTTGCGGTACATAATTTCAAAGATTGATGCAGCTACACTTTCACGGGTCAGTTCATAATTCCACTCTTCCAGTATTTTTAATGATTCTGATTCTTTTTCGTTTAAATTAGGTTCAGCTTTAATTGCTGCCAAAAAAACAGGGGTAAAATGTTCTGCTTTTTTGGATTTTACATCGCGGTGCATTGCCTTAAAATCCTCGATTCCCAGTAATTCTTTTTCCTCCAGCATTTCACGAATCCTTTCAATTCTGTCGGGTTGTATAAACCAATGACTAATGTAATAGGGATAATCATCGGGAACAGTTTTGTTGTTTGCCGAGGAAACATATCCGCGATCGGGATTAAACTCAAAAGGTAATTCTTCGAATGGTACCAGCCCGGTCCAATCGTATTTGCTGCTATCTCCGGGGTAAATTTGAATTCCGTTTCCGGCCCTTATTGGAACTCCTGCACAACATTGTAAGCCAATATTCCCTAAAACATCGGCATATACTATATTCTGACTCACAGCTGTAAAAGTTTTTACTGCATCCTTGAAATCAGTCCAATTGTTGGCGCGGTTCAGCAAAAATACGGTTCTGATTTCATTACTCATTTCGTTGCCTAACCAATGAATTGAAATTGGAGTATCAGCACCCTTTTTAAAGTTGTTTACAATTGGGCCTCTGTGTGTAAAACGCAAAACGTTTTTAAAATCATCTTCCCCCTTTATTTTTATAAGATCTGTTTTTATCAGTAAATCTTTCCATTCACCGTCAAGCAGGTATTTTGTTGAATCTTCGTTGAGTTTTTCAGCATAAAAGTCGAGGTCATCAACCATTACATTTGTCATTCCCCAGACAATGGAATCATTGTGTCCTGCAATTACAAACGGTTGGCCCGGTAAAACAAGCCCTGTTACATTCAGTTTTCCCTCAATGTTTTGGTGCATTTGATACCAAATTCCCGGCGACATCAATCCAAGATGCATATCGTTTGCCAAAAGTGGTTTGCCGGTTTTGCTTTTTTTGCCCGAAACTGCCCAGTTGTTACTGCCATAAAATATCTGTCCTCCAAGTTCTTCCAATTGATTACCGATTGATAAAATTGTTTCACCAATTTTGATTTCTGGAGAATGAAAATCTTTATAAACAGCAGTTTTTTGATATTCAGTTTTTGGGATTAACTGCTCGATTTGTTTTACAGAAACTTTCCCCTGCAACTGGTGAATCAGTAATTCAGTCCCCCAACCCGATGTTAAATCCCATGACATATATCCAATAAGATTTACCGAATGTACAGGTTCCCAGAGTTCGGGTGTGTAGCCAAGTATCTTAAATTCAGGAGGAAGCGGTTGATTTGCCATATATACATTTACTCCTTCAGAAAAAGCTTCAAGTGCATGAATTATTTCAGGAGTAGATTTACTCATGATTTTTTCCGACTTTTCCTGAATACGAAGCGCCCGCATCAGGATGTCGGTTTTTACAAGATCTTTTCCCAGAATTTCTGACAACCGGCCTTGTGTAATCCGCCGCAGCAAATCCATTTGCCAAAGCCTGTCCTGCGCCATTGCAAATCCAACAGCGCGATACAAATCGGTTTCATTGCTTGTATAAATGTGCGGAATTCCGAGCGAGTCTCTTAAAATATTTACTTCCGCCGATAATCCTTCAATCTGAATATCTTTTGAATAATCAGGAATTGCTGCAGTTTTAATATAATGCAACAAATACAATCCTGAAACAATTATAACTCCAACTACAATAAGTGCTCCGGTTAAAACTCGTTTTAAGGTTTTCATAATATGGTATTTGAATGAATTGCAAAAAAGAAACTGAAATGTACAGAATCAAAATCAAATATTGATATATTTATTCCACTAAAAAATTAAACACTTTATTATGAAAAAACTGATTATTCTTTTATTTCTTGGAATTTATTCAATTGCAGGAATTGCGCAGGAAGCCGATAAGATTGTCGGAATTTGGTGGAACGACGAAAAAACCACAAAAATTAAAGTTGAGAAAAAAGACGGGAAATACATTGGTACAATAGTTTACATGATTCCTGAAAAATATGTGAACGGAAAACCACCGGTAGATGATAAAAATCCTGAAGTAAAATTACAAAATCGTTCGTTGATTGGATTGCAGATTTTAGAAGGTTTTGTTTTTAATTCAAAAGAAAAAGAATGGGAAAACGGTACGATTTACGATCCAAAATCGGGTAAAGTTTACGACTGTTACGCATGGCTTGAAGGAAATGATTTGCTAAAACTCAAAGGATTTGTGATGGGAATGCGCTGGCTTGGAAAAAGCTCGGAGTGGTATCGCACAACTTTATAAATTTATTACGTTTTTTCGTTACGAAAAAACGTAATAAATTCATTTTAACAGAAATGATTTTCTAACATTTAAATAACATATAACCAGTTGCTTACGAATTGTGAAATATTCGTTACGTAATTTTCGCAATTTACTAACCCGAAACCTGCACCCTGAAACCTGTGTTTTCCAGCCGTTTTGCAATTGAATTCAGGTCGCCAAGAGGGACTTTTTCGAGCGTATCAATAGGTGTATCACGGGCAATTGTATAAATCATTACCTGCGAAGGTTTTATTTTTTTAAGTAATTCAATCCATGCCGAAATCTCTTTTTCGGTGGTGTTGTCAACTGTTTCACCTTTATAATTTCCTCTAACGAAAAGGGTTTGGATAATCACTTCTCCACCAAAAGAAGTTAGTTGATCTACAGTTTTTTGCAGGTTGAAAGTCTTATTTGGGCAATCAATCAATTTAATGGTTTCTTCAAAAGCCGAATCAAGTTTTTGAATGTTGTCCTCAATTTTCAACAATGCCTGAAATACCTCTTTTTTATGGATCATTGTAGCATTTGAAAGAACGGCAATTCTTGCATTCGGTGCAAGTTGATTTCTAAGTTCAATTGTATCGTCAATAATTCCGGCAAAATCAGGGTGTAGTGTGGGTTCTCCGTTTCCGGCAAAAGTAATTACATCAGGCAACTGGTTGGCGGACTTCATTTCCTCCAATTTTTCCTTCAGTTTATGACGCACTTCTGCACGACCCGGTAAAACTGCTTTTTCTTCATATTTTTTGGGATTTCGGCCACATTCGCAATAAATACAATCGAAAGAACAAACTTTAATATTGGTTGGAAGCAGGTTGATTCCAAGTGAAATCCCTAATCTCCGGCTCTTTACCGGTCCAAAAATTATTTTATCAAAAAGAAATGTAGCCACTTTTTTAAACTTTAAACTTTAAACTTTGTATTTGCAATGCTTTTGCCCCATTTAAACAGGCCCAGTTAAAAAGTTCACCTAAGGTTAAATCAGGGAAATTCAACTGGAGTGTAACTAATTCTGAAAGCACAGAAAGTTCATTGTTCGATGCCAGACTATCAGTTCCAATACAAATTTTCAATTTCTCATTCATGAAAAACGATACTGGTGGTAGTAGGTTTTCGATGTAAAGATTTGAATTTGGACAAAGTACGAAAAAAGTATTTTCAAGTGATCTCAACTTTTTCAGTTCTTCCAAATCTTCTTTTGTAGTAAAAATATTATGAACTAAAAGCAACTGATTTTCTGCGGGCAAATGTTCAAGTGCAGCAACCAGCGAACTTTTTTCTGTAGGTTTCCAGTGTGATATATCAATGCCGAGGTTGTTTTGCAAATGGTTTGCAATTTCACCGGTTCCGGTTTTATAAAATTCGTTCTCGCTTTTACTTTCCTGATTGTGAATTGTTAAAATGCTTTTTTCAATAACTGCATTTTCACTTATTTTTTCGAATAGTTGTTTTGAAACAGAGTAAGGAGAATGCGGTACAATTCCGGATGAAAGCCGGTTTGTTTTAAATTGATAACGAACAAAATCGGCAAAATCAAAAGCCCGTTCTGCCCGCGAAGGATGAAATCCGAAACATTCAACAAAAGTATGGTAAAAAATTTTGCTTGTTTTTTTTGTATCAATAGTTAATGTGGTATTCGAAATATCACCAACAGCAGAAATTCCGGCAGCCCACATTTTCCGGTCAGCAACATGAATTGCTTTTTCAATGTTTTCTGTTTCCTCGTTTCGCAACTTGTTTATTTTCCCAATAAATCCGCCAACTCCGGTTTTCTCCTCAATTTTACCTTTTAACTGCGAAAGTTCGAGGTGGCAATGTGTGTTTACAAATCCCGGAACCAAAATTCCGCTGTAATATTCAAGTCCTGTCAGTTCAGTTATATTTTCGTTGCTACTGCTTATTTTAACGATTGTTCCGTCGGGAGTGCAGGTTAAAATTCCATTTTTTAACGGTGGTTCATTTACAGGAAAAATGTATGTAGCCGCAATTTTTCTCACTTTTTGCTACTTGAGCGTTTCAAATTCGAGGATGTCATTTTTTCGGCCCGAAAATCCTTGCTCGGTCTCACCAAGTTTATTCATTACTTCGCGATACATTTTTTCAAAATTCTTTGGACTGCTGGCATAATAAACAAACGACTTTTCAAAAACCGAATCAGCAATCTCGTATTTCGCCAAAACTGAATAATAGAAATTGGCCGAAGAACTATTCTTTACTAAAGTATCGCTTCGCATGCGGTTATATGTGGCTTCTGCAAGATGAATATCAACCAACATTTCTATCATTTTTCTTTCGCTGACAAGATGTTTTGGTTTTTTAATCACATCGTTATCGCAAGAGATAAAAACAGAAAACAGAGCCAGTATGATTGCTATTTTTTTCATATTCATTAAAGTTGGCCAAATTAGTTATTGTGTTTCGGCCAATCAAAAAATCATTGTTAAAAAAATCTATATTGAATTTTAAAAAAGTCAATTAAAAATATTTTTGAAAACCTCTTCAACTCGTCCAGATTTTACGATTTCAATTTTGTATTTTTGATATCGAAACTTTTTGTTGTGTGCCGGTAAGTAAATTCTTTTGAAACCCAGTTTTTCAGCTTCTGCAATTCTTTGTTCAACCCGGTTAACAGCGCGTATTTCGCCTGTCAAACCAACTTCGCCTGCAAAACAATATTTGTGGTTGATTGCCACATCGATATTCGATGAAAGAATTGAGCAAATAACAGCCAGGTCGGTAGCCGGATCGTTTATTTTTAATCCGCCGGCAATATTCAGGAAAACATCTTTTTGTATGAGTTTGAACCCGGCACGTTTTTCAAGTACTGCCAGCAACATATTCAACCTGCGCAAATCAAAACCTGTTGAAGATCGTTGCGGAGTTCCGTAAGCAGCTGTGCTGACAAGCGCCTGTATTTCTATAAGAAATGGCCTGACTCCTTCGATAGTTGAAGTAATGGCGGTTCCGCTAACATGGTCGCTGACTTTTGAAATGAGCTGTTCCGAGGGATTGAGGATTTCGTGCAAACCATCGCTTTCCATCTCAAAAATACCAAGTTCGTTTGTCGATCCAAACCGGTTTTTGTTCGAACGTAAAATCCGGTACATATAATTTGAATCGCCTTCGAATTGTAAAACCACATCAACCATGTGTTCCAAAACTTTTGGGCCGGCAAGACTTCCTTCTTTTGTTATATGTCCGATTAATATAACAGCAACTCCGGTTTTTTTTGCATATTTTAAAATTGCAGAAGTACACTCCCGCACCTGCGATACAGAGCCTGGTGACGATTCAATTGTTTCGGTGGAAATGGTTTGGATAGAATCGATAATCAGTAAATCGGGCTGGATTTGTTCGGTTTGCGCGATTAAAAATTCAAGTGAAGTTTCGCACAAAAACAGACAATTGTTGTTTTCTGTTTTTAAACGTTCAGCCCGGAGTTTAATTTGCTGAAGACTTTCCTCACCTGAAGTATATAAAATTTTCCGGTCTTTAAGAACCAGTGCCAGTTGCAATGCCAGTGTTGATTTGCCAATCCCGGGGTCGCCACCCAATAATATTAACGAACCCGGAACAATTCCACCACCTAAAACCCGGTTAAACTCTTCAATTGGCACTGAAATTCTTTTGTTTTGAAGGGTTTCAATTTTATCGAGTGTTAATGGCTGGTTCGTTGAAATTTGAACGGCTAATTTTCCGGAGTCATGTTTTTTGCTGATTATTTCTTCAACATAACTGTTCCATTCATTGCACGATGGGCATTTTCCAATCCACTTTGGCGATTGTGCACCGCAATTCTGACAGGTATAAATGCTTTTGTTTTGTGCCATCAATCAAGGGTTTTAATCTTGTCGATAATATCGCTTGTTGATATGTCGGGAACCAGTTCAAGTGTTTCAACTTTGCCGCCATGGCCAAGAACAGTGTCGGAGCCGGCAATTTCATGTATTTTGTATTGATTTCCTTTTACAAGGATATCGGGAATAATTTGAGCTACCAGTTCGGCAGGTGTTTCTTCTGAAAAAATAACTACTGCATCAACAAAGCAAAATGCCGCAAGAACAATCGCGCGTGACAGAACACTTAAAATTGGGCGGTTCCGGCCTTTTAAAATTTCTACTGATTTATCTGAATTTAAACCCACGATTAACTTGGTTCCCATTTCGGCAGATTTAACCAGCGAGTCAACGTGTCCGTGGTGAACAATGTCGAAACAGCCATTTGTAAAAACAATTGTTTCGTTATTGCTTCTCCAGGTTTTCAGTGTATTTTCAAATGAATTGAAATCAGGGAATATTTTTGAATCGATGTTAATCTTCATCCGTTTTTTTCTGGTAAAATTGAGGGCATAAAAGTAGAAAATACTTGCTTCTAAAAAAATACAATTTCAGGATAATATCATCCTCTTTCCAGCCAGGTAAATTTGTCCTTCAAAACAAACCCTTTTTCTGTTTTTGAAACAGTTACACACTCTGTGTAAAAGTCGTGTTCGAAAAACAAAATGTAACCGTTTTTCGCTGTCTCATTCAAAAAAAGTTCTTTTTCTTCCATTGCCTTTACCGGATATAAATCGTATGCAGCCAGCCACAGGAGCGGGATGTTGGTAGATGTGGGAATAAGATCGGCCATATAAACAACTGTTTTATCTTCATATCGGATAAACGGTATCATTTGTCCGGGTGTATGACCATCAAAAAACCTGACTTCAATATTTGCAAAAAGTTCGCCTTCATTTTCCACAAGATTTAGTTTGCCCGACTTAAAAATAAAATCCAAAACACCTTTATGATAGGCCGCTTTTTCGCGTGGATTCGAAATTTTTGAATGTTCCCATTGCTTTTTACTGCACCAGTATTTTGCGTTTGTAAAAACCGGAAGCAGTTTACCGTTTCTGTTTTTTACTGCACCTGTGCAATGATCCCAATGCAGGTGAGTAAAAATTATATCCGTAATGTCGTCAGTTGTATAACCATTTTTTTTAAGTGATTCCTCCAGGCAATTTTCATTTTCAACCCCATTGTTTTGCAGGTGCTTTTCGGGGAAATGGTTACCAATTCCTGCTTCTATCAGTATTTTTTGTTCACCGTAGTCGATTAAAAGACAACGTAATGCAAGTTTTGTGAAATTATTTTCATCGGCAGGATACACTTTTCCCCATAGTTTTTTAGGGATAACACTAAAAAGTGCGCCGCCATCGCAATGGAAATTTCCGGCCGAAATGGGAATGATTTTCATGATAATTGAATTATAATAATCAAAATTAGAAGAAATAATCAACGGTTCAAATTCCATTTTTCCTGAAAATCCGAATCATATGAATAGTCCATTACAAATTTTACAACCCCGCTGTATTCTTCAATACCCTTTTTTATTTTATTGGTTTTGAGGTAGAAATCATTCACTTTCGAAGCAGCTTCATCAATTTTTTCATTTCTTAAACTCATCCAGTGTTCTCTGATAATTTGCAAATCTTTTTTTACTCTTTTATCGAGTTTTGCAATTATGCCGGGATATTCTTCCAATTGATATCCCTGGTAAAGAAAGTATTGAAGAACATGCAGGTTTGCTGAATATTGCAGTTGTTTCGAAGTGCTTTTTGTACAAACTAACCATGCATAAAAATTGGCTTCCGCTTCGTTTGTAATTCCAAACTGGTGGGCTTTTTCGTGGGCAAGTATAAAGGGGAATTCAATGGGCAAAATGTTGCTGTTTACATGTACTTCGTTGAAAAATGGGCCGTAATACCCCGAAATTCCTGCCTGTGCAAAAAAACGGCTGACAGTGATTGATTTTGGTTTTCTTTTTCCGGCAGGGTAACTTATTTTGAGTGCCGGGGCAAGTTTCTTATATGATTTTTCTATGTTTTGATCAGCAACATTAACATCCCAATTATCAAAAGAAACCCAGGATTTGTTTGTGTTTTCCACAAGTTTTTTGAGTTGGGCAAGAAATGCTTTTGTGTTGGGTTCGTGTACGTCTAATTTAAGTCTGAGATTTAAATCTTCGCGAAAATAATTGAATCCCCATAAAAAATAGAAAAGGATATAAGTTGCGGCTAAAATATTCAAAATGATTTTACCTGATTTTGCCAACGAAATCTTTCTTAAAATCAGAAGTAATATTGAAATCAGAAGTATTACAAACAGCAGTACATAAAAAATATCGTCGATTGAGAACGAAAATAAATTACTGAACGGGGAAATAATACGCGCAATAAAAGGATATAAAAACCGGGAATAAACTTTTTCGGTGATGGAAGGGAATCGATATGCAAGTTGGGTAATTCCATAGGTTGCAATTGCAGAAAGTGGCAAAATGAGCCATTTTTTCGATTGGTTTTTTTTCATTTTACTTCCTGTGTTTTTTGCTTTTTAAATTGAAGTCCAAAATAGCTATTCGAAATTTAACTAAAACTGAAAAGTTTTTAAAATAAGTTTTAACTTGAAAAAGTTGATTTAAAAGGGTATTTTTTAACTATTTAGTATTATTGAACCCTTAAACTTTTCTGATGCGTTTTTCAATTTTAATATTTTTATTTTATTTGGTTTTCGGGTTTTGGACAATCACGACCAACCGATAATTGGATTGATTTCGGAAGCGATCACATTAACAAATGGCTTCAAATAGCGCCCGGCAAACTCGGTCCAAATGCATTGCCGGTGCCGTTTATGGATTATGGTTTGCTTGACAGTTTGTCTAATATCGAAACGGGTGTTCATGCCCATTTTATGAAAGGAGACCGTGCTGTTAATTCTTACATAAGTTGTTATTGGGCGGTAGTTCCCAAAAGAATTGTTGTGCATGTTTGGGGATATCCAACCGAAACTTTCCGAACCCACAATTCGGTGCGAAATGACAGGCAGATATATTATGATGACACAGGCTGGATGACAAAAGCTGGTGATTTTTGGATAAGTACTTATATTCAGATAATTAAAGATAAAAAGAACTGGCCCGACATTACAATTAATTATTCAGCAAAAACTACGATTGGCGACGCCGTGCAGGGGCGTTATACCGATGCTCCGGCCAACTATTATTATGTTGCTTTAGGTAAATCAAAATTTTTTAAAACCGGTTTTATAAATGAAGTTAGACTGGGAGCGATGGCTGGGTTTTATGTGTGGCAAACCAATAAAATAGAATTGGCGCAGGATGAAGGCGCATTGTATGAATTTGGAATAGATTTGAAACACAAAAATTTGTCATGGAGAAATGAAATTGGAGGTTACAGCGCTTATGGCGGCTATCAGTTTATTGGGGTAGATGACAATAACGATCCATTGATTTTTAGAACGAACTTTAAAAATTCGGGAGAAAGATTTGATTGGAAACTCGAATATCAAACCGGTTTCAGAGATTACGATTATCAAACTATCAGGATATCGGTATTTTATAAGTTTGGTTTTGGATTTACTAAAAAATGGGAATACTGAGCAAGAAAATTCCAAATTGGAAATTCCAAATTTCAAATGAATTTCAAAAAACATAATTCAATAAATCATGCTTTTGTCAGGACGTTGTTTTGAAGATTGATATTTAGAATTTTGTTTTTTAATTGATGGTTGTTTTTTGAGATTTGGTAATTCTAAGAAACGATTTATTATTATTGCAACTCAATTCAGAAAAATCTTTCAAATGAAAAATTTGTTGTTATGTTTTTTTTTGGCTGCTATTTTAGTTGCAGGCAATGTTTTTGCAAAAGTTCCTGAAAAACCGGTTGCGAAATTCATCAAAAGATATTAACTGTTGATACTCATTGCGATACGCCAATGGCAATGTTAGATGACAAATTCGATATTGGATAAAAAACAGCCCGCCACAAAGCCGGGTTGATTTCCCGAGAATGAAAGAGGGTGGTTTGGATGCCATGTTTTTTGCAGCATTTACAAGTCAGCGCGAACGTACTGCTGAAAACACCGAAAATGCTTATAAAACTGCAAATCAAATGATAGATGCTACATATGCGGCATGTAATAAATACAGCATGTTGGCTGAAGTGGCAACAAAATCTTCGGATGCTTCACGAATTGAAAAAAACGGCAAACGAGCCATATATATTGGTATGGAAAATGGCTTTCCGGTTGGCACCGATATAAATCGGGTAAAGGAGTTTTATAAAAAGGGGTGCGTTATATTACACTTTGCCACTCTTCAAATAACGACATTTGCGATTCATCAACCGACAAAAAGGGGCCTGAACATGACGGGCTGAGCGATTTTGGAGCAGAAGTAGTTAAAGAAATGAATAAATTGGGAATGATGATCGATGTTTCACATATTTCCGATAAATCGTTTTACGATGTGATAAAACTAAGTAAAACGCCTGTAATTGCTTCACATTCAAGTGTGCGCGCAATTGCCCGACACAACCGGAATATGACTGATGATATGATTAAAACATTGGCGAAAAATGGCGGAGTAATACAAATTTGCTTGCTCGATGATTATATCAAAGACCCAGACACTACCACAATGTATTATCAGAAGAGAAAGGAGTTGAACCAGGTTTTCGATACAAAATATGATTCGATGTCGGATGAGGAAAAAAAGTACTTCGAAATGAGTGGAAATTACTCAAGGAAAAATATCCCAAGACCTTGCCCACTGTTGCCGATTGTGTTGATCATATTGATTATGTAAAAAACCTTGTTGGTATTGATTATGTTGGAATTGGTAGTGATTTTGACGGTGGTGGCGGACTTGAAGGTTGCACCGATGTCAGTGAGTTCCCGAATATAACCGCCGAAATGCTTGAGCGTGGTTATACTGAAGAAGAAATTGGAAAAGTGTGGGGAGGCAATTTTTTCAGGGTTTTCAATGCGGTTGAAAAAATGGCCAAACACGACTAATAATTGTTTTAATTTGAACAATTTTCTACTTTTAATTCTTAATTAAACCAATTTTCAAAATGAATTACATCGATATTATACTTGGGTTATTGCTGATTTTTTCTGCAATTGGCGGTTTTAAACATGGGTTGGTTACCGAAGTTGCATCGTTGGCGGCCTTGATCTTCGGTATTTGGGGTGCAATTCATTTTTCGGGAATTACTTCCGATTTATTGATAAAGTATTTCGATTTGAAAACCGATTACCTGAATATAATATCATTTATCGTCACATTTATTGTTATTGTAATTCTGGTTCATATTGTTGGAAATGTAGTTAGTAACATGGTCGATTCGGCTGGATTGGGCATTGCAAATAAATTGGGCGGAATGGTTTTTGGCCTTTTACGCGCAATTCTGTTTTTAAGTATTTTACTCATTGTGTTCGATAAAATTGACAACGATGTGGAAATTATACCTGAAAGAACAAAAGAAGGTTCTTCGATGTATGAACCTATCAAAAACGTTGCACCATCAATTTTTCCGTTTATCGATGAATGGTATGAAGAGCACAAACCATTGAAAAAGAGTGATAAAAGGTGGTTTAACAGAAATATTTTTGCATTTGTCAATAATTTAAACTTCCTTATTCTTAGTATTTTGGCAGGTAAAAAATTCTTTAAGACTTCAAAATTAATAATAGAAACCCTGTAAAATAGTTTTTTGTATTGCCTAAAACCAAATAACTATCTTCATTTTATATCTTTGCGCAAATTTTTAAAAAAGGGTTTATGAATTTTGTAGAAGATTTGAAATGGCGCGGAATGTTGCACGATGTGATGCCGGGTACTGAAGAACAGTTAGCCAGAGAAATGACTGTTGCGTATATTGGTTTCGATCCAACTTCTGATTCATTGCATGTTGGCAGCTTTGCACAAATAATGCTTTTAAAACGATTTCAACTGGCAGGTCATAAACCGGTTGCCTTGGTTGGAGGCGCAACAGGTATGATTGGCGATCCGTCAGGGAAATCGGATGAACGTAATCTTCTGAACGAAGAAAGCCTCAATAAGAATCTGAATGGCATTAAAGCTCAACTTTCAAAATTTCTGGCTTTTGATTCAGGTGAAGAAAACAGCGCAGTTATGGTGCCGAAATAACTACGATTGGATGAAAGGATTTTCATTCCTCAATTTTATCCGTGATATTGGAAAACATATTACCGTAAATTATATGATGTCGAAAGACTCGGTTAAAAAACGTTTGGGAGCTGAGTCGAATGTGGGTATGTCGTTCACCGAATTTACCTACCAGTTGGTACAGGGTTACGATTTTTTGTGGTTGTACGAGAACCTTAATTGTAAACTGCAAATGGGCGGCTCTGATCAGTGGGGAAATATAACTACCGGAACCGAACTGATTCGCCGTAAAACAGGTGGTGAAGCTTTTGCGCTTACAATTCCGCTAATTACAAAAGCAGATGGTGGCAAATTTGGGAAAACTGAACACGGAAATGTATGGCTCGACCCCGAAAAAACCACACCTTACCAACTTTACCAGTTTTGGTTGAATACTTCGGATGAAGATGCTGAAAAATATATAAAAGTTTTCACGCTTTTACCAAGGGAAGAAGTTGTTGAACTGATAGAAAACACAAGGAAGCACCGCACATGCGGGTTTTACAGAAGAAACTTGCCGAGGAGATAACAACGATGGTGCATTCAAAAGAAGAATATGATATGGCGGTTGAAGCATCGCAAATTCTTTTTGGAAGTGGTACTGCCGAACAATTGCGGAAATTGAATGAAAGCACTTTCCTTGCGGTTTTTGAGGGAGTACCCCAATTTACGGTTGAAAAAACAGTTATCGAAAACGGGATAAATATTGTTGATTTATTAGCTGACAAAACAGCCGTTTTTTCGTCAAAAGGAGAACTTAGAAGGACTATCCAGGGAAACGGATTGAGTATCAATAAAGAAAAAACTGCAGACCCTGATTTGATTATTGACAGTTCATTTTTAATCAGTAACAAATATATTCTTGCGCAAAAAGGAAAGAAGAATTACTCCCTGATAATTGTTGGTTAATTTTCTGTTTTTGAGTTAAAAAGGAATAATAAAAACAGTTTCAATTCGTTTGTGAAATGAACTAAAACTAAAACTTATAAAACCGGGGTAGAAATATCTTCTGTTTCAAGTCTCGTTCGGGATAATGTAAAAACAATGAATAAACTATATGAATAATTTTTTTGACAACCAGCGGATCCTAACTTTAATTTGGAAACGCAAATTTCATTTTATAATTATTGGAGTGATTGCCATTTTTCTTGGTGCAATTTTTTCGGGGCCAACTTTCATAAAGCCAAAATATAGATCAACTGCCCGAATATATCCTTCCAATATTGGTGTTATGAGTGAAGAGTCGAAGACTGAGCAGATGCTTGAAATTCTGAATTCAAATGATGTCAAGTTAAAAATGTTCAAATCTTTTAATCTTGATGAAGCTTACAATATCAGTAAAGATGACCCAAAGTATTTGACTTATATGTTTGACATTTATAACGAGAATGTTAAAACATCGAAAACGCAATATGAAACTGTTGAAATAAATGTTATGGATTTCATTCCCGAACGGGCAGCAGTAATGTGCGATTCAATTATTCATTTTTACAACCAAAAAGTTGCAGAAATACACAAAGCCAAAACCTGGGAAATGGTGGAAATCCTAAAAAATCAATTGGATAGAAAGTATGCAGCAATTGATACGGTTGAAGCAAAATTAAACCAGGTAAGAGCAGAGACAGGTATTATTGATTTTAAAAATCAGGTGCCCGAAGTAACCCGTGGCTACATGACTGCACTTGCAACCGGCAGAAGTTCAGCACCCGACACAAAAGAAATAAAAAAACTGTACGATAGTATGGTTAAGAAAGGCGCCGATTCTTACTGGCTCGAAAAGAGGTATAACTTTTTAATAAACGAAATTGATTCAGTAAATACACTCTACGAAATTAATTTGAGTGAATTCCAGAAAAATATTACTTACAGCCATATTGTAGAATCTCCATTTCCGTCGGATAAGAAAGCGTATCCGGTTCGGTGGTTGATTGTTTTGTTCTCTGCAATTTCGGCTGTGTTTTTCGCATTGCTGGTTTTCCTTGTTCTTGATTATAATAAAGAATAATAAATAGCCGGTGTTCCAAAAGGCAAGCATAAAATTATCCCTGTTTTACCTTATTTCAATAAGCTTTGTTTTGTTGAACGTTTTTTTTATGGTAAAACGTAATCTTATGGCAGTGAATGTCTTACCTGTAATTCTTGCCGTAATATTGGTTGTTATTTATTCGTTCGATAAAATTGTTTACCTAATTGTTTTGTTTGCACCGCTTTCAGTGCCACTTTCGGAATTAAGCCCCGGATTGGGGTTTGACATGTTTTTGCCCACGGAACCCTTAATTTTTGGGCTTCTCATTGTTTTTATTTTGAAGATTATTTATGAAAGGGGTTTTGATAGGCAAATCCTAACTCACCCCGTATCACTGGCAATTTATATTAACCTGATCTGGATTTTTTTAACAGCTGTAACAAGCACGATGCCCATCGTATCGTTTAAGTTTTTATTGTCGCGCATTTGGTTTGTGGCGGTTTTGTATTTTATAACTGCAAAAATGTTTTCTGAAGGTAAAAATCTTGAAAAATACATTTGGCTTTATGCAGTTTCACTGGTAATTGTAATCTTTTACACAGTTAACCGACACCTGGCTTACGGGATTTGGAACAAGGAAGTTGCCAATTTTGTGTGTAATCCGTTTTATAAAGATCACACTTCATATGGTGCAGCACTTGCAATGTATATTCCGTTTTTGCTTATGTTTTCGTTTGGTCATTTCGTTACCCGAAAAGAAAAAATCATTTCGTTAATTGTTTTGGGAATTCTTTTAATCGGCTTTATTCTTTCATATACACGGGCAGCCTGGTTGAGTTTGATTATTGCAGGTGGTGTATATGTGATCGTGAAATTAAAAATCAGGTTTAAACCACTTTTTATAACCTTTGCAACAGTACTTGTTTTGTTGATATTGTTTTGGAATCAAATCGAAATGGGACTTGAACAAAATTCGACACAGTCTTCTGCCGATTTCAAAACACACATTTCATCAATGACAAACATTACAAGCGATGCATCGAACCTCGAGCGCATTAACCGATGGAGTTGTGCTATCAAAATGTTTGAAGACAAACCTTTTTGGCTTTGGCCCGGGTACTTATATGTTTCAATACGCCTCGTACCAGTTGAACGAAAACAGAACTATTATCAGCACCAATTCAGCCGATGGCGGAAATGCACACAGTGAATATCTTGGTCCATTATCAGAATCAGGTGTGCTGGGAATGCTTACTTTTTTACTGATTATCGGAACAGTAATTTATACCGCAATCCACACTTATATGAGGTTAACCGATAAACGCCTGAAATCTTTTGTTTTGGCGGCCCTGGTCGCTCTTGTGACCTATTATGTCCATGGATTTTTAAATAATTTTCTTGATACCGACAAACTTTCGGTTCCATTTTGGGGTTTCACAGCAATGATTGTTGCAATTGATATTTATTCGCGAAATCAAATTAAAGCACAAAAAAATCCGGACTGAAAATTGCCCGGATTCTCTGTATAAAAATCTTCTTTTTACTGCCTGACTCTTTCGTTGTAAGATCTGTCGCTAGTGCTGACTCTGATAATATCACCTTCGTTGATAAACATTGGAACCATTAACTCAGCGCCGGTTTCAACTGTAGCTGGTTTCAAAGCATTCGAACTGGCGGTATTTCCTTTTTCGCCATCAATTGTTGAAGTAACCACAAGTTCCACTACCGCAGGCATTTCAGCAGTTAATGGAATCTCTTCGTCGGCATGGAATTGAATCTCAATGATTTGACCCTCTTTCATTAAATCTGAATTATCAATCATTGATTCAGGTATCGAAATCTGCTCGAAAGTTTGCGTGTTCATCACGTTTAAACCCTGGTCATCTTTATAAAGATATTGATACTGGCGACGTTCAACCCGAACATCTTCTACTTTTACGCCCGAATTGAAAGTATTGTCAATTACACGTCCGGTTTTTATATTTCTAAGTTTTGTGCGCACAAATGCCGGTCCTTTGCCAGGTTTTACATGCAAAAAGCTTACGATTGTGTGGATTTCTCCTTTAAACATAAAACACAATCCATTTCTAAAATCTGATGTTGATGCCATGAAATATTATTTTCTTATTATTTAAGGCGCAAAAATAAATAAATCAGTTAGAAATAAACTTTTTCTGTGATCTTTTTACCTGATTATTTGCTTAATTGTATTTGTAATTGGTTCATAATTATTGAATTCTCATATTCAATGTTGTTTTTGGCGAACTAAAAAACTTTGTTTCTTGGGACTGTTGCTACAAAATTTTTCAAATAGAAAGGCTCGAAATAGGCAACATCTTCAAATTGTTTTTACTGAATTTTTCTTCAGCAATCATTTGCATAAACTCGGCTGATGTTGTTCTCGGCTCTTCAAAAAATACATTTTTATGAGTAATCAGGTTTATGCATTTATCGGCACCGTTTCCAATAAACAATATTTTATGGGTTTCGAGCAAGTCGGAAAGGAAATGTTCATCGATAATTTCAGCTGAAACCGCCCGGATTTCCTCGCCTTTTGAATTATACAAAGCAGTGTAAACTTCCATTCTGCGGGCATCAATCATCGGGCAAATTAAAACTTGTGTTTCATCTTTTAGGAAAGCGTATTTTTCCAGATTTTGAGCTGCATAAATTCCCAAAATTTCAAGTGAATTAACCGAGATTAAAGGGATATTTAAACCATAGCACAAACCTTTCGCTACCGAAACTCCAATTCTTAACCCGGTGTACGATCCCGGACCTTTGCTCACGGCAACCGCATCAAGCATTTTGGGAACAATGTTGTTCTCTTTAAAAAGTTCCTCGATAAAAACTGTCAAAACACGGGAGTGGTTAAGCCCTTCAAGGCTTTCTTTTTTAAAAGTGTTTGCCCGTTTTGTGCAATTGAAACCGAACAAACTTCGGTTGATGATTCAATATTTAAAATTAGCGGCATTTTATTCCATTAAATAAGTGAGGGTAAAAATATTGATTTGTTTGTAATATCCTAAATTTTGAAAAATTGAGTCTTCTCACGCTGTAAAAAACAATTTGTCGGCAAATTGTATAAAAATGGCAGTTCCTAAAAGAAGAGTAAATAGCAGTTCCCTCCAAAAAACCGATTCAATCGATACAAAAAGGTTCGAAATTAATATGGTTACCGGAATTACTGCTATTACAAGCATTTCCTGCGAAGTGGCCGGAATAAAAATGAAACTTAACATTGAAAAAGAAAAAATAACAAACAAAACCAGGTAATATTTCCGGATACTTACTTTTCTGGAATCATATTGCTGCATGATTTTGATGCTGCCAATTAAAGTAAGAAGGATCAGTAATCCTAAAAATCCCTGTAACGGATAATTGGTTTTAAAATGGTTTATCCTTGAAAAAATGTTTTTCTGAAAAACAACAATTGCATCGGTTAACTGGTCGGTAAAAAAAGCATAAGTCAATGCAAAGGCAACGGGAATAATAAAACCGACAATAAGAATCATGAATTCGCGCCAGTTTCTTTCGCGGCGAAGTATTGAAACTGCGATAAAAAAAGCAGGTAAAAGCACTATGAGGTTAAAGTAAAACAAAGTTCCGATTGCGATAAAAAGCCCCGAATTAAAAATTTCAAGTTGTGGATTGGAATTATTAAATATCGAAAACAAACTGTTTAAACCAAGCAAAGTAAAAATTGCTGCAAAAAATACAGGGTGGAGCGTGTGCATGGCTGTAAAACCCCCAATGATAATTATATAAATTACAGCCGGAAGTTTTGTGCGTGCTTTAATTAGTGCATACCGACTGTTAATTTGCTGAATTAGAAATGCACCAAACATAACCAGAACAAATGAGAGAACAACTTGTAAAATTGGAAAATGTGAAGTGATTTTATCAATGAAATGATACAAAATACTTTCATTTTCACCCTCAAAAAATTTATACGAATATGGAAACCTAAAACTAATTGTCCAGAATAAAAGACCGACAATCAGGTAAAGGAAATAGTCAAAAGGTTCTCTCGATTTTAATATTCGTAAAATCATAGTTTATAGGTCAAATCCCAAATCTTTCCTGTAATATTTTTTGTCGAACTGAATGGTTTTTGCATTTTCATACGAAGTCAGCAGGGCGCTTTTCATATCTTTTCCGTATGAACTAACCGCGATAACACGGCCTCCTGCAGTCACAACCTGGTTATTCACAGTTGTTGTTCCGGCATGGAAAACAATACTTTCAGTAACATTTTCGAAACCGGTAATAATTTTTCCATTCTCATATTTTCCAGGATAACCTCCGGAAACCAACATTACAGCCGCCGCCGCACGTTCATCAATTTCAACTGTTTTATCTTCAAGAGTTCCCCTGGCAGCTCCTTCCAGTAAATCGACAAAATCAGATTTTATCCGCAGCATAACCGCTTCCGTTTCAGGGTCGCCCATCCTGACATTGTATTCTATAACAAAAGGATTTTTCCCAACGCTTATCAATCCAAAAAATATAAATCCGTTGTATTCAATGTTTTCCTTTTGAAGTCCGGAAATTGTAGGTTGGATAATTTGTTTTTCAACCTTTTCCATAAAAACTGCATCAGCAAAGGGAACTGGCGAAATTGCCCCCATTCCGCCTGTATTAAGACCTGTATCGGCCTCGCCAATTCTTTTATAGTCTTTGGCTTCAGGTAATATTTTATAGCTTATCCCATCGGTAATTACAAAAACAGAAACTTCAATTCCGCTCAAAAATTCTTCGATAACAACTTTTCGGCTCGCATCGCCAAATTGCCCGGCGAGCATTTCTTTCAGTGAATCTTTTGTTTCTTCAAGCGATTCGATAATCAGTACACCTTTCCGGCAGCCAATCCATCGGCTTTCAATACAAACGGGGCTTTCAGTGAATTCAGAAAAGCAAATCCCTCGTTTAGGTTTTCGTTTGTAACAGTTAAATATTTTGCTGTCGGAATATTGTTTCGGACCATAAATTCTTTGGCAAAATCTTTACTCCCTTCCAACTGCGCACCTTCTTTTTTAGGGCCGACAACAAGTACTGATTTTAACACAGGGTCAGCGGCAAAAAAATCATGTAAGCCATCAACTAAAGGTACTTCAGGACCAATTAAAACCAGATCAATTTCATTTTGAATTGTAAATGTTTTTATTTTCTGAAAGTCGTTAACATTTGCAGCCAAATTTGTTCCTATTTGTGAAGTTCCTGCATTTCCGGGGGCAAAAAAAAGGTTCTTTACTTTTTTGCTTTGCTTTAATTTCCATCCAAATGCGTGTTCTCTGCCGCCGGAACCAATAATCAGAATATTCATTTTGAAAGTGTTTTTGTATTTCGATCGTGAAGATAAGTTTTTATTCAGTTGTTTTCAAAACTGGTTGGTATTGAAAACCAAAAAAAAATGCAGGGTTATTGCAACCTGGCATTTTGAACTTAACTCAAACCTTTTTAAATCGATGTGAATTTTGTGAAATAAGTTTGCATTGCATCACCAACTTTTTTTGAAAAATCGGTCAGGTTATTTGCTCTTGCCGACCGCTCCATGATCTGAAGATAGAAAATAGTGCGTTGAATTTCTTCGTTAACAGCTTTATCCTGAATAAATTTGCGGTCGAGCGAAAAATAATAACTCAAATCATCGTCAAATGATTCAAATGCCTGTTCCATAACCATTTTTCCTTTTTCAGTTGCTCCTGCTCTAAAATAGCTGTTTGCCAGTTCAATGGTAAAATATCCGGGAGGTGCAATACTTGGTGGAATCAATTCAAAACAACGATCGATAACTGCAATTGCCGAATCCTTTTTTCCTTCATCAAGTAAAGTACTTGCCAAACGGTTGAAACTGTTTGTTACATTAGTCATCATCCGCATGTTGTTTTCGTCGATATAAACTTTTGGATCGTTCATACCGCCCCATTCAAATTTGTTCATTATGTTGTCGTACATAATGTCCGATGCAACTGTTCCAAATTCCAAACGGTCAGGTTTGCTTTCGCCTTTTATTGGTACCAACCTGTAAGCAAAACCTTCAACCTGAAAGTAATCTTCAAGATTTAAATATTTATTGCGTCCCACTGTTATTGCCCAGTAAATTGGCCTTTCCCAATTGTTTGTTGCAATTAAATCGATTATCATCATTTCATCTTTCGATAAATAATTTCTGTCGGATAAGTCGATCGTCATTGTATCAACAATTTTGTCATAGTCTTCGGGGCGCACAACTTTATTACGGATAACTGCCTCTTTGTCAACCTTAAAGCTTAGTATTTTCTTTGGTATGTAGGCTGCATTATCAGCTTGTTGCAGTTTTGTTGCAGGATTATCGTCAGCAATAAAACTAATTGCCTCTTTGGCTCCAATAGTTGGACGTGCTATCCTCGGATTATCCATTAAATATACAACGTCGCGTGTTCCCTGCAAATATTTATCTGCGGTTAGTGAAAATGGCATTGGTGCTGATTCGTATGCCTGTCGGCGCATTTGATCGATGTACCAGTCGGTTTGCAGGTAACTCAAGTTACAAACACGCACATCTGTACGAACTCCTTCCACTTCCTGGTTGTACCACAACGGGAATGTATCATTATCTCCATTCGTGAAAATAATTCCGTTTGGCTGGCAGGTTTTAAGATAATTGGCTCCAAAATCGCGCGCAGTGTAACGGCCTGAACGGTCATGGTCATCCCAGTTTTGAGCTCCCCATGATTCCAGGAACAAGAATAAGCGTTAAAACTCCCGCAATTCCTGCTGAAACTGTTTCAGGTAAAAATCGTTTTAATCCTTCGGCAAGCGCCATTACTCCGAGCCCAATCCAAATGGCAAAAGCGTAAAATGAACCTGCATATGCATAATCCCTTTCCCGCGGTTGATGCGGATATTGGTTCAGGTAAATTACAATGGCCAAACCTGTCATGAAAAACAGAAGGAACACCACCCAAATTCCTTTTTTCCCTTCATCTCCTTTGTTATATTGGAAAAATATTCCAAGTAAACCGAGCAACAATGGCAGAAAATAATAGGTGTTATGGGCTTTGTTGTGTGCCAAACTTGCAGGTAAATTGTCCTGGTCGCCAAGGCGCATTTCATCTATAAACTTGATTCCGCTAAGCCAGTTGCCATTTATTACTCCGCCATGACTTTGAATATCGTTTTGCCGGCCAACGAAATTCCACATAAAATAACGCCAATACATGTGGTTTACATGGTATCTGAGAAAAAACCGCATGTTTTCGGAAAACGTTGGTTTAACAATAACCTCGTTTTCGCCTTGTTCGTTTTTGTGCTGAATTTTTCTGCCTTTTACGCCACCCCACTGTACATAATCATCGGCATGAAAAGATTCCATTGTGCTCCACATCCTTGGAAAAACCATATTGAATTTTTCATCATAATTTGGAACAACCTTATGATTTGTAATTACATATTTGTCGCCAATTGGTGTGTAAACAGCTTTTCCCTGGCTGTAACGGTTTTGCGGATTTAGCGGTGAGTTGTAAAACTGGCCATATAAAAGTGGACGATCGCCGTATTGTTCGCGGTTGAGATAACTTAACAGTGCAAAAGCATTGTTTGGGCTGTTTTGATCCATCGGAGGCTGAGCCGAAGAGCGAATAATGATAAGTGCAAATGAAGAATATCCGATCAGGATTACAGTAACCCCAAGAATTATTGTGTTCCAAATCACCATTTTCTTTTTTGCAGTGTACCAAATTCCATAAACAACAGCTGCAAGTATTAAAACATATAGAAATACAGACCCGAGTCAAACGGAAGCCCGAAAGTATTTACAAACAGCAGATCAAACCATGAACCGATGGTTACAACGCCAGGAATGATTCCATACATTATTAATGCAAGTATTACAATTGAAGCTACAAAAGCCATAATAACTCCGTTGCGGGTAACGTCGTATTTTTTGAAATAATAAACGAAAACAATTGCCGGGATAGCAAGTAAATTCAATAAGTGTACGCCAATTGACAGTCCAACAATATATGCGATAAAAATGAGCCAGCGATTTGCATTTGGTTCATCTGCAACATTTTCCCATTTCAGAATTGCCCAAAAAACAACGGCAGTCATTAAAGATGATGTAGCATAAACTTCACCTTCAACTGCCGAAAACCAGAATGTGTCGGAAAAAGTGTAGGCCAAACCTCCAACCACACCGCTTGAAATAATTGCAATAGTTTGTCCTATTGATAAACTTCCATCATTCGAAACTAATTTTTTGCAAGGTGTGTTATTGTCCAAAACAGAAACAATATAGTTGCTCCACTTGCAATGGCCGACATGGAGTTTACAAGTCTGGCTGCATCTTCGGGACCTCCAAAAAGGGTGAAAAACCTACCCATTATCATAAAAAGCGGAGCTCCTGGCGGGTGTCCAACTTCAAATTTAAAAGAGGTGGTAATAAATTCGCCACAATCCCAAAAACTAACTGTGGGTTCGATGGTCATCAAATAAACCAGCGATGAAATAATAAATATTACCCAACCAAAAACATTGTTATACAGTGTGTATTTCTTCATTTTGACGATAATTTCTTGAATTTCAAATTTATCCGAAAAATAATAAGTTGCGAAGATAATTGTTTTGAACCAAATTGGAAGATTTGATTTGCTTTAAAACGCTTTCATTAAACTTCTTTAAGAATTTTAAATTGGTTTTAACCTGATTTTAAATCTTGTTACACTGTACTTTTAGGCAATATAAGGATATTGAAAACCAAGGTTTGAAAAATGGAAATTATCAATTTTATCTTTTTTTATCTGATTATATTTGTTCTTGTGAAAATTAAGAATCCGATGAAAATAACCGAAGTAACAAATACAATAACAAAACAACAATTTCATAAAGTCCCCCGATTAATATATAAAAACGATCCAAACTGGATTTGTCAGGTTGAAGGTATGGTTGAAGATATTTTTAATCCTGCCAAAAACAAAACATTTAAAAACGGAAAGGCAATACGTTGGATTTTAACCGATGAGAAAGGTAATCTGATTGGAAGGATTGCCGCATTTGTCAACGGAAATATTGCATACACATACGAACAACCTACTGGTGGTTGTGGTTTTTTTGAATGTACTGATAACCAGGAAGCGGCTAATCTGCTTTTTAAAACGGCAGCCGAATGGAACAGAAAAAATGGAATGGAAGCCATGGACGGCCCCATAAATTTTGGTGAAAACTATGTAAACTGGGGTTTGCTTGTTGATGGTTTTATGCCACAAGGTTACGGAATGCCTTACAACCCGACGTATTACGAAAAACTTTTCCGCAATTTTGGGTTCGAAGTTTATTTTGAACAATACAGTTATCACCTTGATTATACTGTTCCTTTCCCTGAGCGATTTTGGAAAATAGCTGAATGGATTGCCAAAAAACCGCAATACAATTTCAGGCATATTAATTTTAAAGGAAACTGATAAGTTTGTTAAGGATTTTTGCACTGTTTATGATGCAGCATGGGCATTTCACGAACATTACAAGCCGCTTGATCCCGAAGATATATACAGTTTTATAGACAGTTCAAAAGCCATCCTCGACCCCGAGATGATTTGGTTTGCCTACCACGAAGAAAAACCGATAGCACTTTTTGTGATGTTGCCCGACATCAACCAGATTTTGCAGAAACTTGACGGAAAGCTCAATTTATGGGGAATTATTAAATTCTTTTATTATAAATGGAAAAAAACTATGACCCGTACCCGGATAATTATTATGGGGATCGATCCAAAATACCAGCGTTCAGGAGTTGATTCGGCAATTTTCTGGCACCAGGAACAATTGATGAAAAAGAAACCCCAGTACAAAGAGGTGGAACTTTCATGGGCAGGTGATTTTAACCCAAAAATAATAGCTGTTTATGAGGCGACAGGTGCCAAACGGGCAAAAACGCATTACACGATGCGCTACCTTTTCGACCGCAAAAAAGAGTTTACAAGAGCTCCAATATTGGGCTCCGAAATTCTTTATGAAAAAGTTAAAGTAAAAACAGGTAAAAATTAAGTTTTCTTTTTTGGTTTATAACGAACAATATTTATCTTTGCAGCCCGATTAAAAAAGGATTAATAACAAACGATGAATGGATTACAGTTTTGGATGTAACCATTCGAAATAAAAAAACAGGAAAATGAAAAAAGATATTCATCCGAAAGAATACAGGTTAGTGGCATTCAGGGATATGTCAAACGGGCATACTTTCTTCACTAAATCAACAGTAAATACAAGAGAAACCGAAGTTATTGACGGTGTGGAATACCCATTGTTCAAGGTTGAAATTTCAAGTACTTCGCACCCGTTTTACACAGGTAAAGTTACACTTGTTGATACCGCCGGACGTGTTGATAAATTCATGAACCGTTACGGTAAACACATGGAAAACAGGAAAAAATAAAATTTTAGCTTCAGCATATAAAGCTCCGAAACACGGAGCTTTTTTTTTGCAGTAAAGTGTTAACTTGGCAGCAAAAATTTACAAACCGTTTGAACAATTGACAGGCATTTGACTTTTCATTTTATGGCACATCAATTGCTTTGCAATTTGCCTGTTATAAAATAGGTATGGTTAAGCCAGAATGTCACAAAATCAATAAATATGGGGAAAATTAAAAATTCAGGGTTTAATAATATTTTTGGGTTTGGTTCAATGGGAAATGAATCGGAATTTATCCCAATTATTGCTGATGGTGATGACCGGGATCTTAAAAATACAGAAGTCCCTGATGTTTTGCCAATTCTTCCGCTTCGCAATACAGTGCTTTTCCCGGGAGTTGTTTTGCCAATTACGGTTGGTCGCGAAGCTTCTCTTGAGCTAATTCGTGATGTAAACCGCGGAAGTAAATTACTCGGAACTGTTGCCCAAAAGGACTATACAGTTGATCACCCGGGCACAGCCGATATTTTTGAGATTGGCACAGTTGCCGAAATCCTGAAAATACTTGAAATGCCCGACGGCTCAACTTCCGTGATAATTCAGGGAAAACGACGTTACAGAATTATGGGTTTTGTATCTGAAACCCCATATTTTAAGGCAAAGGTAGAGTCGTTAAATGAAGTTCTACCTGAAAGTGACAATGAGTTCAATGCTATTGTTGGTTCGTTAAAAGATCTTTCTATTAAAATTGCACAATTCACCGCAAACGTTCCGCCGGAAGCTACATTCGCAGTAAAAAACATTGAAAATTCATCGTTTCTTATCAATTTTATTTGCTCAAATACCGATATTAAAGTTGAAGACAAACAAAAGCTTCTCGAAATTGAAAGCTTGAAAGAACGCGGAATTCTGGCCATTAGTTTTTTGGTTAGGGAGGTTCAGATGCTTGAACTTAAACATGATATTCAGAAAAAGGTAAAAACTGATATCGACAAGCAACAGCGTGAGTTTATGCTCAACCAGCAGATGAAAACCATTCAGGATGAGCTGGGAGGAAATCCTGCAGAGCTTGAAATTAATGCGCTGAAAGCAAAAGCCAAAACAAAAAAATGGAACGAAGATGTTTCCAAATTCTTTAAAAAGGAAGTTGAAAAATTGAGTCGGTTAAACCCGGCAGCAGGCGAATATTCAGTTCAGTTTACTTTTTGTCAGACCTTGCTTGATCTTCCGTGGAATGAATATACAAAAGACAACTTCGATCTGAAAAATGCAAGCAAAGTATTGGATGAAGACCACTACGGACTTGAAAAGGTAAAGGAAAGAATACTTGAACATTTGGCAGTTTTAAAGCTAAAGAATGACATGAAATCTCCGATTCTTTGTTTGTACGGCCCTCCCGGTGTTGGGAAAACTTCGCTTGGTAAATCGGTTGCACGGGCACTTGACAGAAGTTATGTCAGGGTTAGTTTGGGTGGTTTAAACGATGAATCGGAAATCCGGGGCCACCGTAAAACATATATCGGAGCCATGCCGGGTAGGATTATTCAAAACATAAAAAAAGCAAAATCATCAAATCCTGTTTTCATCCTCGATGAAATAGACAAAGTTTCAAAACATTTTCACGGAGACCCGGCTTCGGCTTTACTTGAAGTTCTTGATCCGGAGCAAAATTCGGAATTTCATGATAATTATGTTGAAGCCGATTATGATCTCTCGAAAGTGATGTTTATAGCCACCGCAAATACTTTGAACACAATTGCACCTCCACTTCGCGACCGTTTGGAACTGATTGAAGTAAGCGGTTATTTGGTGGAAGAAAAATTGAAATCGCAAAACGCCACCTAATTCCAAAACAGTTGGAAAATCACGGTTTGAAAAATCGGACGTAACTTTTTCGAAGGAGGTTATTGAACTCATAATCGATGGTTACACCCGCGAATCGGGCGTTCGCGAATTAGATAAAAAGCTGGCAAAAGTAATCAGGAGAATAGCTAAAAAATTGCTTTCGAAGAAACTTACAATAAAAAACTTATAAAGGCCGACATTCGTGAATACCTGGGTGTAATTGAGTTTTCGAAAGAAAAATACCAGGGCAATGAATTTGCGGGCGTTGTTACTGGTTTGGCCTGGACAGCAGTTGGAGGCGAGATTTTATATGTTGAAACCAGCCTTAGCAAGGGAAAAGGCGGGTTGACCATGACAGGAAATCTGGGAGAAGTAATGAAAGAATCGGCCATGCTTGCACACGAATATTTGAAATCTCATTCAGAAGAACTGGGTCTTGACCCTGAAATTTTTTATAACTGGAATGTTCATGTACATGTTCCCGAAGGAGCAATCCCAAAAGACGGACCTTCGGCGGGAGTAACAATGGTAACATCGCTTGCATCGGCATTTACACAACGGAAAGTAAAAAAGAGCCTTGCAATGACCGGCGAAATTACACTCCGCGGGAAAGTTTTGCCCGTTGGTGGAATTAAGGAAAAAATACTGGCAGCAAAACGTGCCGGAATTACCGAAATAATACTTTCTGAAGAAAATAAGAAAAATCTGGAAGAGATTAAGGATGATTATTTAAAAGGTGTGAAGTTCCATTTTGTAAATACTATAATGGATGTGCTTGATATTGCACTTCTGAAAACAAAGGTGGATAAACCTGTAAATATTTCTTAATAAGAAATAATATGTTGTTTGTTTTGTGTGGTTTTTTAATTTTACGTCCTTAAAAAATAAAAAAGTGTACTGATGAATAAAGTATTGTATGTAATTCTGTTGATTCTGACTTATTCTGTAGGATTCAGCCAAAGTGCAAAAGAGTTTTATAATAGTGGAAATCAGAAACTGGATAAAGGACAAAATAAACAGGCAATTAAAGATTATGACGATTCAATTGATCTGGATAATACTTTTCCGGATGCATTTTATAACAGGGCCGTTGCAAAAAACAGGATTAAAGATTACAAAGGTGCAATTGATGATTATTCAAAAACCATAGAACTTGATCCGCAAAATGTTATGGCATACAATAATCGGGGGTTGATTAAGAAAGCTCTTAAGGACTTTGATGGTGCAAGCGAAGATTATACAAAGGCAATTGAGATTAATCCGTCTTTTGCACCCGCTTATTTCAACAGGGGAAATATATGTGTATTAAAAGAAGAGCCAGAAAATGGTTGTGAAGATTTTAGAAAAGCCTTGGATTTAGGGCAAAATAAGGCGCTTGAATATGTGGCTAAATATTGCAAATAGCACATAATGAACGCAATGTAGAACATTACTTTTTTAGATATTGGAAGCTGCAGAATTTAATTCCTGCAGCTTTTTTCATGATATACTGGCTGATATTGGAGAAAAAAAGCCAATGATCTTAGGGAAAATGAAGGGAAAGTAGTTTTTGATCATTGGCTTGTATTTAGGGGCACTTCGTGTTGGGTTGACCTGTTCACAAGTCATATTTCTTTTTATTTGCAATAATGCCTGGTTTTTGTAAAAGCTGTATAAATTCGTTTCTATTTAACATTTCGTTTGTATTATTGTTTTAGGATAAAACTTTTAGGAAATTTCAAGCAATTAAGTAATCGGTAAAAAATTGGGATAGAAATCTTATACTGCTTAATCATGCAGCCAAACTAATGAAGCTACTCTGTTTTTAATTAAGTTGCATATTCTGTTATCCATAAATCTATCAATTGTTCAACTTTAAATCAATGTTTCGGGTGCAAAAATACTTGCTTTGCTTTTTTATAAACTGAAAACAAATTTCATTCTCTGTTCATTTTGTTCATTCTGTAAAACACAGTATTTATTTATGTAAGTTATTTATATTGTACAACTTACGGAATATTCATATTTAATTAACATGAAATTGTAAAGATTTATATTAATGACGCTCAAAGTTATAACTCACTCATTTACTATCTTTATGGTTTAAAACGAATGGAGATTTAATCAAACCAAAATGATAAGCACTAAAAGATCAATCTCACTTTTACTTATATTTTTTATGTCATACGCTGTATATGCCGATAAAAAATATATTATAGGATTTTCACAGTGCACAAGTGCTGATATCTGGCGCGAAACCATGCACCGAGAAATGTTGATAGAGCTGGCTTTTTATCCTGAGCTGGAGATGATAATGAAAGATGCCAACAGCGATAACAATCAACAAATAAAGGATATTGAAGATTTGCTCAAACAGGGGATCGATTTACTGATAGTTTCACCCAACGAATCGAAACCTCTGACACCAATCGTTGAAAAGGTTTTTAATTCAGGAATACCGGTTATTGTAATCGACAGGAATATTACAACAGAAGCTTACACAGCATTTGTTGGAGGGAACAACTATTTAATTGGAAAAGAAGCAGGTAACTATGCAGCCAGGCTTTTAAACGGGAAAGGGAGAATTATTGAAATTACAGGACTTCCGGGCTCAACTCCTTCAATCGACAGGCATCGGGGATTTCAGGAGAGTTTAAGCAGGTTTCCTGATATTTCGATTGTTAAGTCGGTTTCGGGAAAATGGAATTGGAGCGATGCAAAAACAGAAATGCAGAAAATTATTACAGAAAAAATTGATTTTGATCTTGTTTTTGCTTACAACGATGTTATGGCAAATGGAGCACATTCAGTAGCAAAGGAAAATGGAATTGAAAATAAGTACTATCTGGGAATTGACGGATTATATGGCGAAGAAGGCGGAATTCAGTATGTAATCAACGGGATGCTTGACGCTACTTTTTTGTATCCTACAGGCGGAGAAAAGGCGATTCAAATAGTGCACAAAATTCTAAAAAATCTGCCTTTCGAACGCGAGAATTTATTGGAAACGGTGGTAATAGATTCCACCAACGCTAAGATTATAAAACTGCAAACCGATCAGGTTTTGTCATTGCAAGGTAAAATCGAAAACCAGAATTCGGTGCTTGAAGAACAAATTTCAAGATTTCAAAGCCAGCGTGATTTATTAATTTTGTCGCTTGTTTTATTAGGCCTGAATGTGGTTTTAATAGTTCTTGTATTGCGGGCTTTTCGGAATAAAATAAAAGCGAATAAAAAACTTGAACTTCAAAAGCAGCAGATTGAAAGGAGAAACAATGAAATTTCGAAACAACGGGATCAATTGATTGAAATTACCGAAAAACTGGAAGAAGCTACAAAGGCAAAACTCAGGTTTTTTACAAATATTTCCCACGAATTCAGAACACCATTAACTTTAATTGTTGGTCCACTTGAAGATTTAATCCAATCCCGAGAATTTCCGGTTGAACTTCAAAAACAGTTTAACCTCATGCACCGAAATTCACTCAGGTTGCTTCGAATGATTAACCAGCTGATGGATTTCAGAAAACTGGAAAATGAAAAAATGAAACTGCAGGCAGCAGAATATAATATTGTTGCCTTTTTAAAAGAAATACACGAATCGTTTGTTGAACATGCAAACAAAAAGAATATTGATTTTCAGATTCAGTCAAAAGAAGACAAAATTTTTCTTTGGTTCGATTGGGATAAGTTGGACAAGGTAATTTTCAATTTGCTTGCCAATGCATTTAAATTTACTCCTGCCGGAGGGAAAATTACGATCCAACTTGTAAAAGAAAAGCCGGTCGTGAAATCAATTTCAGATGAAGAAGTTTTAATCAGGATAACAGATACTGGCCGCGGAATTCCAAAAGAACACCTGATCCATATTTTTGACCGTTTTTATCAGGTAGAACAATCGCAGGACTTACAGGAACAGGCTCGACTTGCACTCCAAGGGATTTATTAAACTCCATCACGGAAAAATTAAGGTTGAAAGCGAACCCGGGAAAGGCACTACTTTTTTTATTCGGTTGCCGGTGGGCAATTCCCATTTAAATGATGTTGAAATGACAGATGCCGTATTTGCTCAGGTATTAAATAGTCAACATGAGAAAAGCATTGGCGATGAAATACTCTTCAACTCTGAATTATCGGGAATTGAAGAAAAAGAACCTGCAGGATTTGCTTCGGAAGAAAAACAGGTTGTTTTAATTGTTGAAGATCAAAAAGATGTGCGTGAATATATTAAAGATTGTTTGGGTGGATCGTATATTATTTTTGAAGCTGAAAATGGGTTGAAAGGATTGAAACAGGTGGAAGAGGAAGAGCCGGACATAATAATCAGCGATATTATGATGCCCGAAATGGATGGTCTTGAAATGACCCGACAACTGAAAAACCAGCTCAAAACCTGCCATATTCCTATTATTCTTTTAACAGCAAAAGCATCGCATGAGCAAAAACTGGAAGGGCTTGAAGAAGGCGCTGATTCATACATTCCAAAACCATTTAACCGTCGGCATCTCCAGGTTCGGGTAAAGAAATTGCTTGAACTTCGCCGTAAACTGCAGGAAACCTACAGAGGAAAACTTGTGATTGATGAGGAAGAAAACCCGATTTCGAGAATGGACAAAAAATTCCTTGGCAAAATCTCAAAAATAGTGGAAGAACAACTTGACAAGGAAGAACTTTCAGTTGAAGAATTAAGTGAAATGATTGGACTTTCCCGCGTTCATTTATACCGGAAAGTCAAAAAATTAACCGGACTTTCTGTGAGTGAATTTGTCCGCTCCATTAAACTTAGGCTTTCTTTGGATTTGATAAAAAACAGCGGGAAAAGTATTTCGGAAATTGCTTACGAAGTTGGATTTTCATCGCCTTCGTATTTTACCAAATGTTTTAAGGAACAGTTTGGAATATCACCAACCGAGTTTGCAAAAAAATAGTTTTGCATTAAAATATAATGAAAAGCAGGCTGTAAAATCTTTACAGAATCTTTATGCTTCCCTCATAATTCTTCATAAAACCTTTATAAGATTCTTTGCAATTTTGTATTGAATGTATAATGAAAGTCATTTTATTATGGAATTCAGGAATTGGTTTATGGAATATTCTGTTTTGCAGATTGCAGGAATGATTGGATTTATTTTGATTTTTCTTTTGTTATTATTTGAGGCTAACTGGCTAATGTTTAAATACATGAAGTACTACAATGATGAAAAATAATCATGCAAACAGAACTTACCAAATAGTTTTTAAACAACTTGGGAGTTTAATAATATTGCTGGGTTTTGTGGAAATGGTACCTTCTGTCACTTCAGTATTATTTAAAGAATGGTATTCTGCAGCAGGCTTTATACTTGTAGGAATTGCTACCTCCGGTTTCGGATATTTATTACATAAAATTTACCAGCAGGCAGAAGAACCACATTACGATCATGCATTGATTATTGCCGCTTCTGCATGGCTTATTCTTCCTTTTACAGGTGGAATGCCTTTGTTCGTAATAGCTCATATTACTCCTGTATCGGTAATGAACAGTTACATTCCTGCTGATGCAAACTACACATTTTCAAGTTTGGTATATTTTCAAAATCCAATACATTGCTTTTTTGAGAGTATGAGTGCCTATACTACAACAGGGCTTTCAATGGCCGATCACGAACCTTCTGTTGGGAAAGGTGTATTATTTTACCGAAGTTTTGCACAATGGGTTGGTGGCGCTGGTTTTATCATCATGTCGTTGGCCATATTTAAGAAACATTCAGGAAGAAGTGCAATGTTATTGTATGGATCAGAATCAAGTAACGAAAAGTTAAAACCAAAAGTACTCGACACTGCAAGGGCAATATGGAAATCATATTTATTCGTAACAATTTTTCTGTGATTTATTTAATCATTGGGACAAGTATAATATTGCCAAACTACCCGATAGTCGTAAATATTTTTGACTCCATTAATCATGCTATGGCTGGCCAATCTACAGGCGGATTTAGTACACTTGATGATAGTATTGCAACTTATAAATCAGCACGAATGGAAATGCTGTATTTATTACCCATGATATTAGGGAGTTTCTCTCTTCCATTCTACTACAAAATAATTTTTAAACGAAAGTTGAATGAAATCTGGAATGATATTCAAACACGGTCATTGATCATCGCATTTATTTTCGGGAGCATAATTCAGTCTTTTTTATTATTTCAGGCCGATAATGTTTCAAGTCCAATAAGGGAAGGCGTATTCCAGTTTATCAGCGGAATGTCAACAACAGGTTGGCAAACTTCCAATATTGGGGCATGGGATTGGAAGTCCGTCCTTTTTTTAATTGCCTTGGGTATGTTTATTGGTGGTGCTTCCGGCGCAACTGTTGGAGGTATAAAAATGATTCGGGCAATAATTATTACAAAAGGGTTGCAGTGGCAAATCACAAAATTACTTTTATCCGAGAATGCAGTTAAAACGATAAAAATTAACCGCAAGTCATTATTGTCAAATGAAATGTATGAGGAATTTACAAATGCATCAACAATTGCGATTTTGTTCTTTATAGTCATCTTGGTTTCTGCGTTCGCAACCACATACTTCGCCGGTAGTTCCTTCGACTTTGCTGATGCTCTGTTTGAATCCACTTCGGCACAGGCTACTGTTGGTCTATCATCAGGAATTACAAATCCATCAATGTCCCCGGTTTTAGAATCGATTTATATTTTTCAAATGTGGGCCGGCAGGTTGGAAATATTAACTGTTTTTGCTTTTATCCGATCTTTCTTTAAATGATAATGATTTAAAGCGCCTTCAGAAAAAAATAAAGAATTTTAATGAACTGTTTAAATTTCTATTTCCTTAAGTGTTTGAAATTCATTAAAAAAGTTCCGGAAACTACTTTAAACGTTGAATTTTTATCGCTATCGGATTTTACCAAATATTTAAATAAACATTAAATAATTTCGCCGACAATTTTTAAAAAATAGCCCGATCCATCAGAAGAAGATCGGGCCTTAACTAAACTAAACTTACTGCCAAACAGGCTTTATTCTACAATTTCTACTCCGTGGTGTTTTATAATTCCTTCGGAATAAGAAAGTTTTTCAAATTTTTATTTACCCAAATTCGGATCTAAGTTTTCATTAACGTCAGCGGCCGAAGTCGGAACAGGAAAAATAGTTCTAACAGCATCAGTTACAGGTTTTTCCTGATAGGCTTCTGTAAATTTGCCAAAGCGTATCAAATCCTGGCGTCGCAAGCCCTCCCAGTATAATTCATATCCTCTCTCTTTCAAAATATCATCCAATGTAACCGCAGTCAGTTGTGGAAGAGTTTTTCCCTCAGCATTTCGTTTTGAACGAAGAAAATTTATATCTGTCAATGCACCCGGTGCATCTCCATTTCTCAATTTTGCTTCAGCCCTTATAAGGTAAATATCAGAAATACGCATTACAGGAACATCGTTTGGTGCCCTAAACTGGTTTTGTGTTTCAGGATTTGGAGCAAATTTGATTACCCTAATCCCGGCATTTTCGGCCGAACTTCCCAAATTCATTTCGGGTACAAAAATCAAAGGCTCCCCGTTGCGCTGCTTCAATTCTTCGCCATTTACACCATGTTGCTGCCCAACCAGGAAGCCCTGATTAAATCCGCATACATCCATGATTCTGCCATCATAAAACCGGGCATCATTTTCTTTATCCCAGGTATTAAAAAAGGTTGACGTGGTTGAAGGACCATTCCAGGTACTTGTAATGTTTCCAAATATCTGGCTGTAGTGTAATGTGAAATTTACCCAAACAGCACCCGTACCTAAATCCAGGTTATCGTCATTTCCAACGCGAAGAATAAATTCTGAATGTTCAGCAACATCTTTTTGAAACATTGACCAGTAATCAGTTGAAACAGCATAATCCGGAGAACTAATTAATTGGTCACAATAGGTAATTGCATCGTTCCACTTCGCTTCACCTCCATATATTTCATAGTTCAAATAAGCTTTTGCCAGCAAAGCCTGGGCTGCACCAACTGTTACACGGTCAGAACCAACTTCAGCTTTGGTTTTAAGTTTTGGCATTATTTCTTTTAACTCGCTAATAACAAAGTCGATAGCTTGTTTGCTGTTATAAACTTCAGGAGATATTGAAAAATCAAGTTCATCAGCTGCACGATATGGAACCTGTCTGTAAAGGTCATTTATGAGATACATAAAGTATGCTCTTAAAAAGCGCGCTTCATTAATATACCTTTCGGTGGTTGCATCCTGCGGAAATAGACCAATGTAATAGATTGCCGTGTTTGCGCGTGAAACTCCCTGGTTGAGTCCATCCCAAACGTTTTTCAAACGTTCGTGATCAGAAGTCCAGGTGTGTAAGTGTAATTGTTGCCAGGCTCCGTTGTCATACCAGTCTGTTCCCCTTGTTGGGATTATTACTTCATCGGTGGTAACTTCCTGGAGAGCCCAGTAATCATACCATTCCATAGTTTTTCTTAAACTACCGTAAGGAGGGTTTATTAAAGCCTCAACATTATTTGGATCGTTGATCAGGTTCGATCCTAATTGTTCATCCAATACATTTTCTTCCAAATCGGTACATCCAATAACCCCAAATAATGAAAGCCCTGTAAGTATTAATATTATTTTATTATGTTTCATTTTTTTACTTTTTAAGATTCTGAATTAAAATTGAATATTTACACCAATTGTAAAGGTTGTTGGTTTTGGATAGGCAGTAAAATCCATTCCGGTTGACGGAACACCATTTGCCGCTGCAGCTACATCTACTTCAGGATCAAATCCTGTGTATTTTGTAAAAAGCAATAAATTATTTCCTGTAACATATAAACGTGCGTTACCCAACCACTCAACAGATTTGGTATCAAAAGTGTATCCCAAAGTTATATTTGAAAGGCGGATAAATGATCCATCTTCGATAAAACGGGAAGAAAAGGCATTCGAGTTTGAAGGATTTTCTTTCGATTTCAAAACTTCCTGTGTTACATTAAAACCTTTGTCCAAAGCCCCTTTTATAAAAATAGCATTTGCCGTGTTGTTGTACACTTTATTTCCTTGTGTTCCATACCAAAACATACTGAAATCAAGTTTTTTGTATTGTAGTTTTGTACTTAAACTATACGTAAAATCAGGAAGTGCCGAACCGAGATATTCTTTAACTTCAACACCATTTGCATCTTTTTTGTAAGTGCTTATTCCATTGGCATCCAAGCCTTGATAAACCGTTCCGTAGAAAGTTCCGACAGGTTGCCCGTTTGTTATGATCTGAACACGTGTTCCACTCAGTCCCTGACCACTGGCAACACCGGTTTCAATTAATTGAACAGGCAAATTTTTAACTTCATTTTTAATATAAGCAAGGTTGAATCCCAAATCCCAGCTAAAATCATTTTTATCAACAAGCAATCCATTCAGTCCCAATTCAATCCCGTTATTTAAATTTCGGGTCAGGAACATTTTGCCATTGCGTGCTTGTTGCAGCCGGCGCTTTTGAAGGAATCTCCAATAAAACGTCAACTGTCTTTTTATTAAATATATCCAATGTACCGGAAAGCCTGTTTTCAAAGAAACCAAAATCAAAACCTAAGTTGGTTTGATATGTAGTTTCCCATTGAATATCAGGATTTGGTGTTCTTTTGAAGGTAATTCCTGAACTGGATACTCCGTTGAAATAACCATTGGCATTTGGTTCGGTTCCGACAGCCAGTAACGAGATTTTATCAGGAATTTCCTGGTTACCCGTTAACCCCCACCCAAAACGTACTTTCAGGTTACTTAACTTTTCAAAACTTTGTAAAAATTCTTCTTCAGAAGCGCGCCAGGCAAAAGCGGCAGAAGGGAAATACCCGTATTTTTTGTTTTCACCAAATTTCGATGAACCATCATAACGGCCATTGAAAGTGAACAGGTATTTTTCTTTATAATTATAGTTTATCCTTCCGAAAAATGATTGCAGTTCGCGTTCGTAAGCCGATGAATTAACAACAGCCTGCGAGAAATTTCCATATTGAAGGGCATCAGTGTATTTAATATCTTCAACCTCAAATCCTTTCACATTCATATCATGAGATGTCACTTTAATAAACTGATATGCATGTCCTAAAAGAAAATTAAAGGAATGATCTTCGCCAAAAGTTTTTAAATAAGTTACATAGTTTTCTATCAGTTTATTATTTGCTGTAATGTTATTTATATCGGCCTCACCTTTATTTGATAAATAGCTTAATTTTTGATTTTGATTTACCCGGCGTTCAGCAACTGTGCGGTCAACGCCCAGGTTCAATTTGTAAATGAGGTCTTTTGCGATCTCCAATTCTGCTGACATGTTGCCTAAAACGCGATCCGTCTGGGTTTCATCGTCAATAAGGTCAATCATTGCCACCGGGTTACGCTGGTCAATTGCATGCTGGTAATAAGAACCATCAGCATTTTTAATGGGAAAGGTTGGATTTAATTTTAATGCCGATAAAATTAAGTCGCCTTCAAAACCTGAACCGCTTTGTTCAGTAATCGGAGCGCGGTAATCATTAATATGTGAAGCGGTTAAATTACCAGTTAGTTTTAATCGGCTGTCAAAAAGGTTTTGGGCAACTTTAATGCTTCCGTTAATTTTATTCATTTCAGTTGACTTGATTATACCTTCCTGATCAAGGTAGCCGATTGAAGCGTGATAGGTTGAATTTTCAGATCCACCACCATACGAAATGTTATGGCTTTGAGTAATACCCGCTTGAAAAATTTCATCCTGCCAATCGGTGGCAGCTCCTTTGTCGAGCAGTTTTGAGCCATTTGAGTTTGTATAGCCCTTAAATTCTGATGCACTTAACAGATCAAGTTTTTTGCGAACTTGAGATAGCCCGGTATAACCATCGTAGGCAAGTGTTCCTTCACCTTTTTTACCTTTTTTGGTAGTTATTAACACAACACCATTTGCACCACGCGCTCCATAAATTGCTGTGGATGACGCATCTTTTAAAATGTCAATGGATTCAATTTCGTTAGGATTCAGAAAACTTAGCGGATTTTTATTTGCTCCTCCGCCATAACCTGCAGCCGAACCGCCTTTAGGCGTAATATTTGCGTTATCCAATGGAACTCCATCAACAACATATAAAGGTTCCTGTCCTGAACGAATTGAACTTGAACCCCTGATTCGAACCGACATTCCTGAACCAGGTTCACCACTGTTTTGGATAATGTTTACTCCCGAAACCCGGCCTTGCATCATTTCCACAGGAGAAGTAGCAACACTTTTGTTCATATCATCTGCAGTCAACCGATTTGTAGCACCAGTTAAGTCACTTTTTCGTTGTACACCATAACCAATTGCAACAACTTCTTCAAGTCCAATGGTTTCGTCAGCCATAACAACGTTTATTGAAGTTTGCCCGTTAACCTGAATTTCCTGAGTTGTCATACCAATAAAACTAAAAACAAGTGTTACATTTCCATTCACTGAAATGGTATAATTACCGTCTAAATTGGTAACAGCTCCATTCATTGTTCCTTTTTCAACGACTGTAACCCCGGGCAGATCTTCACCTTTGGAATCTTTTACATTTCCGTTAACTGTTATCTGCTGCGCGCTTACATGCATTGAAAATAAACTCACTAAGATTAAAATAAATAATCCTGTAATCTTTTTCAATTGTCTTGTTCTTTTCATAATTTAAAAATTAGATGTTTAATAGAATTTTTTCAATCTCTTTCATATCATAAGCCGGAGTGGCTCCGGCTTTTGAGGCAACAAAAGCTCCCGTTGCACAAGCAAAAGCCAAAGCATCAGGAAGCGATTTTTTATCGAGTAACGAGGCGATTAATCCGGCAAGAAATGCATCGCCTGCACCAACTGTATCCACAGCATTAACTTTAAATCCCGGATGCTCATAAAAAGCACCTTCGTAATAAAGTAACGCACCTTTTTCGCCCTTGGTTACACAAACCATTTTCAGGTTGTACTGTGTTGCAAACCATTTTACAAGGCTTTGTTCGTCGTGTTTGTGTTTATTGTACCATTGGGCAAATGCCACCAGTTCTTCATCGTTTAGTTTTACGATGTCAGTTTTTTCAAGCAGTTTTTCAACTACTTCCTGCGTATCATACGGTTTTCTGAAATTTACATCAATCAATTTTACCGCATCGTTTTCAAGCAGTTGCATGATTGTTCTTCGCGACATTGGGTTTCGCGATGCCAGCGAACCGTAAATAAGAAGTCCAGCCTCCCGGGCTTTTGCTATTAACGAATCGGTTAATTCGAGATTATCCCAGGCAACCGGTTCACAAATTTCGTAAGTAGCGTTATTGTTTTCGTCCAAATGCACAAGCACTTCGCTCGTAGGTAAATGTTCGTCAATCTGAATAAATTCAGTGGTCAATCCTGAGTTTTCAAGAAAGACTTTAGTTCAGTCCCGGGCGCATCGTTTCCAATTCGACTAGCAATTGAAACATTTTGCCCGATGGCATTTAAGTGCAATGCAACATTCATTGGGGCGCCTCCGGGTTTTGCACCCGACGGAAGCCTGTCCCAAAGAACTTCGCCAATACATAAAATTTCGTTGTTTTTAATTTGCATGATTCTGTAATTTTAGCCCCCTAAATCCCCCAAGGTTGACTTTTGGAAACACTTTGTTATTATTTTTTAATTTTTCTTTTCGTTTGCCTCCCTTATCCAACTAATGGATTATGTTCCTCCCCTTCGGGGAGGTTAGGAGGGGCCTGATTATTTATTTCGTTTTTGCATATCAACCTGGATTTCTTCCAGTGATTTTCCTTTTGTTTCGGGAAGTATTTTCCAGGCAAAAAAGAAATGTAGTACCATCATAACAGCGAAAAAACCAAATGAAATACCACCTCCAACACTGTTGTTTATAACAGGAAAGCCCCAGATTATAGCTGCTGCGAAAATCCAATGGGTAAAACTTCCAAGTGCCTGTCCTTTTGAGCGGACTTTATTTGGGAATATTTCGGAGATAACGACCCACAAAACTGCTCCCTGTGAAAAAGCAAAAAATGCAATGAAACCCATCAGATAGATCATTACACCGTAACCGCCGAGTTCACTAAAATTGTTGGTGAAAAATGCTTTTGACAACATTCCCAGAAAAAACACCATTCCAACCGAACCAGCCATTAACAATGTCCGTCTTCCGTAACGATCGATTAAAAAGAGGGCTATAAATGTAAAAAGCAAATTGGTGGCGCCAATTGAAATGGATTGTAATAATGCCGAATTGCTTGCAAAACCAGCCATTTCGAAAACTCGGGGAGCGTAAATCATAATGGCATTAATTCCGGCTAATTGATTAAAAGCTGCAATTAAAATGGCAATCATTACAGGGAAACGGTTTTCTTTAACAAACAAATTCCCGTGGCCCAATTTTAGTTCCTGTTCAACTGAATTCATAACTATAGCAACCTCTTCTGCCGGATTTTCAGCTTTTACACGGGTAAAAACTATTAATGCTTCCTCGCTGCGGTTTTGATTAACCAACCAGCGGGGACTTTCGGGAACGATAAAAAGTAAGCCAAAAAACAGGACTGCAGGAATAAACTCAACTCCAATCATCCATCTCCATGATGATTCTGTAAAAGCCTGTGCCAGTAGATAGTTTACCACAAAGGCCATAAAAATTGCAGAAACCACAAAAAACTGATTGAGCAAAACCAACTGTCCCCGTTTTTTGCCGGCGAAATTTCGGCAATAAACATTGGTGTTATTACTGTTATACAACCAAGCAACACCCCCGTAATAAAACGGAAAAACAAAAGCATTTCCCAGTTAAAAGCGGTTGCACTTCCAATAGTTGAAACAGCAAACATACCAGACAATACAATTAATGAGCTTTTCCGGCCATATTTTTCGGCTGGCTTGCCAATTATTAATGTCCCAATGATTGTTCCGAGAATTGCAATAGCAATTGTGAATCCAAGCCATGTGCTGTTTAAATTAAATGTAGTTTCTAATTGTGATGTAGTTCCCGACATCATAGCGATATCATATCCAAAAAGAAATCCACCGAGTGCGATTACGATTGCTACTGTTAAAACATTTTGCTGTTTCATTGAAATTGAAGTTTTAGTTCAATTCAAATGTACACCAACTTTAAATTTTCATATTTAAGCTATGTTACACAGTGCAGTCTTTATGTTACTTTTTACCCTGAAAATAAAGGCTTTTGGAGGTATGTAACATGATTGTAACAGATGTTACATTGACAAAAATAAATCAAGCTACAGGTTTTCCTTTTTCTCAATTTCATATTTACCATTTCAACCATTACCGAAAAGAACAGCGCAAAATAAATATAGCCTTTTGGAATTTCGAAATGGAACCCGTCTAAAATGAGCATGAATCCAATCAATATTAAAAACGAAAGTGCCAACACCTGAAAAGTGGGATGTTTATTGATGAAACGACTAATTATTTCCACAAAATAAATCATCACAATCATTGCGATTATTATGGCAGTAATCATTATTGGCAATTGTTTGGAAAGCCCGATTGCGGTTAATATCGAGTCGAATGAAAACACAATATCAAGCACTAAAATCTGAAAGATTACATAACCAAACGAATGTTTTTTTGTTGTTACTTTTTGTTCGTGCACTCCCTCTACTTTCTCGTGGATTTCTGACACGCTTTTAGCTAATAGAAATGTTCCGCCCACAAGCAAAATTATGTCACGTACCGAAAATGGATGTTCGCCGATAGTAAAAAGCGGTTCTTTCATTTGAATGATAAAAGTGATAAACGACAACAAAATAATACGCATTAACAGAGCCAATATCAGTCCGATTGTCCGGGTACGTTTTTGACTTTCCTGCGGCAACCGATCGGTTATTATCGAAATAAAAATAATATTGTCGATACCAAGTACAATCTCCAAAAATGTAAGCGTAACAAGCGAAATGTAGGTTTCGGGTTGAAGTAAAAATTCCATGTATTATTTTTTAGGTGCAAATTAAATGAATTTCGAAAAAAAAAAAAAAAACCAAACCAACACAAAAAAAAAAAAAAAAAAAAAAAAAAAAAAAAAAAAAATTTAAAAGGGAATTCAATTATCTTTATTCCCAAACCGTGATCAAATGAACTATTCAAAATTTTCAGCAGTTAACTTTTTCCTTTTTCTTCTGAGTACTTGTTTTTATCGGCTTTTCTTGCCATAAATCGAAAAACGAAGTTCAAGTTGCAAATTTGAAATGTGAGTATTTGGTGAATCCAATTGGGATTGATTCACCTTATCCGCGTTTTGTTTGGCAGATTTAAACCGATAAACCGGGGAAATATCAAACTGCTTATGAAATTATTGTTGGAACCGATTCACTTGCAATAGAAAAAGGGAAAGGAAATCATTGGGATTCAGGAAAAATAAATACAGGACTTTCAATGGCTGTTTATGCCGGAAGTTCGTTAAATCCTTTTACAAAGTATTTTTGGTGCGTTAAAATCTGGGACGAAAATGGCATCGCTTCAAAGTGGTCGCCAGTTTCAGGTTTCGAAACAGGAATGATGAACATTAAAAACTGGCAGGGCGACTGGATAAGCGATACCCGCGATATTGATTTGAAACCTGCACCCTGGTTCCGAAAAGAATTTACTGCATCTAAAACCATTCAATCGGCCCGGGCTTATATTGCGGTTGGCGGTTTATATGAATTATATATTAATGGCGAAAAGTGGGCAACCACCGGCTCGACCCAATGTACACGCGTTTCGATAGACGTATTTTGTATGTTACCCATGATGTTACAAACTTGCTTCATGAAGGTGAAAATGCAGTTGGGGTTTTGCTCGGAAACGGTTGGTACAACCATCAATCCACCGCTGTTTGGTATTTTGATGAAGCGCCTTGGCGCGCTCGCCCAAAATTCTGTATGGATTTGCACATTACTTATTCTGATAGTACAAAACAAATTATTTCAACTGGAACCGATTCGCATCTACACCGCTGAACACCAAGATGCGCGATTAAAACAAAACGGTTGGAACAATCCCGGATTTGATGATTCGAGTTGGAAAGATGCGATTCCGGTCAGTTCGCCATCAAACAATATTGTTTCGCAAAACCTGCATCCTATCCGAAATGTTCAGGAAATTCCTACAAATGAATTGATAAAATTCAGTGACACAAATTATCTTTTTGATTTTGGTAGGAATGTTTCAGGAGTTTCAAAACTGAAAATAAAAGGCGCAGAAGGAACTGAAGTTAGATTAATTCATGCTGAACGGTTGGGAAAAGATGGCAAAGCAGATTTGTCGAATATTGATGTTCATTACCGACCGACCAATGATTCTGATCCGTTTGCAACCGACATTTATATTTTAAGTGGTGGTGAAGATGAATTTATGCCTCATTTTAATTACAAAGGGTTTCAATATGTTGAGGTGAAAAGCAGCAAACCGATTGAACTGAACAAGGAAAGTTTGACAGCCTATTTCATGCACAGCGATATTCCGGTTGCCGGAAAAATTAATTCGTCAAACCCAACCCTGGATAAAATATGGGAAGCCACAAATAATTCATATTTATCCAATTTATTTGGCTACCCAACCGATTGTCCGCAACGCGAAAAAAACGGTTGGACCGGCGATGCGCATATTGCCATTGAAACGGGATTATACAATTTTGACGGTATTACGATTTATGAAAAATGGTTGGCCGACCACCGCGATGAACAACAACCGAATGGCGTTTTGCCTGCAATAATCCCAACAAGTGGTTGGGGTCACACATGGGCAAATGGTCCCGATTGGACAAGCACTATTGCAATCATTCCCTGGAATATTTATCTGTTTTATGGCGATTCGCATTTGCTTGAGTTGTGCTACGAAAATATAAAACGATATATCGATCACATCAATTCAGAAAGCCCTGAAGGATTGACCGAATGGGGATTGGGTGATTGGGTTCCTGTAAAATCGAAATCTCCAAAAGAGTTTACGTCCTCAGTTTATTATTACACCGATGTTACTATTTTGGCAAAAGCTGCTCAACTTTTTGGACATCAATCCGACTTTGAGAAATACACCGGATTAGCCGAAAAATAAAAAATGCGATCAACAAAAAATATTTGAATAAAGAAACGGGGATTTACGGAAGCGGCTTGCAAACTGAATTGAGTGTTGCGTTGTACTGGGGAATTGTTCCTGACAGTTTGAAAAGCAAAGTCGCTGAAAACCTTGCAAACCGTGTAATTCAGGATAACAAACATATTGACGTTGGTTTGCTAGGGACTAAAGCAATTTTGAATGCTTTGAGCGAAAATGGATATGCTGAACTGGCATACGAAGTTGCATTACAGGAAACCTACCCATCTTGGGGTTGGTGGATAAAAAACGGTGCAACAACACTTTACGAAAATTGGGATATTACATCCGACAGAGATTTATCGATGAACCACATCATGTTTGGTGAAATTGGCGCGTGGTTTTACAAAGGGATAGGTGGCATTTTCCCCGACCCCGAAAATCCGGGTTTTAAAAACATCATTTTGAAACCGAATTTTGTTCCTTCGCTTGAGCATTTTGAAGCGAGTCACGATTGACCTTCGGAAAAATTATTTCGAAATGGGAAAGAAACAGACAATTTAATTTATGATGTTTCTGTTCCGCCAAACAGTTCTGCTACCTTTTTTTAAAAACTGATGAAATTTCAAACTCAAAGGAAATTTCAAAAATGAAAGGAGCAAAAGTTGTAGAAGTATTTGAAAAATACACGAAAATATCGCTTGAAGCCGGGATTTATACTTTTAATATTCATTGATTTGAACTAAATTCAGGATTTTATTTTCACCAATGAAACTTGCTAATCGACCTTGGAACCAATACCTGTAATTTGCTTATTGCAGAAACAAACCATAACGGTTTTAACATTCTGCACCAAAGCAAACAACATGTAAGATTGGGCGATAATAAAATCAAGGACAATGAAATCAGCCCCGAAGCAATCGATAGAACAATTAAATCATTTCAAATTCAGAAGGAAATAATTGAAAAATACAAGGTTGAAAAAATACGTGTTATTGCAACTTCGGCAGTTCGCACTGCCAATAACAAAATACAATTTCTTGAAGCATTGGGTGAAAATTCAGGTTGGCTGGTAAAAATTGTTTCTGGCGAAAAAGAGGCCGAACTTATTTTCAAAGGGGTTTTACTTGCTTTCTCCGAACTTAAAAACCAGGCTGTAATTCTCGATATTGGCGGCGGCAGCAACGAACTGATTGTTGCCCATAAAAAAGAAATGCTTTGGAAAGAAAGCCAACCTACCGGAATGGCGCGGGTAATCAATAAGTTCAATCTTTCTGATCCGATTCAAACTGAAGAAATTAAAATCCTTCAAAACCTTTTTACTGAAGCACATAAAAATGCTTTCGAAAAATGTAAAGTTGAAAATGTAAAAACTTTGGTAGGTTGTTCCGGTGCGTTTTGATACCATTGCCGATATGATTGACAAAGTTAATCCCGGCGAAAAACTACGAAAAACACAGGAAATACTGCTTGCTGATTTCCACATGATTTATGAAAAACTGATTCAATCCACCCGTGAAGAAAGAATGACAATGAAAGGTATGGATTATGTTCGTGTTGATTTGATAGTTCCGGCAGTGATTTTAATAGAGCAACTAATACCCAGGTATATGTAATTCTTTTTAATTGATTTTCGTTAAAAATCTGGTTTAAACTTGGCATTCCTGCCAGTTTATATTGATCGCCAAACATCATTAGAAGCAGCCAAAAATGTGGAATTTGTCCAATAAAAAAGAAAGTTGCCACCAATAAAATAATTTCTGAAGTCAAACTTCCTCCAGCACCTGCCCAGCCAATCATCGGTGGTAATGCACCAACCATGGAGCCGGGTATTACAGCAAAAGCTGATACTTTTTTTAGTGGAGTATAAACAATATTGTAAAAGAAAAGTGTTACCCAACTCAGAATTAATGCAATAATTGGATTTGTAAAAATTAAAATTGCCGAACCAATTGCAGCAAAACCAACTGCAACTGCAAATGCTCCGTTCCTGCTGATTTTACCCGAAGGAATTGGGCGGTTTTTGTGCGTGGCATTTTTGCATCGGTTTCGCTTTCCTGCCAATGGTTGAGTGCGCTCGAACTGCACGACATAAAAAAACCCCCAGCGCCAATAACCAACCCTGAGAATTTAATTCGCCTGTAAACATGATGTACCCGGTAGTGCGAAACGCAAGGAAAGCAATTGGCCAAGAAATAAGTACTTTGCCCAATTCGGAAATATTTTTTGTATATTTCATTGTTTGTTATCACGCAGGTTTCATCTGATTTCTCCTACTTACTTACCGTTTTAAGGTATTCTATAATACTTGCAATATCATCTTCCGAAAGTTGCCCGTTGTACGAAACCATTAAACCTTTCATAAATCCTTCTACAACATCCGCATTTGGATCGTATATCGATCGGGTTATATATTCTTCGTCAACTTTAACTTTTCTTGTTTCTTTCCGGTTACAACAGTTTGTTCTTCTCCCATATTCCTTTAAAACTTGGTCCAACTAATTTTGTTCCGTCAATGGTGTGGCAGGCAAAACAACCAATATTTTGCATAATCTTTTTTCCTGTGGCTCCGGGCGATTCAATATTTGCAGCAGCGGCAACCTGTGTTGTATCAGTTATCCATTTCTGAAAATCGCTGTTTTCCATTACTTTAACACTTGAATACATGTATGAATGTTGCAAACCACAGTATTCGGCACAAAAAACTTCATAAACACCAACGCGTTGCGGTATGAACCACATAAAATTATCTTTCTTGTTAGGAACCATATCCTGTTTTACCCGAAATGCCGGAATATAAAAACTGTGCAAAACGTCCATCGCTTTCAGGTTAAGTTTTACTGCCTGATCTTTGGGAACGAAAAGCGTATCAGTTCGTCTTCCGTTTTCATATTCGTAACTAAAATTCCACATCCTCCCGATAACAGTTACTTCCATCGCATCTTTCGGAGCTTTTGCATTGGTTTCCAACCAGCCCATCCATAATAAAACATCACCATGGTAAGAATAAACGGGATAACTGTCCAAACAATTTCAAGAGTGTACTTCCATGAATTTGAGTTGCTACCGGATGTCGTTTATTGTTGTATTTATAAATGAAATAAATCATTATAACCGTTAAAGAAATCAGGAAAAAGAACGATATACCCAAAATTACAAGAAATGCTGTATCAACTCCCTGTACAAAATTGGATGCTTGCGTAAGTTCTGGACTATACATATCTGTTATCTATATAAATAATCTAAAAAAGTAATTATTATCACAACAAGAAATAGGGCAAATACAAATACAACCATTGCCACAATGTATTTTTTATCGTACTTGAGGTGCATGAAATAGGTTAAAACCAAGTAAGATTTAATACTTGCAAAAATCAATGCCCCTGCAACTGTGTATGCTCCCAGTTCAATTCTTGTAATCTCGATTGACGAAAATGTCAGTGCTATCAACGCTAAAAGGATTATAACATAAACGCGGTAAGGCACAACATGGTGTTTTTCTTCAGACATATTATTTTAGTTATTAGGTTATTAAATAAAATAAGGGGAAAAGGAAAATCCAAATAAGGTCGACCAAATGCCAGTACAAACCTGCATTTTCAAGGAGAGCTGCACGGTTTTCGTTAATTGTACCTTTTGGAACGCGAACCACGCAAACAGAATAAATATCAACCCGATAATTATGTGCAGTGCATGTAATCCTGTCATTACAAAATAAAGCCCAAAAAACAGTATTTCGCCCTTACTGAAGTCATTTAACAAATGTTCCGATCCGGGCCAGATTCCATGTTCAAACTTCACTCCCCATTCGAAATATTTATTTACAAGAAATACGATTCCAATAATGATTGTAATTGCCAGCAACCCAATTGTTGCACCTTTCTTTTTAAGTTGAAGTGTAGAGGTTGACATTGCAATTGTCATACTGCTTACCAAAAGCAAAATAGTGTTTATTGCGCCAATTGTCCTGTTCAGTTCATTGGCTGCCAGGTGAAAGCCTCAGGGTTCATAAACCGATACACGGAATATACAATGAAAAGCCCTCCAAAAAGGAGCAATTCAGTAAAAATAAACAGCCACATTCCTATTTTTGAAGCTTCCGCATCATAGTGTGTGTGTTCAGTATGTGCATTTTGTTCCATAAATTCAATTTTGGTTTATTTATAGTTATATGGTCCGTCATCTTCGGCAATTACAGGAATTTCATCAAAGTTTTCCAGTGAAGGTGGTGAAGATACGGTCCATTCAATGTTTTTCCATGCCAGGGATTCATTTCAGCTTTTGGCCCTTTTCTGGCGGAGCGGATGAGGTTTATCAAAATGATGATGAACCCAGTAACCATAATCCATGAACCGAAAGTACTGAGGATATTTCCGCTGTGAAATTCTTCCATGTAATCGTAATAACGACGCGGCATTCCCATCATTCCCAAATAAAACATTGGAGTGTATAAGGCAAGAAAACCAATGAAAAATATCAACCAACCTGTGTTAGCCCAGGTTTTATCATACATGCGTCCATAAATTTTTGGAAACCAGTAATGTATTGCAGCAAAAAGCAAACCCTGTTCCGCCAAAAACAATGTAATGGAAATGTGCCACGACAAATGCTGTATCATGCACATGAACATCGGCAGCAAGTGCACCCAAAACCAATCCGCTCAATCCTCCAATAAGAAAAACAAAAATAAAAGATACTGCCCAGTACAGTGGAGTTTGAACATTAATTGAGCCTTTATACAAGGTCGCAATCCAGTTAAATACTTTAATTGCACTCGGGATGGCAACAATAAAAGTGAGCAAAGAGAAAAAATATTGTGCTGTTCCACTCATTCCGGCTGTAAACATGTGGTGGCCCCAAACCAGGTAACCTACAAAGGCAATTGCCATTGTTGAAGCGATGAGGGCTACGTATCCAAAAATCTGTTTTTGCGAGAAAGTTGGAATGATTTCAGAAATTGCTCCCATTGCAGGCAGAATCATAATATAAACTGCAGGGTGGGAATAAATCCAAAATAAATGTTGGTAAAGAATTGGATCTCCGCCAAGTGCCGGATCGAAAACTCCAACCCAAATATACGTTCAAGCGCTATCAATACAAGTGTAATTCCAATAACCGGTGTTGCCAGTAACTGAATCCAGGCAGTGCCATATAAAGTCCAAACAAATAATGGCAGTTTTGACCATGTTAAACCGGGGCAACGTAATCGATGAATGGTAACCAGAAAATTCAGACCAGTCAGGATGGATGAGAAACCCAGCACAAATGCCCCGAAGACCGCCGGGAGTAAATTCGCTCCGGTTTTAAAACTGTAAGGAGCATAAAAAGTCCAACCTGTGTCGGGGGTACCATTCCCAAATAAAATAGCTGACAATACCAAACAAACTCCCAAAACATATAACCACCATGAAAGTAAATTTAGTTTAGGAAAAGCCACATCCTTGGCAACAATCATAATTGGCATTAAAAAATTACCAAAAACTGCCGGCAAACCTGGTATCACAACCATAAAAATCATAATAACACCATGTACCGTAAAAGTAGCATTGTAGGTTTTCGCTTCCATAATGGTTTTGCCGGGAGCAAGCAATTCAAATTTCATTGCCAGTCCCAATAAAACTCCAACGGAAAACATGGTCATAATTGAATATAAATAAAGCAAACCGATCCGTTTATGGTCGGTTGATAAAATCCATCCGAGCAAACCTTTATATTTTCCCTGATAGGTCAGGTAGTTTGCTTCGTTCGCAGCATGTACATTTTGCATATAATTCAAATTAAATTTTTCTTTTTCTTGGATTTAAAAACTAATATCAACAATAATGAAATGGCAAAAAACAGGATTATAGTTCCCGTAATTTTTGTAACATTCATCACATACGTTTGTCCAACTGGATCGTATGAATAGCAAAACCGTAACACTTTATTAAGTGTTGGTCCCGACTTCCCTTTTGATGCTTCCACAATCGCCATTTTCCATTCGAAAGGCAGAAAATACAAACCATTCAGATATCTTGTAATTTTACCTTCTGCACTAACAACTGTTAACGAGGCTGCATGCAAATAATCGTTTCCTGTACGCTGGTATTTAAACCCTGTTGCATTGGTTGCCCTTGCAATACTGGCACTATCGCTTGTAAAAAACAACCAGCCTTTTTTTGCTTCCTCAACTTTATTTGACATTAAATTAAGGTAATTCGATTTTTTGCGGATTCCCAGATCAATGGTTTCGTGTGGATCAAAACTGATAGTTAAAACCTGGTAATCAACTCCCGGAACCAAATCCGATTTATCCATAACCCCTGCAACAGCTTCCATTAGTGGGCTGCAAATTCCCGGACAACGGTAATAAACAAAATTAATTACACTGGGTTTGTCAATAATATCAGCAAGCCAAACCTGCTGCCCTTCCTCATTTATTAATGAAATACTATCAGGTAAAAAATCATTGAGATGTTCAACAACTCCAATTTCAACTTCATTGCTGTTTGCAACCGGATTAACAACTTCCTGCGCAAACAAACTTAAGGTAAGTAATATCAATATCAATAACAGGTTGAATCTCAATATTTTGGTTTTTATATTTATGTTTAAGTCATTCATGTTTAACAAATATACCGAAAAGCCTATAAAGTTTTCATTCTAAAAAACCACAAACAAGGATTAATGTTTAAGAATTATCAGTTTTCAAGTGTTTTTTTTCGATTTGACTTTTTATTTAATATAATAAAATAAGTTTTATACAATACAAAAAAAGTATTGCAACATCAAAATATTTATAAACATTCTATTCAAATAAAATAAGCCAGATTTTTGCTGTTTGAAAAATTACCTGTTAAAAATATTGAATACTTTTTTTCCATTTTCTCCTGTATGTATTGATAAATCAACATTTCAAGATTTAGTGATTTGCAACTGGGATACAATAAATTTGTAAAGTGCTCATTATAAGGAAATAAAGACATGTTTGTCTTTTATTTTCGTTTCTAAAATCGCTTGCAGCTTTCATTAGAATAATTATATTCGTGCCAATAATGCAAGTTCCAAGAAGCTATCAATTCTTCAAAAAAGAGAAAAATGGAGAGAAATACACGAAGAAATTTTATGAAAACACTTGGCGCATCAGTGGGTGTAGCAGGTGTTATTGGAAGTTCGGGCCTATTAAATTCATGCGCCAAAATTGAAGCCAATACAGGTGATAAAATAAAACTTTTAACATCGAGCGGAGAGCTTGTAGAAGTTGATAAGGCACAATTGAAACCGGTAGATATACCTTCGCTCACCGAAAATCAAAAACGGGGGAGACAAGGATTGCCGGGAAAAAGCTGGGTTATGGTTATAGATCTTTCGAAATGCCGGAATGCCCGCGAATGCATGAAAGCCTGTCAGAAACACCATCAGTTGCGGCCCGAACAGCACCATATTAATGTGTTACAAATGCAGGATGCAGAACACACTGCCCCGTATTATATGCCTAAACCATGTCAACATTGCGATAATCCGCCATGTACAAAGGTTTGCCCTGTAAATGCAACATTTAAACGTGATGATGGTATTGTTTTAATCGATAATGAAAGGTGTATCGGATGTCGTTTTTGTATTGCGGCATGTCCTTATTCTGCAAGGGTTTTTAATTGGTTCGAACCACGGGATGCCGAAAAATATGCTGGCGTTACATATAATATTGAAGCAAATGTTCCGCAAAAAAGAGGCACAATATCGAAATGTCTTTTTAGTGCAGACCGTTTGAGAGATGGAAAACTCCCAAGCTGTGTTTCTGCTTGTCCTAATGGTGTTTATTGGTTTGGCGACCGTAACGAAGATGCTGTAACAAATGGAACCACCAAGGAAACAACAAATTTCAGCAAATTGATAAAAGACAATGCAGCCTATACTTTAATGGAAGAACTGGGAACCAAACCAAGGGTTTATTACCTGCCACCAAAAGATAGAGCTTTCCCTTTTCAGGGAGAAATTGAACAAAGCCACATATCATAACCGAGAAAAAAACTGAACGATGGAAAAAATTGAATCGCCCGCAGATTCGCGGAAATTGCTTGATAAAATTACTTTCGATTTAACTCGATCGATAGTAAAAAAAGATGAATTAACCCGGTTTTGGTTTTTCATTTTAATCATGTTTGCAGGTGTAGGTCTTTGGGGTTGGATAGTGCAGATTAAAACTGGATTGGGTGTTACAGGAATGCGCGATTACGTTTCATGGGGAATGTACATTGCCAATTTTGTATTTTTTGTAGCAGTTAGTTTAATAGGGTTTTTAATTAGCTCAGCACTCCATTTGCTGAAAATAAAATGGGCAAAACCAATTTCACGCGTGGCTGAACAGGTTGCCATTGCCTTTGTTGCCCTGGCAGGAATTATTATTGTTATGGACATGGGGCGCCCCGACAGGTTTTTGAATATTTTCCTTCACGGAAGATTTGCTTCGCCTATTATTTGGGATGTAACAGTTATAACTACTTATTTGGCTATTTCAATTTTACTTTTTTATATACCTCTAATTCCTGATCTCGCTTTAATGCGCGACAGGATGGGCCATGAATTGCCAAAGTGGAAGTTGAAATTATATACAATTCTGGCGCTTGGATGGAAAGGAAATCCTGATCAATATAAAACAATTTATCATGCTCTGCGGGTACTAATGTTGTTGATTATTCCTGTTGGTCTATCAATTCATACAGTTACTTCGTGGTTATTTGCAGCAACTTTACGTTCGGGTTGGGACACTGCCATTTTAGGGCCTTATTTTGTAGCAGGTGCTTTCGTTGCCGGCACTGCAGCAGTTATAGTCGTAATGTATGTTTACCGGCTACGTTTTGGATTGAAAGAATATTTTGAAGATCTTCATTTCGACTACATGGGGAAACTCCTTGTTTTTGTATGCCTCGTTTATCTTTATTTCAATATAAACGAATATCTCGTACCGGGATATAAAATGAAGGCTGCTGACGGCATTCACCTTAAAGAGTTGTTTAAGGGTAATTTTTCGCTTATGTTTTGGATTGCACAGGGAGCTGGCCTGGTACTTCCAATTGTTCTGCTTTTGTTTAATTATTTTCGTAAACCGCTTCCAATTGCAATAATATCTTCAGTAGTGCTTATTTCAGCCTGGGTAAAAAGATATATTATTGTTATACCAACCCTTGAGCATCCATTTTTACCTGTGCAAAACGTTCCTGAAAATTTTCATAATTATGCCCCGACAAGCATCGAAGTAATGATTACCATATTCTCCTTTGTTTCCGCACTAATTATTATTTCGGTATTGGCGAAACTTTTTCCGGTAATAACCATTTGGGAATATGCCGAAGATAAAGGGATCGATAAAAAGTATCTTTCTGAAAAACCCAGAAACTAAGTCACCATGAGAAAAAAAATAAACCTGGTATTAATAGCAATCCTGTATTTGGCAATACAGGTTTCAGCGCAGGAGTGGGAAGTACCTGCTGATCAAAAAGATATTAAAAACCCGTTGGAATATAATCTTGCAAACGTTAAAAAAGGGAAAGAACTTTTTTATCAAAATTGCAAATCGTGCCATGGCGATCCGGGGAAAAATAATGTATTACCATTAGTTCTGCCTCCGGTTGACATTGCATCAGAAAAAATGTAAAAAAATACAGAAGGAGAAATTTATTATAAGATTTCAACCGGTCGGGCCGGAATGCCGCAATTTAAAGCAACTATCTCCGATGATGATAAATGGAGGATTGTGAATTTTATCATGAATTTCAACCCGGCCAGACAAGCACTTTTAATTGATGCGCCAAAAGTAAAGGCAAAAATTCTGGCATCAGTTAACGAACAGGAAAAGAAGGTTGAAGTGTTTGCAGAATATGAAACTAATGGTGCTTTCGCAATTTTACCAAACGCTCCTATTTCAATAAGTGCAAAAAAATATTTTGGTAATATCGAAATTGGGAATGTACAAACTGACGTCAATGGCAGGGCAGAGTTTAAAATTCCCGAATCTTTTATTGGTGACGAAGAAGGTTTTGTAAATATAGTTGTATCACTCGATGACAGTTATATTGCTGATGTTGTATCCTTGAATAAAGCAAAGGTTGGACAAAACAAACAGGTTCAAAAACTAATACAGCCCGGAATTCTTTGGTCAACAAACGAAAATATACAGTTGTGGTTATTGCTCTCATATATAGGAGCAGTTGGAGCAGCCTGGTTTGCAATTGGATATGTCGTTTTCCAACTGTTTAAGATTAAACGGTTCAGTAAAAATTAATCAACAAAAAAAATGAATATTTTTTATCTGTTAATCGGAGTTAGTTTGTTTGCCGCATTAATTTTTTTGGGTGCATTTATTTGGGCTGTCAAAACCGGACAGTTTAGCGATAACAAAACTCCCTCGATTCGGATTTTATTTGACGACGATTCAGTTGTAAACGAGGAAACAGATAAGAATAAAAAATCAAACGAAATAAAGCGAAACTTATGGAAAATCAAAAATTCTTTTACGACAATAAAATTGTAAGATTATTTATCCTCGCAACAGTGGTGTGGGGAATTGTTGGAGTCATTGTTGGCTTGTTGATAGCGCTTCAACTGGCTTTTCCAATTTTTAATCTGGGGCTTGAATACACCACATTTGGAAGGATGCGTCCTCTTCATACAAACGCAATCATTTTTGCATTTGTAGGGAATGCTATTTTTGCCGGTGTTTATTATTCGATGCAGAAACTTCTTAAAACCCGAATGTTTAGTGATATTTTAAGTGCAATAAATTTTTGGGGATGGCAACTTATAATTGTTCTTGCAGCATTGTCGTTTGTTTTTGGGATTTCAACTGCAAAGGAATATGCCGAACTTGAATGGCCTATTGACATTTTAATTGCCGTTGTATGGGTTGTTTTTGGTTGGAATATGATTGGTACAATAGTAATTAGAAGAGTACAACACATTTATGCTGCTATTTGGTGGTATTTGGCAACTTTTCTGGGAGTCGCCATTTTACATGTTGTTAATTCATTTGCATTACCAGTTTCGCTCACAAAAAGTTATTCCATTTATGCTGGAGCACAGGATGCTGTTGTTCAGTGGTGGTACGGGCACAATGCAGTAGCATTTTTCCTTACTACACCATTTCTTGGATTAATGTATTACTATCTGCCAAAGGCTGCAAACCGACCAATTTATTCATATAAACTATCAATCATTCATTTTTGGTCGTTGATTTTTCTGTATATGTGGGCCGGACCGCACCATTTATTATATCAGGCTTTACCTGAATGGGCGCAGGCTCTTGGCGTAACTTTCTCTATCATGTTAATTGCCCCATCGTGGGGAGGGATGATAAATGGACTTTTAACTTTACGCGGTGCATGGGACAGGGTTCGTGACAGTGCAGCACTTAAATTTATGGTAGTTGCTGTAACTGCTTATGGAATGTCAACTTTTGAAGGCCCGATGATGTCTTTGAAATCAGTAAACCAAATAACCCATTTTACTGACTGGACTATTGGTCATGTTCATATTGCTGCAATGGGCTGGAATGGTGGAATTGTATTTGGAATGCTGTATTGGCTTGTACCTAAACTTTTCAGGACAAAACTGTTTTCTGAAAAATTAGCAAATATTCATTTTTGGGTTTCAACTTTAGCCATTTTGCTGTATGCAATACCTCTTTACTGGGCAGCAATTACACAGTGGCTTATGTGGAGAGAATACACTCCCGAAGGATTTTTGGCCTATCCAAACTTTCTTGAAACACTGACTCAAATTTTGCCAATGTATTCAATCCGAATTGTTGGTGGAACTTTGTTTGTAACTGGATTTATTATCATGATGTTCAATCTCTTTAAAACAATGGCTATCGGCACTTTCGAAAATTACGAAGCTGCCGAAGCACCTGCCCTGGTTTTGAAGGGAGCGCGCAATCCCGCACAGGAATCAATTCATCGATGGATGGAAAGAAGAGGTGTTCGTTTTTCAATCGTGGTTTTTATTGCACTGGCAATTGGCGGTGCTGTTGAAATTATTCCGATGATCTTCATAAAATCAAACATACCAACCATTGATTCGGTGAAACCTTATACACCGCTTGAACTTGCAGGTCGTGATATTTACGTTTCAGAAGGTTGTTATACCTGTCATTCACAGGTTGTCAGGCCATTCAGATGGGAAACAGATCGTTATGGAGAATATTCAAAGATTGGTGAGTTTGTATATGATCATCCTTTCCAGTGGGGGTCACGCAGAACCGGTCCTGATTTAGCTCGTGCCGGGGTTTTGGGCGGGCCAATGTATAAAAATGCTGCATGGCATTACAACCATTTTATTGATCCGCAAAAAATGAATGAGCAGTCAATTATGCCTAATTATGCATGGTTTACAAAAAAGGAGATTGATACTGAAATCATTCCTGCAAAAATAAGGGCAATGCAAACGCTTGGTGTTCCTATCCCGGAAGATTATGATAAAATTGCTGTTGATGACCTGATGAAACAGGCACAAACAATTGTAGATGACCTAAAAGCATCAAATATTGAAATTGAACCCACAAAACAAATGGTGGCAATGATTGCATATATGCACAAATTGGGTAAAGATATTACGCCTACCTCCTTCAGCACCTGCAGAAGTTGTACCAATTTCTTTGGTTCCTGCAGACACAACGGGTGCCGCAGTTCAGCAAAACACAAAAGAGGTCGTGTTATTAACAAGCGAATCGGACCTGGCGGCTGCAAAAGCAATTTTCTCAACGGTTTGCGCAGTTTGTCATGGACCGGAAGGGAAAGGTATTCCTCCTGCTTTTCCCGATTTAACTGATAATGAATGGATACACGGAAATTCACCGGCGCAGGTTTATCACCAAATTTCAGAAGGAAACATTGCAAAGGGGATGATCCTTATAAAAACCAGTATTCCGAAAAACAGATTACCCAATTGACGAGCTATGTTTTGACGGTCATAAACAAGAAGTAAAATGAAGATTGTAAGCAACTTATTGGAGAATATTGAAGGCATTCAAATATACTACATTGTTGGTTTACTCATCTTTGTAACCCTGTTTATAGTGATTTCAATAAAAACATACAGAATGCCAAACAAAGAGGCAGACATTATAAAAAATTCAATTTTAAATGATAATGAACCGGGAGATTCTATTCCATCATAATTAAAAAATAGAAAGAAATGGCAACAACAAATAACCAAAGTGAACTGCATGATGAAAAACTCATGGACCACAATTATGACGGAATCAAGAATTAGATAACCCGCCACCACGTTGGATTATGGCACTTTTTTACATTACCATCGGATTCTCGATAATTTATGGCGCTTACTATTTTTGGTTGAAACAAGGTGATCACCAGGATGCGGAATATGCCAGAAAGTCGGCAATGCATGATAATGAATATAAAATTGCAAATAAATCAACCGAAGATTTAATACTTCTCATTGATGCAACTTCTGTTGATGAAGGAAAAGCGATTTATAAAGAGATGAACTGTTTTGCCTGCCACGGTTTGAATGGCGAAGGAAATGCTATCGGGCCAAATATGACCGATGAATACTATATACATGGCTGTAAATTTCAGGATGTGTTCAATGTGATAAAAAACGGAGTTCCTGCCAAGGGGATGACTACTTTTAAAGGACAAATGAGCGATGAGAAGATTCAGAAAGTTGCAAGTTACATAATATCATTAAAAGGCTCAAACCCTGCAAATGCGAAAGCGGCTCAGGGGGAGAAATGTAATTAAAAGCCACCCGAAAACCTCCCCCTCCTGATAATTATCGGGACTCCGAAGGAGGGGAGAAATAACGTTCTAGTTGAACATCGGTTTCGGTAAAATACTAAACGATTTTTATATAAGATTTTCAAAATTTAACAGAATTTTTAAAAGTCCCCTCCGGGGGATTTAGGGGGCATATATGTCAGAAGAACTTACCTTTCGGGATCGCCCAATAAACATGAATGAAAAGGGGGCAAGAAAATGGGTGTACGCAAAAAAACCTTCTGGGAAATGGTACACCCGACGAACAATTCTTAGTTGGATTTTACTGCTGTTTTTTGTTGGTGCTCCTTTTATTAGAATAAATGGTCATCCTTTGATTTTACTGGATATCGCCAATAGGAAATTCATCATTTTTGGCGCTATATTTTGGGCACAGGATACTTTTATACTTGCGCTGTTAATGCTTTCGTTTGTACTTTTTGTAGTACTTTTTACAGTTACTTTTGGAAGATTGTGGTGTGGTTGGGCATGTCCTCAAACCATTTTTCTTGAAATGGTTTTTCGCAAAATCGAATTCCTTATCGAAGGCGACTACAAAAAAAGATACAAACTCGACAATGGCCCATGGACATCGGAAAAAATCATCAAAAAATCATCAAAACACGCTATTTTTATTGTGATTGCAGTGGCAATGACAAACACATTTTTAATGTGGTTTATTGGTTCTGAAAAATGGCTGCAACTTATCAGGGAGCCAATCAGTAGTAATCTCTCCGGTTTTATTGTAATGATGATTATTTCGGGTATTTTCTATTGGATTTATTCCTTTTTCCGCGAGCAAATTTGTACAATGGTTTGTCTTTACGGTCGAATGCAGGGAGTTTTGCTCGATTCGAAATCGATAATGGTAAGTTATGATTATGTTCGTGGAGAACCACGTGGGGCAAAAAGCACAGGAGATTGTATCGACTGTCACCAATGTGTTTCGGTGTGCCCTACCGGAATTGATATAAGAAATGGAACGCAACTGGAGTGTATCAATTGTACAGCTTGTATTGACCAGTGCAACAAAATAATGAAGATTACCGAAAAACCTCCCGGATTAATCCGTTTCGATTCAGAGGAAGGAATTAAAAACGGACACAAAACCACCTGGAATGCCCGGAACAAGGCGTATTCAGCCGTTTTAGTTATTCTGTTTTCATTCTTTATTTATACTTTACTTTCACGTCCGGCGGTTGAAACAACCATTTTACGGACGCCAGGGCTGCTGTTTCAGGAGAATGCAGACAACACAATTTCGAATTTATATAACATTAAAATAGTAAATAAAACCCATGATAAAATTCCGCTGGAAATACGTATCCTTTCACACAAAGGGGAAATAAAAATGGCTGGAAGTACCATGGATATTAAAGATCAGGCTATGTTTGAATCAACTTTCATACTTTTATTCCGAAAACGAATTAAAAAGTGATAAAACTGAAGTTGAATTTGGAATTTTCAGTAATAACGAGTTGATCGAAACTTATAAAACTACCTTTGTCGGACCAACGAAATAGAATTATTCATTAACATGAAATTCAATTGGGGAACTGGGATTTTAATTTTTTTGATACTGTTTTTGCTGGCTTGTGCAGTGTTTATCACATTTGCAATGAGACAGGATGTAAACCTTGTGCACAAGGATTATTATGAAAAAGGAGTTGATTACACCGACCAAATGAATGTAAATGCCCGTTCTCTTGCTTTAACCGATTCAATTCAGGTTTTGTTAAAAGATGACCATTTGCAGGTTGATTTTGAAAAATCGATTGTTTCAAAGCTGGATTCGGGGAGAGTGCTTTTATATCGCCCTTCAAGCAGTAAAATGGATATTACATTCCCCATGATTTTTACTGAAAACAGCCTGAATATCAACAGAAGCAATCTGGTTTCAGGTAGATATATTATAAAACTTTCATGGTATTCTGCAGGATTGAAATACGAAATCGATAAACCAGTGGTTATTCAGTAAAAATACTTTTGTATGTTCTTTTTCCTGATGCCTGAAATTCAAATCATCACATAAATTTTTAAAAAATGGCAATTTTATTTTCAGCTCTTGTCCTCGGTTTGATGGGAAGTTTCCATTGCGCCGGAATGTGTGGCCCAATTGCAATTGCCTTGCCACTTCACGGAAATACGGTTCTCCAAAAAATATTTGGAGGAACACTTTATAACGTGGGCCGAACGATTACCTACGGAATAATGGGTGCTATTTTCGGGTGCTCGGACAAGGAATTCAAATGATCGGTGTTCAGCAAAAGATATCTGTAATAATGGGTGTTGTGATGATTATTTCCGTGTTGTTTCCGGCACTTTTCAAAACCAGTATCGAATGGACAAAAGCATGTTTTCATTTGTTGGGAAACTCAAAAAACGTATTGGCGAAATGTTTTCAATCCGTTCGTTTCAAAGCCTTTTTTTTATTGGTATGCTCAATGGTTTATTGCCGTGCGGTTTGGTTTATATGGCCATTGCCGGTGCAATTGGAACCGGCAATGCCGCTGAGGGCACACTTTATATGATACTCTTTGGGCTGGGAACTATCCCGATGTTACTTACCATTTCGTTGGCCGGAAATATTATGAGTCAGGCAATCAGAAGAAAAATAAACAAACTAATTACGGTTATGGTGATTGTGGTTGGGTTGCTTTTTATCCTTCGCGGGTTAAGTTTGGGAATACCGTATTTAAGTCCCGAAAAGCAAAAGATTGAGCAAAAATTCGAAAAGAGTCTTGAAAAAAATACTTCAAGTCTGATTCAGGAACCAAAAGGGGATTGTTGTTCGAAGAAATGATTTTCGCAGAGTTTAGACATTTTTTGTACTTTTAGAAAAAATTGTTTTTCATGGTGAGCAAGTCCAAAATACTACAAATCTTAAAGAATCATTTAATTAAAAATTTTAATAATTCAGTAAATGATGTCATTCTCTTTGGTTCCCAGGCAACCGGAAAGTCGCATGAATTCTCCGATTATGATATATTGATAATTCTAGGAAAGGAATATTCCGGTAATGATGAAAATATAATACTTGATTTGTGCTATGAAATTGGTATAAAGTACGATATAATTTTTGATGTACACATTTTAGCAGAATCGGAAATTAATTCCGTTCGGGGAAGGCAAGCTGTTTATAGCAAAGCAATAAAGTCTGGAATTTACGCATGACCATTGAAGAGAAAGATAGGGAAAGTTTGATTCTTTATAGACTTGAACAAGCCCGGGAAACAATATTGGATGTGGAGCTCTTGTTGGAAAATAAGCGCTTACGTTCAGCTATAAACCGAATCTATTATGGTATGTTTTATTCACTTTTAGCTTTGGGAACTGCAAATCAATTTGAAACTTCAAAGCATACTCAACTTTTGGGTTGGTTTAATAGAAATTTCATTCATAAGGGATTGGTCGATCCGAAATATGGCAAGATTATCAATAAGGCATATAATCGTAGAACAAAAGGGGATTACGACACTTTTATAGAATTCGAAGAATTGGTGGTCATTGAAATGTTTACTGAAATGAAGGACTTCATTTCATATATTTCAACAATTATTAATAAGTCGTAAATCAGGTCGCTGGTTTCATGAACCAATCAAATACAAATAATTGCATCCACTGTGGCGCCGATTGCGGGAAAACACCTGTGATTTGGGAAGAAAAGATCTTTTGCTGTAAAGGATGCAAAACGGTTTACCAGTTGTTGCATGAAAATAAATTATACAATTACTACAAACTTGAGGAAACGCCGGGAGTAAAACTGGAAACCACCACCGAGTTTGGCAATAAATATGCATTTTTGGACAATGCTGAAGTAAAAGAAAAACTTATCACTTTCAGCGAAGGCAATATTTCGAAAGTAAAGTTTTTTATTCCTGTAATTCATTGTGCATCTTGCATTTGGTTGCTCGAAAATCTTGAAAAACTAAATAAAGGTATCAGGTATTCGTTTGTAAATTTCACAAAAAAGGAGGTTGACATTACATTTGATGAATCGGTAATTACATTGCGCCAATTGGTTGAACTGCTTTCATCGATTCACTATATACCTGATCTTTCGCAGAGTATGAGCGACAAAAAAGAGGACAATCAGTCTTATAAAAAGCTGCTTTACAAAATTGGAATTGCGGGTTTTGTTTTTATTAATGTGATGACATACAGTTTACCCGCCTATTTTAATGGCGAACCGCTGAATGACAATCTGCAATCGGTTTTCAGTATTTTGAGTTACATACTTGTTATACCTGTAGTGTTTTATAGCGGCAGCGATTATTATATATCGGCAATTAAAAACCTGCTGAAGAAAAATATAAGCATCGATTTGCCAATTGCACTTGGTATAATTGTTTTGTTTTTAGTAACAACTTACGAAATATTCCATACCGGTGGTTCGGGGTATTGCGACAGCCTTTCGGGACTGATATTCTTTATGCTTGTGGGTAAATGGTATCAAAGCCATACGTACGAGGCACTTTCGTTTGAGCGAAATTACAAATCATATTTCCCCATTGCAGTTACAAAAATCAACAAACAAATAGAAGAGAGTATTTTGCTCGAAAACATTGTAATGGATGATGAACTGATAATCCGGAACAAGGAATTGATTCCTGCTGATTCAATTTTGATTGATGGGGAGGGCCAGATTGATTACAGTTTTGTAACCGGTGAATCAAGCCCGGTTGTTAAAAAAGCAGAAGATTTTATTTATGCAGGTGGCCGCCAAATGGGTGGAATTATCAAAATAAGAGTGCAAAAAGAGGTAAATCAAAGTCATTTAACAAAACTCTGGAACCAGGATAAATCATACGAAAAACCTTCAGATTCACTAAAAACCCTTTCCGATAAAATTAGCCAGTATTTTACTGTCATTATTATTGCCATTGCCATTGCCGGGTTTGCATTCTGGTTTTGGAACGGCGAAACCCACACGGCAATTTTTGTTTTCACATCAGTTTTAATTATTGCCTGTCCATGTGCGCTGGCACTTTCAATCCCGTTTACTTTTGGAAACACGATGCGTATTTTCGGGAAAGCGGGATTATATATAAAAAACACAGGAGTTATTGAGAAAATGTCGCATATCTCGGTGGTTGTGTTCGATAAAACAGGCACTATCACGCAACCCAACGAAACTAAAATTAATTACTCCGGTGAAACACTATCCAAAGAGGAAATGGATGCTGTTTTTTCGATTTCAAAACAATCCACTCACCCCTTAAGTCATTCTATTTCATCTTCTTATCGTCATTTAAACTATCAATCTCCCGAACATTTTGTTGAAGTTGCAGGGAGAGGCATTTTTGGAAAAGCAGGCAACTACAATATAAAAATTGGTTCCGAAGAATATGTTTGCAATAAAAAAAGTGAATCAACCCGCGAAAGTTCGATAGTTTTTGTTTCTGTCAATGAGAAAGTTAAAGGTTTTTACACCATCAGTAACAAATATCGCGAAGGGTTTGGAGAAGTTTTGAAAACATTAAAATCGAAATTCAAAATATATCTGATTTCAGGCGACAATGATGCAGAAGCTAAAAATCTGACAGGATTTTTTGAAAAAGACAAAATGTTTTTCGATCAAAAACCTGCCGATAAAGCTGAATTTATCAAGGAACTTCAGGAAAAAGGGGAAACCATTTTAATGACTGGCGACGGGCTGAACGACGCAGGGGCATTGATGCAAAGCGATAGCACTCACAGTTGCCGATAAAGTATATCATTTCTCACCTGCCAGCGATGCTGTATTAGAAGCGGCGCAGTTTCAACGGCTGGCCAAATTTATCCGGTTTACCAAAACTTCTCTGAATATCGTTAAACTCAGTTTTACAATTTCTTTCTTTTACAATATCATTGGTATTTCAATCGCTCTTACCGGAAATCTTTCGCCTGTCATTGCTGCTATTTTAATGCCAATCAGTTCGGTGTCGGTGGTGACATTTGCAACTTTTGCCACCCGGTTTATGGGAAAGTTAAAACTTTGAAAAAGCATTGATTTGTTATTATTCATTACTAAGTGAGCCAAATCAGGTTGAGTAAGTAAATGCTGCAAATGTTTGTCACTCAAACAGAATATTTAAACTTAATGAGTTTCCCGAAAAATTATTTTATTTTTGACACTCTTTAAAAAAACAATACAAAATGAATACTGAAGAAGATCAGATTTTCAAAGATCAATTTGAAAAGTCAAGTGATTTTAAGTTTGATGCAAATGTGGTTCGGGTTTTCGATAATATGGTTACACGTTCGGTACCGTTTTATCTCGAAATCCACCGCATGATTAGCGAAATTGCGCGTGATTATGCAAAACCTGATACAGCGCTGTACGATTTGGGTTGTTCAACAGGCACAACTTTTTTGGCATTAAATACTATGCTTGATCAGTCAATCCCATTTGTGGGTATCGACAATTCAAAGGAGATGCTCGAAAAATGCCGGATAAACCTTGAACGCAACTCATTTACACGCCCGCTGACGCTTGTTGAAGGAGATTTGGATAAAGAAGTTAAAATTGAAAATGCTTCAACTGTTGTACTTTGCCTGACTCTGCAATTCGTAAGGCCAAAAAACCGGCAGAAACTGATTCAATCGATTTACAACCAGCTTAATCCGGGTGGGGGCGATAATCCTTATCGAAAAGGTATTAGCCGAAAGTACTGTGTTCAACCGCGAGTTCATAAAATATTATTACGACTTTAAACGGCGTAACAATTACGATGAAATGGAAATTTCGCAAAAACGTGAAATGTTGGAAAATGTTCTGATTCCGTACAAAGTGAGCGAAAACATTGAAATGCTTACTGAAGCCGGTTTTCATTCATGCGAAACTTTTTTCAAATGGTACAATTTTGCCGGAATGGTGGCACTTAAATAATACAACTAAAATTATGATTGTAAAAATCGGAAACTTCTTTTTCACTACCGCAATTTCTTTTCCCGGTGCTTTATGCAACACTTTTTATTCCAACTCCGGTTGTGTTTGCCAACGAAACACTCGCATTAGTGGTGGGGTTGGCAATTATTATTTTTGGAATTACAACCCGCTGCACAACAATTGGACTTGAATATATTGTTCGCGGTGGGAAAAACCGTACGATTTATGCCGAAAAACTCGTAACTGAAGGAATTTACAGCATTTGCCGGAATCCAATGTATCTGGGTAATTTGTCAATTTTACTGGGATTCGGAATATTTGCAAACTCAGCATTGTTTACTTTTATTATTTTCCCGGTTTACCTTTTTATTTACTACGCAATTATAAAAGCCGAAGAAGATTTTCTTTTCGGAAAATTTGGTGAACAGTTTGATTTGTTTCGCAAGAATGTACACGCACTTATCCCAAAATTATCGAAACTGGGTTCAGCTTTTAAAGGTTATAGTTTTAACTGGGGAAAAGTTGTAATGAAAGAATACAACTCACTTTTCATTTATTTTGTTGGATTACTTGCCATTTCATTATACCGTGAGCTCATAAGTTTTAACCTGTTTTTGTACCTGGTTATTCCAATTTCAATTTTGTACATATTGGTAAAATTGATCAAGAAAAGCCAAAACGCAAAAAAAAGAAAACTCGAAAAGCAACAATAAATATTGTACTTCATCAGCTAATAATCAGTAAAACATGATCAATAACAAAAAAGTGGTAGTGGTACTACCCGCCTACAACGCTGCAAAAACACTCGAAATTACCTATAACGAAATCGATTTTAATATTGTTGATGAAGTAATTCTTGTTGACGATTTGAGCAAGGACAACACTATAGAAGTTGGGAAAAATCTTGGTATTGAGCACATTGTGGAACACGAGTTTAACAAAGGTTATGGCGGTAACCAAAAATCATGTTACAACAAAGCCCTCGAAATTGGCGCCGACATTGTAATTATGCTTCACCCTGATTACCAGTACACACCAAAACTGATTCCGGCTATGGCAAATTTACTGGGCAGCGGATTATATCACGTGGTTTTGGGTTCAAGGATTCTTGGGAAGGGTGCATTAAAAGGTGGAATGCCGGTGATAAAATATATTGCCAATCGCGGGTTAACACTTTTCCAGAATATTTTAATGAATGCAAAACTTTCGGAGTACCACACCGGTTACAGGGCATTTACAAGAGAGGTTCTGGAAACTGTAAATTACAATGTCAACTCTGATAATTTTGTTTTTGATAATCAAATGCTTGCACAAATCTGGTACGCAGGTTTTGAAATTGCAGAAATAACATGCCCTACAAAATATTTTGACGATGCATCGAGTATAAACCTAAAAATAGCAGTATTTATGGATTAGGTGTCTTAAAACTTCTGTTCAATTTAGGTTGCAAAATGGGGATTGGCCAACAATATTATCTTTTACGAAAACGATAATTTTTATTTGTTTTAACTAGAAGTTAAAGACTTGATAAACAAGGCATAATGAAAGAAAAATACAGTTTTGTCAAACATATTGTAGTAATTATTCCTCTTGTTTTTCTTTGGGCCGGTTTGAATTTTAATCGAAATAATTATCCTAATGATCCAGAGTATATCTATTTAATGAATGCATTGTGTATTTGTGATTTACAGAGTGTTGGCCACATCGATAACCCTGGAACCACTTTAATACAACTCAGTGCGGTAACTATAGGAGTAAAGCATTTATTTCTTCAAACTGAAAACGACAGAGCAGTTGAAAATGTCTTAAGGCAACCAGGGGATTTATTGAAAGCATAAGAAAAGTAATGGTTGTGTTAAACTCAGTTTTTCTTCTTTTGCTTGGATGGATAGTTTTCAAAAAAACAAATTCGGTATGGCGTGCACTTTTTATGCAGCTATGCATGTTAGTTTCAAGCTATATTTTGAGTATTACATTTGCCAGCCTTTCACCAGAACCATTATTGTTTTTCTTAACCGGATTGTATGTCATCCTTATATTTTGGTATTATCACGATGAAGATAAAAATGACTGGAAATATGTAATTCTTTTTGCATTGATTACAGGTGCTGGATTAGGCACAAAAGCTACATTTTTACCGTTAACTATTTTCCCTTTGATCGTGCTTCCAAGGGTGAAAAGTAAAGTCCTATATTTATTGGGTGTGGTTCCTTCATTTATACTGTTCACTATTCCAGCCATACCAGAGTATGATGCCATGTTTTATTGGTTCAGGAATATGATAAACCATTCGGGCATTTACGGTCATGGCGAGAATCAATTTATCGATTTCAAAACTTATTTTCCCAATATTAAGAAAATTATTGGTAGCAACCCACTGATTTTGGTAGCCATGTCAGTAACAACCTTTACTGTCATTACAATTTTGTTGATTAAAAAAACAAAACTTTTTCATTGGGAATTAAAATTCTTAACTGGTTTCTTTGGTGTTTTCGTTTTTGGGATATTGCTTGTGGCAAAACATTATGGTGGGAAACCATTATCTTATTCCAGTGCTTCTGCTTTCAGGAATTTCATTATATATTAATATTGATTTCATTTTAAAACTTGCCAAGACAAATGGGTTGAAATTATTTTTATTGCCCATCATTGTTATTAGCCTTGTTTTTTTTATTGGATGGAACCATCCGGCAAAAATGATAATATCAAACCGACAATACAAAGCAGCAAGCGAAGAGATAGATTCGACAAATTTATGGGTAGAAAAAAATTTTGAGAATTATACACAAATCAATTATTACATCTATTCAATAAATAAATTTACGGGATTGAAATTCGGGAACGATTTTGCCAAAGGGAAAATGCTTCCTTATCTGAAGAAAATGTACCCACGCACCTATTTCTTTGAATTATCAAGTAATACATACTTAAATTGGAATCTGAAAACATCTCTTCAGGAAATAATTGAAACAAACGGCAGTAAGATTTTATTGATGAATGCTCCCGCCGATACCTCCAAAATAATAGAAATGGAAAAACTCGGGTTTCCATTAAAAAAGGTTTATGGCGGCAATCCTCAAAACATATATATTCTTGACACTTTAAAATATACACGTCCCGAAAAAGATAGCATTAAACAAGTTGGTCTTACTATTAATTTCAATGCCGATGAGTTTACTTCTGACAAAAAGTATTTTACAGGATCAAATTCGGAAGTGTTCGGTCCGGTTAATGCTATCTCAGCCGAGGATGCTAGATCAGGCAAATATTCAATCAAATTGGAAAAATCAAATCCGTTTGCATTAGATTACAATTTGAAGAACACGAAAATCGGAGAACATTATCAAATCGATGTTTGGAGAAAATCAAACTCATCAAATGGTTATCTTGTTATTGCAGCTGATGATCCCCAAATCTTTTACCAAGCTCAAAATGAAGCAATAAAATTTGATGATAACGATTGGGAATTATTACGGATAAACTTGTATGTCAATCCTGTAATGGAAGGCAAAAACCTTAAAATATACCTTACAACCCCAGAAAAGAAGTAGCATATTTTGATGATTTGAGCATCAAAGTATTTGAAATAGATTCAGTGTATCACAAAGTCATTCTATAATAGATGTTAGCGAAAAAATATATATTTGGCATAAAGTAAAACCATTCCTGTGAGGCTTCATTTTCAAAAAAAAAGTATTCCTGTCATCTTACTGGTTCTATTTGGCCTGTTAATATCATTTATTGGCATAGGTAACCATTATCTCTTTAAAACATTTACCTATGACTATGCCAATTATAACTTTGCCTTCTGGAACTATTCTCATTTTAGGATTAGTCCTTTGCCAACTTTTAGAGGGAATTTTTTACAAGATCATTTTTCGTTTACACTTATGTATTTTGTGCCAGTATATTGGTTGCTAAATTGTTGACTGGGACATATACTTTAATAATTATCCAAACCGTTTTAATACTTGTTGCGGCATATTTTACCTTCAAACTCATTCAACTGAAAACCGATAATATTTGGCTTACATCAGGAGTAATTCTTTACTTTTTTTTGTTATTCGGAAGGTATTCAGCATTTGGCACCGATGTTAATCTTGCCATCATGTCGGCTTGTTTTGTCCCCGTTTTTCTGTATTTTTTTGAGATTAAAAAGTACATCTTTGCTTTTATAATCGTGATTCTTTCGTTGTTTTCAAGAGAGAATATGCCACTTTGGTTTATTTCTATTTTTCTTGTACTTATACTTTTACATTGGAAAGATAAAAAAGCTGTCCTGTACTCCTTTGCAGGTATATTCATTTCGGTAGTTTATTTTATTCTTTTGTTTAAGATATTTATACCAGCCAATGAAACACCGGGTGTAGAATATGTGCTTTTTAATTATTCGGCACTCGGAAGCAGTCCGGGCGAAGCAATTTCATACATTATTCAACATCCTTTTAAGTCTGTTCAAATGTTCTTTGTAAATCATCTGGATAATCCGGAATATAATAGAGTGAAGCTTGAGTTTTACATTGTATATTTAGTTTCGGGTGGGTTTGTGCTGTTATTCCGCCCTAAATATTTAATTTGGTTCATTCCAATAGTTGCACAAAAAGTATTGAACGATGACCCATTTCGCTGGGGACTTGCAACCTATTATTCAGTTGAGGTGGTACATTGGTCCCTGCGTCGGTATTTTTTAGCACTTACTTCTTTGAAATCAGCTAAACTAAAAAAGTATTTGGTTGTTGCATTGTGTATATTAACAGCAGGGATGACGGTTCATAAAATGGACAGCAGTAACCATGAAATTCCATGGACTTTTTATAAATCTAAAATCAAATTCTACGACAAAAGTTTTTATGAAACCACTTTTGATATCAGAAAAGTTAATCACCTGTTAGAATTAATTCCAAAGTATGCGAAAGTTAGCTCATCTAATGCATTTACACCCCATTTGGCACAAAGGCAATTCATTTACTTTTTTCCGACTGTGAACGATGCGGACTATATTATTTTTTCACTATTAGATAATAATTATTTGATGTCGGAGACAGAGAACGACAAACACAGAAATATTTATTTGAACAGTCCTGATTGGGAGATTATTGGAAAGGAATATCCGGTTATTTTATTGAAGAAAAAAACTCAAAAATCATTACAAAATCAAATTCAAACCAAAACAATTTACAAAAGCGATACTTTAACTTGTAATTTTGAAAATATAGAAGGCACTAAAAACCACATTTTGTTTTCCAATGGCACAAAGGCGGACACAATAAGTCATTTAAGACACAACTTTTACAGAAGTGATAGTTCGTCTTTGTGCTTAACACCTGCCGATCCTTACAGTCATGGGATTTTTATAAATGATATAAATAAAATTGAAAGAATTGAAATAATCGTTTGGTATTTAGGTTCCTTTAATAATGTTTTTATAGTAATCGATAACAAAAAAAATCTTTATCAAAAAAGTGACCAACCTGAAACGAGTGATGAAAACGGATGGAAAAAAATTGTGTTGACCACAACTCTGTTGGAAAATCAAAAACTTTCGTCCACTATTGTTTACCTTGGAATGCAGGCAGTGAACCGGTTTATTTTGATGATATGCAAATTATTACTCAACAATTTTGAAACAGCATAAAAATTTTTGTGGATATTTTACTTCAAATTATTTGCGATGAAAATCAGTATGTTCATAAAAAAAAACAGGGACTTAGAATTTGTTATTCTTGGGTATTTGTCTTTTGTCCTTTATGTTTAGCTTCAGTTTATTTTTATAAAGAACGGATTTTATTTGCTGATTCAGCATTTCAGTTTTTTAAGATCATTAATTTCGAAAAGATCAATGTTGAAGCATACAGGTACGGTGCAGTACTTCCGGAAATTCCAGTAATTCTTGCTATTAAACTTGGATTTAATTTGAAATTGTTAACAATAATCTTTTCTTTGTCTTTCATTTTTCTATACTTCATCATTTTTCTTATATGTATAAAACTTCTAAAAAATACTTCTGCCGGGTTGTCAATTGTGCTAATATTGATAATCTGCATTAGTCAGTCATTTTTTCATCCGGTAACTGAAACTCATCAAAGTCTTGTTTTTTCGGTTTTGGTTTTTGCAATACTCCAATATTCTTCCTTTCGATATACTATTGTTCAGATTCTACTTGCTTGTCTAATTATCCTTCTTTCTTTTTTTGCACATCCGGTGGCACTTTATACTCTTATTTTTGTAATTGGATACAGCGCCATCGATCAAAAACAATTTAAATCGGCAAAACCATATATTTTAATGTGCTTTGTTGTTGGCTTGGCTGTTGCAAAAGTTCTCCTTACTGACGAAAATTCATATGAAGGGAAATTCTTTTCAGAATTGTTTAAAACACCTTCAATCATCTTCGAATTACCGCAGGCATACAGTACGAATTTCTTTTTGGACAGAAAATTCGGGTTGTACTTTTGGATTCTAATCTTTGAATTCATACTAATAATAACTTTCATTTTAAAAAGAAAGTATTTACATCTTCTATGGCAACTGGGCATCTCGGTTTTATTTATGTTAATTACACTTCTTACATATAATCAGGGCGATTCGGATATGATGATGGAAAGAGCTTTTATGCCAATCTCTTTGCTTGTTTCTGTTCCTTTGTTAAATGAAATACTTAAAATGAATAGTCAATACAGATTAATTAAAACAATGTTCCTGACATTGGTTATACTTATAAGCGTAAATAGAATTATGTTACAGGGAAAAGCATTCAGGGAAAGAATACGTTTTAACCAGGAACTGCTTATTAAAACCTCAAAGTTGCCAACTGAAAATTTATTATAGAAAGTATTGAATTACAAAGCATTATACCACTTACTGGTCATATTCTTTCGAAACTTTAATGTTAAGTTCAATAACGGCTAATTGCCCAACTCAAACTATTTTCCCTGCAAATGATGTCAACAGGCTTGTAAAATATGTTGAGGGGACCAGTAATATTTTTTTAGGAGCCGATTTTTGGCTGAATGGGGAATAGACAATTTAAATCATAAATATTTTAATCTTTCCACTGAGTTACCATACAAAATAGTAAAAATTGACGATTTATAACTTAAGGTTAAATACGATAAGTATATCCTACTTTTTTTCGCTTGCAACGGCATCAATACCTTCAAGTGCTTTCGCATAATCGGGGTTTTCCAATAATTCCCATCCTTCCTTATGGACTTAAAATCCAAAACGAACAGCCAGAATGATGCTTTAGAAGTTGAATCGTAATGTATTGAACTTCTTTTATACTTTTCCAGAAAGAAGTTATTTTGTAAAACTGATAAAAAGACAATAATTAAAACTATTGATTTATGAAGTTTTCTATGATTCCATAGTTGGGTGAATAAGAGTGCCATTGGAATTGAAAGTAAACCATAATAATCCACAAATGATCTCATTCCAAAAGATCCTCCATACCACCAACACCACCATGAAACGATAATATAAGTAAGCCAATAAAATAAAAATTAATATTGACCATGAAAATTCTTTTAGCTTTTTGAATAAAAAAGGAATCCCTAAAAGCGCAAAAATCATAACCGGTGTATACAACAGCCATCCTTTTCGGTAACTGAAAAGTCCGTCAATGAAATGAGGATTTCCCCAAAAAAATTGTTCATCAGGATATGAATTCACAAAGAAATGACCAGTAATAGAATACCAGTACATCATCTGAGGTATCCAAACAATAAAAGCAATACCCATTAATACAAACCAATGAAACTTTTGTAAAAATCAACATCATTCTTTGTTTCAAGTTTTCAAATGAAGAAATACCATAGAGAAAAAAGAAAACCAGCACAATTATGTTACTGGGTCTAACCTGGGTGATTAAACCCCCAAGCAAGCCTAAAAGAATCAATTTGAACATTTTTGGAGATTTGTACCATTGAATCGTGAACCATATAAATACATTTATTAATGCAAATTGTACGAATGCGACATACACGCACATACGTTGAATAGTTTAATAAATTCGTACCAAGAACAATGGTAATTATGGTCAAAGTTGTTATTTGGTCTGTAAAATAACTTATTAAAATGCGTCGTAAAAACAATAATCCAATTAACAAATATACCACTGCACTTAGCAAAAGACCTGCTTTATAAATCCAAGTATAACCATTTGCCCTTTCCCCCGTAATTTTTGCAATTCCATGAGAAATGAAAAAGAAAGGAGAGTATAGTATTGACATCCCCATACTGGTTTTAATTACCTTATTTCCATCAGGTAAAGGTTCCGGCCAAAATAATCCGTTGTCATAAGTTTCTCTTTTCAAGTTTTAAATCATTAAAAATGAATGTTGCTGGTAAACAAGCATAATAACTTACTACGTCAGCCACTATTACCTTGTTGTCCTGGTCCAGTTCCTTGCAACTAATATAACCACAACCAGAGAGCACACAAAAATATATACTTGCTTTTGAAATAATGTTTTTCTTATTCAACATGGTTAATTATTTAAATCGTAATACTCCGTATTTGAAAATTGTCCAAAGAATTTTAAAAGCATCAATATTATTCAGTTTCTTTCCTTCTCCCGCATTTCTGGGGAAATACTTCACTGGAACTTCTGCAACATTGTTCCTCTTTATCCGAAGTGCTTTAATGATTAGTTCTGCCTCAAAGCCAAACCGATTTTCCTTCAAATCAATTTTTTCATATAGATTTCTGTGAATTAATTTATAACCACAGGCCATATCAGTAAGTTTCACATTAATTACCACAGAGGTAAGATTAGTAAAAAGCCTGTTGCCCCAATATCTTTTATATGAAGCAAGAGGACGTGCAATTCCGGGTAAATATCGCGAACCATTAATAAACTGTACATTTAAATCTTTCATTGCATTAACCATTGCAGGTATGTCTGATGGACTAAGTTCAAGATCAGCGTCCTGAACTAAAAATATCGCCTGTGGCTAAACCGATGCCTGTTTTAACAGCAGCCCTTTTCCTTTATTAATTTCGTGTCTGTACAGCTTAAAATCCTTCCGGTCAGCAATAAATCCTTAACAACTTCATAGGAATTATCAGTTGAATGATCATCGATAATCACAAATTGACATTTTCCAAACAGGAAGGGTATTCTGTTGTAGAAAGTTGGTTTAACACCACCAGAATATCATTCTGCTCATTAAACAATGGTACTATTATACTTAATTTCATTTAGGACTGGTCTGATATTTTACAAGAATTCACTTCATTTCAATCTCCTGTAGAAATTGTCTAAAGAACAAATCCATTGCGGTTCACAAATTTATATTTTTTATTTTTCAGATTGTAAAATATTTTAAATTTGAAACTTAATCTGAAAATAGTTTTATTATTCAGCAATTCTTTTTCCCAATGTATTTTAACTCGAAATTTGAAAATAAATTATCTAACAATATTGTATTTCAAAACACACCACAACGCTCTAAAACCATCTCTCCAACCAATCTTTTTCCCCTCTTCGTAGGTCCTTCCATAATATGAAATACCAATCTCGTAAATTCGGATATTTGGGATTCGCGAAATTCTGGCAGTAACTTCAGGTTCGAAACCAAACCTTTTTTCTTTAATTCAAGTCCTTTAATAATACTGTTTTGAAAGTTTATAACATGTTTCCAAATCTGTTAGGTTGAGATTTGTAAACATGTTTGAAACTGTTGTAAGAAATTTATTCCCAACGGAATGCCAGAAAAAAAGTACTCGGTGCGGATTTCCACCCATAAAACGCGAACCATAAACCACGTCTGCATTACCTTCTGCCATAGGTTTAAGTAAATCATTGTATTCCCGTGGGTCATATTCCAGATCGGCATCCTGAATTACGATACAATCGCCGGTTGCCTCAGCAATTCCACGGTGCAGCGCAGCGCCTTTTCCCATATTCACTGGCTGGTGGAAAAGTTTCATATTGGTAGCAGGATGACTGCTGATATAATTGTCGATTACTTCTCCCGAATTATCAGAAATGCTGAATATTAAATAATGCGCAAAGATATAATTACTGTAAAAACGAGCGCATTGAAATTATGTTTTATTCTCGGTTTTTAATCCTTAATGTTTGCATTGAGCCATAAAAAAGCAATAAACTAAATTTGCATATCGTTTTTGTAAATGCTTTTTTAGCTTAAATTTGGAAAAAACAGCAAAATGCAAAAAATTGCCATATTCCCGGGATCTTTCGATCCTTTTCATATCGGTCATGAATCGATAGTTCGCCGTGCAATTCCTCTTTTCGACAAGATTATTGTGATGATTGGGTTCAACGCCAACAAAAAATCTTTTTTCCCAATCGAAAAAAGGATTAAATGGATAAACCAGGTTTTTAAGGATGTTGACAAAGTGGAGGTGCGGTTGCACGACGGACTGACTGTTGATTTTTGCAAGGAAGTTGGTGCACTTTATATTCTAAGGGGTTTGCGTACTTCAGCCGATTTCGAATATGAACGTGCAATTGCGCAAATCAACAAAAAAATGCACTCCGAAATCGAAACAGTTTTCCTGCTTACCTTGCCGGAACACACTCCTGTAAATGCCACAATTATTCGCGATATTGTTTTTCATGGTGGCGATGCAAGCCAGTTTCTTCCAAAAGGCCTCGACATGGAAGAGTTCAAAATGAACAGCAAAAAATCAAATAGCTAAACATGCGCGTTTTACTGTCATTTTTCTTTTTTCTTTTCTTTTCATTAACAGTGTTTTCTGCTGTTACAATTCAATGCGACAATGCAAAATATGCCGGGCAGAAGCTTTAATTTCAGTTATTCTGGACCCGATTTCATCGACAACAAATCTTGTTTTGTACTTGAATTTGACAAAACAGGGAAGTGTTCAAAAACCATCGAAACACAAACTACCGATTTTGTTTTTTGTGATTTTGGAATTTACCGCGGAATGTTATTTATTGAACCCAACCAGACCATCAAACTTCAACTTCCCCCGGTACGCGAAAAATCGTTCGCCGAACAGAAAAACCCTTATTTCGAACCTGTTTCGTTTTGGTTTGCCACCGAAAATAAACAGCAACTAAACAACCAAATTTCTGATTTTACTTCACAACTAAATCAACTAACCGACAAATATTTTGATCAACTCTATTTTCGGCAATCCAGATCAATTTTCGATTCGCTTGTATATTTTCTCGATAAAAAATCTGGCACAATAAAAAATGAATCATTTGTTAACCACAAAATGCTATCACTGAAAATGATTGAAACCGAAGTGTTTCGATTAAAACCGGAAGATTATTCAGCAATGTTTTCAAACGTAAAACAACAATTCTGGCTGCATCCGGCATTTACTGAGCTCTTTAATAAAACTTTTAACGGACAGTTGAGTTTTGAAGTAAAATCAGTAAAAGGAGATGAAATCCGCAAAGCTGTTAACCAGGGAAATATTTCGTTTTTGGCTGATTTTACAAAGGCAAAATACAAAGTAGCCAACGATATATTGGATTTAGTTCTGCTTAAAATGCTGCACGACGCTTATTATTCAGGTGATTTTAATAAAAGTTCAATCCTGCAAATGGTGAAATCGACTAGGTTTACAAACCACAAAAACCAAATTATCAGGGAAGCGGCAAATAATATTTCAGCAAAAATTACTTTTTTACAACCCGAAAGTTCAGCGCCGGCAATTTGTTTGAAAAGTTTGGAAGGAGAAAATATCTGCACAAATCAAAACAATAAAAAATACAAATACCTCATTTTTGCTGATACCGAAATGGTAATTTGCCGTGAGCACCTGAAATACCTGCCGGCAATTCAACAGAAATTTCAAAAAAATCTGGAGATATTTATTGTGTTGCGTAAAACCGATGCAAGTCAAATGAAAAAGTTTTTTACTGAAACCGAAGTTCCCGGAATAAAACTAATTGACGAAAACAACGAATTTATTGATGCATATAAAGTTCGGTCGTTTCCACAATGTTACCTGCTTGACGAAAATCACAAGGTAAAATTTGCAGCTGCCAAAGCACCACTCGATGGTTTTGAGCAACAGTTTGGGGCTTTCATTCAGCAGGAACTTTTCAACGACAGAGAAATCAAGGGAAATAGTTTTGGATCATTATCTTTGCCGCCTGATTTTAAAATTCATACATGATTTCAATTGACGGGCTGGCGGTAGAATTTAGCGGGACGACACTTTTTAAGGATATTAACTTTGTTGTGAACGACAAAGACCGAATTGCTTTGATGGGTAAAAACGGGGCAGGAAAATCTACTTTACTTAAAATTATAGCAGGTGCTCAAACGCCGACTGCCGGTAAAATTTCGGCACCAAAAGACGCGGTAATTGCTTATTTACCGCAACATTTAATGGTCGATAATCAGCGCAATCTTTTCGAAGAAGCTTCTCAGGCTTTTTCAGAAGTATTGAATATGCAAATCCTGCTTGACGAATTAAATGAACAATTAACGGTCAGAACCGATTACGAATCAGATGAATACAGCAAAATTATCGAACAGGTTTCGGAATTGAGCGAAAAGTTGTACAGCCAGGGTGAAATTAATTTCGATGCTGAAGTAGAAAAGATTCTGCTCGGACTCGGGTTCGAACGCAATGATTTTCAAAGGCCAACGAGCGAATTTAGCGGTGGCTGGCGCATGCGGATTGAATTGGCAAAAATACTGCTGAAAAAACCCGACCTTATTTTACTCGATGAACCAACCAATCACCTCGATATTGAATCGGTGCAGTGGTTGGAAGAGTTTTTGGTAAACGAAGCAAAAGCTGTAATTGTAATTTCGCACGACCGTGCTTTTGTCGATAATATTACAACCCGTACCATTGAAGTTACAATGGGCCGCATTTACGACTATAAAGTAAATTATTCGAAATACATCGAACTGCGCCGTGAACGTCGTGAGCAGCAACAAAAAGCATTTGAGGAACAACAGAAAATGATAGCCGAAACCGAGCAGTTTATTGAACGTTTTAAGGGAACATATTCAAAAACACTGCAGGTACAATCGCGGGTAAAAATGCTCGAAAAACTGCAAATCCTTGAAGTTGATGAAGTGGATACTTCGCATTTACGTTTGCGTTTTCCACCGTCGCCGCGATCGGGAAGTTACCCTGTAATTGCCGACCAGGTGGGAAAATCCTATGGTAATCATTTGGTATTTTCTGATGCAACTTTTAGTATTTCGCGTGGCGAAAAAGTAGCATTTGTGGGCAAAAATGGTGAAGGAAAACCACGCTTGTAAAAGCAATTATGGGCGAAATTGATTACGACGGAACTTTGTCGCTTGGTCACAATTCTATGATTGGTTATTTTTCGCAAAACGAAGCTTCACTTTTAGATGAAAACTCACCGTTTTCCAAACAATCGACGACGTTGCAAAGGGCGATATTCGAACCAAAATAAAAGATATTCTGGGCGCATTTATGTTTGGCGGCGATGATTGGGACAAATATGTGAGCGTACTTTCCGGTGGCGAGCGAACCCGGCTGGCAATGATAAAATTACTGCTCGAACCGGTTAATCTTTTAATTCTTGATGAACCCACCAATCACCTCGATATTCGCACGAAAGATATTTTAAAGCAGGCGTTGATGGAATTTGACGGTACTTTAATCCTTGTTTCCACGACCGTGATTTTCTGACGGTTTGGTAAACAAAATCTACGAATTTGGCAATAAACGGGTTAAGGAACACGACGAAGGAATCCGCGAATTTCTGGAACGAAAAGATGGAACACTTGCGGGAGTTGGAGAAAAAGGTGAAATCAGCACTTCCATAATCATTACTCATCGACAGAACTTTTTATACTTAAATCTCACGTAGTTTAAGTATACCTATTTTAATTACAGACAATTATCCCAACCATTTCTCCCTATTTCAAAATATTTTTTGAATAAATATATAAACATTTGCATATGAACATGAGTTCATTAAATTTGCAAATTTATATTTTCAAAATATGAACATTTGTGTATTAATAAATTTGAAGTTGCATTACGTAATTATTCTACATTCATATTAATCAATAATATATGAAGAAAACTATAGCATTAATCATTGCAATTACTTTGGTGATTCTAATCCGTTAACGTTTTAAACAGGGCGAAGTAATTGACCTTAAACTCGAAAAACTAAAACAAACATACGCTGTAAAACCTACTCCGTCGGTTGATCACCGGAAACTTCCTGAACTTCAAAAAGAATTTAAAACACCGCAGGAAGTAACCGCTGCCTGCATTTCGTGCCACACCGAAACTCCGAAGGAAGTAATGGCTTCGGCCCACTGGAACTGGGAACGCGCCGGATACATTGAAGGACACGGCATTGAATTTATTGGAAAGAAAAATGTGGTCAACAATTATTGTATTGGATCGAAAACCAACGAACAAGCCTGTGCTAAATGTCACATTGGATTTGGAATGACAAATAACGATGAATACAATTACGAAAATGCTGTAAATGTAGATTGCATGGTTTGTCATGACAACAGTGAAACTTATCAGAAAGGCGCTTCAATGGCAGGTTATCCCGACAGAAATGTTAACCTTGAACAAGTGGCGCAAAGTGTTGGGTTACCACAAAAAAGCAACTGTGGCTCTTGTCATTTTTACAGCGGCGGCGGAAACAATGTGAAACACGGTGATTTGGAAGATGCGCAACTTGATTGTAATCGCGATGTTGACGTTCATATGGCTTCGAATGGGTTGAATCTGAGTGCACCGCATGCCACACCGCAACAAATCATAAAATTAAAGGTCGATTGTATTCAGTTTCATCTGACAACCAAAACCGTGCAACTTGCGAACAGTGCCACACTTCAACACCCCACTTGGCTGAAATCCTGAACACGCACACCGCAAGAATTGCTTGTCAAACCTGCCATATTCCAACTTATGCAAAAGTAAATGCAACAAAAATGGACTGGAAATGGTCGGAAGCCGGAAAAATGAAAAATGGGCAACCGTTTGAAACAGAAGATTCACTTGGAAACCACAATTACATGTCGATAAAAGGTTCTTTTGTTTGGAAAAAAAATGTTCAACCTGATTACGTTTGGTTTAACGGCACAGCTAACCACTATTTAGTAGGGTGACAAAATTAAAGGCATCCAATTCAGATTAATTCGTTAAACGGTTCATTTGAAGATAAAACTCAAAAATTGTTCTGTAAAAATAAACACCGGCGACCAGATCTATGATACAAAATACAACTATCTCATTATTCCAAAACTGTATGCTCCCGAAACAGGTGACAGTGCCTATTGGGTTGATTTTGATTGGAATACAGCGGCAGAAGCAGGAATGAAGCGAATTGGATTACCTTTCAGCGGTAATTATGGATTCACAAATACAATAATGTACTGGCCTGTAAACCACATGGTCGCACCTAAAGAAAATTCTGTTTCCTGTGCTGAATGTCATACACGAAATAACGGAAGGTTAGCCAAATTATCAGGTTTTTATATGCCGGGGCGCGACAGGAATGTAATTCTCGACTCATTAGGACTTTGGTTGGTTGTTCTTTCTGCAGCAGGGGTTTTTAACCATAAATTCGTTGCGATACTAACTGCCTATCGAAAAAGAAATGAAAGGAAAATCAAAATCCTAACAAAAAAAGACAGTGAATAAAGTATATATCTATAAACGATTTGAGCGTTTTTGGCATTGGTCGCAGGCTTCGCTTATGCTTTTTCTGGCAATATCCGGGTTCGAAATTCATGATACAATCCATCTTTTTGGGTTTAAAAAAGCTGTCGAATTTCACCGTGTTGCATCCATTTCGCTGATAGTGCTGATTATTTTCGCCATTTTTTGGCACCTGGCTTTTGATGAATGGCGGCAGTATATTCCTACGCAGAAGTATTTAATTGCACAAGTTAGATTTTATCTGTTTGGAATGTTTAAGGGCGAAAAACATCCAACTAAAAAAACGGCACTTCAAAAATTGAACCCACTACAACGGTTGATATACCTGGCATTCAAACTGTTTATGATTCCTGTTGTCGTGATTTCGGGATTGTTGTACATGTTCGACAAAACAATTGATGCCAATGAAGTGGTGGTGATAACCAATTTGATCTTGGAACAATTGCGCTCTGGCACACATTTGGGGCTTTTTTACTGATTGCATTTTGATTGTGCATGTTTATATGACTACCACAGGGCACACTTATACTTGAATATTAAAGCAATGATTACAGGATACGAGGAAATTGAAACTGAAGACGCTGGCCAAACTGGAAAACAGAAGAAAAGAAAAGTTAAAAATTTAAGATATGCAGGCAAAACCATTTATGAACCCATATTTAGCCGGCTTTTACTGGGGCTGGTGTTGTTGGCAACATTTATATTACAGGCTTAATTTGGCGCAAGTGGTGGCGTAAAAGCGTTGTTGCTACAATAGTTAAAACTGTTGCGCCAAAACATTATGCAAATACAGCCTATTATCAGCATTCGGAAGCAGAACAACCGGAAGCCCTTTGAGGTCGTGGTTATTTATTGAAGTTGTCGGTGTTTTTATTGGCGCATTTTTCTCAGGTGTTATTT